>CAUJIN010000001.1 GCA_963205495.1 Pseudomonadota bacterium
GGCTCGGTCAGCTCCAGCTCCAGCAGGCGCGGGCCGTCGGCCGAGGGCAGCAGGTCGATGCGGGCGTACAGGGGCGCGCCGCCGGGGATCGCGGCCACGGCGCGCGCCGCCAGCGCCCGTTCGGCTTCGGAGGGCTGGCGCGGCGAAATGGACTCGGGCGCGAACAGGGCCGGGCTCGCAGGTCCGTGGCGCGGCAGCAGCGGCCCCTTGCGGATGGCGTGCGAATAGGCGCCTTCGAAGTGGATCAGCGCGGTTTCCCCGGCCTGGTCCACCGCCGGAAGATAGGGCTGCACCAGCACGGTGCGGCCGCGTTCCAGCAGCGCACGCGCGTGTTCCACCGCGAGGTCGCGTTCGGTGCGGGTGAAGCGCCGGGCGTCGCGCGCGCCGGCGCCCACGGCCGGCTTCACCACGAATTCGCCGTGGTCGGGAAAGTCCCGGGCCGGCTGGCCCGGCGCGATGAAGTGGCTCTCCACCACCGCAACGCCCGCGGCGGCGAGGTCGAGGAGGTAGCGCTTGTCGGTGTTCCAGCGCAGCAGCGTCGGCGGGTTGAGGAAGCGGGTGGCCTGCGCCACCCGTTCGCACCAGTCGAGAAACTCGTCGAGGCGTTCGACGTAGTCCCAGGTGGAGCGCGGCAGCACCGCTTCGAAGCCGGCCCAGTCGACCGCGGGGTCGTCCCAGTCCACCGCCTCGGCGACCAGACCCAGCTCGCCCAGGGCCGCGGCGAGCGGGGCGAAATCGTCATCGCCCGCGCGCGCGGCGGCGGCGGTGGCCAGTGCGATGCGGCGGGGCATGGCTCAGAGGTTCTGGTAGTTGGGCCCGGCACCGCCCTCGGGCGTGACCCAGGTGATGTTTTCGTAGGGATCCTTGATGTCGCAGGTCTTGCAGTGCACGCAGTTGGCCGAATTGATCTGCAGGCGCTTGCCGCCGGCGCCGTCATCGACCATCTCGTACACGCCGGCCGGGCAGAAGCGGGTGCAGGGGTTGCCGTATTCCTCGATGCATCGGGTCGCGCACACGTCGGTGTTGTGCACGAGCAGGTGCACCGGCTGGTCCTCGTCGTGCTCGGTGGCGGCGAAGTAGACCCCGGCGAGGCGGTCGCGCGGCGGGAGGCTGCGCTCGACGTAGTCGCGCCGGGGCTCCTCGCATTCGCCGAGCTTGTGCAGGGTGGTCCAGTCGGCCTTGTTCCGGAAGGTCCAGGGCGAGCGGCCGCCGGTGAGCGTTTCCCAGCCGGCGTTCGCCAGCCCGAACCACAGCCCGCGCTTGAAGCCGGGCTTGATGTTGCGCACCGTCCTGAGTTCGTCCATCGCGGGCGAGGCGCGCAGCTTGGCGTCGAAGCCTTCCGGGGCCAGCTTGCTGCCGGCGAGGTGTTCGGCGGCGAGCATCGCCGAGCGGATCGCCTGGTGGGTGCCCTTGATCTTGGGCACGTTCAGGAGGCCGGCGGTGTCGCCGATCAGGATCGCGCCGGGCATCTCGCACTTCGGCAAGGATTGCCAGCCGCCGGTGACGATGGCGCGCGCGCCGGCCGATACGATGCTGCCGCCCTCCAGCAGGGTTCTGACGTGCGGGTGGTTCTTCCACTGCTGGAAGGCTTCCCAGGGCTTGTAGTTCGGGTCGGTGTAGTCGAGGCCGGAGACATAGCCCAGCGCGATGCGGCCCTGGTCCAGGTGGTAGAGGAAACTGCCGCCGTAGGTGCGGCTGTCGGCCGGCCAGCCCACGCTGTGCACGATCCTGCCCGGGCGCACGCGCTCCTCGGGCACCTGCCACAGCTCCTTGATGCCGATGGAATAGCCCTGCGGATCGCGGCCCTTGTCGAGGCCGAATTTCTCGATCAGGCGCTTGGTCAGGTGCCCGCGCGCGCCCTCGGCCAGCACCGTGACCTTCGCACGGATGTCGATGCCCTGGGCGTAGGTCGGCTTGTGCGTGCCGTCCTTGGCCACGCCCATGTCGCCGATCCGCACGCCGCCGACCGAGCCGTCCTCGTTGTAAAAAAGATCGGCCGCGGCAAAGCCCGGGTAGATTTCCACGCCCAGCGCCTCGGCCTGCGGTGCCATCCAGGCGCACATCGCGCCCAGCGAGACGATGAAGTTGCCGTGGTTGCGCATGCCCGGCGGCACGAAGGGGAACTTGAAGCCGCCGGTTTTCGACAGCATCCAGAACTCGTCCTCGGTCGCGGGGATGCAGACCGGCGGCGGGTTATCGCGCCAGCCGGGCAAGAGCGCGTCGAGCGGGCCCGGCTCGATCACTGCGCCGGAAAGGATCTGCGCGCCGATGGTGCTCGCTTTTTCGATGACGCAGACCGAAAGCCCGGGATCGAGCTGCTTGAGCCGGATGGCGAAGGCCAGGCCGGCGGGGCCGCCACCCACGGTGACGACGTCGTACTCCATGAATTCGCGCTCGCTCATCGGCTGGCTTCCCTTCGGCTGCGTACGTTGGTGCAACGCGGCATTGTGCGGGTTTGCGGTGGAGCGGGCAAACCCGCACCATGCGATTTCCCCATAGGCCGATCGAACGATGAGTGTGGATGTCCAATCCCTGCGCACGGCGCCCCTGATCCGCGTGCTGCACGCGCTGGCCGCGGGCCAGACCAGCAGCCGCGCGCTGACCCGCGCCTTCCTCGATGCGATCGGGCGCGATCGCGGCCTCAACGCCTGGCTGCACGTGGACGAAGAAGGCGCGCTCGCCGCGGCCGAGGCGTCCGACGCGCGCCGCGCCGCAGGGGCGCCGCTGGGGCGGCTGGACGGGGTGCCGCTGGCGGTCAAGGACAACCTCGACGTGGCCGGGATGCCGACCACGCTGGGGCTGCCCGCCGAAGGCGTCGCGCCCGCCGCGCGCGATGCCTTCGTGGTGGCCCGGCTGCGCGGTGCCGGCGCGGTTTTTCTGGGCAAGACCGCGCTGGACGAGGCCACGCTCGGCACGATGGGACGCAACGCGCACTACGGCGACGTGGCCAATCCGGCGCTGCCGGGGTGCGCCAGCGGCGGGTCGTCGGCGGGCTCGGCGGCGGCCGTCGCCGCCGGCCACGCGGTCGCGGCGCTGGGCTCCGATACGCTCGGCTCGATCCGCATACCCGCCGCCTTCTGCGGTGTGGTCGGACTCAAGCCGAGCCACGGCGAACTTTCCGCACGCGGCCTGCATCCCTCGCTGCGCCGGCTCGACTGCCCCGGCCTGATCGCGCGCGCGGCCGAGGACATCGCGCCATTGCTGCAGGTGATGGGCGGATACGATCCGGATGACCCGCGCTCGCGTCGCCGCCGCGTGGCGCTGGCCGCGCCGGACTGGGATCCGGCCACCCTGCGCGTGGGCGTGCTGTCCGACGCCGCCGCGATGGGCGCCAGTGCCGCGGTCACGACCGCCTTCGAGGCGGCGCTTTCGCGCTGCGCCGGGCTGCTGTCCCGGGTCTCGGTATTGCCGTTTCACCTCGCCGAGCTGGACGTGGCCGCCACCCGCCGCGCGGCGCTGCTGATGATGGAGGCCGAACTGCTGGCCGCGCACGGCGCGCGGCTGGAAGGCGCCTCGCCGGCGCTTTCGGCCATGCTGGATTTCGCCCGCGGCAAGTCGGCGGCCGACTTTGCTCGCGCCGACCTGCGTCTGGATGCGCATGTGGCCCGCGTGCGGCGGCTGTTCATGCGTTTCGACGCCCTGCTCCTGCCGGTGGCGCCGCTGCCGCCGCCGCAGGCGGGCGCGCCCGAGCCTGCAAATCTCGCCGACTTCACCGCCCTGGCGTCGCTCGCCGGCTGTCCGGCGCTGGCGCTGCCGCTGGGCGGGGGCCTCGGCCTGCAGCTGGTCGGCCTGCCTGGCAGCGACCTGCGCCTGCTGGAGCTGGGCGCGCTGGTGGCCGCTGTGCTGGATGCGGGCGCGCCGGATGACTGAGCCGGCCCCGCGCCGTTCAGCCGAACTGCACCACCTCGCCCTGCCGGTCGAATACCGCGAAGTCGCCGACGCGGCCGTTGTTGATCGCGTTGACCATGAAGCGCAGCGGCTGCGCGGCCTCGTCGCTGCCGGGCGCGATGCCGGCCCGGCCGGCGAGTGCGCCGACGAAGACCAGATCCCATTCCTGCCCGGTGGTGCGCGACTCCTCCACCAGCGCCTCGAACCCGGCCACTTCCCCGACCGCCTTGTCCACGCACAGGCAGGGGGAAATGGTTCCGCCCTCCTTGCGCGCGAAGCGTTCGTGCTGCTCGGGCGTGGCGTTCTCCGGCAGCCCGATGCGGGCGAACACGAACAGCAGGCGCTGCGGCTCGTCCTGCCGGGTGGCGGCATCCAGCAGGTCCTGGAAGGTGGAAAGGGTCATGGGCGCAGGTTCCGTGGATCGTGGTGCGGAGATCGGGGCCGCCATCTTGCCTGCCTGCGGCGCGCGGCAAATTGACCATGATCAATCGCGCGGCGGCGCGGCGAGGCTACGATAGCGCCGGGATGCCGCAGGTCGCGGCACCCCGCCTCCAAGCCCGAGCGCCTGTGTCCGAAGGATATGGCGCTCGGGCCGTGACGCCGCCCGCGGGGCCGGCGCCACCGGGTCGGATCCGGAAACGGGCCGGCCTCCCGCGCTTGGACTGGAGCACAACATGGCAACCCTCGTGGACGGCTTCGGCCGCACGTTTCCCTACCTGCGGCTCTCGCTCACCGAAGCCTGCAACTACCGCTGCAGTTACTGCCTGCCCGACGGCTACCAGGCAGACGGCCGCCCCACCTTCCTCACGCTCGATGAAATCCGCCGGCTGGTGCGCGGCTTCGCGGCGGTGGGCATGCGCAAGATCCGCCTGACCGGCGGGGAGCCCAGCCTGCGCAAGGACCTGCCCTCGATCATTGCGGCCGTCTCGGCCACCCCCGGCGTGCGGAAGATCGCGCTGACCACCAACGGCTGCCGCCTGCCGCAGCTGGTGCGCACCTGGCGCGAGGCCGGGCTGACCGCGCTCAACGTCAGCCTCGACAGTCTCGATGCGGCGCGCTTTGCCGCGATCACCGGCCACGACCGCTTCGCCGAGGTGACCGAAGGCATCGAGATCGCGCAAACGCTGGGCTTCGATGCGGTCAAGCTCAACGCGGTGCTGCTGCGCGGGCTCAACGACGACGAGCTGCCGGCCTGGCTTAACTACCTGCGCACGCGCGACGTTGCGGTGCGCTTCATCGAGCTGATGCGCACCGGCGACAACCGCGAGTATTTCGAACGCCACCACTATCGCGCCGAGGCGCTGGAAGAACAGCTCATCGCCTCCGGCTGGACACAGCAAACCCGCGCTGCCGACGCCGGCCCGGCGCGCGAGTACGCGCACCCCGGCTACCGCGGCCGGATCGGCATCATCGCCCCGTATTCGAAGGACTTCTGCGCCGGCTGCAACCGCCTGCGCGTCACCGCCCGCGGCGACCTGCGGCTGTGCCTGTTCGGCGATTTCGGCATCCCGCTGCGGCCCTTGCTGCAATCCGACGCCGACCACGAGGCCCTGACCGCGCGCATCGCCACCCAGCTCGGCCTCAAGGCCGCCGGCCACGGCCTGCACCAGGGCAACACCGGCATCACCCCGCACCTGGCTTCGATCGGCGGCTGAGTTTTCCTTGAAGTGAACGACATGACGACGCAACGCGACGCGGCCTTCTACATGGCCGATATCCGCAGCAAGCGCCCGACCCGCCGCCGCGCGGTGGCGGTGGGCGAATTCCTGCCCGGCCCGGACGCCTATGCCGCCGTGGTCGAGCGCCGCCTGCCCAAGGGCGACGCGCTGGTGATGGCGGAAATCGCCGGCCTGCAGGGCGCGAAGATGGCGTCCATGCTGATGCCGCTGTGCCACCCGATCTCGCTGGAGCTGGTGCGGGTGCGCTGCCTGCCGGTGCCCGAGCGCCACGCCATCCGCGTGTATTGCGAATGCGCGCTGGAAGCCCGCACCGGGGT
Source organism: Pseudomonadota bacterium (assembly GCA_963205495.1). Taxonomy (GTDB): domain Bacteria; phylum Pseudomonadota; class Gammaproteobacteria; order Xanthomonadales; family Xanthomonadaceae; genus Denitratimonas. The sequence continues at coordinate 5,885 of CAUJIN010000001.1, forward strand.
GGAAATGGAGGCGCTGGCCGGGGTCAACGCCGCCCTGCTCACGCTCTACGACCTGACCAAGCCGGTCGAGCCGGCGCTGGCGATCTCCGGCATCCGCCTGCTGTTCAAGGAGGGCGGCAAGAAGGGGCTGTGGATCCACCCCGACGGCATGACGGAGGCAGAACGCGCGCACTACCAGCCGCGCGGTCTGGCTCGGCTCGACGGCGTGCCCTGCGCGGTGCTGACCCTGAGCGACCGCGCCAGCTCCGGCGACTACGAGGACCGCTCCGGCCCGGTGCTGGTGGGAGGGCTGCGCAAACTCGGTGCCGAGGTCGGCCACATCGAAGTACTGCCGGACGGCATCGATCCGCTGGCCGAGCGCCTGCGCGCGCTGGCCGCCAAGGGCGTGCGCCTGTGCCTGTGCAGCGGCGGAACGGGCCTCGGGCCGCGCGACCTCACCCCGGAAGCCCTGCGGCGGGTGGCCGATCGCCCGGTCGAGGGCCTGGCCGAGATGCTGCGCAGCGAAAGCGCCAAGCACACCCCGCTGGCCTGGCTCAGCCGCGCCGAGGTGGTGCAGGTCGGCGGGTTGCTGGCGTTCGCGCTGCCCGGCAGTCCGCGCGCGGCGCAGCAGTGCATGGACATGCTGGCGCCCCTGCTGGCGCATGCGTTGGCGATGCTCGACGGCAGGCCGCATCCATGATCGGCTACGACGAGGCCCTGGCCCACATCCTGCGCGAAGCCCGGCCGCGGCCGGTTGCGCCGCGCACCCCGATGCCGGGCCAGGTGCTGGCCGAAGGCGTGGCCAGCGGGGAAGACCTGCCGCCGTTCGACAACTCCGCGATGGACGGCTTCGCCCTGCGCGTGGGCGAAGCCGGTATCGCGGCCGGCGCCGAGTTCGACGTGCTGGGCGCACAGGCCGCCGGCGATGCGCAGGTCGCAGCGCACGCCGGCGCCTGGGAAATCATGACCGGCGCGCGCATTCCCGACGGGCTGGACGCGGTGATCCCGGTGGAACAGGTCGAAGTGCTGGCGCGCGATGCCGACGGCAAACCCGCGCGCATCCGTCTCGCTGCCGCGCTGCCGCGCGGCCAGCACGTGCGCCGGGCCGGCGAGGACGTGCGCCGCGGCGAGCCGGTTCTCGCCGCCGGCACCCGGCTCGATGCCCAGCACCTGATGCTGCTGGCGGCGCTGGGCGTGCCCGAGGTCGCGGTCCACGCCCGGCCGCGCGCCGCGCGGATCAATACCGGCCGCGAGCGGGTGGACGACCCGGCACAGCCGCTGGCCTCGGGCGAGATTCGCAACAGCAACGGCCCGTATCTGGCGCGGCGCATCGTGCAGGCCGGTGCCGAACTGGTGCTGCGGCAGACCGTCAGCGACGACCCCGAAGCCTTCTTCATCGCCATGGAGCAGGCGCGTTCGGCCGGCGCCGAAGTGGTGCTGAGCACCGGCGCGGTGTCGATGGGGCGCTACGACTTCATTCCCGACGCGCTGCGCCGGCTGGGCGCGACGATCCACTTCCACAAGGTCGCGATCCGCCCCGGCAAGCCGCTGCTGTTTGCCACCCTGCCCAACGGCGCGCTGTTCTTCGGACTGCCCGGCAACCCCGCGTCGAGCGCGGTGGGGCTGCGTTTCTTCGTCGAGCCGGCGCTGCGCGCCCAGCTCGGGATGGCGCCGGAACGGCCGCTGCGCCTGCCGCTGCAGGAGGGCTTCCGCAAGCGCGTGCCGCTGCGCTTCCACCTCAAGGCGAGGGTGGATGCGGACGCCGAAGGCCGACTGCGGGTGCGCGTGCTGGCGGGGCAGGAGTCCTTCCGCATCGCCCCGCTGGTGCAGGCCAATGCCTGGGCGGTGATCGATGGCGAGGCCGGCGAACTTGCTGCCGGGACGCAGGTGAAAGTGTATGGTCCGAGCCACCTGATCGGGCTGGATCTTCAGGGAGAACCGACGTGAATGTGGAAGTGAAGCTGTTCGGCGCGTTCCGCGACCACCAGCCCGACGGCTGCGTCCGCCTGGAGCTTGCCCCGGGCGCCAGCGTGGGCGATCTGCGCCACGCGCTGGAAGCCTATGCCGGCGCGCACTGGCCGGCGTTCTGCCCGAAGCTCCTGAAGTATTCGGCCTTCGCCAGCGAGAAGGCCGTGCTGCGCGAAACCGACCCGGTGCCGGAGGACGGCCGCATGGCGGTGCTGCCGCCGGTCAGCGGAGGCTGAGCGTGGACGCCCATCGTCTGACCGTGGTCGAGATCGCCGAGGTCCGGCTCGATCCCGCCGCCGCGCTGGAATTCGTTTCCGACCCCGGCTTCGGCGGCATCACCCTGTTCGTCGGCCGGGTGCGCGACTTCAACCACGGCCGCGACGTCACCGGCATCAGCTACGACATGTTCGTGCCGCTGGCGCTCCATGGGTTCGCCGAGATCGCGGCCAAGGCCGAGCGCGACTTCGGCGGCAAGCTGAAGCTCTACATCGGCCACGCCAAGGGCCGGCTGGGGCTGGGCGACCTGGCGATGGTGGTCGCCGCCGGTACCCCGCACCGCGACGAGGCCTTCCGCGCCTGCCGGCAGGTGGTGGAGGCGGTCAAGCACACCAGCCCGATCTGGAAACAGGAGCACTACGCCGACGGCGACAGCGCCTGGAGCGAGGGCTGCTCGCTGTGCGCGCCGGAAGACGCCGCCGATGCCCACCCTGGCCACGCGCACTGATCCGCCCTGGACCGGCTTGCTGCTGGCCGGTGGCCGCTCGCGCCGCATGGGCCGCGACAAGGCCGGGCTGGTCTGGAACGGGCGCACCCTGCTGGAGCTCCAGTCGCAGCGGCTGGCGGACGCCGGCGCGCGGCGCGTGCTGGTCAGCGGCGACTATCCGCAGCACCAGGGCGTTCCCGACCTGCGGCCCGAACAGGGGCCGCTGGGCGGGCTGCAGGCGGTGGCCGAGCAGATCGAAGACGGGCCGCTGGTGGTGCTGGCGATCGACATGCCGCAGGTGACGCCGGAACTGCTCGCGACGCTGGCGCGGACGCCGGCGCGCAGCGCGCACTATCGCGGCCACATCCTGCCGCTGCGGATCGAGCTGGATCCGGCGCTGCGCGCCTGGCTGCGCGACAGCCACCGGCGCCCGCCCGCCGAGCGTTCGCTGCGCGCGCTTTTCGCCGAATGCGGCGGGATCATCCTGCCGCTTCCCGAGGACGGCGAGCGCCTGCTCGCCAACTGCAACACCCCCGAGGAATGGGAGGCCCTTGCGCCATGAAGCTCCAGATCAGCGGCCAGCAGCTGCGCCTGCGCATCGACGAGGAAGAGCTGGCCGAGCTCATCGAACAAGGCCGCCTGTGCCGCCGCAGCCAGCTCGCCGAGGGGTACTGCCTGGAGCAGGTCGTGGGTCTGGACGATGCGCCCTGCGCCGCCGCGCTGAAGGTCGAGGGGTCGCGCTGGAGCTTCCGGATCCCGCGCCCGGACCTGCTCGCCTACCTCGCGCGCCTGCCGTGCCGCGAGGGGCTGGAATACGACCTGCCCGGCGACGGGAACGGGACGCCGCTGCGGCTGAGTCTGGAGGTGGACGTGCGCGACAGCGTGCGCAAGCGCGGCCCGCGGCGCGCTGCGGCGGGCGATCGGGCGTGAGAACGCCTCCCCCGCGATGATCCGGAAACCGTGGCCTGGAACGGCGAATCCGCCGATTCAACACAGGGATTTGACTCGAATCAAACGCGCATCCCGGCCAAATCGCCACGATGCGCGAACAACGGCGGACGTGCGAGCCGACGGGTGACAGTCTGCCTCGGGAACGCGCGGCCGCGATCGTTATCCCGGAGGACACCACGATGAGTTACTTCCTTGACCGCCTGCAGTTCTTCAATCGGCAGGCGGAACCGTTCGCCGACGGCCACGGAGCCACCAAGACCGAAAGCCGCGACTGGGAAAACACCTACCGCGCGCGCTGGCAGTACGACAAGATCGTGCGTTCCACCCACGGAGTGAACTGCACCGGCTCGTGCAGCTGGAAGATCTACGTCAAGAACGGACTGGTCACCTGGGAAACCCAGCAGACCGACTATCCGCGCACCCGCCCGGACCTTCCCAACCACGAGCCGCGCGGCTGTCCGCGCGGCGCCAGCTATTCCTGGTACCTCTACAGCGCCAACCGGCTGAAGTATCCGCTGGTGCGCGGCGCGCTGTTGCGCATGTGGCGCGAGGCGCGCAAGAGCAAAACCCCGGTGGACGCCTGGGCCAGCCTCGTCGAAGACCCGGCCAAGGCGCGCGAGTACAAGACCCGCCGCGGCATGGGCGGCTTCGCGCGGGTGCGCTGGGACGAGGCCAACGAGATCATCGCCGCCTCCAATCTCTACACCGCCAGGAAATACGGTCCCGACCGGGTGATCGGCTTCTCCCCGATTCCGGCGATGTCGATGGTGTCCTACGCCTCGGGCGCGCGCTACCTCTCGCTGATGGGCGGCGCCTGCCTGTCGTTCTACGACTGGTACTGCGACCTGCCGCCGTCCAGCCCGCAGGTCTGGGGCGAACAGACCGACGTGCCCGAATCGGCCGACTGGTACAACAGCCGCTACATCATCGCCTGGGGCTCCAACGTCCCGCAGACCCGCACGCCCGACGCACACTTCTTCACCGAGGCGCGCTACAACGGCACCAAGACCGTGGCGATCACCCCGGACTATTCCGAAGTCGCCAAGCTCACCGACCACTGGCTGCACCCCAAGCAGGGCACCGACGCGGCGCTGGCGCAGGCGATGGGCCACGTCATCCTCAGGGAATTCCACGTCGATCGACCCTCGCAGTACTTCGTCGACTACTGCCGCCAGTACACCGACATGCCGCTGCTGGTGCGGCTGGAAAAACGCGCCGACGGCCGCCTCGTGGCCGGCCGCTTCCTGCGCGCCTCCGATCTGGGCGGCCTGGGTGAGGCCAACAATCCCGAGTGGAAAACCCTGGCGCTGGATGAAGCCAGCGGCGCGATCACCGTGCCCAACGGTTCGGTCGGATTCCGCTGGGGCGAGAAGGGCAAGTGGAACATCGAGGAAAAGGACAGCGCCGGGCGCCAGACGCGGCTGTTGCTTTCGCTCAAGGAGGTCAACGATGGCATCGAATCGGTGAGCTTCCCGTACTTTGGCGGTATCGAGCACGATCACTGGACGGCCTCGAAGTTCGACGAAGTGCTGGAGCGCAACCTTCCGGTTCGCAGGCTCGCCACCGCCGACGGCAAGGAAACCCTGGTCGCCACGGTGTACGACCTGCTGCTGGCGCAGTACGGCGTGGACCGCGGCTTCGGTGGCGGAAACGTCGCCACCAGCTTCGACGACAACGTGCCCGGCACGCCCGCATGGCAGGAGAAGATCACCGGCGTGCCGCGCCTGGACGTGATCGAGATCGCGCGCGAGTTCGCCCGCACCGCCGACAAGACCCGTGGACGCAGCATGATCATCGTCGGTGCGGCGATGAACCACTGGTACCACAACGACATGAACTACCGCGGCCTGATCAACATGCTGGTCATGTGCGGCTGCATCGGCCAGACCGGCGGCGGCTGGGCGCACTACGTCGGACAGGAAAAGCTGCGCCCGCAGACCGGCTGGCAGCCGCTGGCGTTCGGGCTGGACTGGAGCCGTCCGCCGCGCCTGATGAACGGAACCTCCTTCTTCTACTTCAACTCCGACCAGTGGCGCTACGAAAAGCTGGACGTGAAGGAAGTGCTTTCCCCGCTGGCCGATCCGGGGAAGTTCACCGGATCGATGGCAGACATGAACCTGCGTGCCGTGCGCATGGGCTGGCTGCCCAGCGCCCCGCAGCTCGATCGCAACCCGATCGAGCTGGTGCGCGAGGCCGAAGCCGCCGGCGTGGCGCCCGTTGACTACGCGGTCAGGAAGCTCAAGGACGGCAGCCTGGATTTTGCCTTCGCCGATCCGGACGCGCCGCAGAACTACCCGCGCAACCTCTTCATCTGGCGCTCCAACCTGCTCGGCAGCTCGGGCAAGGGACACGAGTACATGCTGCGCCACTTCCTCGGCACCCGACACGGCGTGCAGGGCAAGGATCTGGGCGAGCGCGGTGCGACCAAGCCGGAGGAAGTGAAGTGGCACGACCAGGCGCCCGAAGGCAAGCTCGACCTGCTGGTCACGCTCGATTTCCGCATGTGCACCACCGCGCTCTACAGCGACATCGTGCTGCCGACCGCGACCTGGTACGAGAAGGACGACCTCAACACCTCCGACATGCACCCCTTCATCCATCCGCTCTCCAAGGCGGTGGATCCGGCGTGGGAGGCGCGCAGCGACTGGGAAATCTTCAAGGGCATCGCCAAGGCGGTCTCCGACATGGCGCCGGGCGTGCTGGAGAAGGTCAAGGACCTGGTGCTGGTTCCGACCCTGCACGACACGCCGAACGAGCTGGCCATGCCGCTGGGCGTCACCGACTGGAAAAAGGGCGAGTGCGAGCTGATCCCCGGAAAGACCGCGCCCAGCATGGTGGTGGTGGAGCGCGACTACCGCGACATCCACAAGAAGTTCACTTCGCTGGGGCCGCTGCTCGACAAGCTCGGCAACGGCGGCAAGGGCATCCATTGGGATACGCAGGACGAAATCCGGTTCCTCGGTGACCTAAACCGCCGCGTGCGCGAGGAGGGAGTCAGCCAGGGCCGACCCAACATCGACACCGCCATCGACGCTGCCGAAGTCATCATGCATCTGGCTCCGGAAACCAACGGCCACGTTGCGGTCAAGGCGTGGGAGTCGCTCGGCGAATTCACCGGCCGCGACCACACCCATCTGGCCGTGGGCAAGGAGCACGAGGCGATCCGTTTCCGCGACATCCAGGCGCAGCCGCGCAAGATCATTTCCTCGCCCATCTGGTCGGGCCTGGAAGACGAGCACGTCAGCTACAACGCCGGCTACACCAACGTCCACGAACTGATTCCCTGGCGCACCCTCACCGGACGCCAGCAGTTCTACCAGGACCACGAATGGATGATCGGTTTCGGCGAGGGCTTCATGCAGTACCGCCCGCCGGTCGACACCAAGACCATCGCCCCGATGCTCGGCAAGAAGGGCAACGGCAACAAGGAGATCGTGCTGAACTGGATCACCCCGCACCAGAAGTGGGGCATCCACAGCACCTACTCCGACAACCTCATCATGCAGACGCTCTCGCGCGGCGGCCCGATCGTGTGGCTGAGCGAAGACGACGCGCGTTCGGCCGGGATCGAGGACAACGACTGGATCGAGCTGTTCAACGTCAACGGCGCGATCGCGGCGCGCGCGGTGGTGAGCCAGCGCGTCAATCCCGGCATGGCGATGATGTACCACGCGCAGGAGCGCATCATCAACACGCCCGGGTCCGAGGTCACCGGCACCCGCGGCGGCATCCACAACTCGGTGACGCGCGTGGTGCTCAAGCCGACCCACATGATCGGCGGCTACGCCCAGTATTCCTACGGATTCAACTACTACGGCACCGTGGGGACCAACCGCGACGAGCTGGTCGTCGTGCGCAAGATGAACAAGGTGGACTGGCTCGATGGCGAGCCGGTTCCGGCCAATGCACAGGAGGTGGTGTGATGAAGGTTCGCGCACAGATCGCGATGGTGCTGAATCTGGACAAGTGCATCGGCTGCCACACCTGTTCGATCACCTGCAAGAACGTCTGGACCAGCCGCGAAGGCGTGGAATACGCCTGGTTCAACAACGTCGAGACCAAGCCCGGCGTGGGCTATCCCAAGGAGTGGGAAAACCAGGACAAGTGGAATGGCGGCTGGGTGCGCACCGCCGCCGGCAAGCTGGTGCCCAAGGCCGGCGGGCGCTGGCGGATGCTGTCCAAGATCTTCGCCAACCCGGACCTGCCGCAGATCGACGACTACTACGAGCCGTTCGATTTCGACTACCAGCACCTGCACGAGGCGCCGGACGGCAAGCACCAGCCGACCGCGCGTCCGCGCTCGCTGATCACCGGCGAGCGCATGCAGAAGATCCACTGGGGCCCGAACTGGGAAGAAATCCTCGGCACCGAGTTCAAGAAGCGCGCCAAGGACAAGAACTTCGACGGCGTGCAGAAGGAAATCTACGGCGCGTTCGAGAAGACCTTCATGATGTACCTGCCGCGCCTGTGCGAGCACTGCCTCAATCCGGCGTGCGTGTCGGCCTGCCCGTCGGGCGCGATCTACAAGCGCGAAGAGGACGGCATCGTCCTGATCGACCAGGACAAGTGCCGCGGCTGGCGCATGTGTGTGTCGGGCTGCCCGTACAAGAAGATCTACTACAACTGGGAGAGCGGAAAATCCGAGAAGTGCATCTTCTGCTTCCCGCGCATCGAGGCCGGCCAGCCGACGGTGTGCTCCGAGACGTGTGTCGGGCGCATTCGCTATCTGGGCGTGCTGCTCTACGATGCCGACCGCATCCAGGAGGCGGCGAGCGTCGAGCGTGACCGCGATCTCTACCAGGCCCAGCTC
>CAUJIN010000002.1 GCA_963205495.1 Pseudomonadota bacterium
CCGCAGCCCGACATCCTCCGGAGTGACGAGCGCCTGACGCTCCAGAACGCCAAGACGGGCTTCTGCCGTCTCGGCATCGCTCACGCGTGCGCTGCCGAAGACCACTACCGTCGAGCGAATGCCTTGCTCGTGCAGGATGCGCTCGGGCTTGAGCAGTTCGAGCTGTAGTCGCAGCGGCCGCAGTTCGTCCTGGCCAAGCAGCTCGATGTCTTCGTACGCAAGCCGGTACGTTGGCGACTCGCGGATGGCGCGCAGGCGTTCATCGAGATCTTCTGCGGGCTTCATCACTCGTGCGCCAGAAAGTCCGGCCAGCGCAGCGCATGGCCATACTCGGGCACCGTGACCTGCCAGCCGAGTTGCTGCTGCAAGAGGTCAGCGAAGGTTTGCGCGGCCGACGATTCCCCATGCACCACGAAGGTTTGCGCCGGTGCTTGAATGAAAGCACGGGCCCAATCCAGCAGCGCCTTCTGGTCGGCATGCGCCGAGAGGCCGTCCACGCTGTGGATCGCCGCACGTACCGGGATGTCCTCGCCGAAGATGCGTACACGTTCGGCCCCCTCGATCAGGCGCCGGCCAAGCGTCCCCTGCGCCTGGAAACCGGGAAACAAGATGCTGCATTCGCGGCGTGGCAAGTTGTGGCGCAGGTGGTGCCGGATACGTCCCGCATCGCACATGCCGCTGGCAGAAATAATGATGGCCCCGGAGCGAATCCGGTTCAGCGCCATGGACTCCTCAGCGCTCGCTGTGAAATCCAGGTACGGGAGGTTCTCGCCGCGCGCGTGCCATCCGGCCAACCGCTTCGCCTGTTCGTCGAACAATTCGAGATGTTCACGCGTGATGCGTGTGGCCTCGGTGGCCATCGGCGAATCGACAAACACCATTGGACGCTGCAGACGCCCTTCGCAGGTGAGACGATGTAGGTGGTAGAGCACCTCCTGGGTTCGGCCGACCGCAAAGGCCGGAACGATGACATTGCCGCCGCGCTCGAACAGGGTTTTCTCGACGATGCCGATCATGTCCGCTTCGGTCGCCGAAAAATCCTTGTGCCGGCGGTCACCGTAGGTGGACTCGATGACGAGGATGTCGGCTTCCTCAATGGGTGTCGGGTCGCGCAGGATGGGGCGTCCCGGCTGACCCAGATCGCCGCTGAACACGATCTTCGTGGGGTAACCGTACTCGGTAATCCACACTTCCACGATGGCCGAACCAAGGATGTGTCCGGCATCACGAAAGCGGGCGCGCACCCCGACGCGGGGTGCGAACTCCCGGTCGTATTCGATACCTCGTACTTGCTGCAGGCATTCGTGTGCATCCTGCAGGGTATACAGGGGTGGCGGCACGGTCTTTTCTTTGAGCCGCTTGGCAACCCGCTTGGCATCGCTTTCCTGGATGTGAGCGCTATCGGGCAGCATCACCCCGAGCAGATCAACCGTCGCTGGCGTGGCGTAGATGGACCCCTTGAACCCGGCGCGCGTGAGTTTGGGCAATAGCCCGCTGTGGTCGATGTGGGCGTGGGTCAGCAGGACGAAGTCAATGGACGCCGGGTCGAACGCGAACGGCTCGTGGTTGCGTGCTGCTGCTATACGCCCACCTTGAACCATGCCGCAATCGACCAGGAAGCGGACATTAGCCGCTTCGACCAGAAAGCACGATCCGGTGACTTCTCGGGCTGCGCCCAAAAAACTGAGTTTCATAGGGCGTTCACTCGGGTTTTCGCATCGGGCAAGTGCTGAGGCCGAGCAGGCGATAGCCAGGACAGCGGCCTGCCAGGCCGGTGAGGAGTGGCATGATTCCAATGAGTCCCAGCCAACGCCAGGATGAGTCCAGCCACAATGGGAGACTGAGCAAAATCAGTCCGATGACGATGCGCACAATGCGGTCGAGATTTCCAACGTTGATTTGCATGACGGTCTCCTTGTGTTGAATCAGCGGCTTGAAAACGCGACGGGGGCGGCAGCGCCCCGCAGCGGATGGGTTGCGGTCGATGCCGTCGTGGATACGTCCCAGCCACCACCAAGGGCCTTGTACAGCGCCACCAGTTGCACGGCGGCGTTGGTATGCGCGCGTGCGGCTGCGGTTTCGGCCTCGTGCAGACTGCGCTGGGCAGCCAGCAGTTCGACCAGCGCAATGTCGCCCGCCGCGTAGCGCGCCTTGGCGTGGCCGTAGCTGGTGCGCGCGGCATCCAGTGCCATACCGCGGCGCTCCAGTGTGTCCAGCCCGCCGTGGTAGTCGCCAAGCGCGCGCTCGGCATCGCCCAGCGCCGCCAGCACGGCCTGCTCATAGGCCAGCGCGGCCTGTCGCTCGGCCGCCTCGCGTGCCCGAATTTCGGCTCGCACACGGCCACCGTCGAACAGGCGCCAGGAAATCAGCGGCAGGATGGAAAAACGCGAGCTGGATGCATCGAACCAATCGCCCGTACTGAGCGCCTGAAACCCGCCGCCGACACCGATGGAGAGTTTGGGGAACAACTCGGCCGTGGCCACGCCGATGTCGGCGGAACTCGCTGCCAGGCGACGTTCCGCAGCCAGCACGTCCGGGCGCCGGCGCAGCATCTCTGCGCGCTCGCCCACCGGCAGCGCCCGCAGCGTGCTCGGCGTCAAGGGGCCATCCAGTAGTGCCAGCTCCCGCTCCGGCGGCGCGCCCAGCAGCACGCCCAGGCTGAGTATCGCGGCGCGCTGACGCGCCTGGATATCCGGGATGAGCGCGTTGACTGCTGTCCATTGGGCGTACGCCGCCTCCACGTCGGCGGCCGACGCGTCGCCCAGCGCATGCCGCAGGCGCACCAATTCCAAGGTCTGCTGCAGCGTATCCAGTGTGGCCTGTTGTGCGTGCAACTCGTAGCGGGCGCCGACGGCGGTGAACCAGGTGCGCGCGACCTCGGCCACGATGCGCATGCGTACGCCCTGCGCCTCGGCTTCGGTCGCCTGCAGGCGGGCGCTGGCGCCTTCCAGCGCCCGCCGCTTGGCCCCGAACAAGTCGGCCTCCCAGGCCGCGTCGAAGCCCGCGTCGTAGATGGTCTGCGTGGCGTCAAGGCCGGGGATCGAACCTACGGGCAGGGGTCCGTTCTCGCTTTGACGGCGCCGGTTGACGCTCGCGCCAGCGGCGGCGGTGGGCAATGCCTCGCCGGCCACACGATCGCGCAGGGCGCGTGCCTCATCGATGCGTGCCGCAGCGTGGCGCAGATCCAGGTTCTGTGCCAGCGCCGTGGCCATCAGGCGATCGAGGATGGGATCGTCCAGTGCAGACCACCATTGGCTCAAGTCTGCGGACTGGGATTCGCTTGCCAACGGCAAGCTCCAGCCGCTGCCGACGTCGACCGGCGGCGGCTCGCGGTAGTCGGGGCCCACGCTTGCGCAGGCAGTCAGCAGCACGCAGGACAGGGCCAGCACGAGCGGACGCGCGCGCCCAGGGGTCAGGCCGGTGACGGTTGCGCGAAGAAAGGGAGTGCGGGGCTTGGATTTCATTGCAGGCGTCCTCGGACGAATACGGTGGCCATGGTCAGCGTGGCGAGGGCGATGACCGCCAGCGGCCACAGGCTGGCGAGAATGTCACCGGGCGGCATGGCCTTGAGAAAGCTGCCTTCGACGATGATGAGGAAATGGGTCAGTGGGATGGCCTGAGCCAGCCATTGCAGGACGACAGGCATGTTTTCCACAGGCGTCGCAAAGCCGGACATCAGCACCGCCGGCACGCCGATGGCGAACGCTCCCAGGATGGCCTGCTGCTGCGTCATGCTGACCGCGGAAATCATCAGACCGATGCCGACCACCGAGGCGATGAACAGCACCAGGCTGGCAAGCAGGAGTGCAAACGAGCCCGTAAACGGGATGCCGAACAGGAAGACGCCC
>CAUJIN010000003.1 GCA_963205495.1 Pseudomonadota bacterium
GCCTACCACCTGGACGACATGGGCTGCACGGTGCGCGAGATCGAGATTCGCGGCCGCAGGCCGCTGGTGCGCATCGACCCGCCGCCGGCCAGTTGCTGGCTGCGCGGCTCCATGCGCCGGCGCATCACCCAGCACGGGGTGACGCGCACGGTGATGGTGACGGTGTGCCACGGCGCGCAGGTGGAGTGGGAAACCATCGCGCTGCGCGATCCGCAGGAGGCGCGGGCATGAGCATGATCGGATTCCGGATCGAAGGCGCGACGCCGGATCGCGCCGAGTCGCTGGCCCCGGCCGCCCCGATGCGCCGGTGCGCCGCGCGTCCGTCGCGCCGCGTCTATTTCCATTTCGCCACCTGGGTGGCGCGCATGGGCCGCATGCCGGAGGTGGAGGCGGTGGCGCAGCACTGGACGCGCGGCAACGCCCGATTGGCGCAGGAGTGGATCGACGACCTCTACCGCGCGCGGGCCGCGCGCGACCCCGACGACGACCTCCCGCCCTGCGTGGTCGGGAAGTGCGGCGACATCGCACATGACATTCACCGTTCCGCACTGGAGATCGACCAATGAGCACCATCGACGAGATCGAAATCAAGGCCAAGGCCCTGGCCGCCGCCCGCGCGGAGCTGGCCGAGCGCGTGGGCCGCATCCGCGACGAGCAGGACGCGATCAAGCGTCGCCTGCTGACCGGCGTGCGCAACGCGCTGGCGCGCGCGCGCGATGCCTATGACGAACTCCACGCCCTGGTGGAAAGCGCGCCCGAGCTGTTCGAGAAGCCCAGGACCCGCACCTTGCACGGCGTGCGCCTTGGCTTCATGAAGCAGCGCGGCAAGCTGGAGTGGGACGACGACCGCGCCCTGATCGACGCGCTGCGCAAGCTCCTGGGCGACGAGGCCGAGGGCTATATCCGCACCACGGAAAAGCCCCTGGCCGCGCGCCTGCAGGACCTTCCCGCGCGCGACCTGCGGCGGGTCGGCATCACCGTTACCGATGACACGGACATCGTGGTCATCAAGACCGCCGACGACGCCCTGGACAAGTTCATCGACGCCTTGATCGGAGACGACCGGATCGAGGAGGTGGTGTCGTGAGTGGGCGGGTGAAGTTGCAGGTGAACGAGCTGGGCAGCTGGCGCAACGTGTGCGCGCTCGATGCCACGGCGGAATCCGAGCGGGCGGCCATCGCTGCGGCGCAGTGGCTGCTCGCCGTGCTGCCGGAGCACGTGGCGTTCCGGCTGCTGTACGCGGACGGGTACCACGAGCGCATCGAGCGCGCGGCGGAGGTGGCCTGACATGGCGCGCCATCAGGTCATCCTCCCCGGCGACAAGCGCAAGCGCGACCTCGCCGCGATCCACGCCGGAGCCAAGCAGCTCAACCTCGACGAGGACACGCGCCGCGATCTGATCGAGCGGATTACCGGGCAGCGCAGCGCGGGCGATCTGGACGACGCGGGGCGCGCGGCGGTGCTGAAGGAAATGCGCCGCCTGGGCGCGGGCGGTGCGTCGCACCGCTCGCGCGGCAAACCACGCAACCTGGACGTGCGGCCGATGCTCAAGCGCGTCGAGCAGTTGTTGACGGCCATGCAGCTGCCCTGGTCGTACGCCGATGCCATCGCCCAGCGGTTCTACAAGATCGAGCGCTGCGCCTGGCTCAAGACGCACCAGCAACTCGCCGGCGTGATCGCCGCGCTGGACGCCGAATACAAGCGCCGCGTGCAGCGTGGCACCGAGGGCGCGTGATGGATCGGCCCGTGACGCTGCGCCAGTTTCTCGTCTTCACCTCCCTGACCTGGGCGCAGCACGCGCACAGCCTCGGCCTCGTGCTCTGGCTCTTCGCCTGCGCCGCGCTGTTGGCGCTGCCTTTGCTGGTGCCGCGAGGAGATCGCTGACGATGCTTCCCGGCTGCTGCCCCAGCTGCGGATTTTCCGGCGAGATCGAGGCCTTCCTCGTGGACCCGGAAGCCAGGCGCGCCATCGCGCGCGTGGCGGCGCTGGAGCCGGCCATCGGCAAGCTGGTCGGCCCGTATCTGCGGCTGTTCGCCAACGGCAAGCGCGGGGTGCAGCTGCGCCGCGCGGTGGCGCTGATCGACGAGCTGACGGCGCTGGTGGACGCCGGCGAGGTGTGCCGGGATGAGCGCGTGGGCGTGCGCCGGCCGGCCTCGCCGGCGATGTGGGCGGCCGGGATGGAACAGATGATCGGCCAGCCGCCGAGCGGACCGCTGAAGAATCACCACTACCTGCGCGCCATCGTCTTCGGCTTGGCCGACCAGGCCGATGCCCAGGCTGAGCGCGCGCGCGAGGAACAGGCGCGGCAAGGTCGGCGCAGCGCGGGCGGCGCGGTGCGCGTCGCAGACGATCCGGTGACGACGGCGATCACCTGGACGCGCCAGCAGATCGAGTATGGGCGCATGACACAGGTCGAGGCCGATGCGTATGTTGATAGAATCCGCTCCAAGTCCACTCCTGGCTGAGTTTGCCCATGACCAGCGCGGCCTTGGTACTCACTTCGGACGATGACGATCGCGGCCATGCCCCGCCGGATGGCGTGGAGTGGCCGCGCACGCTGGCGCTGTACGTGGACACCATCGCAGCCACGCTGCGGCGGGAGCGAATCCCGTCCGAGCGGGCCAGTCATCTGGCCGAGTGCAGTACGCTGGAGCTTGCGCGGGTGCAGGGCGGGCGCAGCAGCTACCTGCCGACCGGCGAGCGCCTGCGGGTGGCGGCGCGCAACCGGCGCATCTATCTGGAATGGCGCGGCAACAACTACGCCGAGCTGATGGCCAAGTACCGCATCGGCACCGAACGGCGCCTGCAGCAGATCATCGCCGAGCAATCGGCGATCCAGCTTCGGCTGATCCAGCCGAGCCTGTTCGACTCGCCGTAGCCGCGAAACCTTTCGCCCCACCCTGATCCCGCGCACGCGTAGGCTGACCCTGCGTGCGGCTCCCCTTCCTCTTCTGACGCACGCACGCCCGGCGGCGACGTCCCTGACGCCGCCGGGCCTCTATTCCTGGAGCGTGCGATGGATCTTGGTGATCGAATCCGACTGTTCTTCGTGTGGGTCATGTCGCGCCGCGAGCGCATCGGCTGGGTGCTGCTGGCGTGCGTGCTGACGGGCGCGGTGGCGCTGGTGAATCCGGCCAAGCTGCTGGTGGGAACGTGGCTGGGGGCGAAGATCATCGCTTCGGCACTGATCGGCGTGGCGCTCTTCCGCACCTGGGACGACCCGCGGGTGGAGGAGCTGGAAGGCATCGAGCGCGCGATGGCCTACACGAGGCGCGTGACGCTGATGGCTGCGGCCATCGTGGCGGCGGCGTTCGCTCCATGAGCGGGCGTGAGGCGGGCTGCTACTGGTGCCGGCCGCTGATGGCGGCGCTGGCGCTGGTGTTGTTTCTCCTGGCGCTGAGCTGGAGCGCCCGCTCGGGCGCGGCCGAGTCTGCCGCGGTCCGCATTCCGGATGTGCCGCCGCTGTACCGGCTGATGGTGGAGCGCGAGGCGGCGGACGTGTGGGGCATCCAGGCACCGGCGGCGCGCATCGCCGCGCAGATCCACGCCGAGTCGCTGTGGAACCCGAAGGCCGCCAGCAAGTATGCGCACGGCATAGCGCAGTTCACCCCGCCCACGGCGGAATGGATCGCAAGGAAGTTTCCGGAAAAGCTGGCGGGCTTTGACCCGTGGGACCCGGCACAGGCGGTGCGCGCGATGGTGGTCTACGACCACTGGCTGACGCGGCGCAACCCCGGCGCGACGGAGTGTGACACCTGGGCGTTCGGGCTGTCGGCCTACAACGGCGGCGAAGGCTGGCTGCGGCGCGATCAGCGCCGCGCGCAGGCGACGGGCGCAGATGCGGCCACATGGTTCGGCCAAGTGGCCGAGCACAGCGGCCGGGCCGGCTGGGCGATGCGCGAAAACCGCGGCTACGTGAGCCGCATCCTGCTGCAGCTGGAGCCGGCTTATGCGGCAGCGGGGTGGTCGGGCGTGCCTGTGTGCGAGGCGACGCCATGAGTGCGATCGACAAGGCGCGCGCGGCGGTGGCGGCCATGTCGCGCGCCGCAGACCTCATCCGGCAGGCCGCCGAAGAGGCCGGCGAGGCTGGCGCGACCGAATTGGAGTTCGACCTGGATGCGCTTGCGTGGGATGCGCATGAGGCACTGGTGGCCTTCGCGTGCGCGGCACGTTGGCCGGAGGCGGCGCCATGACCCTGCTCCGCGCACCGTGGTCCCTGAGCGGAACGCTGGCGATTGCGCTGATTGTTGGCGCGCTGTCGCTCGCAGGCGGCGCGTGGCTCGGCGCGGCGATTCAGGCGGGCCGAGACGCCCTCGCGCGCGAGCAGCTCCTGCACAGCAGGATCGCGCAGGTGGAGGTCGCGGCGGAAACACTGCGCCAGCGCACCCTGCGCGCAACGCAAGATTTCCGCGCGGCAAACGCACAACTGGCCGACACGGCCCAAGGACTGACGCGTGATCTTGCAAGCATCCAGGCCACGACGGCGGCGCAGCGGCGGGAGGTTTCCCGCCTGCTGGCTGCGCATCCTGAGTGGAGTGATTGTCGCATCGGCACTGACGGCGTGTACGCATGGAACGCGGCCGCCGCCGGTGCCAACCCTGCCGCCACTCCCTCCGCCGCCGATGCCGGCACAGCTGCGCGAGCCGTGTCCGGCAACGCTGCCGGCGCTGGCGGACGACGACCTGCCGGCGCTGTTGAGCAACTACCTGGCAGCGGCGCAGCAGTACCACCGCTGCCGCTGCAGGATGGCGCGCCTGATCCAGGCGCAGGTGATCCATGAGCGGGCGGCGTGGAAAGCCTGGTGCGATGCATTGGCCGCCGAGGGGCTGCGCGATGCGGGCTGCGCCTTGCCGGCCCCACCGGTCGACGAGGACTGCATGAATGGCGCTGACTGACTGGATGACGGCGGTGGCGGCGCTGGCGGCGATCGGAGTTCTGATGAACACGGGCCTGATCCTGCGGGTGATGTGGCACCACGACACGCGCCACACGCGCATCGAATCCATCGACCGGCGGGTGGCGGTGCTGGAGGAGCGCCTGGGCGATGTGCAGCAGATCAAAGCCCAGCTCACCGAACAGGGCCGACAACTGTCCGGCGTGGCGGAAAACCAGCGCCTGGCGCAGGGCAGCCTGCGCACGATCCAGAACTTCTTGATGGAGCGAAAATCATGAGCGCGAGTTTCAATGAGCGCCTGGCCGCCGATCGGCGGCTGTTCCTTTTGCAGCGGCTGTTCGATGCACGCTCGCGCAGCATGAGCAGCCTCACGCTGATGATGTGGCTGCGCCAGGTGGGGCCGTGCGATCACACCGAGGTGACCACGCAGCTGCACTGGCTGGCCGACCGCAATCTGGTGCGGCTGGAGCCGGTGATGACGCCGGGCACCGAGCAATACATCGCCACGCTGACCCCGCACGGCGCGGATGCGGTGGAAGGTCACGTGCGCGTGGATGGCGTGACCGCGGTGGAGCGCTGAGATGAGCGCCCGGGCCGGCCGAACCAAGGTGCACCGCCTGCCGCGCGAGCAGCGCGAGTTCGTCAACGCGATGATCCGGGAGGGTTCGCACACGCTGCGCGAGATGGTGGAGCGCATCGCCGAGCGCTTTCCGGAGGCGGACATCCGCCTGGGATCGCTGCACAACTACGTGCGCGGCGAGCGCGAGCTGGCCGAGCGGATGCAGCGCATCAATGCCGTGTCCGACCGACTGGTCGGCGGCCTGGGCGAGGGCGTGGGCGAAAAGGCCGGTGCGCTGATGGCGCACGCCGTCACCGCGGCGGTCACCTTCGCGGCGCTGGAAGAGCAGGACGCCACTGAGGTGGACCTGAGCCGTATCGGCGCGTTGGCGCTGGCGGCCAGCCGGGCGGCCAAGACCAGCCGGCTGACCACGGACGAGCGGCGCATCGTGGCGCAGGAGGCGCGCGAGCAGGCGCTGCGCGAGCAGCGCGAGAAGCTGGAAGCGCTGGGGCGCAGCGGGGCGATTGATCCGGCGGCGCTGGCGATCGTCATCAAGGCGGCATACGACCTGTGAGCGGCCCCGCGCTGACGCTGTTTCCCTACCAGAAGCGATGGATCGAGGACGACTCGCGCTTCAAGATCGGAATGATGGCGCGCCAGTGCGGCAAGACCTTCACCAGCACGCTGGAGCTGGTGCTCGATTGCATCCGCGCCGAGGCGGCCGGGCAGCGGCGGCGCTGGGTGATCCTCTCGCGCGGCGAGCGCCAGGCGCGCGAGGCGATGAACGAGGGCGTGAAGCTGCACCTGCGCGCGCTGCAGGCGGGCTTCAAGGAGCTGGAGTACGACTTCGACGCCACCACCCGCGCGCTGGAGGTGGAGCTGCCGGGCGGCTCGCGCATCACCGCGCTACCGGCCAACCCGGACACCGCGCGCGGCTTCTCGGCCAGCGTGCTGCTGGACGAGTTCGCCTTCCACCAGGACAGTCGCGCCATCTGGAAGGCGCTGTTCCCGGTGATTTCCAAGCCGGGCCTCAAGCTTCGCGTGATCAGCACGCCCAACGGCAAGGGCAACAAGTTCTACGAGCTGATGACCGGCCAGGACGATGGCTGGAGCCGGCACGCGACGACGATTCACCAGGCGGTGGCCGACGGGCTGCCGCGCGATATCGACGAGCTGCGCCGGGGCGCGGGCGACGAGGATCTGTGGCGGCAGGAGTTCGAGCTGGAGTGGCTCGACGAGGCCAGCGCGTGGCTGGACTACGGGCTGATCGACGGCTGCGAGGACGATCTGGCCGGGCGGCCCGAGCTGTACGCGGGCGGGCCGTGCTTTGTGGGCGTGGACATCGCGGCGCGGCGCGACCTGTTCGTGATCTGGGTGGTGGAGCAGGTGGGCGACGTGCGCTGGACGCGCGAGGTGATCGCGCGGCGGCGCATCACCTTCGCCGAGCAGGATGCGCTGCTCGATGACGTGTTTTCGCGCTATCCGGTGCTGCGCGCCTGCATGGACCAGACCGGCATGGGCGAAAAGCCCGTCGAGGACGCGCAGCGCCGGCACGGCAGCAGTCGGGTGGAGGGCGTGCTGTTCACCGGCCCCAACAAGCTGAGGCTGGCGACGCTGGGCAAGGAGGCGTTCGAGGATCGGCGCATCCGCATTCCTGCTTCGCCCGAGGTGCGCGCGGATCTGCACAAGCTCAAGAAGACCACCGGGCCGACCGGCACGCCGCGCTTTGTGGCCGAGAGCGACAGCGCGGGCCACGCGGACCGGGCCTGGGCGTGCTTTCTGGCGCTGTCCGCCGCCGATGGTGGCGATGGGCGCATCGATTATCACCGCGTGCAGTCCACGGGCAACGAACTGCCGCGCGCCATCGTGCGCGGTGCGGGCTGGCGCAACAGCAAGGGAATCTGGTGATGGCCATTTCACGCATTCTCGGCCCCGACGGCCGACCCATCGAGCTGGACGTGCTGGGCGAGGAAATCTCCGCGCCTTCGCTCACCGGCATTCGCCAGGTGTGGCACGGCACGGTGGCGAGCAATCTGACCCCGCAGCGGCTGGCCAACATTCTGGAGAACGCCGCCCAAGGCGACGCGCACGACTACCTGACCCTGGCCGAGGAGATGGAAGAGCGCGACATGCACTACGCCAGCGTGCTGGGCACGCGCAAGCTGTCGCTGGTGGGGCTGGATATTCGGGTGGAGGCGGCTACGGATTCGGCCGAGGATGTGCGTCGTGCGGACGCGGTGCGCGATCTGGCGGGATCGGCCGAGTTCGGCGAGATGGTGGCGCACCTGGTGGATGCCCTGGGCAAGGGCTATGCCGTCTCGGAGATCGTCTGGGACCGTTCGGGCCGCGAGTGGCGACCCGGCTTCGAGGAGCGCGACCCGCGATTCTTCCGATTCGACCAGGACACCGGGCGCGAGCTGCGCCTGCTGGATGCCGCAGACCCGGCGAACGGGCTTGTGCTGCCGGCTTTCAAGTTCGTGGTGCACCGTCCACGCATCCGCTCGGGCCTGCCGATCCGTGGCGGGCTGGCGCGCCTGGCGGCACCGGCCTACATGTGCAAGGCGTGGACGTGGCGCGACTGGATGGCGTTCGCCGACATCTACGGCCTGCCGATGCGCGTGGGCCAGTACGGCCCCAACGCCACCAAGGACGACATCGGCAAGCTGATGGCGGCGGTGGCCAACCTGGGCAGCGATGCGGCCGCGGTGATGCCCGAGAGCGTGCGCATCCAGTTCGAGCAGGCGGCCAGCGTGGCCGGCGCGGGCGAGTTCTTCGACAAGCTGGCAGCGTTCTGGGACAAGCAGATTTCCAAGGGCGTGCTGGGCCAGACCATGACCGCCGACGACGGCGCGTCGCTGAGCCAGGCGCAGGTGCACCAGACCGTGCGCCTGGACATCATGACCGCCGATGCGCGGGCGCTGTCCAACACCCTGCAGCGCCAGCTGGTGGAGCCCTTCTGCGCACTCAACTTCGGCCCCGGCGACGCCCCGAGACTCACCGTGGTGGTGCCCAAGCCCGACAACACCTCGGCCCTGGTGGATGCCCTGCAAAAGCTGGTGCCGTTCGGGCTTTCAGTAGAGCAATCGGTGATCCGCGATCGCCTGGGTCTACCGGACCCGGACGCAGATTCGGACGTGCTCAGGCCGCCGACCGCCGCCCCGTTGCCGGCGTTGAATCGGGCATTGAATGTGGAGGCAGCGCCAGCTCCGAACAGCGCACCCAACTACCTCGATGCTCTGGCCGAAACGATGGCCGAGCGCGCTGGTGGTGCGGTGGACGACTGGGCTGAACGCATTCTCGCTGAATCTGCACAGGCGGTCGGCTATGACGATCTTCTGGGCCGCCTTTCGATGCTGCTGACCGAGCTGCCGCTGGACGAGCTTGGCCAGGCGTTGGCGGACGGTTTCAGCGCGGCCGACCTGGCGGGTCAGTCGGATATGCAGGACGAAGGCCGTGCCTGATTTCCGCATCGCCTATCGCCCGTTCCCGCAGCAGCAGGCGTATTTCCGCCGCAAGGTGAACATGCCCAGCGCGCGCTGGGACGACCTCATGCACGGCGAACACGCCCACGGCTTCATGGCGGCGGGCGTGGCGCGCATGGATGTACTCGAAGACATCCGCCAAGCGGTGCAGGACGCCATCGATCGGGGCGAAGGCTTCCCCGCGTTCCAGGCGCGGATGCGGAACATCATTGCGGACAAGGGATGGATCGGTGGCGCGGGAGACGAGTCCGAGGCCCGTCGCGCCTGGCGCATGCGCATGATCTACCAGACCAACCTGCGCACCAGCTACATGGCCGGCCGCTGGGAGGATCTGCAGAAGTTCCCCTATCTGCGCTACCAGCACAACACCATCAACAACCCGCGCCACGAACATCAGGCATGGGATGGCCTGGTGCTGGCCAGCGACGACCTCTGGTGGGACACGCACTATCCACCCAACGGCTGGGGCTGCCGCTGCACCGTGACTGGCGTCGGCAAGGGCCGCATGCGCATGCTGGGCAAGGATGGCCCCGATCCCGTGCCCGATCCGAGCGATGGCGACCCGCCACCGGAGTGGGCGTATCACCCGGGCAAGGCGGCGCGATCGCTGCCGGCCGCCGAATCGTTCGGCCGCAAGGTGATGGCGCTGCCGCCGGAGTGGCGCAAGGCGGCATTGGATGATGCGCAGAACAGGCGCGTGGAGTGGTTTGGCGACTGGCCGGCCTTCGTGGATACGGTTCGCTCCGAGATTGCCGCCGGCGCAGCTCGCCCACAGGGTGCGGCTACGCCGCTGGGCTTCATCCCCTCGGGCGCGGTGGGCGTTCTGGCTACGGGGCGAGCCTTGAACGGGCGCACCTTCGCGCCGGTACTGCCGCAGACTGCGTTGATCGCCACCACCGACCGCGCCGTCTATCACGCTCTGCGCGATGCCAAGTTCGATGACCGGCCGCAGCTGCGCGAGCTGTTCGCCGAGGCCATGCGGACCGCGCCGGAATGGGTGGCGAGGGCGGATGCGGTGCTGTGGGATCCCGAACTGTCTGCGCTGCTCTTCGCGCGCAAGGCGGCCGACGGGCGCTATCTGACGCTTGTTGCCCGGGTCGACATGCTGGAGCAGCGTTCGAAGCAGCCGATTACTGCGGCGTGGGTGCGAACCCTGGAGATCTATGGGTCGCAAGCCTTGGCGCGGTTTTCACTTGTCAGTGGCGCGTTGGAGTAGTCGGGCTGGGGTGGGATTCGAACCCACGATACGCAGCGCCTGCTGGCGCCTCACCTCTACCTGATCGGCGTCCTACCAGCCCGTGAGGAAATCCTACCATGACCGACACCGTCACCATCACGCTGGACGATGCCGCCGTACAAGCGGCATTCGACCGCCTCACCCGGCTCGGGCGCGATACCAGCCCGATGATGGCCGAGATCGCCGAGCACTTGCTGGAGAGCACGCAGCGCCGCTTCGATTCCGGCACCGGCCCGGATGGCGTGCCCTGGGTTCCGCTGGAGGATGGCAGCGGCCGCACGCCGCTGCGGGTCAGCGGCACACTGCGCGATCAGATTTTTCCGAGCCACGGATCAGACTTCGCCCAGATCGCGGCTACGACAAAGTACGCGCGCGCGCACCAGGAGGGCACGCCGCCCTATGTCATCCTTCCGGTCAAGGGGAAGGCGCTGTCTTTCCTCGGGCCGGGTGGCGACAGGATTGCCCGGCGCAAGGTCAACCACCCGGGCCTGCCGCCGCGCCCTTTCCTCGGCCTGTCCGACCAAGACCGCGCAGACATCGAGCAGATCGCCGGCGCATACTTGGAAGAGGCCGCAGGCGGATGACGTAGGCCACCGACCCCGCCTGCGTCGTTGTTGCGCCTCCCGCAATAAAGTTGCAGTTTTTGTTCGTCGTTGTTCGCCTGTGTTCGGCTTTGTTCCCCATTTATCGCGCTCACAGCCCTTCATTTATAAAGCTCGGGGACACGCAGCGCATCCGGGCCGCGAGGCGCGCACCCCTGACCATCGGCCCATTCCCGCCGGCAGGACGGCGCTTACACTCCGAGGCCCGTTTTATCCTCCAGGCAATCCCGATGCGCCTTTCGCTCCTTTGTGCCGGCCTCCTGGCCGCGACGCCCGCCCTCGCCGTGGAGGGCATGTGGACGCCCGAGCAGCTTCCGGAAATATCCGCGGCGCTGACCCGCACCGGCCTGAAGCTCGATCCGGCGGCGCTGTCCGACCTCACCGGCCAGCCGATGGGTGCGGTGGTGTCCCTGGGCGGCTGCACCGCCTCGTTCGTCTCGCCCAACGGCCTGGTGGTCACCAACCACCACTGCGCCTACGGTTCGCTGCAGCTCAACTCCACGCCGGAAAACCACCTGCTGCGCGACGGCTTCGTCGCCGCTTCGCTCGCCGACGAACCTTCCGCAGGACCTGCGGCGCGCATCTGGGTGACCGAGGACATCCGCGACGTGACCGACCGGGTGCTCGGAGGCATAGGGAAGAAGGCCACCGACCGCCAGCGCAACGACGCCATCGAGGCCGCGCAGAAGAAGCTCGTGGCCGAATGCGAGGCCGACGGCCAATACCGCTGCCGGGTGTTCTCGCACTTCGGCGGCGTGCAGTACCGCCTGTTCCGGCAGATGGAAATCCGCGACGTGCGCATCGCCTACGCCCCGCCCGAGGCCATCGGCAAGTTCGGCGGCGACACCGACAACTGGCAGTGGCCGCGTCACACCGGCGACTTCACCTTCTACCGCGCCTACGTCGGCCCGGACGGCAAGCCTGCGGCCTACTCGAAGGACAACGTGCCCTACCGGCCCAGGCGTTTCCTTCCGCTGGCGAAGGAAGGCGTTTCCGAGGGCGACTTCGTGATGGTGGCCGGCTACCCGGGCCGCACCCAGCGATACCAGCTCGCCGACCAGATCGACGATGCGATCGACTGGAGCTATCCCACCCAGATCGCGATCTTCGACGACCAGATGGGGATCCTCGCCGACGCAGGCAAGAACGATCCGGACGTGGCGATCAAGTACGCCGCGACGCTGGCCTGGATGAACAACGGCCGCAAGAACATGGCGGGGATGCTGGAAGGTTTCCATCGCGCGGATGCCGCGGGCACCAAACGGCGCGAGGAAAACGCGCTGGTGGCCTGGCTAAAGGGACAGGGCGGCAAGGGCGAGGCCGCGCTAGCCAACTACCGCGACTATGTGAAGGTGATCGACTCCCAGCGCGCCACCCGCGAGCGCGACCGCATCTTCGCGGCGCTCGGCGTCAGCGGCCTGATCGGCTCGGCCAACACGCTCTACCGCCTCGCGCACGAGCGCACCCGCCCCGACGCCGAGCGCGAGATGGGCTTCCAGGAGCGCGACTGGCCGGTGCTTGAAGCCAGCCAGCGCCAGCTCGATCGCCGCATGGACCCGGACGTGGACCGCAAGATCCTCGAATACTGGATGACGAAGTACGCCGCGCTGCCGTCCGCGCAGCGCCTGCCCGAGTTGGACGCCTGGGCCGGACTGTCGGGGGATGCTCCTTCCACCGAACGCATGAAGGCGCAGATCGACGCGCTTTACGCCAGTACCCGGCTGGCTTCACTGGACGCGCGCATGGCCGCGTTCCAGGCCACCCCGGCCGAGCTGGATGCCAGCGAGGACGGATTCATCCGCCTCGCCGCCGCGCTGTATCCGGCGATGCGGCGCATGGAAGCCGAGCGCAAGGCGTTCAACGGCGCGCTTGCGCGCCTGCAGCCGGGCTACATGCAGGCGCTGATCGACTTTCGCGCCAGCCAGGGCCGGGCCACCTATCCGGACGCCAATTCCAGCCTGCGCATCACCTTCGGCAACGTGATGGGCGTGTCACCGCGCGATGGTCTCTACTACCAGCCCTTCACCACCACGCGCGGGCTGGTGGAAAAACACACCGGCGAGGGCGAGTTCGACGCCACCGCCGCCCAGCTCGAAGCCATCGCCGCGCGCCGCTTCGGGCGGTGGGAAGTTCCGGCGCTCAAGGACGTGCCGGTGAACTACCTGGCCGATCTGGACGTGACCGGCGGCAACTCCGGTTCCCCCACGCTCAACGCCAAGGGCGAGCTGGTGGGCCTGATCTTCGACGGCATCTGGGAGTCGGTGGCCTCCAACTGGGTGTTCGACCCGGCGCTCACCCGCACCATCCACGTAGATTCGCGCTACATGCTCTGGGTGATGGACGAGGTGTACCCCGCCCCGGCAATCCTCGAAGAGCTGGGCGTGACACCACATCGCCGGTAGGTCGGGGCTGCGCCCCCGACGCCGTGCAGGGGCTACGTCCCCGACGGCGGGCGCATCACCGCCCGCCGCGCAGGATGGAGACCAGCACCCAGACGCCTCCCAGCGCGGCGCCGATGAAGCCGAGCACGCCGAATCCGGAGATGCTCGACAGCGCAATCGGCCCCTTGATGTTCATCACGATGGCCGAGCCGATGATCAGCGCCGAGGTGACCAGGCCGATCGTGAGCCGGCTGACGGCGCGGTCGAGCTGGTCGCCGAAGGGCTTGAGCGAGGTCACTTCCACCTCGACGTGAAGCTTGCCGCGCCGCGCCAGACGCAGGATGTGGCGCAGGTCGCGCGGCAGGCTGGAGACCAGCCCCATCGCGCTGGAAAAGAGGTGCAGCCCGCGCTGCGCCAGCGCCCCGGGCGAATACTGCTCGGACAGCGCGCGGCGCAGGTAGGGCGCGGCCACGGCGGCCATGTCGAAATCCGGGTCCAGCTCGCGCCCCATGCCTTCCAGCGTGACGAAGGCCTTGAGCATCAGGGCCAGGTCCGGCGGCAGGGTCAGTCCGTTGTTGCGCAGCACCGCGATCATGTCGGCAAGCATCCGGCCAAAGCCCAGGTGCTTGAGCGGCACGCCGCGGTAGGTGTCCACGAAGGCGTCGATTTCGGTGATGAGCTGCGCCTCGTCGATGTCGAACCCGCCGCTCCAGTCCAGCAGCACCTCCGACACCAGCTCCACCTGCCGGCTCGCCAGACCGTGAAGGAGGCGGGCGATCTGCCGGCGGCGCTCGGCGCTGAGCCGCCCGACCATGCCGAAATCGATCAGGGCGATGCGGTTGTCCGACAGGAAGAACACGTTGCCGGGATGCGGGTCGGCGTGGAAGAAGCCGTCTTCCAGCACCATCTTGAGGATGACCGACGCGCCCTGCCGCGCCAGTTGCGAGCGGTCCAGCCGCGCCGCATCGATCTGATCCGGCGCGCCGGCGGGAATGCCGACCACGAAATCCTGCACGTTGAGCCGCTCGCGGACGTATTGCCAGTGCACGCGCGGCACGACGAGCTGCGGAAGGTCCGCGAAGTTGCGCGCGATGCGTTCGGCGCTGCGGCACTCGGCGGCGAAATCCAGCTCGCGCCGCAGCGAGAGCGCGAACTGGCGAACCACGTCGCGCGGGCGGTAGCGGCGCCAGTCGGGCATTTCGCTCTCGACGACCTCGGCCAGTCGCCCCAGCAGCCGCAGGTCCGCCTCGATGGTCGGCGCGATGTCGGGCCGGCGCACCTTCAGCACCACGCGCGTGCCGTCCTCCAGTTCGGCCAGATAGGCCTGCCCGAGCGAGGCGGCGGCGAGCGGGGTTTCGCGCAGATTGCGGAAGACCTCGTGCGGCGGGCGCCCCAGATCTTCCTCGAGCTGGGCGGCGATGCGCTCGAAGGGCGCCGCCGGCACCGCGTTCTGCAGGCGGCTCAGTTCGGCGATCCACTCCGGCCCGAACAGGTCCACGCGGGTGGCGAGGATCTGCCCGAGCTTGACGAAGGTCGGACCGAGGTCCTCCAGCGCACGGCGCACGCGCTGCGGCGGGGAGAGCTTCAGCATGTCCTCCCGCACCGCCTGCCAGTGCAGCATCCGCCCGGCTCGTTCCAGCACGCCGGCCAGGCCAACGCGCTGCACCACGTCGCCGAAACCGTAGCGGATCAGCACCGCCGCGATTTCCTGCACCCGGCCCATGTCCCGCACCGCGCCCAGCGCTTCCAGCAGCATCGCTCGTCCTCCGCCTTCCGGCCCTCGCGTGCGAGCTTACCCGCACCGGGCGGCGGCGGGTCGGCGAGGGCCAGCGGTTCCTGCCTCAGATCTCCCGCGCCAGCCGCTCGGCCAGTCCGACGTACGACGCCGGCGTCAGCGCCAGCAGCCGGGCCTTGGCATCGGCGGGAAGGTCGAGGCTGCCGATGAAGGCGCGCATCGAGTCGCGGGTGATGCCCTGACCGCGGGTGAGGGCCTTGAGCTGCTCGTAGGGATTGGGCAGGCCGTGGCGGCGCATCACCGTCTGCACGGCTTCGGCCAGCACTTCCCAGCTCGCGTCGAGGTCGGCCTCCAGGCGCGCCGGATTCACCTCGAGTTTGCCCAGGCCCTTCATCAGCGAATCGAGCGCGATCAGGCTGTGGCCGAAGGCGGTGCCGAGCGCGCGCAGCACGGTGGAATCGGTCAGGTCGCGCTGCCAGCGGCTGATCGGCAGCTTCGCGGAAAAGTGCTCGAACAGCGCGTTGGCCAGCCCGAAGTTCCCTTCCGCGTTCTCGAAGTCGATCGGGTTGACCTTGTGCGGCATGGTCGACGAGCCGACCTCGCCTTCCTTGAGCTTCTGCGTGAAGTAGCCGAGCGAGATATAGCCCCAGGCGTCGCGCGCGAAGTCGATCAGCACGGTGTTGGCGCGACGCATCGCGTCGCCGATCTCGGCCACGCAGTCGTGCGGCTCGATCTGGGTGGTCCAGGGATTGAACGCCAGCCCCAGGCCCTCGACGAAGCGCCGCGTGAAGGCCGGCCAGTCCACGTCCGGGTACGAGACGAGGTGTGCGTTGTAGTTGCCCACCGCGCCGTTGATCTTGCCGCTCAGCTCCACCTGCGCGATCTGGCGGCGCTGGCGCGCCAGGCGCGCGGCCACGTTGGCGATTTCCTTGCCCAGCGTGGTGGGCGAGGCGGTCTGGCCGTGGGTGCGCGAGAGCATCGGACGGGCGGCCTGCGCGTGCGCCATCGCGCGCAACGCCTCGATCACCCGGTCGATCGCCGGCAGCAGCACGCGCTCGCGCGCCTCGCGCAGCATCAGGCCATAGGCGAGGTTGTTGATGTCTTCCGAGGTGCAGGCGAAGTGCACGAACTCCCGCGCCTGCGCCAGCTCGGGATGGTCGGCGATCCTTTCCTTGATGAAGTATTCGACCGCCTTGACGTCGTGGTTGGTGGTGCGCTCGATGGCCTTGATGCGCTCACCGTCGGCCTCGGAAAAGTCCTCGGCAATGGCGTTGAGGAAATCGCGCGCGCCGGCGGAAAGCGCCGGCACCTCGCCGATCGCCGCCTCGTCGGCCAGCGCGATCAGCCAGGCGATCTCGACCCGCACGCGCGCGTGCATCAGTCCGAATTCGCTGAAGATCGGGCGCAACGGCGCGGCCTTGGCGGCATAGCGGCCGTCGAGCGGGGAGAGGGCGGTGAGCGGATGGGTCATGACAGCGAGGAAGAAGGAAAGCGGCCGCAGATTCTACCCGCTGCGCGCACTTCGGCCTGCGTTGGCGCCACTGGCGGGGCTGCGGGTAACGGGGACGCGGCGGTCGTCCGGCGCACGCCCCGGGCCGAGGGTGTGAACCAAGCGCCCGGCTCCGTGGCCGGATTCCCTGCCGTCGTCAGCCAAAATGCGAGGCAAAACCATCGAATGCGCGGCGCAAGCCCGTACCCACCACCGGCTCGGTTTCCAGCAGCGCACGGTGTTTCGCCATGCCCTGTTCGGCTACCTCCAGCAGAGCCTCGATGCGGCGCTCAGGTAGGTCGGAACCCGCGCAGCGGATTTCGCCGTGGCGGTGTCGCGCGGGCACGGTGTCGCGATGCATCCGCGAGACCGAGAGGGAGGTGCGCCGAGGGACCGGGCGACGGCGGAATCGCCTTCGGCGGTTCCGCCCTGCCTGCTGGAAGATCGGGTGCGGCTCGCGGCTGGCGTACTCTTCCAGCCGGTACGGCATCCGCAGGCGGATGGATTCTGAAGAGCTTCAGCGCAGCAAGCTGCGCTCTACGGCGATGCTCCGGCCCGGGAACGCGTATCCCGCTTACTGCGCACCCGTTCTGGTACACACGAGTAGGGCGGAACCCGCGCAGCGGATTCCGCCGTGGCGGTGTCGCGCGGGCACGGTGTCGCGATGCATCCGCGAGACCGAGAGGGAGGTGCGCCGAGGGACCGGGCGACGGCGGAATCGCCTCCGGCGCCCTACCGGCAGCTCGGGCGCTTTCGGAGCGCTGTCATTCCTCGACGTGCGGCAGTACCGAGATGGCGGTGGCGCGCGGGCCTTCGACTTTGCGCACGATCAGGGTGAATCCTTCCGGGAAGCGCAGGGTGTCGCCTTCCACGGGCAGGCGCTCCAGGCGCGAGGTGATGAGGCCGCCGACCGAGTTGATGTCGTCGGGCGCGGCGATTTCTCGGTCGAGCAGGCGTTCCAGGCGGTAGATCGGGATGCCGCCATGGATGGTGAAGCTGCCGTCTGCAGCGCGCTGGATGCCGTCGCCGGCGTGGCGGCGCATCTCGTCGCGCACATCGCCGATGATCACCTGCACGATGTCGCTCAGGGTCAGGAAGCCGGCGATGCGGCCGGAGTCCTCGCGCCCCAGCGCGATCGAGGACTGGCCGCCCTTGAACTGGCGCAGCACCTCGAAGATCGGCGTGTCGAGCGCGGTGACGATGGCCGGGCGCAGCAGCGGGCGCACATCCCCGATGCGCTTGCCGCCGGCGATGGCTTGCAACAGGTCCTTGGCGTGCAGCACGCCGAGCGCGTGCTCGTCGTCGGCATCGAACCACGGATAGCGGCTGAACTGGGATCGCTGGAATTCGGCGAGGATTTCCTCCTGCGTCATGCCCTCGTGCAGGCTGGCGAGCTGCTCGCGGGTGCGCAGTAGGTCGCCGACCACCAGCTCGGGCAGCTCCAGCGCGTGGCTCATCATGGTGATTTCCTCGCCGCCGTCGCGGATGCCGCGGTGGCCGTGCAGGATCAGCTTGAGCTCGTCGCGCGAGAACGACTGCGCGTGCTCGTCGGCGTGTTCCAGCCCGAACCAGCGCAGGATCAGGAAGGCGCTGGCGTTGAGCACCCAGATGGCCGGATACATGAGCCAGTAGAAGGCGAAAAGCGGTGCCGCCGTCCACAGCGAAACCCCGCTCGGTCGACGCAGCGCGAGCGACTTGGGGGCCAGCTCGCCCAGCACGATGTGCAGGAAGGAGATGATCGTGAAGGCGACGATGAAGGCCACCAGATGCGCGGTTTCCGGCGGCAGCGAGAACATCGCGAACAGCGGGTCGAGCAGGGCCGCGAACGCCGGCTCGCCAATCCAGCCCAGGCCCAGCGAGGCCAGGGTGATGCCGAGCTGGCAGGCCGAGAGATAGGCGTCCAGATGGCTGTGGACGTTCAGCAGAACGCGGCCGCGCCAGCCGTGGATTTCGGCCATCGCCGTGGCCTGGGTGTGGCGCAGCTTGACCAGCGAGAATTCGGCGGCGACGAAGAAGCCGTTGAGTGCCACCAGGAACAGCGCGGCGAGGAGGTAAAGCAGGTTTTGCAAGCGTGGCTCGCGATGACCGCAGGGATCGGAAGTCTAGCAGCAGGATTCCGGCTGCCGCGCGCGGCGCTAGAATGGCGGATACTCAAAGAATGAGAATCATTCCCATGAATGCATCCGGCAAGACCCGCATCGAGCACGATTCCATGGGCGAACTGGCGGTTCCCGCCGATGCGCTCTGGGGCGCGTCCACCCAGCGCGCGGTGCAGAACTTCCCGATTTCCGGCTTGACCCTGCCGCCGGCCTTTTTGCATGCGCTCGGGCAGGTCAAGGCCGCCGCGGCGCGCGCCAACGAGGAGCTGGGGCATCTGGACACCAGGCGCGCCCGGGCCATCGTCAAGGCGGCACGGGAGGTGGCGCAGGGCAAGCACGACGCGCAGTTTCCCATCGACGTGTTCCAGACCGGCTCGGGCACCTCGACCAACATGAACGCCAACGAGGTCATCGCCCACCTGGTCAACGCCGGGGGCAAGGTGCAGGTGCACCCCAACGATCACGTCAACCTCGGGCAAAGTTCGAACGACACGATCCCCACCACCGTGCAGGTCTCGGCTTGGCTGGAGGTGAGCGCAAAGCTGCTGCCCGCGCTCGCCCACCTGCGCAATACCATCGACCGCCGGGCGAAGGAGCTGGCGCGCGTGGTCAAGACCGGCCGCACCCACCTGATGGACGCCATGCCGATCACCTTCGGACAGGAACTGTCGGCCTGGTCGGCCCAGATCGCCTCCGCGCAGGCGCGCCTTGCCGACACCGGAAAGCGCGTGCGCCGCCTGCCGCAGGGCGGCACCGCCGTGGGCACCGGAATCAACGCCGATCCGCGTTTCGGCAAGCTGTTCGCAAGGCACCTGTCCGAACTCACCGGCGAGCGCTTCGAATCCGCGCCCAACCTGTTCGAGGGCATTTCCTCGCAGGACGCGGCGGTGGAGCTTTCCGGCCAGCTCAACGCGCTGGCGACCTCGCTGATGAAGATTTCCAACGACCTGCGCTGGATGAACTCCGGCCCGCTCGCGGGTCTGGGCGAGATCGAGCTGCCGGCTTTGCAGCCCGGTTCCTCGATCATGCCCGGCAAGGTCAATCCGGTGATTCCCGAGGCGATGGCGATGGTCTGCGCCCAGGTGATGGGCAACCATGTCGCCATCACCATCGCCGGGCAGAGCGGCAACTTCCAGCTCAACGTGATGCTGCCTCTGGTGGCCTATGACCTGCTGCAATCGATCGAGCTGCTCGCCAATGCTTCGGTGCAGCTCGCCGACGCCGCCATCGCCGGCTTCACCGTGCGCAAGGAGCACGTCGCCGAAGCCGTCTCGCGCAACCCGATCCTCGTCACCGCGCTCAATCCGGTGATCGGCTACGAGAAGGGCGCCGCCACCGCCAAAAAGGCGTACAGGGAAGGCCGCCCGATCCTTGAGGTGGCGCGCGAAACCACCGGACTGTCGGAGAAGGAGCTGAAGAAGCTGCTCGATCCCGCCCTGCTGGCCAAGGGCGGGATCCACGGTTGAGGCGATTGGATCGCGTTTTGTCGGGGGCATAGCCCCGCCCTGCGGCGCTCCGCCGCAGGGCGGGGTGAGTCAGGCGTCGTCGCGCCGCCGGCGCAGCCACACGGCGAGGGCGATCATGGCGAGGCCGGCGGCCATGCCGATCCAGACGTCGCTGCCTGCGAACAGGTGCCAACTGCGGCTCGGGTCGACGAGATGCATCAGATCCTGCGGGCTCTCGATCGAATCCGCGCTGGCGGCGAGGCGACCGATCAGGGTTTCGTCGATGTACCAGGTGCCCGGGGCCACGCTCAGCAGCAGGCGATAGCCGAGCACGTACCAGATCGTGCCGTGCGGCATGGAGATGCCGGGCAGGGCGCCCAGCCAGCTCAGCAGGGTGGCCGAGAGGATCGGCACCAGCACCGCCCAGAGGAAGGGCTTGCTGCGCGCGGCGGCCGAGCAAAGCATCAGCCAGCCGACGGCGGGCAGGGCCCAGGCCGCGTACACCGGCACCACGCTCAGCGCGTTCAGGGCCACGCGAAAATAGTGCGTGTTCCAGAGCATCGCACCGCCGCCCGGGACGCCGATGAGCTTCATGTTCAGCACGCCGAGAAGGACCATCACCACGCCCAGCGCCAGGCCCGTCGCGATCGCCAGCGCCGGGGCCAGCAGCAGGGCCCACAGGCTCTTGGAAACGATCGTCAGTGCGTCGGATACCGGCAGTGATTTCCAGAACAGGATGCTGCGGTCGCGGCGGTCGTCGTAGAGCGCGCCCAGGCTGTAGAAGAACACGCTGAAGGCCAGCACGAGGGCGATGATCGCGATGCCCGAAAGCAGGCTGCCGTCGCCAACCGCACCCAGGACCGAAGGGTCGCTGATGGAAGAATTCGCGTGCAGGCTGGACTTGCCCATCTGGAGGAAAGGTTTGCTCTTGTCCTCCAGTCGATTGACCAGCAGCACGCTGGCAATCGTTCCCAGCACGCCCAGTACGCTGACGATGATCGCGGTGATCACCGGCGCCCAGAAGAATCCGCCGCGGTTTTCCCAGTACTCGCGCCGCAGCAGCCAGCCGAACTTGCGCAGCGGGGAAATGGTGGTCGAAGGGGTGTTCATGCGTAGGTTCCTTTCATCGTGGCCACGAACAGGTCGGCGACGCTGGGGGTGCGGATTTCGCCCAGCTCGGCGAGGCGGGCCTTGCCGATGCCGTCGAACAGGAAGATGGTCTTGCCGAATACCTGACGCTCGTCGAGCGCACCGAGCGCGCGGGCGGCTTCGGCGCGCTCGGGCGGCACCATCACTTCGGTGAAGCGTTCGGCCACTTCGTCCATGCTGGCCGACAGAGCGATCTTGCCGGCGCGGATGAACAAGAGGTCGGTGAGGATGTGCTCGATTTCCTCGACCTGATGGGTGGTGATGATGATCGTCTTGCCCTCGTCGAAGTAGTCGTTCAGAAGGCTCTGGTAGAACTGCTTGCGGTAGAGGATGTCCAGCCCCAGCGTGGGTTCGTCCAGCACCAGCACGCGGGCGTCGATGGCCATGACCAGGGCCAGGTGCAGCTGCACGACCATGCCCTTGGACATTTCCCGCACGCGCTGGCGCGGCTGCAGCTTGGTGCGCGCGAGGAAGGCTTCGCACTTGGCGCGCGAGAAGCGCGGGTGCACGCCTTCGACGAAGTCGATGGCTTCCGAAACCCGGATCCAGCGCGGCAGGATGGCCACGTCGGCGATGAAGCAGACCTCGTTCATCAGCTCGTTGCGGCGGGCGTGCGGATCCATGCCGAGCACCGACAGTTCGCCTTCGAACGGGGTCAGCCCGAGGATGGCCTTGAGCGCGGTGGTCTTGCCGGCGCCGTTGGGACCGATCAGGCCCACGATGCGGCCCGGTTCGATGGAAAAGCTCACGCCGTCCAGCGCCGGCTTGCCGCCGTAGGTCTTGGTGAGGTTGCGGGCAACGATGGCGCTCATGGTGCATCCACCTTGCCGCCGGCGGCGGCGATCTGGGCGCGCAGGCGATCCCAGGAAAGGCCCAGCCGCACGATGCGTTCCACGATCTGCGGCCACTCCTGGGTGAGGAAACGCTCGCGCTCGGAGGCCAGGAGCCTTTCGGGTGCGTCTTCTGTCACGAACATGCCAAGTCCTCTGCGTTTTTCCACCAGCTGCTCGTCGGCCAGTTCCTGATAGGCGCGCGAGACGGTGATGGGGTTGAGTTGAAAATCCGCGGCCACCTGACGTACCGAGGGCACTGCATCGCCGGGCTTGAGCAGCCCGTCCAGGATCATGGCGACGATGCGTGCCTTGAGCTGCAGGTAGATCGGCGAGGTGTCGTTCCACACGACGCTCATGCTCATTGCTCCTGTGAGATCGGCGCGCGCGGCAGGATCGCGCCGAAGGAAAAGAAGGGCATCTGGAAGCTCGCGCGCAGGGCTTGCGTGTTCCAGGGCAGGGCGGGGGAAATGGCCTGGTGAGGCGCGGCGGGACGGGTGACGTCCGAAGGCTGGACCGATTCCTGCGTTGGCTTCGCCTTGGAGGGCGCGGCGGCGAGGAGGGCGCTTTGCGCGAGTCCGCCCTCGTGGCAGTGCAGGAAGGGTGCGGAGGCTGGCTCGCCCAGCAGCGCGCCACCGGCGATGGCCAGCGCGCTGAACGCAAGACCCAGGATGACGTGCTTGAGCTTGGTGTGCATGGCGGAACTCCCGTGGTGTGCAGTGTTGTTGATGCGGTGTGGTAGTAAACTACAACACCAGAGATTCCAATGCAAGCGCCTCCTGATGCGGTGATCTGGATATTCAGCATTGGTTCAAAATCGGAGGATTCCGAAGGCTGCGGGCGCCGCAGGTTCAGCGCGGACTTTTTTCGGTCGAACTTGCCCGCGACGATGCCGGCGGCGCTATCGTGGTCGGCCTGCACCGCTGCCGAGGTTCCGATGACCGCGTTCCGTTCCGTCGCTGCCGCTGCCACGTTCGCGCTGGCAGCCCTGCTGTCCCCGCCTGCCGCCGCCCAGGCATCGTGCAGCGCGCTGCTCGACCATGCGCTTCGCCCGCTCGCCGGCAAGACGCCCGAAAGCCTGTGCCGCCATCAGGGCAAGGTGCTGCTGATCGTGAATGTCGCCAGCAAGTGCGGCTTCACCCCGCAGTACGAAGGCCTGGAGGCGATGCACGATCGCCTTGCGCCGCGCGGCTTTGCGGTGCTGGGCTTTCCGTCCAACGACTTCCTCGGACAGGAGCCGGGCAGCGAGGAACAGATCCAGGACTTCTGCAAGCTCACCTACGGCGTGACCTTCCCGATGTACGAGAAGGTCCGCGTCAAGGGCGACGACGCCACGCCGCTGTATCGCCAGCTGCGCGAAGCCACCGGCGAGAAGCCGGGCTGGAATTTCCACAAGTACCTGTTGAACCGGCGCGGTGAAGTGGTGGCCAGCTTCGGCAGCCGCACCCGGCCCGATGACCCCGCGCTGCTGGACAGGATCGAGGCGCTGCTGGCCGAGCCTGTGCCGGCTGAACCGTCGCCTGCGGCGCACTGAACTCCCGCAGGTTCGGACGGTCACAGCGGCCGGCGTTGCATGGCCCGGGTCCGGGCCCCAGAATATCCCGCCCTTGCGCGCTCGCGACGCGGGCGCTTTCCCTTTTCCACTGGAGTTTTCGATGAATCGTTCCCTGCGTCACACGCTGCTTGCCGCCGCTACCGTCGCCGTTTTCGGCGTGTCCGGCGTTGCCTTCGCCAAGGACAAGCTCGAGTCCGATCGCGACAAGGTCAGCTACATGGTCGGCATGCAGATCGGCAATTCCCTGCAGCAGATCAAGGGCGAGGTCGACCTGCCGGTGCTGTTCCAGGCCATCGAGACCACCCTCAAGGCGGGCACCCCGCTTTTGACCGCCGAAGAAGCGCAGACCGTGCAGAAGAGCTTTGCCGAGCGCCTGCAGGCCCAGCACGCCGCCGAGCAGGCCGCTGCTGCCAGGAAGAACAAGGAAGAAGGCGATGCCTTCCTTGCGTCCAACAAGGGCAAGAAGGGCGTAACCACCACCGCTTCGGGCCTGCAGTACCAGGTCGTGACCCAGGGCAAGGGACCCAAGCCCGCCGCTACCGATACGGTCAAGGTGCACTACACCGGCACTCTGCTGGACGGCACCAAGTTCGACAGCTCGGTGGATCGCGGCGAGCCGGCCACCTTCGCCCTCAACGCGGTGATCCCGGGTTGGACCGAAGCCCTGCAGCTGATGCCGGTGGGCAGCAAGTACACCCTGTGGCTGCCTTCGGAGCTGGCCTATGGCGACCGCGGCACGCCCGGCCCGATCGGCCCCAACGCCACCCTCAAGTTCGAAGTCGAGCTGCTGGAAATCGTCAAGAAATAAGCTTCGCGCGCAGGCGTGAAGCGGAAAGGGCCGGCGCGAAATCGTCGGCCCTTTTCATGTATCGGCTGGCCGCCTGCTTTTGCAGGTGCGAAGCGGCATGACCGACACGGTTGTTGCAAAGCCCCCGCGCCCAGCCATCGCAGACGTTCCGATTTCAACGAAACTCGACGTCTTGCGATTTGTTTTCCAGCGCGAACAGCCCATTCCCGAGACCTGCGAATCTCACGCCCGGATGACCGCGTATCGCCCGGCCCGGGGCTTGTGCATGGGTGACAGGAAGCCGGTTTCCTTCATGCCAAGCTTGGTATTCTGGCCGTCCGCGGCCCTCCCATCGAAGCGATCCGCATGCCGGTTTTGCACCCTGCTTCCCATATCGACGTGGCGGATGGTCTCGAGGGATTCGGGACGGACGCCTTCTGGTCGCCCCTGTTCTACGCGGAGCTGAAGGCACTGGCGGCGCACGCCATGCGGGGCGAGCGCGATGGCCACACCCTGTAAACCACCGCCTTGGTCAATGAAGCGTGGATGCGGATGACCGCGCAGCACGGCATCGATCCGGACAATCGCGCGCAGCTGCTTTGCATCGCCTCGCGGAGGATGCGGCGGGTGCTGGTGGATCACGCGCGACGGCGCATGGCGTCCAAACGTCCTTTCTCGGAAATTCGCGTTGCCATCGAAGAGATCGATTTGCCGGTTGCGACGGCAGGCTTCCTCGATCTTGACGGCGTGCTGGAGCGCCTTGCCAGAATCAATGCACGACAGGCTCAGGTGATCGACCTCAAGTTCTTTGCCGGGCTGGAACTCGACGAAATCGCCGATGTGCTTGGCGTGGCCCGCGCCACCATCGTGCGCGACTGGCGCATGGCGCGCGCATGGCTGCAGCGCGAGCTGGCGGATGGGTGAGGACTGCTACGCCAGAGCCCAGGCCATCGTGCACGAGGTGCTCGAACGACCGCTGCACGAAAGACAGGCCTGCCTGGCTGCGCATTGCGGTTCCGACCCGGCCCTGCGGCGCGAGGTGGAGTGGCTGATCCAGGCCGCCGAAGATACGGCACACGATGATGTTCCCGAGTTGATCGCAAGGACGGCCGCCGAACTGGCGCAGGGGCTTCACATCAACGCCGCCTCGCAGGCGCGATATCGCCTGATCGAGCGCATCGGCGAGGGCGGCATGGGCGTGGTTTGGCTGGCCGAGCGCGATGCCGGCGGAGTGAGCCTGCGCGTGGCGCTGAAGCGCCTGCGCTTCGGGTCGTTCGCCCAGCAGGCGAGGTTCCAGGAAGAGCAGCGCATTCTCACCAGCCTGAATCACCCCAACATCGCGTATCTGATCGACGCCGGCAGCGATGCCGAGGGCCAGTCGTTCCTGGCGATGGAATATGTCGATGGCGAGCGCATCGACCGCTGGTGCCAGACGCATTCGCTGGATGTGCGCGGTCGCATCGGGTTGTTCCTGAAGGTCTGTGCCGCGGTGTCCTATGCGCACGAGCGTCTGGTGATCCATCGCGACATCAAGCCGGCCAATCTGCTCGTCGATGCCGCGGGGGAGCCCAAGCTGCTGGATTTCGGCATCGCGCGCCTGCTGGACGGCAACGCCCTGCTGGTCACCGCCACGCAGGCGATGACCCCGGCCTACGCCAGCCCCGAGCAGATCGAAGGAAATCCGCTCGGCACGCGAAGCGACGTGTGGTCGCTGGGCGTGGTGCTGTACGAGTTGCTCGCCGGTGTGCGTCCGTTCGAGCATCTGGAATCCGACCATGCGCGCGCCAGCGCGATTCTTTCCGGCGTGGTGACGCCGCCGAGCCGGCGGATTCCGCGGGTTGCGGCAGACCGGGGGCAGGCATCCACCGCCCGGCCAAAGGGCGTGAATCGCATCCCCGCCGATCTGGATGCCATCGTGCTCAAGGCGCTGCGCCGCGAGCCGGAACAACGCTATGCCTCGGTGCAGGAAATGTCGGATGACCTCGGCCACTTCCTCGCTGCGCGGCCGGTCATGGCGCGGCGCGGGTGGTGGAGCTATCGCGCACGGCTGTTCGTACGGCGCAATCGCTGGCTGCTTTCCGCCGGTTTCACCCTGTTCGCGCTGATCGCCGGGTTTACCTGGCGCACCTTCCAGGCCGAACGCGAGGCGCGCCTGCAGGCCGAGGTGGCAGAGCGCACCACCGAGTTCCTGGTCTCCGCCTTCTCGCTTTCCGACCCGACCCGGGCCGAACGGCATGATTTCACGGCGCGCGAGGTGCTCGATCGCGGGTGGGATCGCGTGGATGAGGAGTTGGCGCAGCAGCCGAGGGTTCATGCGCGGCTGCTGGAGGCGCTTGGCAATGCCTATCGCGGGATCAACGAAGATCGCGCGGGCGCATCGCTGCTGGAAGAAGCGGCGCGACTGTATCTCGATCCGGCGGTGGATGATCCCCTCGCCGCAGTCCGCAGCCCGCAGCCTTCGCGCCAAAGCGCTGGGAGTCCGCAGCGTGTTCGGCGGCTCCGAGGAGGCCTTGCAGGCGGCGCAGCGGGCTTTCGTGCTGGTGCGAGACCATGCAGGAACTTCGCCGCACGCCATGGCCGAGGCCCATGCCACCCTCGCACAGGTCATGGGCGGAGGCCGCGATGCGCTGGACGCGGCGCAGGCGGCGCTGCGGCTGCGCGAGGACAATCGTGCGCCCATTGCGGATGTCGCACAGTCGCTGCTGGTGCTGTGCCACGTCGCCACCAACATGGGAGATTTCTCGCAGGCGCTCTTGCACTGCCAGCGTGCGCAAGCCCTGTACGCCGAATCCGGAGCCACCCGCAGCGAAGCCTATCGCGTGACGTTGAGCTATCTCGGAGTGGCGTTGTCCTATCAGGGGGAGCACGAGCGAGCGATCCTCGTGGCCCGCGAGCGCCTGAGTCTGACCGGCGAGCTTTTTGGCGAAGACAGCATCAAGCTGGCGATGGGGCGGGTGGCATTTGCCGAATCCCTGGCCGAACACGGGCGGTTCGACGAGGCAGAATCCCTGCTGGAGGCGGCCGTGGGGGTCGTTTCCCGCCGCGGCGGCATCCGCAGCACCCAGTATGCGAACACCCTGTTCCAGTTCGGTCGGCTGCATTTTCTGCGTGGCGAGTTTGTTCCGGCGCTGGCGAAATTGCGCGAGGCCCTTGCGATCCAGGAGGCCGCCATCGAAGGGCATGACGACAACCGTCTGCATGTGATGCGCACCGCGCTGGCGCAGGTGCTGGTCGAGTCCGGTTCCGCCGGCGAGGAGCCG
Source organism: Pseudomonadota bacterium (assembly GCA_963205495.1). Taxonomy (GTDB): domain Bacteria; phylum Pseudomonadota; class Gammaproteobacteria; order Xanthomonadales; family Xanthomonadaceae; genus Denitratimonas. The sequence goes on from CAUJIN010000003.1 coordinate 27,505, forward strand.
CGCGTCCTGCTGGATTCGGTGATCCTGGAACGCAGCGCGCTGGATGACACGGTGCGCGAGGGGGCGCTGGCGTACGCTCGGCTGCCGCTGGCACAGTGGCATGTCCTGCGTGGCGAGTACGTGGCGGCGCTCGCCCTGCTCGATCAGGTGGAAGCGGTCGGGTCGGGGGTCGAAGCGGAGCTGCATGCCCGCGTGGCCGCCACCCGATCCTTGATTCTCGCTGCGAATGGCGATGCCGATGGCGCGAGGGACATGGTGCAGGCGGCGTATGAAATCACCCGAAAGGAGCGCGGCGCGGAAAATCCCCGCACCGCGCGCCATGCGATGGAATACGCGCGGATGCTGCGTCGAACCGGAGAGATCGGCGCAGCCGATGCGTTGGAGCGGCGGTATCGGCCCGTGCTGGAAGCCGCGTATCCCCTCGCGTCGGCCTATCGCGCGAAACCGGGCGGAGCCTTCCGGTGAAGGCCCCGCCCGTTGCGCTGCGCCTCAGCGGCTGGACCAGAGTACGGCGCCGGACGGGGCGCGCAGCTCCAGTGTGCCGCTTTCCGTGAGGTGGATGCTGGATCGCGGCTGGGCGTTGGCGGCGGGCGCCTGCCAGACGATGGCACCGTCGGCATCGCTCACCCGCAGCTGCCCATCCCGGGTCATTTCCACCGCTGCCGAGCGTTGGTAGGAGACGTTCGGATCATTGTTGATGCACCACACCCATTGGGCACCTGCCGTCCGGTAGACGCAGAGATTGCCGTCTTCCTGGAAGATCAGGTGGTGGCCGGCCATGGAATACTTGGTCCCGCGCTGCAGCTTTTCGCCCGGCAGAAGCAGGCCCGGGCCCTGGCTGCCCGGAGTCGCCGCTGCGACCGGGGGGACCTGGACATGGGCGGGTTCCACGGTTTCGCCGGCGCGTTCGGCGGCGGGCAGCGCGGCAACGGTTTGCTGGAACTGCTGCGCGCTCTCCACGAAGGTCCTGTCGCCCGTGGCCGCCACGTCATAGGTGCAGTGGCGCAGCGCCGTCGCATCGGTGATTCCGGCGGTCTTGCAGGTCTGGTTGGCGTCCTGGCGTGCGGCCGGATCCAGATCGGCGATGCCCGGCTGGCTCTGTACCGTCGCGCCGACCGGCGCAGGATGCGAGCGCGTGAAAAGCGACTCGCTGGCACGAACCCGCCAGCTCTCGCCCATGCGGGCGACGTTCTCGGCGGTCGGCTTGGGCGGCAGATAGTCGCCGCCGCGAATCTGCAGCTCATTGGGGCGGTTGCCGTCCATGTTGCCGATCAGGCCCTCGTAGCTGCGCGGGGACTTCACGATTTTCCGCACCTCGACATCCATGGTGTCGTTGGAATAGGCCACCATGCGGCCGGTGAAGCTTTCGTTGGGCCAGTACACCATCAAGGTCTGCTTGCTGCCCGAACGCAGGAGTTCGATCCTGCCGCCCGCCGGCAGCGCCAGCGGCGCGGTCGGCAGGTCGATCGGCTTGCCATTGAGATACAGCTCTCTGGCGGGTCGCATGTACCACTCGATCTTGTCGCCCATCACCCGCATCGCGCCGGCGCGGTTCACCGACACTTTCGGATTCTGGTCCCACATCTCCTGGCGAGATTGCACCACGACCTCGCCGTCGGTGGACTGCAGCATCAGGTAGTCGCCGGCCGCCTGGAAGTCGTAGTTCATTCCGTCCGTGGAGCGGATGTGCACGTCGCCGTGCGAGATCGGCAGGAACGGGCCGAGCTGGGTGGGCGCGGCAGCGGCGATCCGGCTGCCGTTGAGCTGCACCTGGGCCGATTGCAACTGGTTGCCGACCGGGCACCAGTCCACCTGGGTGATGACGATGCGGTTCCTGCCGCTGGTGACGAGGTTCTTGAGATCGGTCGTTGCCGTTTCCGTCTCGGCGGCAGCGCGGCTCACTTAGCTGCCATCGACCACGGTTCCGCCCGGATTCGCGCGGTTGAAAATGGTGATGCGCGAAGCGTCGTCCATGCCCTGGAAGGCGATCTTGAACACGTCGACCTGCGTGCCTTCCAGGATGTCGACGATGGTCTGGAAGTAGGTGTAATCAATGGCGCGGCGGCAGGTGCCGCCGGCTTGAGCGATCTTCGAGGCGCGCGGGCCGCCGAAACCGATGCTTTCTGGATTGGGCGCGGGAACCCAGCCGTGGCCCTCGGCGGGTATCTGCGCGCGCTGGAACGCGATGTAGCCGTTTTCCGGCAGCGCGCCGTTCGCGGGAAGCTCCGCGTCCAGCAGGATGACGCTCTGGCCTTCGTGCATCTGCCACGGCGTTCGGGTGATGGATTGCGCCGCGACTGCGGTCGAAGCGGCCAACAGCGCCAGAGAGGTCAGAGCAAGGGGGATGGGATGTGACGAACGTGTCATGCGGGTTTTCCCTGTTTGATTGCATTGGGTGGGTTGCGGTCAGCGCGCCCTCGTCCATCCGGCGGGATGGCGATTGCGCGGGTCGCAAGAGCACAACGCGCGAAATCGCGACGGGAAGGATCATTGCCTGCGCCCCGCGGTTCGACGCGGGTGCCCGCACCGGATGGATTGGCGATGCGCTATCGTTGCGCCTTGTTTTTTCCGGGGATTCCCGTGGTCAAGTCGCTGGCGTGGTGGTTCCGCATTCCGTTCTGGCAGCGGGTGATGGGGGCGTTCGTGCTGGGGGCGCTGGTGGGCTGGGGCGTGGGAGCGCCGGCGGAACGCTGGTTCCAGCCGCTGGGCGATCTCTACATCACCCTGATCCGCATGATCGCGGTGCCGCTGGTGTTCTTCGCGGTGATCGACGCGGTGGGTCGCCTGCACGGGCAGAAGAGCATCGCGACGCTGGGCGGCAAGACCTTCCTGTGGTTCGCGCTGACGGCGATGTGCGCGGTCGGCATCGGTCTGGGCGTGGCCTGGCTGATGGACCCGGGCAAGGGCGTCACCGGGCTGACGGTGCCGGCCGACTATGTGCCCAAGCAGGTGCCCGGGCCGGTGCAGGTGCTGCTCGGCGTGGTGCCGTCCAATCCGTTCGCGGCGCTGGCGCAGGGCAACATCCTGCAGGTGCTGTTCTTTGCCGCGCTGTGCGGCGCGGCGCTGGTGAAGCTGGGCGACCGCGTTCCGAAGCTGCGCGAGCTTTCCGCTGAAACCAGCGCGCTGATGATGCAGCTCACCCGCTGGGTGCTGGAAATGACCCCGCTGGGCACCTTCGGCCTGATCGCCGCGCTCGTGGGCGCCTACGGATTCGAGAAGCTGCTGCCGCTGGGCAGCTTCGTGATCGCGCTCTATGTGGCCTGCGCGCTGCACATCGTCCTCACCTACGGCGGCCTGCTGGCGCTGCACGGGCTCAATCCGCTGCGCTTCTTCCGCGGGGCAGCGGCCGGCATGCAGGTGGCCTTCGTGAGCTCGTCGAGTTTCGCCTCGATGCCGGTGGCGCTGCGCTGCGTCACCGCAAATCTGGGTGTGGACAAGGACTACGCCGCCTTCGCGGTGCCGCTCGGGGCCACGGTGAAGATGGACGGCTGCGGGGCGATCTATCCGGCCATCGCCTCGGTGTTCGTGGCGCAGTATTTCGGCATCGAGCTGTCCGGTGCGCAGTATTTCGTGATCCTGCTGGCCTCGGTGCTGGGCAGCTTCGGCACCGCCGGAGTGCCGGGCACGGCGATCGTCATGGCGACCGTGGTGCTGGGTGCGGCGGGCCTGCCGCTGGAAGGGCTGGGCTACCTGGTCGCCATCGACCGCATCCTCGACATGATGCGCACCATGACCAACGTCACCGGCCAGATGCTGGTTCCGGTGCTGGTGGCGCGTGGGGAAGGGCTGCTGGACCGCGCCGTGTACGAGGCGCCGCCGCGCGGCGTGGGCGTGGCGCCGGGAGACGATTCCGGCGCGCAGGCCTGAGGCATAAGCGTCGGGGACGTAGCCCGACCTGCGCGACCGACGCCGCGGGGATGCGCAGATTAGCGCCGCCTGGCAAAACCCTCCGATTTCTGCTGCCCTGCAATAGTTTTTGCACGGAACGCGCAGAAGAGCGCATTCCTGCTCTTGATGCACCGCGGCAAATGTGTGATAAGGACCGGGCGCCTGACCGGACATCGGCAGGCCCACCCTTCCGCCATTGCAGGTGATCGAGCCATGCCAGACCCGCAACACACCGGTGCAGAAATCGTCGTCCGCGCGCTCCGGGAGCAGGGCGTTGAGCACATTTTCGGCTATCCGGGCGGTGCGGTCCTTCCGATTTACGACGTGCTTTTCCAGCAGGATGCAATCGAACACATTCTGGTGCGTCACGAGCAGGGCGCGGCGCACGCGGCCGAAGGCTATGCGCGTTCGACCGGCAAGCCGGGCGTGGTGCTGGTCACTTCCGGTCCCGGTGCGACCAACGCGGTCACCGGCCTGGCCGATGCGATGCTCGATTCGATTCCGCTGGTGTGCATCACCGGGCAGGTGCCCACCCACCTGATCGGCACCGATGCCTTCCAGGAGTGCGACACCCTCGGCATCACCCGCGCCTGCACCAAGCACAATTTTCTGGTGAAGGACGTGAACGACCTGGCGCGCATCCTGCACGATGCTTTCCACATCGCCACCAGCGGCCGCCCCGGTCCGGTGGTGGTGGACATTCCCAAGGACGTGCAGTTCAAGCGCGGTACCTACACCGGTCCGCGCGAGGGGCTGCTGCATCCGACCTACCAGCCGCAGACGCAGGGCGAGCCGGCGCGCATCGCGCAGGCCGTGGAACTGATCCTGTCGGCCAAGCGGCCGGTGTTCTACGTCGGCGGCGGGGTGATCAATTCCGGACCGCGCGCCTCCGAGCTGCTGCGCAAGCTGGCAAAGCTCACCGGCTTCCCGGTGACCTCCACCCTGATGGGGCTCGGCGCGTTCCCCGCCAGCGATCCGCAGTGGCTGGGCATGCTCGGCATGCACGGCACCTACGAAGCCAACCTCGCCATGCACGAGTGCGACGTGATGGTGGCCCTGGGTGCGCGCTTCGACGACCGCTGCACCGGGCGGCTCGACGCCTTCTCGCCGCGTTCGCGCAAGATCCACGTGGACATCGATCCTTCCTCGATCAACAAGATCGTCCGGGTGGAAGTGCCGATCGTGGGCGATTGCGCGAGCGTGCTCGAGGCGCTGGTGGCTGGCGTTGCGCCGCGCGTGTCGGAAATCGACGCCGCCGCGCGCGAGGCGTGGTGGGAGCGGATCCAGGGCTGGCGCGCGCGCCGCTCGCTGGCCTATCTCAAGTCGGACACGACGATCAAGCCGCAGTACGCCATCGAGCGCCTCCACGCGCTCACCCGAGGGCGCGAAACCTTCATCACCACCGAGGTCGGTCAGCACCAGATGTGGGCGGCCCAGCATTTCCACTTCGACCAGCCCAACCGCTGGATGACCTCGGGTGGCCTGGGCACCATGGGCTACGGCATCCCGGCGGCGGTCGGCGTGCAGGTGGCGCACCCCGAGGCGCTGGTGATCGACATCGCCGGCGAGGCCAGCGTGCTCATGACGATGCAGGAGCTCTCGACCGCGGTTCAGTACCGCCTGCCGATCAAGATCTTCATCCTCAACAACGAGTACATGGGCATGGTGCGCCAGTGGCAGCAGCTGCTGCACGGCGGGCGCTATTCGCAGTCCTACTCGGCGGCGCTGCCGGACTTCGTCAAGCTGGCCGAGGCCTACGGCGGCAAGGGCATCCGGGTGAGCGATCCGGCGGCGCTGGATGATGCCATCCGCGAGATGCTCGATTATCCCGGCCCGGTGATCTTCGACTGCGTGGTGGACAAGGCCGAAAACTGCCTGCCGATGATTCCCTCGGGTGCCGCGCACTACGAGATGATCCTGCCCGACACCGCCGAGGCCGAGGTGACCGAAGCCGGTCGCATGATGGTCTGAGGAGCACTACCCGCCATGTCCTGCCAAAACGAAAAGCACTGCACCGACAGCAAGCCGACACCGGCGCAGCCCGCCTCCGCCTATTTCATCGCCGACGACGTCGCGCGCCCGGTGCGCGCCACCCTTTCCGTGGTGGTGGACAACGAGGTCGGCGCGCTGGCGCGCGTGGTCGGTCTGTTTTCCGGGCGTGGCTACAACATCGAATCGCTCACCGTGGGCGAAACCGACCACCAGAAGCGCACCTCGCGCATCACCGTGGTCACCACCGGCACGCCGCACATCATCGAACAGATCAAGGCCCAGCTCGGGCGCCTGGTGCCGGTGCACCGGGTGGTCGATCTGGCCGTGGACAAGCCCGGCGTGGAGCGCGAGATGGCGCTGGTGAAGGTCGCGGGGACGGGCGAGCAGCGCGCCGAGATGCTGCGGCTTTCCAACGTGTTTCGCGCCCATGTGGTCGACATCACCCACACCAGCTTCACCTTCGAGCTGACCGGCTCGCCCACCAAGATCGACGCCTTCGTGGACCTGATGATTCCGCTCGGGCTGGTGGAAATGAGCCGCACCGGCGTGGTGGCCATCGGGCGCGGCGGCGAGGCGACCTGACCGGCCCCGGTTCCCGCATGCGGTAACCGGGACTTCCGGACGGCATCAACCCGCGCCGAATTCCAGCGCCGACAGCGCCGCTTCCTGTTCGTCCGACAGTGCGGCTCCGACGCCTTCACCCACCAGATCGAGCAGCAGGCGCGCGGCGTCCGCGGCCTCGTGCAGCTCGATGTCTGCCAGTTCCAGCCAGGCCTCGGCGTCCTCGCGCAGCGATGGATCGATCGCGGCCAGCAGGCGTTCGAGGGTGAAGGCCGCCGGCGGTGCGAGCAGCAGGAGCGCTTCCAGCACGCGGCGCAGCTCGGCGCGGATCGCCTCGATGCGATCGGGGGGGAGCTCGCGCGGCGGGTTCATGCTTTCCTCGACGAGATAGCCCAACTTGCTGTAGAGCACCTCGTCATCGACGCCGGATTTGCGCAGGTGGGTCGGGAGGTCCATCTCGAACAAAACCCCGGGCGCGGGCGGCGGGTACGACGTGGGCGCGATCTTTCGGAGGAATCGCGGCATGCTCAGGGAGTAGTCCAGCATGCCGTGCGGCAGCATGTGCGCGACCGGCACGATTTCCGGCAAATCCTCGGTCCGCTCGCCGGCCTCGCGCACCCGCACCAGCACCGCCGAGGTTTCCTCGGCGATCAGGCCGTAGCGCAGCGCGATTGCCTCGCGCTCGGCCGCGCCGGCATGGGCGTAGGCCTGCTGGCCGGCCCAGGCGCGGCGCGATGGGTCCGGAACGGGGCCTTCCCCGAAAAGGTTCGCAGCCTCCGTCTTGCCGATCCAGAGGCTCACGCGCCGCGGTGCGGCATCGGGCAGGAAGGCCACGAACGTGGCGGCATCGCCCGGGTACAGGCGCGGCGGAGGAAGCGGGCGCGCGTTCCGGCCCCATTCGACCCAGAGTTCCATGGGTTCACCAAAGCGCGCGCGACGCAGCTGGCGCAACACGGCGGCGTCGATCGGTTCGGCCGGCACGGCGCGCTCCAGCGTCGCGCCGGTGGCTTCGGCCAGCGGCGCCAGCACGTCGGTGCCTGCGCTCGAACCCACCGCAACCACGAAGATGCGCACGCCGGCCCCGGCGGCGCGGGCGCGCGCCGCGTCCAGCGCGTGCGGATGCACGGCGCCATCGGTGACCAGGATGATGGCGGGGGCGCGTTTCCTGTCTCCTCCTTTCAGGCCATCGAGCGCGGTTTCCAGCGCGAGCTCGATTTCGGTCCCGCCCAGATCGGAGTCGATCGTTTTTTCCAGCGCATGCATGGCCTCGCGCACCCGCGCGGTGGCGCGCAGCGGGCGGCGGAACAGCGGCACCACGGAGCTGCCGAAGCGCAGCACCTGCACCCGGTCGTCTTCGTGCAGGGCCTCCGCCACGGCGGCGAGCGCGGCGCGCGACTGGGCGATGGCGTCGCCCGACATCGATCCGGACCCATCCAGCACCAGGCACAGATCCATCGGATCCTGCGCGGTGCCCTGTGCCGGCGCGATCACCTCGAGCAGGCCGATGGCGCCGCCCTCGTCCTCGACCAGGCGCAACGCGGCGGGCGCGTCCTTCGGCAGATCGAAGTTCAGCACCAGATCGCGGTCAAGCGCGGCGTGGCCCAGGGTCAGGCGCAGCGCGTCGCCGTCGCGCTCGAAGCGCACCGCGTGCGAGGCGCACTGCACCGGCGCTGCGGCAAGGAGGCCGGCAACCCGGATCGTGGCGTCGAGCGGGTGTTCCACGGCGAAATCGTGCGCGGGCGTGGCCAGTTCGTCGAGACGGCTGCGGCCGTAGCGCGGGCGGTGCACGAGCGGAAGGCTGAAGCGCGACACGCCGCCGGCCGCCGCGAGCGACGCGGCGAAGCGCAGCACGATCTCACCGTCCTCGCCGGGCTTGAGGTTGCCGAGGTCCACGCACAGTAGGCCCGGCTCCAGGCGCTCCAGCAGCACCGCGCTGTCGCCCTCGGCGATGGCGTCGTCGAAGGCCTCGCGTGCACTGCGGCGCGGCTGGACTCGGGCGACGCGGGTTTCCCCGGCGATCGTGGCTTCCATGCCGAGGAAGGCGGCGTCCAGCGGCACGGGGAAGGTGTAGACGATTTCGACCGGGCCGGTTCCCTCGTTGCGGAATCGGTGGCGCAGCTCGTGGCTCGCCATCAGGTCGTCGATCGTCACTTCCAGGCGACTGTGGGCCAGCAGGGAGCGGGAATGGCTGGAAGGATGGCGGCGGGTCATGGCGAATCTTCCTCCGGGAAGGATGGGGCGTGGGAGAGTTCGAACAGCGCGTCCTGCACGGCGCGGAACAGCTGGCGGATCTGCTCCTGCGTGAGTCGGGCGCGGTCGGGGGATACCACCAGTTCGACGCCTTCGGACACGACCAGATGCGAGCGCACCTCGACCGCGCCGGGGCGCAGCGGCGCGATCGGAGGCTCGCTCTTTGCGGTCAGCAGCGTTGCGATGGCGTCGAGCGACAGGCCGGTTTCCTGCCAGTGGCGGATGCGCAGCAGGTCGGCGAGGTGGCGCTCCCCGTACCAGGCGCCGCGCTTCTCGCCTTCCGGCGGGGGCAGCAGGCCCTTCTGGATGTAGTAGCGAACGGTGCGGCCGGGGACTTCGGCGCGCTCGCAGAGCTGCTGGAGGCTGAGCTTCATATGGAACACCATGACTGTCGCAAACAGTGTCGAATAATGCCGAGGAGCTGTCAAGCCCCGAAAACGAAAAACCCCCGCCGAGGCGGGGGTTTTCGTGGGTCTGTGCGGGACGAAATCAGTCCTCGAAGCCGTCGGCGAAAATTTCCGGTGATCCCGCGGCCACCTGGGTCATGAAGTCGTGGCCATTGTTGCCGGGCTGCGGATCGGTGCTGGCGGTGCTTGCAGCGAGCGTGGCCGTCAGGGTCTGGCCGGCGGCCGCCGGAAGGACGCCGGCGGTAACGCTGAAGGAGGCGCTGGCGCCGGCGGCGAGCGATGCCGTGCCGCACTGGATCGCGCCGCTGGCGCCTGCAGCGGGCTGCGAGCAGACCCATCCTGCGGGCGCGGTGAGGGCGGTGAAACCCAGACCAGCGGGCAGGGTCAGGATCACTTGCGAACCTACGGCCGCGTCCGCGCCGGTGTTCGCAAGGGTGAACGCGTAGGTCAGCGTGTCGCCCACGTTGGCGCTGGCGGCGACCGAAGTCCCGGAAACCGAAACGTCGGCGGTGCGGAAGGCGGCGATGTCGAGGAAGGCCAGCGCCGGATCGTGGTCGGAATTGCCGAAGGCGTTGCCGGTATCGTTGCGGTCGGCCTGATGGAAGTCGGCATTGACGCGCGCGAATTCCATGCGTGGCTCGCCCGCGGTGCGCGACAGCGCGGCTTCGTTGACGAGGATCTGGTCGATGGTCTGGGCGTTGCCGGCGAAGGTGTAGCTGTAACGGAAATCGCGTGGCACCAGCTCGGTCAGCAGGATCAGGTCGGGGGCGACGAGGTCGACCCCATCGTCTGGAACCACGGTCTGATCGTTGGCGCTGGGCTCGCCCTTGATCGTGCCCATCAGGTCGGCGTAGCCGTCGTTGAATTCGTAGGCGTTGAAGTCACCCACCAGCACGATGGCGCGGCCTGGATCGGCGTTCTGGAACTGCTGCACCAGTTCGGCCAGGAACTCGGCGTTCTGCTGGCGCTTGGCGCGGTTGCGCCGGCCCTCGCCGCCGCCCGGGTTGAGCGGATCGTTGAAGCAGGCGTAGTTGGCATCCGCGTCGGCGGCGCTGTCCACGTCGATCATGGACTTGAGGTGGTTGTTGATCACGGTGATCGGCACGCTGGCACCGTTGGGACCGCGGATCAGAAGGTCCACCACCAGCGGCGGGCGGTCGTTGAGCAGGCCCGCGGTGTAGCTCACCCCGTCCGGGCACAGCACGTGCAGTCCTGCGCCGTACTCGGTCGGTGTGCCGACCACGGTGACGCGCGGCTGGCCGCCGATCAGCGCCTTCTTCAGCAGGAGGCCCAGGCGTTGGGTGCCGGCGACGGCGACCATCACGCTTCCGTATTCGGGATCATTGGCGGCAATGGTGCCAACGCGCGCGGCGATATCGTCCAGGGTTTCCGGGTTGGCGACCTCGATCAGGCCGAGCACGTCCGGCGTGCCGAGGTAGTTCACGATGGTCTGGGCGATCTTGTCGGCCTTGCGGGTATAGGTGACGCCGCCGGCCTGCGCGAGGTTCTCGACGTTGTAGCCGCCCACGGTGATTTCCGTGGGGCTGGCGGCCGAGACCGCGGTTCCGGACGCGGCGGCGCTGGTGTCGGGCACGGGGAAGTCGCTGTCGCGGGTCAGGATCGTGTAGCGCGCCGAGGCGTAATCGAGCACGCCGACGAGGTTTTCCAGCAGCGTGCCGCTGCGCAGGGTCTTGGCCGAGCCGCCGGCGAGCAGGTTGGTCTTCACCCGCAGCAGCTCGGGATTGTTGTCCCAGCACGGCACGTTGGCGGGCGCCTCGGCGGGCAGGGGCATGCTGCCGGGGAGGGCGGGATCGACGCCGCAGCGGAAGCGGTCGACGCCGGCCTCGCGCATCGGGCGTTGGGTGCCTTCCGTCACGCCGAAAAATTCGTCGTTGGCCCCCGCGCCGGTGGGAGAAACGGTGATGAAGCGCGGCACGCTCACCCGCATGAACTCGTAGCGTTCCAGCGCGTCGAGCGGGCCGGCGGGGTCAAGGTCCGTGCCATCGAGTACGGCCGGGACGGGCAGGGCGTTGCCGGAGGAAATCACCGTCGTGGTGACGAAGGTCAGCTCGGTGATCGGCAGGCTGCCGGCCGCGCCGTACTCGGAAACCGTGCCGGTGACCTGGACCCGATCGCCCTCCGCAAGCCCGGTCGCGGCGGGGTTGCTGGCGGGGCCGAACACCAGGAGGCCTTCGGAGGTGGCCGGATTGGCATCTTCATCGCCAGCCAGCGACTGCAGGTAGTAGCGCTGGCTGTTGGAGGTGATCGCGGTGACGATGCCGCGCGTGGTCACCACCTGCCCGTCGAGCGGGGAAACCTGTCCTGCGCCCTGGATCTGGCTGATCGGGGTGAAGCTGATGTCGTCGTCGATGATGGTGCCCGATTTGCTGATCGGATCGGCCTGGCTGAGATCGGCACCGCTGAAGTTGGACAGGGTGATGGTGATCGTGGCGTTGCCGTCGGTGACGGTGTTGGGGACGGTCTCGACCGTGATCAGATACGGCGTGGCGGCGCTGTTGTCGAGCGTGACGCTGGCCGGGCCGGTGTAGGCGTAGCGCCCGGCGGGGCCGCTGACGGCGATGTCGAAGGACACCGTGTCGCCGCTGCCGATGGCCGGGGCGAAGTTGGCCACGAAGGTGAGCATGGCCGCAGCGCTGTCGCCTTCCAGCACCGACACGGTCGCGCCATCGAAAACAAACACGGGGGCCGTCGGTGCGCCGCCGCAGGCGTGGAACAGATTGGAGGAATTGCGCGGGGTGGGCGCGGCGGTGCTGAAGTCGGCAGCGTTGTCGTTGCTGTCGGTGCAGCCGGCGTCGTCGCGCATTGCCGCGGTCGCGTTGGCGATTCCCGGAGCCGGGCCGCTGCCCTCGAAGCAGTTGGCGGAGCCGCCGATGCCGAGGAAATCCTGGATCGCGGCCCCCGTGGGGCAGGCACCGGAAAGCGCGGAGGTGCTGTTGACCAGGGCGACCTTGCCGCTGGTGCCGCCCATCGCCGTGCCGCCGATCACGTCCGGAGTCGGCAGTGGCGTCGTGCCGCCGCCTCCTGCCGCCTGCTGGATCAGGTAGTACTGCCCGGGTTGCAGGACGTGGCTGCCGAGCGGCGTCACCTGCCAGGAGGTGCCCGCGGCGGAGGCGTACTGCACCGACCAGCCGGCGAGGCTCACCGGCGTCGAACCGCGGTTGAACAGTTCGATGAAGTCGTGGGTGTAGGTGGCGCCGCTGTTGCCGCCGCCGCCGTAGGACTGGCTGATGACCACTTGCGCGGAAGCGCCGCCCGCCGCCAGCAGGGCGCAGGCCAGAAGGCCGATCAGCGCGGCGCGCGGCCGCGAACGTGTCGTCATTTGCATGGAAAGAATCCCGACAGGAAGTGCAGTGCCCGAGCGGGCGGTGCCCGAGCGGGATGGAAGCCGCGAGCCTAGCAGTGTCGCGTGACGCCAAGGTGTCGCTGGTTGGCACTCTCGCACAGGCGCAATCCACGCAGGGCTTGCCCCGGAGGCCCGCTTGCAGTCGAATGCGGAACTTCGCGCCGCGCACCGCGGCTCGTTTCCGAGGGGAAGTATCGAATGAACCAGACCGTTTCTCCGCCGCAGCTCACCGTGCGCGCGGTGCTGCTGTCCATCGTGCTTGCGGTGATCCTGGCCGCGGCCAACACCTATCTGGGCCTGTTCGCCGGCCTCACCATCGCCTCGGCGATTCCCGCCGCGGTGGTGTCGATGGGCGTGCTGCGCGCGCTGGGGGGCGGCACGATCCTGGAAAACAACATCGTCCAGACCGGCGCCTCGGCCGGTTCCTCCATCGCCTCGGGCGTGATCTTCACCATCCCCGCGCTGGTGATCCTGGGCTACTGGGACGACTTCAAGTATTCGTGGGTGCTGGCGATCGCGGGCCTGGGCGGCCTCCTGGGCGTGCTGTTCTCGGTGCCGCTGCGCCGCTCGCTGATCGTCGATCAGGGGTTGGCGTTTCCCGAAGGCAAGGCCGCGGCGGAAGTGCTCAAGACCGGCGAGAACCCGGGGCAGGGCCTCAAGCTGCTGGCCGGCTCGGCGGTCCTGGGAGGGCTGATCAAGCTCGCCGCCGGCAGCGGCCTGCGCCTCATCCCGGATACCGCGCAGATCGCCACCTGGTTCAACAAGACCATCGGCTATGCCGGCACCAATCTCTCCCCCGCGCTGTTCGGGGTGGGCTACATCGTCGGCCTCAACATCGGCATCGTGGTGTTCGCCGGCGGCTTCATCGGCTGGAACATCGCGATCCCGCTCTACAGCAACTTCTTCCTCGAAGGAAATCCCGAGCTGATGCAGGCGATCGTCGCCAGCTGCGGCGGCATCGGCGGGAATGCCGAATGCGCGGCGGGCGCGATCTGGTCGGCTCAGATCCGCTACCTCGGCGTGGGTGCGATGCTGATCGGCGGCGTCTGGACCCTGATTTCGCTGCGCAAATCGCTGTTTTCCGGCGTCAAGAGCGGCATGGCCGTGGCCAAGTCCGGCGCCGGCGCAAACCTGGCGCACACCGAGCGCGACATTCCGATGAAGTACATCGGTATTGGCCTCATTCTCTTCACCCTGCCGCTGCTGGCGCTCTATCAGGCCATCGTCGGGCAGTGGACGGTGAGCGTGCCGATGACGGTGATCATGGTGGTGGCGGGCTTCCTGTTCGTCTCGGTGTCGGCCTACATGGCGGGCCTGGTGGGTTCCTCGAACAATCCCGTGTCGGGCATCACCATCGCCACCATCCTGTTCGCGGCGCTGGTGCTGGTGGTGCTGCTGGGGCGCGATTCGAGCATCGGTGCGGTGGCGGCGATCATGATCGGCGCGGTGGTGTGCTGCGCGGCCTGCATCGGCGGCGACAACCTGCAGGATCTCAAGGCCGGCTACATCGTCGGGGCCACGCCCTGGAAGCAGCAGGTGATGCTGGCCATCGGCGCGGTGTCCTCGGCCCTGGTGATGGCGCCGGTGCTCAACATCCTCGCCAAGGCTTACGGCATCGGCGTGGTGAGCGAGGCCCATCCCAATCCGCTGCTGGCGCCGCAGGCCACCCTCATGGCCTCGGTGGCCAAGGGCATCTTCGGCGGCGAGCTGCCGTGGACGACCATCGGCATCGGTGCCGGGATCGGCGCGGCCATCATCGCCTTTGACGCCTGGCTCAAGGCACGCAAGTCGCACTTCCGCGTGCCGGTGCTGGCCTGCGCGGTGGGCATCTATCTTCCGATCGAGCTGTCGGTGCCGATCCTCGCCGGCGGCCTCGTGGCCTGGCTGGTGGAGCGTCGCTTCGGCATCCGCGCCGACGATCCCGAGCGCGAGAAGGTGCACCAGCGCGGCATGCTGTTTGCCGCCGGCCTCATCACCGGCGAGGCGCTGATGGGCATCGGCATCGCGGTACCGATCGTCATCACCGAACGCGACGACGTGCTGATGCTGCCTCAGGCGTTGCAGCTGGGTGCGCAGGGCGCGCAGTGGCTGGGACTGGCGCTGTTGGCGGCTACCGCCGTGCTGCTCTATCGCACCGCCGTCAAGCGTTGACCGTCGGCCGGCAGGGCGGAACCGCCGCAGGCGATTCCGCCGCGGCGTGATGCCGCGGCTATCGCGTGAGCTTGCGGCTTGGGTGCAATGCCGGCGGAAACCGCTGCGCGGGTTCCGCCCTGCGCGGTTTGATCCGTGCGGTGGATCAACCGGCCAGCAGGCAGCGCAGTGTCCTGGCGTAGCGTCGCGCGATGGTTTCGCGCTCGCGGTGACGGCCTTCGGCCACCACGCGCTGGCCGCCGATCCAGGTTTCGGCGACCAGCGGCCGGTTGCCGGCAAACACGAAACGCTCCAGAACGTCGCCGTCGCGCGCGCCGGCCAGCGCCGGGGCGTCCGGATCGAGCACGATCAGGTCGGCGAACGCGCCTTCCTGCAAGCATCCCAGCGGCAGGCCCGCGCCCTGCGCGCCGCCTGTCCAGGCGTGGCGCAGCAGCGCCTCGCCCGTGCCCGGCGTGCCGGGTTCGCTGGCGAGGTTGCGCCGGTGCGAGATCAGCCGCTGTCCGTATTCGAGCCAGCGCAGTTCTTCCACTGGCGATACCGAAACATGCGAGTCGCTGCCGATGGAAAAGCGCCCGCCGGCGTCGAGGAAGGCGCGCAGCGGGAACAGCCCGTCGCCGAGGTTGCCCTCGGTGGTGGGGCAGATCGAGACGCAGGCACCGCTGGCGGCGATCCCGGAGATTTCTCCCGCATCCAGGTGCGTGGCGTGCACCAGGGTCCAGCGCGCGTCCACCGGCGCGTGGTCGAGCAGCCAGCGCACCGGGCGCGCGCCGCGTGTGGCCAGGCACTGTTCGACCTCGGCCAGCTGTTCGGCGATGTGGATGTGGATCGGGAAGTCGTGTCCGGCGAGTGCTTCCAGCAGCGCCGGCATCGCGCCTGCGGGCACCGCGCGCAGGCTGTGCAGCGCCACGCCCACGCGCAGGCGGTCGTTTTCCATGCGGCGAAGCTGCGCCAGCAGGGTGAGGTAGTCATCCAGCGCGTGGCCGAAGCGGCGCTGGCGCGGCTCCAGCGGGCGTTCGTCGAAGCCGCCGGTCATGTAGAGCACGGGCAGCAGGGTCATGCGGATGCCGGCGTGCGCCGCGGCTTCGATCAGGGCGCGCGACATCGCGGCCCGGTCGGCGTAGGGCGCGCCGTCGGGCGCGTGGTGCAGGTAGTGGAACTCGCAGACGTGGGTGTAGCCGGCTTCCAGCATCTCGGCGTAGAGCTGGGTGGCGACGTCGCGCAGGGAGTCGGGATCGAGCCGGCCGGCGAAACGGTACATCAGCTCGCGCCAGGTCCAGAAGCTGTCCTCCGGGTTTTCCTGGCGCTCGGCCAGCCCGGCCATGGCGCGCTGAAAAGCGTGGGAGTGGGTGTTGGGGATGCCCGGCAGGGCGAATCGCGCCGTTTCCGCGCGCGCTGGGTCGATGCGCTGGATGCGGCCGTCGGTGCCGACGCGAAGCTGCGTCGGGGTCCAGCCGGAAGGGGTCAGGCAGCGCAGCGGCGCGGAGTCGATCATCGCGTTGTCCCTCGCAACGGAAAAAGGCCGGCATCGCTGCCGGCCTTTCCTGAAGATGGCGCCCGAAGTTGGACTCGAACCAACGACCCCCTGATTAACAGTCAAGTGCTCTAACCGGCTGAGCTATTCGGGCGGGCCGCCCATTATATTCCGCTGTGCTTCGGGGTCAAGACGACGAGGAAAGATTCGTTCGCGCGTGCGGACGGTGGCAAGGCTGGCGGCAGCGGCGGTTCCGAAGCGCGAGCCGGGTCGCGTTTTGTGCGCTGCGCGTTGTTTCCGATGTGTTCAGCTGTCAGTCTGCGCGACTTCGCACGCCCCTGATCCAGAGGAATCCCCCGCATGTCTCCGATGCTTCGTCGTTCCGCTCTTGCGTCCGCGCTGGTGCTTGCTCTTTCCGCTGTCGCTCCCGTTCATGCCGCAGTCCAGCTCCTTGTCGCGGCCGAGCCCGCGCCCGAGGTTCTGGAGGCTGCGCGAACCCGTCCTGATCTCCTGCTGCTCGGCGCGGGGGTGTTGGATCCGGCGACGCAGGCGGTGCGGGCCGATACCGTGGGTGCGGCGCAGGACGTGGCGGTTTCTTCCTATGCGATCGTGCAGTTCGCCGAAGGCGTCGATCTGCGCAAGGCGCGGCAGGCGCTGGCGGCGCAGGGCGTGGAGTTCCTCGCCCATGTGCCCAATACCGCCTACCAGGTTCGGCTCGGAACGACCGGGTTGAAGGCTCTGCGCGCGCATCCTTCGGTACGCTGGGCCGGGTTGTGGCAGCCGGCGCTCAAGCTTTCTCCGACGCTCTGGCCGGCGCAGCGGCGCGACTCCGGCGCACGTCAGGACGACGGCAGCTATGAGCTTGAAATCCGCGCCTTCAGCGGGGTTTCGTCCGCCGCCGTGGCTGCCGAGCTGGAAAAGAAGGTGCCGAGCGTGCGCATCACCCTGCGCAGCCAGCGCGCCGAGGCGTTGCCCTACGTGCGCGCGGCGGTGGCACCGGAGGGGCTGGATGCGCTGATCCTTGCGGCCAGCGCCATCGAAGGGGTTTCCCATGTGGCTCCGTGGTTGCCGACCACGACGATGAACTCGGCCAGTGCGGGCGCGATCCAGGGCAACAACACCGGAAATTGCTCCGGCTCCGGCACGGTGTGCGGCGTCACGCCGCTGTGGGATCACGGCATCACCGGCACCGGCCAGATTGCGGCGGTGGCCGACAGCGGCACCTCCCCGAACGCGGCCTGGTTCACCCAGCTCGACAAGGGTCTGGGCGCGGTGACGGCGATCACGTCTTCGGACAATCCGCCGCCGGTGCTGCCCAACATCGGCACGCTCTACCCGAACAACAAGATCATCGGCTACTGGCTGCAGCCCAACGGCCCGGTGGCCTACGATTTCGTCTCGGGTCACGGCACCCACGTCACCGGCACCGTGCTCGGCGATGCGGCCGGCACCTTCGGCAGCAGCAGCTATCTTGCCGCCACGCCGCTGCAGCCCAACCACGATCTGGCCGACGGCATGGCGCCGGGTGCGCAGCTGCTGTTCCAGGACGCCGGCGGCACCGCGGCCACTTCGATCTACATCAGCGACTTCGCCGGCACCCTGGAGCAGGCCTATCGCGGCGGCGCGCGGGTGCACAACAACAGCTGGGGATCCAAGACCGGCGGACGCTACGAAGGCAATGACTCCGAGCTGGATCGCACCGTGCGCCGCAACGAGGACCTGCTGGTCGTGGTTTCGGCCGGCAACGACGTCGCCGGCGCGATGGCCACCGGCTCTCCCTCCAACGCCAAGAACAACCTTGCCGTGGCGGCGCTGGGCCACGGCGGCAACCTGGTCAAGGCGAGCTATTCCAACCGCGGACCGGCGCGCGACGGCCGCACGAAGCCGGATATCGCCGCGCCCGGCACCAGCATCGTCTCGGCAAAGAATCTCGGAAGCTTCAATCAGACGCCGCAGGCACCGACCACGGCGTCCATGTCCGGCACCTCGATGTCCGCGCCCACGCTCACCGGCAACGCGGTGCTGATGCGGCAGTTCTTCGCCGACGGCTTCTACCCGCGTGGCGAGCGCACGGCCGATGACGCCTATGACCCGAGCGGCATGGCGATGAAGGCGGTGCTGCTCAACGGCACCAACACCAGCGCCAGCGGCGGCACGGGATTCACCGGCTGGCCGAATCCGGGCACCGGCTGGGGCCGCGCCTGGCTCGATGGCAACCTCTGGTTCAAGACCACGCTGGCGGGAGGTGACGACAGCCGCCGGCTGCGCCTGTTCGAGCGCACCAACGCGGCGGGCCTGGTCACCGGCGAACTGCACGAATACGCGATTGCCAACGTCGCGGCCGGCAGCGAGCTGCGCGCCACGCTGACCTGGTTCGATGCCGAGGCCGCGCCTGGCGCGGCGGTGGCGCTGGTGAACAATCTCGATCTGGAGATCGTGGCGCCGGGCGGTGCGCTGTACCTTGGCAACGTCATTTCCAGCGACGTGTCCCAGACCGGCGGCATCCCCGACACGCTGAACACCGTGGAGCAGGTGCGCCTGGCCGCGCCGGTTGCCGGTTCCTACACCTTCCGCATCAAGGCCACGAACGTGCCGGGGAACGGGGCGGAAGGTTCGGACCGGCAGGGCTATGCGCTGGCGGTTTCGGGTGCGTTCGCCCTGCCTGATCCTGTGCCCCATGCGGCACCGACCGCGCTTGCGGTGGCAGGCAACGGCACCAGCGGCATCGAGATCGGTTTTTCCGGCGCAGCGGGCGCGCAGGGCTATCAGCTCTATCGCGCGCCGGGTTCCTGCGCCACGGCGTCGGCGGGTTCCTTCCGCATGGTGGCGCACGGTGCCGCGGCTCCGCTGCTGGACGACACCAGCATCGGCGGCTACGGCTATGCCTACGCCGTGCGCGGCGTGCAGAACGACGTCGAAGGTCTGCGTTCGGACTGCGTGGATGCGGTGTCGAACGACACCTGCGCGCTGATTCCGTCGATGGATGCGCAGTCGCTGGTCGGTGACGGCGCGGCCAACAGTTGCAGCGTGGCGCTGGGCTGGGATGCCGCGAGCGCCAATTGCCCGGCCTCGAGCGGAATCACCTACACGGTGGAGCGCGATACCGATCCATATTTCGGCGCGCCGCAGGCCGTGGCCACGGGATTGGCCTCGACCTCGTTCACCGATGCCGGCGTCGCCAACGGAGTGCCGTACTACTACCGCGTGTCGGCGCAGGACAGTTTCGGCAACGCCTCGCAGCTGTCGCGCGCGATCAACATCACGCCCAGCGGCTCGGACGGCCCCGATCCTGGCGATTTCCTCGATGACGTGGACACCCACAGCTACATGGCTCTGCAGGCGCCCTGGCAGGTTACCGGTTCCGCCGCCGGAAGCGGCAGCTTCAGCTATCGGGGCGCCCCCGATGGCCAGCCCTATCCCGACATGACCTGCGCCAGCATCACCACGCCGACCCTGACGCTGGTTCCCGGGTCCAGGCTCAGCTTCAAGGCGCAGTACAACCTGGAGTACCAGTGGGACGGCGTGGTGATGGAGATCTCCACCGATGGCGGTGCGAGCTGGCAGGATCTTCCGCCCGCTGGCGGCTATCCCAACAGCTTCGCCCAGACCCAGAACCCGCCGGTCAACTCCTGCGGTTTCGCGGCTTCGCACGGCGCCTTCACCGGCGTGAGCACGGCGGCGAGCAATGCCGATCCGAACAACGACACCGCGACGGCCGTGTTCAAGCCCTTCTCGGTGGACCTGTCCGCCTATGCCGGACAGAGCGTGCAGCTTCGCTGGCGCATGTCGACCGATCCGGCCAGCGGTTACGCAGGCTTCCTGCTGGACGAAGTGAGAATCGGCGGTGCGGCGATCTTTGCCAGCGGTTTCGAGGACGGCGAGGGCGGCACGGCTGGCAGCCACGTCTGCCAGTAAGGCGTGAACTGCATCGGCCCGCCGCACGGGCGGGCCGATGCGAAGGAATGCACGTCAGCCACAGGCGCCCATCGCAGCCAGTTCCGAGGAAGTGGCGGCGCGCGCGCGGCCGCTGTTGGCCAGGATCACCGCCGATCGCACCGCGCCGTCGGCGCAGATGCGCAGGGTGAGGTTGGCGCCACCGGACATGCCGTTGGGGCGGAACACCGCGCGCGCCCGGCTCGCGCTGCTGCGGATCGAAAGGCGCGGTGAAACCGCGTCTTCGGTGCGCAGCAGGGTGTCGTTCGCGTCGAAGGCATCATCGTCGTTGCGATCGACGAACAGCAGCCAGCCGCCTTCCCAGCGTCCACCGGCAAGGCAGCCGCGCTGCGGATCGCCGGGGCAGACGGTGACGGCGTGGCCATGCGAAACCGCGTGCAATCGCGCCGTGGCGAATCCGGCCATCACCAGATTGTGCGCCGAGGAGACGCTGGTGTGCGTCAGCAGGCGGCCCATCGCGGGCGCGGCGAGGCCGGCGAGCAGGGTCAGGATGGCCAGCGACATCAGCAGTTCGATCAGGGTGAAGCCGGCGCGGGTGCGGATCATGGCGTGTCTCCGTGGAAGTGTGTTGCCAGTCTCGCTTTTGCCGTGCATCCACCCCATCGGGCGCCGCCACGCGCCGGCGTAGGAGTTTTTCCCGATCGCCCATCCGCATTGCGCGGCGGCTTCGGGCTACAGTGGCACTGCCGCGCTGTCCCTGATCCGCATCGACGGAGTCCGCCATGCCGCTTGCCGAACGCTTCCTCACCCACCGCGTCGAAAACCAGGTGGCTGCGCTGTGCGACTACGACGCGTTCGCGACCGACGCGGCCCTGCAGGAGTCCGTGCGGCGCGAGGGCGGCGGCTGGGCCGAGCCGATGCTGGCGGATTTCGGGCCGGTAGCCGGCGGGGAACTGATGCGGCTGGGCTTTCTTGCCAACGAGAACCTTCCGAAGCTGCGTGCCTTCGATGCGATCGGCCAGCGCATCGACGAAGTGGAGTTCCATCCGGCCTATCACCGCCTGATGCAGCTGGGAGTCGAGCACGGCGTGCCGAATTTTTCCTGGCGCAACGAGCAGACCCCCGGCGCGCACGTGGCACGCGCGGCGCTGGCCTATCTGCACATGCAGCCGGAGCAGGGCCACAACTGCCCGCTGACCATGACCCACGCCTGCGTGCCGGCGCTGCGCCAGCAGCCCGCGCTGGCGCGCGAGTGGCTGCCGCGCGTGCTGACGCCGCACTACGACGGCCGCTGCCTTCCCGCACATGAAAAGCCCGGCAACACCATCGGCATGGGCATGACCGAAAAGCAAGGCGGTTCGGACGTGCGCAGCAATGCCACCCGCGCCACGCCCGCCGGTTCCCCGGGGCCGGGCGAGGCCTACGAGCTGGTCGGACACAAGTTCTTCTTTTCCGCGCCGATGAGCGATGCCTTCCTGGTGCTGGCGCAGGCGGCGGGCGGGATCTCGTGCTTCCTGCTGCCGCGCTTCCTGCCGGACGGCACGCGCAACGCGATCCGGCTGCAGCGCCTCAAGGACAAGCTCGGCGACCGCTCCAACGCCAGCGCCGAGGTCGAGTTCGCCGGCGCCGTCGCCTGGCTCATCGGCGAGGAAGGGCGCGGCGTGGCCACCATCCTGGAAATGGTGGCGCAGACCCGGCAGGACTGCCTGATCGGTTCGGCCGGGATCATGCGCCAGGCGCTGGTGCAGGCCATCCACTACTCGCGCGGACGGCGCGCCTTCGGCAAGCGACTGGTCGACCAGCCGCTCATGATGAACGTGCTGGCGGATCTGGCCATCGAATCGGAAGCGGCGCTGTCGCTGGCGATGCGCGTGGCGCGCGCAATCGACGCCGCGCCGCGCGATCCGCAGGAAGCCGCGTTCGCGCGCGTGGCCACCGCGATCGGCAAGTACCACGTCTGCAAGCGCTGCCCGCCGGTGGTCAACGAGGCGCAGGAGTGTCTGGGCGGCAGCGGCTACATCGAGGATTCGATCCTGCCGCGCCTGTATCGCCAGGCACCGGTGAACTCGATCTGGGAAGGCAGCGGCAACATCCAGTGTCTCGACCTGCTGCGCGCCCTGCGCCGCGATCCGGCCACGCGCGAGGCGCTCGTGGCCGAGCTGCGCGTCGTGGCTGGCGAGAACCGCTGGCTCGACGCCGAGGTTGGCTGGATCGAGCGCAGTCTGGGCGATGGCAGCGTCCCGGAGGCGCACGCACGGCTCCTGACCGAGCGCATCGCGCTGGCGCTCGAAGCGGTGCAGCTGCTCCGCGCGGGCCAGGGGCGGACCGCGGAACTGTTCATCGCCACCCGGCTGGATGGCCAGCACGGCCAGTGCCTCGGCACCCTGCCGACCGATGCGCCCTTCGATGCCTTGATCGATCGCGCCTTTCCGGAGCCGTAGGTCCGCGTGCGGGTACAATGACCGGCTCGATTCCATCGGCCATCGCCATGACCTGCCGCACCCGCTTTGCTCCAAGCCCCACCGGATTCCTGCACATCGGCGGGGCGCGCACCGCGCTCTACTGCTGGCTCGAAGCACGTCGCCGCGGTGGCCGGTTCATCCTGCGCATAGAGGATACCGACCGCGAGCGCTCCACACAGGAAGCCGTGGACGCGATCCTGCAGGGGATGCAGTGGCTCGGCCTCGAGCACGACGAAGGCCCGTTTTATCAAACCCTGCGCATCGACCGTTACCGCCAGGTGGCCGAAGACCTGGTGAAGGCCGGCAAGGCCTACTACGCCTACGAGTCGCGCGAGGAGATCGAAGCCATGCGCGAGCAGGCCATGGCCGAGGGCCGCAAGCCGCGCTACAACGGCCACTATCGCGATCTGGACGAACCGCGCCGCGACGATCCCAACCGCGTCATCCGCTTCAGGAACCCGCTGGACGGCAGCGTGGTGTTCGACGACCGGGTGCGCGGACGCATCGAGATCGGCAACGAGGAGTTGGACGACCTCATCATCTGGCGTTCCGACGACCACCCCACCTACAACTTCGCGGTGGTGGTGGACGACATCGACATGGGCATCACCGAGGTGATCCGCGGCGAGGATCACATCAACAACACCCCGCGCCAGATCAACATCTACCGCGCCTTGGGCGTCACCCCGCCCAGCTTCGCGCACCTGCCGATGATCCACGGGCCGGACGGCGCCAAGCTGTCCAAGCGCCACGGCGCGGTGAGCGTGATGCAGTACCGCGACGACGGCTATCTGCCGCACGCGCTGCTCAACTACATCGCGCGCCTGGGCTGGTCGCACGGCGACCAGGAGATATTCTCGGAGGCGCAGATGATCGAGCTGTTCCGGCTGGAGGACGTCAACAAGGCGCCCTCGCGCTTCGACTTCGACAAGCTGGCCTGGCTCAACCAGCACTACCTCAAGAGCGATGATCCGCTGGAGATCGTGCCGCACCTGATGTGGCATCTGCGGCAGGAAGGGCTGGAAGTGGAACGCGGTCCCGACCCGACGGATGTGGTGGTGGCGCTGCGCGAGCGCGTCAAGACGCTCAAGGAAATGGCCGAGCGCGCGCGGGTCTGGTACGTGGGCATCGAGCAGTGGGACCAGACCGCGGCGAGCAAGCACCTGCTGCCTGCGGGAAACGTGCTGCGCGAGGCGCGCGCGCGCCTGGCGGGGCTGGCCGAGTGGTCGCCGGCGGCGATCGATGCGGCCCTGCGCGAAGTGGCCGAAGCGCAGGGCCTGGGGCTGGGCAAGGTGGCGCAGCCGCTGCGCGTGGCGGTGACCGGCTCGCAGGTGTCGCCTTCGATCGACTGGACGATCTACCTGTGCGGCCGCGAAGGCGCGCTGGCGCGGCTGGATCGCGCGCTGGAGATCGTGGAAAGCGGAATGCTTCCGGGTTGATCCGGCTCCCGGATGCGCCGTGCCGTCGGTGCGCCCTCAGCCCGGCTGGTAGAGCGGATAGAGGCTGGTTTCCTCGCTGTTGAGTCGCTGTTCCAGACGCTTGCCCACGGCGGCGTGCTCGGCGAGGAATCGCTCGCGCAGTTCCGGAATGCCGAGGTCCGCGTTCGACCAGGAGTTGGTGAAATCCACCACCTGGCGCGCGATCCCGTTCATTTCCCTGCGGAACTCGTGCATCGTGGCAGCATTGTCGGAGTCGCTGGACAGGGCCTTTTCCAGATAGGTGTAGAAGCGCACGTTCTCGGTCAACACATGGCTTTGCAGCGAGGTCTTGAAACTGGTCAGCAGCCTGTGGACTTCCGCGCTGTTGCCGGTGCGCGCTTCATCGGCCATCTGCTGGTACAACGCGCCGAGCTGGGCGTGATGGTTCAGCAGGGTGTCGAGCAGTCTGGCGTCGTAGCCGACGCCGCCGGGCGCGGGGGGTGCCGATGGTGTCGCGATCTGCGCAACCTTGCGGCTGCCTTTTCCGAACAGGGAACTGAAAAAACCCATGGGCGAATCTCCTGCGGGGGTTGGCGGGCGGAGCGTACGTCTCCATCGGGTTCTGCGAATCCCGGCGAACGTGGTGCAGGGCAGGATCGTGGTGACGCCGCGGGTGGTCCGCGGTGAACCCATGCGCCCGCACAAGGTGCGGTCTGATGACGCTCGCACGGGCGAACGGATCGCACGATAGCAAATAATCCTGCCTCTGATGCCGTGTTCGGCATGTCCTCCTCGGAGGAGGTGTGATGTCGCTCCCGGTGCCAGCGCAGCCGATCGAAGTCACGCATCGAATGGCCACCGCAGCCTCGGGGCAGGATGAGGGGAATGGTATGATCCGGAGCCATGCCTTCCTTTCCGCGCCAGCGCTGCAACCACCCCGACGACCACGTGCACGATCGCGAAGCGTTCGTGCGCGAGGTGACGGAAGTGTGCGCGGAGCGCGGCCTGCGCCTGACGCCGCTGCGCGAGCGGGTGCTGCGCCTGGTGGCAAAGGCGACGCTGCCGGTCAAGGCGTACGATCTCATGGATCTCCTGCGCGACGGGAAAGGCCCTGCGGCACCGCCCACGGTATATCGCGCGCTGGATTTCCTGCTGGAAAACGGCTTCATCCACAAGCTGGAATCGATCAACGCCTACGTCGGCTGTCACCAGCCGCGTCTGCCGCACTCGGTTCCCTTCCTGATCTGCGGAGAATGCGGTCAGGCGGTGGAAATGGAGGATGAGCGCGCCACGCGCCTGCTCACCGAACAGGCGCAGGCGCTCGGCTTCCGGCCGCTGGCGCAGACGCTGGAAGTGCACGGGCGCTGCGCGCGCTGCGCGGAACCGGAGTGAGCATGGCGCGAGTCGTTGGAAGCCCGCTGCGCGGGCGGTGTTGCACGGTCCTGTGCCTGCTTCTGTCGGTCTGCATCCCGGTGGTATGTGCACAGGTGCCTGCGTCGCAGGATGCCCCTTTCGTGGGACCACCGACGCTGATTCCTGCCGGCGATCCGTCCTCTTCGGAGTTCGTCGGCCCGGTGCTGGTGGGTCCGTTCGAGATTCTCGGCACCCAGGTGCTTCCGGGCAAGCGCGCGCGCCTGGAGTGGAATGCCGGCATGAGCTTCTCGGGCAGCGAAGTGCTCAGCCCTGTGGTGGTGGTCCACGGCGTGCGTCCAGGGCCGGTGCTGTGCCTGACCGCCGGCACCCATGGCGACGAACTCAACAGTGTCGAAATCGTGCGCCGCATCGCCCATCGGCTGGAACCGGCGGACCTGGGCGGCACCCTGATCGCGGTGCCGGTGGTCAACCTGTTCGGTTTCTCGCGCAACTCGCGCTACCTGCCGGATCGGCGCGATCTCAACCGCTACTTCCCCGGGACCCGCCACGGCAGCATCGCCTCGCGCATCGCCTACAGTTTCTTCAGCGAAGTGGTGCAGCGCTGCGACGCGGTGGTGGACCTGCACACCGGCTCCTTCGACCGGCGCAACCTGCCGCAGGTGCGCGCCGACCTGAGTCGGCCCGAGGTGCGCGAGTTCACCCGCGGTTTCGGCGCAACCACGGTGCTGCACAGCACCGGCTCGCGCGGCATGTTGCGCAACGCCGCGATCCAGGCGGGCATTCCGGCGGTCACCTTCGAAGTCGGCGGCCCGGCCGAGCTGGAGCCTGAGGAAATCGCGCACGGCGAGCAGGCTATCGACACCCTGCTGCACAAGCTCGGCATGACGCGCATCCTGCCGACCTGGGACGAACCGCAGCCGATCTTCTACGAATCGTCCTGGGTGCGGTCGGAGGCCGGCGGGCTGCTGCTCGGGCAAGTTGCGCTCGGCGACCGGGTCGAGGCGGGGCAGGTGCTGGGCGTGGTGATCGACCCGATCCACGACATCGTGCGGGAACTGGTTTCCCCGGTGCGCGGCCGGGTGCTCGGCATGGCACGCAACCGCGTGGTGCTGCCCGGTTTTGCCGCCTTCCACCTGGGCGAAGAGGCCAGTGAGCAGGAAGTGGTGAACAGTGCGCAGCGCGGCAGCCCCGGCGTCAACGATGAAGACGGGGCGCGCGAGCCGTCGGATCCCGACGCGCTGCCGCTCGACGACGAGCAGGATTGACGGCTGGCGGCTGAAGCATCGGCATCGGCTTGCAGGATCGGGCGAGGCGCTGGGTGCCGGAGCGCGCAGATCGGAATCAGAAATGCACCCGCAGCCCGACGGCCAGGGATCGTCCTGGCAGCGGTGCCAGGTCGCGCAGCAGCGAGGTGTGCGGTCGCGCTTCCCGGTTGCCGAGGTTGCTGCCTTCGAGGAACACTTCCCAGCTCGCGTCTGGCCGGTCCCAGCGGTAGGCCAGGTGGGCGTCGACCAGGGTGTAGCCGGGGCTGGGCTCCTCGTTGTCGGCCACGCGGTTCTGCGCGTCGTAGCGCACCGCGCCGGCGGAGGCGCTCAGGCCGCCGGACCTCCAGGAAAGGCTCGCGCCCGCGCGCGTGGGCGCGATGCGCGGCACGTTGCCCTCGTTGGACAGTTCCACGGTGTAGCGATGGAAGTGATTGCCGTGCGACACCGCGAGCGCGGCCTCGCGGCTGCCGTGCCCGTCGAGCCGGGCGCGCACGGTGTCGCCGAACAGGCGCAGGTCGAGCTGGCCGGCGGCGGCATCGACCAGGTGGAATACCGCTTCCGTCTCGGCGCCGCGGAACACGGCGTCCTGCTGGGTCCACAGCCGCACCGGCGTGCCGTGCTCCACCACGCCGGTGTCGGCCTGGTAGATGAAGTCGGTGAAGTTGGTCTGGTAGACCGCCGCCTTGAAGGTCATCCACGCGGTGTGCGCGTGCAGGCCGAATTCGGCGCGGTTGGCGCGCTCGGTGTCGAGGTTGGCGTCGCCGATTTCGAGCGAGCGCGTGGCCACGTGCAGGCCGGCGGCGTAGAGCTCCTCGTTGATCGGCGCGCGCTCCGAGCGGTCCAGGCCCAGGCGCAGGTCGATGCGGTCGCTGACCTGCCAGATCGCGTCGGCGGAGAGGTTGACCAGACCGAAGCTGCGCTCGCGCGCGCCGTCCGGATCGAGCTTCACGCTGTCGTAGCGCGCGCCCAGTTCGATCTTGAGCGGGTCGAAATCCTTTTCCTGCAGCGCGAACGCGCCCAGCGTGCCGGTGCGCGTGGCCGGCACGAAGGCTTCCTCGCCGTCGGCGCGGAAATCGGAGCGGCCGAACTGCAGGCCGAAGGCGCCGCGCCAGCCGGCGATCTCGTTCTGCGCCGCCTCGATGCGGCCATCGACGCCGCGGTTGTCGAAGATGGTGCCGATCTCGTCGCCCTCGAATTCGGTGTGGGTGTAGTCGTTCCAGGCCACGCGCAGGTCCACGCGCTGCAGGAACGGGAGAGGATCGTAGAGACCACCGCGCACGTCCCAGCGGTTCTGCACCAAGTCGATACGCACGCTGCCTTCCTCGTGCCCGTGTTCATCCTCGTTGTGGTCGCCGTCGCCGTCGCCGTCGCCGTCGCCGTGACCGTGGTCGTCCTCCTCGCCGTGCACGTGGGCGCCGTCGGGGATGCCGTAGTTGGTGCGGTAGCTGGAGCCGGCCACGCCGAAATAGCCGCGTTCGCCGAGGCGGGTCGCGCCGAATCCGGCGGCGCGGGTCTTGATCGCGCTGTTGGGCAGGAGGCCGGGAATCTGCGCCTCGTCCTCGTCATGATCGTGGTCATGGTCATGATCGTGATCGTGATCGTGATCGTGATCGTGATCTTCGAGCCGCGCCACGCCGGGAATCTCGAAGTCGCCGGTATTGCGCACCAGTCCGTCGAAGTGCAGCACCCAGTCGCCGCTCACGCCGTCGAGCCGGAACATGCCGGTGCGCTCGTCGTTGACGCTGTTGCCGCGCGCTTCGGCACGGCCGCTGAGTGCGCGGTCGGGCAGGTCGGTGACGATGCGGCCGTCGACGACGTTGACCGCGCCGCCGATCGCGCCGCTGCCGAACAGCAGCGTGGCCGGGCCTTTCAGCACCTCGATCTGGTCGGCGAGGAAGGGCTCGACGCTGACCGCGTGGTCGGCGCTGACGGTGGACACGTCCAGCGTCGCCAGCCCGCCGGAGAGGATCTGCACGCGCGGGCCTTCCTGGCCGCGGATGATCGGGCGGCTGACGCCGACGCCGAAATCGCCCCCCTGCACGCCGGCGACTCCGGACAGCGTCTGTCCGAGCGTCGCGCCCTTGCTGCGGTCCAGCGCCTCGCCCGCCAGTACCTCGACGGGCGCGGCGATGTCCTCGGCCGAGGTGCGCATCGGCGTGGCGGTGACGGTGATCTGGTCCAATTCCCGGGCCGACTGCGAAGGCGCGTCGGCCGCGCGCGCAGCCGACGGCAGGGCGGCGAGGAGGGCGATCGCGGCGGCCAGTGGCGCGCGGCGGATGGGCAAGGGGGACATGGGAGCTCCAAGCGGGGTGGCGGAACGAAATGTTATCAAGTAACAATTTGGAAGTCATGTTATAGTATTTCGCAACGCCGACATGTGTTCCGGAAGTCATGGAAGTTTCCCGCTCCAGCGATCAGATCGATCAGTTCCAGCGCACCGGCGATCGCGTCGGCATGTGGGCATCGTTTTTATGTGCGGTGCACTGCGCGCTGCTGCCGCTGGCGATGGCGGTGCTGCCCACGCTCGGGCTGAGCGTGGTGGGGCGAGTGGACATCGACCAGGCGTTCGTGGTGTTCGCCACAGTGCTGGCCATCGCCTCGCTCGCCGTGGGCTACCGCCGCCATCGTGCCTTCCTTGCGTGGCTGCTGCTGGCACCGGGCTTGGTGCTGGTCTGGGCCAACGCCTTTTCCCCGCTGCACGACCATTCGCTCTGGCACGCGGTGATGATGGCGGCCGGAGGGCTGCTGATCGCGGTCGCGCACCTGGTCAATTACCGCCTGTCCCACCTTACCGCGCCTGACCGGAAGGCGTGAGTTTCGCGCGCCGGTGATTCCGTTTGCGGGGCGAGCTTGCGCAGTGGCGAAGCGATGGTAGGCTAACCGGCCGCGCGCGAAGCGCGAACCGTTCATTCTTCGAGAAAGGAGCAATACCGATGGGCAAGGGCGATCGCAAGACCACCAAGGGCAAGCGTTATTCCTGCAGCTACGGAAATACGCGTCCGCACCGCGCGGGCAGCGCCGTGGCAGCACCGGTTGCCGTGGCGACCAAGGCGCCGGCGGCACGCAAGACGGCGGCAAAGAAGAAAGCCTGAGTCCTGCCGGGCGGAAACGAAAAAAGGGGAGCGGCAGGCCGCTCCCCTTTTTCTTTTCCGGTCGCCATGCGGGCGATGGCTTATTTCTTGAGGCCCGCCGCTTCGCGCAGGGCCTGGGCGCGGTCGGTGCGCTCCCACGAGAAGGCGGTCGCCGTCTTCGCCTTGCCTTCGGCAACGGCGTAGGAAACTTCCTTCGGCTTGCGGCCGAAGTGGCCGTAGGCGGCGGTGGCCTGATAGATCGGATGGATCAGGTCCAGCATCTGGATGATGCCCCACGGGCGCAGGTCGAAGTGGGCGCGGATCAGTTTCTCGATCTTGGCGTCCTCGATCTTTCCGGTGCCGAAGGTGGTGACGGAGATCGAGGTCGGTTCGGCCACGCCGATGGCGTAGCTGACCTGGATTTCGCAACGATCGGCCAGGCCGGCGGCCACGATGTTCTTGGCGACGTAGCGCGCGGCATAGGCGGCCGAACGGTCCACCTTCGACGGATCCTTGCCGGAAAACGCGCCGCCGCCGTGGCGCGCCATGCCGCCGTAGGTGTCGACGATGATCTTGCGCCCGGTCAGGCCGCAGTCGCCCATCGGCCCGCCGATGGCGAAGATGCCGGTCGGGTTGATGTGGACCTTGCTCTTGGGCAGCTTTTCCAGCCATTCCTTGGGCAGCACGGGCTTGAGGATGTGCTCGTACACGCCCTCGACGATTTCCTTGTGCTTGACCGACGGGTCGTGCTGGGTGGACAGCACCACCGCGTCCAGGCCGACGATGCGGTCGCCTTCATAGCGCAGCGTGACCTGACTCTTGGCGTCCGGGCGCAGCCAGGGCAGGGGCGAGTTCTTCTTCTTGCGCACCTTGGCCTGCTGCTCCACCAGCCGGTGGCTGTAGTAGATCGGTGCGGGCATGAACTCGGGCGCCTCGCTGCAGGCATATCCGAACATCAGGCCCTGATCGCCCGCACCCTGCTCTTCGGGCTTCTTCTTGCTCTTGCCTGCGCCATCCACGCCGGCGGCGATGTGGGTGGACTGCTTGCCGATCAGGTTCATCACCGCGCAGGTGTGACCGTCGAAGCCGACGTCCGAACTGGTGTAGCCGATGTCGGAAATCACCTTGCGGGCGATCTCTTCGATGTCGACCCAGGCCGAGGTGGTGATTTCGCCGGCGACGATGGCCACGCCGGTCTTCACCAGCGTCTCGCAGGCCACGCGCGCTGCCGGGTCCTGGGCGAGGATGGCGTCGAGCACGGCATCGGAGATCTGGTCGGCGATCTTGTCCGGATGACCTTCGGAGACCGATTCGGAGGTGAAGAGGTGGCTGCTCATCTGGTTGTCTATCCCTTGATTCGGATGAAAGGATCAAAAGTGGGCGCGAATGATACCCCCTCGCTCCCCCGGCTGCATCAACGCCCGTTGAATGCCTGCGCCCGGCGTGCGGGGCTGCGCCCGGCCATCGCGGCGTAGCGCGCGTGGAGGCGCGCGACCGCGGCGTCGAGGTTCTCGATGGGCCCGTCGTTGGTGATCACGTCGTCGGCCACGGAAAGGCGCGCGAATCGGTCGGCCTGCGCCGCCAGCACGCGCTCGGCGGCAGCGCGGTCCATGCGGTCGCGCTGCATCGCCCGCGCGATCTGGATTTCGCGCGGCACGTCGATGACCAGGATGCGGTCGAGCCAGCGGTAGCGTTCGATGGATTCGGCCAGAAGCGGCACGGCCACCAGGCAGCAGGCCGGGCCGGGTGCCCGCGCCAGCGACCGGAGGCGCGCATGAACGCGCGGGTGCAGGATCGAGTTCAATCGATCGCGCGCCGCCGGGTCGGCGAAGACGGCGGCGCGCAGCGCGGCGCGATCGAGACGACCGTCGGCGGCGAGCAGGTGCGCGCCGAAGGCGGCAGCGATTTCCTCCAGTGCAGGCTGGCCCGGCTCGACCAGCTCGCGGGCGACGAGATCGGCATCGAACACCGGCATGCCGCGCGCGGCAAAGCGCGCCGTGACCGCGGATTTGCCCGAGCCGATGCCGCCGGTGACGCCGATTGCGAACGGTGGATGCACGCGAATTCCTCGAAAGGTGCAGGCCACAGCGTACCCGCTGCGGCGCGTCGGCGGGCGATGTTTCCGGGTCTTGCAGCGGCCTGCTCAACCGGCCGATCCGCGGGCCGCACCGCGCTGCGGACTTCATCGCGAGCCGGTAAGATTGCGGATTGACTTCACCCTTCAATAACCGACAGGAGACAGGGATCGTGGCCATCCACCCGCAGCAGCGTGACAAGATCGCATCCGGCCAGGGCTTCATCGCCGCGCTCGACCAGAGCGGTGGCAGCACGCCCAAGGCCCTTCGGCTCTACGGCATCGAGGAGTCGGCTTACTCCGGCGAGGCGGAAATGTTCGCCAAGGTGCACCAGATGCGCGAGCGCATCGTCACCAGCCCGGCCTTCAGCGGCGACCGCATCCTCGGCGCGATCCTGTTCGAGCGCACCATGGACGACGATTTCGCCGGCAAGGGCGCGGTGCAGTTCCTGTGGGAAGACAAGGGCGTGGTGCCCTTCCTCAAGATCGACAAGGGTCTGATGGACGAGGCCGACGGCGTGCAGCTGATGAAGCCCAACCCCGGCCTCGACGCCCTCCTGGCGCGCGCCAAGGCCAAGGGCGTGTTCGGCACCAAGGAGCGCTCGGTCATCAAGGCCAACAACCCTGCCGGCATCGCCGCCGTGCTCGACCAGCAGTTCGAAGTGGCGCGCCAGGTGCTGGCGGCGGGGATGGTGCCCATCATCGAGCCGGAAGTGGACATCAAGGCGGCCGACAAGGCCGCGATCGAGGTCGAGCTGAAGAAGGGTCTGCTGGCGCGGCTGGACACCCTCGACCCGGCGACGCCGGTGATGCTCAAGCTGACCCTGCCCAGCGTCGACGGTTTCTTCTCGGAACTGGTGGCACACCCCGGCGTGCTCAAGGTGGTGGCGCTTTCCGGCGGCTATTCGCGCGAGAAGTCGAACGAGCTGCTGGCGAAGAATCCGGGCGTCATCGCCAGTTTCAGCCGCGCCCTGACCGAGGGGCTGAGCGCGCAGCAGAGCGATGCCGAGTTCGACCGGACGCTGGATGCCTCGATCGAGTCGATCTACCGCGCCTCGATTTCCTGACCCCTGGACATCCACCGGCGTCCGCCGCCTGGAGCGGCGGACGCACGAGTCTTGCATGCGTATTGTCCACCTCATCCTCACGCGCCGCTTCGCCGGCAGCGAACGCTATGCCGTGGAACTGGCCAACGCCCAAGCGCAGGCCGGCCACGAGGTCGCGATGGTGCTGCGCCGGGTGGCGACCGAAGACCGCCCGGATGCCATCGCCCATCGTCTGGATCCGGCGGTGCGCGTGGAGTCGGTCGGGCTGCTTTCCCCGATCTGGCAGGCGCGCCGCATCGTGCGGCGCCTGCATCCCGACGTGGCCCATGCGCATCTAGGGGATGCCTGCCTTGTGCTGCATGGCCTGTCGGGTGAATGTCTGCGCGTGGCCAGCCTGCATGTGGCTTACAAGGCGCGCCAGCACGCCGGACTGGACGCACTGATCGCGATTGCGCCCTGGCAGCTTCCGGCAATTCCCGAGGCCATGCGTGCGCACAGCGTGCAGATCGACAACTGGACCTGCGTCGTGCCGGAGTCGCCCGATGCACGTGAGCGGATCCGTGCCGAGGCGCGCATTGCGCCCGACGCCTTCGTGTTCGGCACGCTCGGCCGGGTCGAACACAGCAAGGGGCTGGACCTGCTGATCGAAGCCTGGAAGCGCGCCGCGCTGCCGGCGGATGCGCGGCTGGTGATCGTGGGGCAGGGAGAAGCATCCGAGGCTCTGCGCAAGGCGGCACCGCGCGAGGTGGTGATGCCCGGCTTCGTCAGTGCGCCGCAAGACTGGCTGGCCGCGTTCGACGTGTTCATCAGCGCGGCGCGGCGCGAGCCTTTCGGGCTGGTGCTGCTGGAGGCCATGAACGCGCGCCTGCCTATCCTGTCCACGGCCAGCGAGGGTGCGCGACACCTGTCCGAGGTGATCGGTGCGCCGCTGCTGGCTCTTGAGGATCCCGATGCGCTGGCCTGTGCCCTGCGCGAGGCTCATGCCCTGCGCCCGGCGCGGCGCAGCTATCCGATGGAGCGTTTTTCCATCGATGCGCGCGTGGCCGAAATCGAGCGTTTCTATCTCCGCGAGCTGGCGACGCCAGGCAAGAGTTTCGCTCGCGCGGAGGCGTCGTGAGCGCGCCGGCCGGCTCTGCTGCGCGCGGTGCTTCGGACGCCTGTTTCGGTCCCGAGAGCCTGCGCTTCCTGCGCGAGCTGGCCGCCAACAACCGCAAGGACTGGTTCCAGGCCCACCGCGCCGAGTATGAAACCCGTGTGCGCGAACCGTTCCTGGCGCTGATCGGCGAGCTGCAGCCGGTGCTGGCGAAGATCAGCCCGCACTACCGCGCCGATCCGCGCAGGCAGGGTGGTTCGCTGTTCCGCATCCACCGCGATGCGCGCTACAGCCGCGACAAGTCGCCCTACAAGGTCTGGCAGGGCGCGCGCTTTTTCCACGCGCGCAGGCGCGAAGTTCCTTCACCTTCGTTCTACGTCCAGCTCCAGCCCGGCGCGAGCTTCGTCGGGGCCGGCCTCTGGCAGCCCGAGCCTGCGGT
This sequence comes from Pseudomonadota bacterium, assembly GCA_963205495.1. Lineage (GTDB taxonomy): Bacteria > Pseudomonadota > Gammaproteobacteria > Xanthomonadales > Xanthomonadaceae > Denitratimonas. Next base: position 61,725 of record CAUJIN010000003.1, read on the forward strand.
GCAGCGGCGCATCCGCCAGTTCCTCTTCGACAATCCGGCGAGCTGGCAGGCGGCGGTGCGCCGGCCGTGCGCGGGCGGCGGCTTCGTGCTGGAACGGGAGGGTTCGCTGCGGCGCGGTCCGCAGGGCTATCCGGCGGATTTTTCCTGCATCGAGGATCTGCGGCTGCGCAGCTGGACGCTGTGGCGTCCGATCGAGGACGCGGCCATGACCGGCCCTGGCCTGCGCGAACAGCTGGAGGCGGACTTCATCACGCTCGCGCCCCTGGTCGATTATCTCTGCGCGGCGCTCGACCTGGAGTTCTGAGGCGGGAAACGGATCCGCGCGGCGTGGGCCGCGCGGATCCGGAATTCACCCAGAATCAGTGGGTGAAGTTGACCGTGACCGACATCGAGGCGGTGGGCTGCAGGCGGCAGTAGCCTTCCGCCGTGGCACTGGTGCAGGCCGGCACGCCCATCGTGGGTGAGATCCAGCGCGTGAAACGGGAGCCGGGTGCGGCGATCGCCACCAGTTCGTAGGTGGTGGCGGATGGGGCGATACGGCAGGGGAAGCTGGTGCAGGTAGCCAGCGGAGCGTCGCTCCCCGGCGTGCGCACCAGCACCATGCCGCTGCCTTCCCCGACCGCGTTCACGGTGATCGTCGGCTGGGTCGGTGCTCCCGTGAAGTGCGCGGTCACCGGGCGGACTCTGGAGGCGCGTACCCGGCAGTCGCCGAGCGAAGTCACCGAGTCGCATTCGCTCGGCGTCCAGCCCGAGAAGTTCGATCCGGTGGACGGTGTGGCGACCAGATCGAAGGTCACCTCCGGAATGCCGGCGGAGCAGGGGAAGCCGGCGCAGGTGCTGATCACGCTGCCCGTTGCCACGCGACGTACCGCCACGGTGCCGGCGCCGAGGCCGGCCTGCGAGATGACGATCTGCTTGCCGGCGACGGTGTAGCCCACCCGCAGCGTGGCGTTGCTGTAGCTGTCGTAGGCGTACATCAGGAGGTAGTGCATGCCGCGCTGCGGATTGGGAATGTGGATTTCCTCGTTGCCGCTGGGATTTCCGGAGACGAATTCCTCGCTCCAGTCGGGCGCGGGGATGCCGCCACGGCGCATGAACAGGTCCAGGTCCTGATTGCCGCGGGTGGTGACCCACAGATTCGTGGCGCCCTGCGGCACATCGATCTTGAAGTAGCGACCGCCGCCGGCCGGAGCGGAGATGCCGGTCATGGGGGCGTCCACGCCGACCGTGCGTCCACCACCGGGGCCGACGACGTAGTGCGCGTTCAAGGTGGCGTCGGCATAGTCCGGTGCGCCCTTCACCATGACGTAGTAGGGGCCTGCCAGCGGAGCGGTGAATTCGCAGACCTCGTTGTTGCCGTGCAGGTAGGGGCGGCAGTCGTAGTCGCTCTCGGTCGGTTCGGCGCCGTGGCGAACGTAGAGATCGGCATCACCGGTTCCCCCGCTCAGGCGGAACTTGAGCGTGCCCGAACCGGAAGGCACGTGCAGCGAGTACATGCGTGCCATGCCGCCCTGGCCGGACAGGGACGCTACCGACTGTCCACGGCTCAGCCCGGTGACCGGAACCTTGAACTGCGCCAGCGCGGAGTGCGCGTGGTCGGCCGTGAGCGTGCAGGTGGGCGCGGCTCCGGAACAGGCTCCCGACCACCCGGAAAAGACGGAGCCGGTGGCGGGCGTGGCCGTCAGGGTCACGGTGGCCCCCTTGTTGAACTGGGTGGAGCAGCGGTTGCCGCAGTCGATGCCGTTGGGCGAACTGGTGACCTTGCCCGCGCCCACGCCGGTGCGGGTCACGCTGATCGGCAGTCGCGAGATCGCCTGGTTGGCCGCAGCGCGCACGGCGGCTTCCGCGTTGAGGAGGCCCACGCCGCAGCCACCGACGCAATGCGAGGGGAACGGTTTGGCGGTGTCGCGCAGCAGCGTGCGCACCTCCGCGGGCGTTAGCGAACCCTTGCGCGCCAGCACCAGTGCCGCCACGCCGGAAACATACGGAGTCGCCATCGAAGTGCCGGCCATGTAGTAGTAGCCCGCATCGTTCTGCGTCTGCTCGCCGCTGTTGAGGGTGGAGAGGATGAGGTCCTGGACGTCGCTTTCGCAGTCCTCGCAGTCGCCGCCCGGGGCCGAAAGATCGACCCGTTCGCCGAAATTGGAGTACGAGGCGCGGGAGCCTGCGCGGTTGCTGGCTCCCACGGTCAGTACGCCGGCGCAGTTGGCGGGGCGGTGCTCGTTCAGGTGCTCGTTGTCGTTGCCCGCCGCCGCGATCACCACCGAGTTGCGGTTGTTGGCGAGGTCGATGGCGCTCTGGTAGGTCGGCCCGCAGGTGCCTTCGCCGCCCAGGCTCAGGTTGATGACGCGCGCGGGAGTCGCGTTCGTCGGGATGCCGGGCACTTGGCCGCCGGCGGCCCAGATGATGGAGTCGGCGATGTCGGCCAGGGTTCCGCCGCAGCGACCGAGGGCACGCACATGCTGGACCTTGGCATCGAAGGCGACGCCTGCCACGCCGATGCCGTTGTTGGCCTGCGCCGCGGCGATGCCGGCGACGTGGGTGCCGTGCCAGGAGGAATTCGAGCCCGGCTCGCCGGGGCCGCAGTCGCCGGCCTCGGCCCAGTCGCCTTCGTCGTTGGGGTTGTCGTCACGGCCGTTGTCGTCGCGAGCGGTTTCGGCGCTGGAAATGAAGTCGTAGCCTGCAACGGTCCGGGCATCGAGATCCGGGTGCGGGGTGCTGCCCGTGTCGACGACCGCGATCACGATGCCTGTGCCGGTGGAAGTGTCCCAGGCGCTGTTGGCAGAGATGCCGCCGAGCGGATCGCTCAGGCCCCACTGGAGGTGGAAGTACGGATCGTTCGTGACCAGGAGCGGAAAGACGCGCGCGTTGGGCTCGACCGCGACCACGTCGGGATTGGCGGCGAGTTCGGCCATCCATGCGCGGGCCTGCTCTCCGGCGAGGCGCTTGTTTTCCAGCCGGACCAGATGACCGCCCGTGGCGAGCTGGCGCTCGTGACGGGCGGAAATGCCGGAGGCTTTGGCGACGCGCGACAGGTCCGCATCCAGCGTCTTGCGCGTGCGCGCCGCAGCGGCGGATTTTTCCGCGCCGGCGGGAGCGTCATTGCGATAGTAGACGATGAATCCGTCGAAGGATTCTCCCGGTTGGCCTGCGTTGGCGTAGACGCGATCCGCCAAGCTCGGCCCGGCATCGACTTTGCCGGGATGGGCGGCCAGCGCGGCGCCTGCGGCAGCGGTCATGGCGATCACCGCCGCCAGCTTCAGCAGGCGCGGGCGCAGGGAATGATGCGGGAAAGATGCGGGCGACACGGGGTTCTCCTTCAAGGACGACATCGCGCATTGGCTCGATGGAATGGCGATTTTGCCAGATTGCTGCCGCAGCGCGCTGGCGTGCGCTGCGGTGCAGGGTGCAGCGGCCTCAGGGGCGGATTTCGAAGATGCCGACGGCAAGCTCCTCACCGCTGCGCTCGTGGCGGAGTTTCAGCGGCACGCTGCGCGGCGACCCCAGCAGGGCGAGCGGAACGCGCGCGGTCACTCCGCGGTCGGTGCGCGTGGCCGGAAGGCGATCGTCGCCGAACACCAGTTGCAGATTGTTCGGCGCGCAGGGAAGGAGGAACCACATGCCCTGTGCTCCGTCGGGCTGGGCGTTTGCTGCGGTTCCGGCGGTGGTTTCCGTCGGTCCCCAGCTGGTCACCGGACAGAACACTGCCGAACGCGAGCCGTCCGGCCTGACCGCCCGCTCGGAAAAGGGCCGCACCACCAGTTCGCCGATCGGCTGGGCGATATCCTTCACCGGGTCGTATAGCTCGATCCGATAGTTGCCTGGTGTTGCAAGCAGTCGATCCTGCAGGCTGCCGAAGAGGCCGGAGGTGAGCCCGTTTTCGGTGATGGTCGTGGGGCTTTCCTGGCCGTCGATGCGGATCTTGATCCAGCTCGGGACGCCGGGAGCCACGAACCACAGGCCGCTGTGGCCGTCCGGCTGCACGTTGAAGCGGGATCCCTGTTCTGTGGTGCGTGGGCCCCAGTCGGTGACTTCCACGATTGCGGGCGGTGCCGCCGCGGGAGCTTGCGCGGCGCCGGATTCGGTGTCGGAAGGCGCTGCCGCAGCCGCCGTCGTTGCTGCCGGGGCTGCGGCAGATGGCTGCACGTCAGCGGATGCCTGCTTCGGGACAGCGGCATTGCCGAAGAAATGCCAGCGCAGGCCCGCCAGATCGCATTCGGTCTGGCTCAATAGCCAGCCATCGACGCGGCAGGTGCGATCCGCCGAAAAGTCTTCACGCACCAGTTCGCCCAGACGCGCCTGAAGCGCGGAAGGGTCGCGCAAGTGGCCCTCCAGCCGTTCCTCCAGGCGTGCAATGAGCGCATTCGCCTCGCCTTTGGCGGGCCATCCCTCGGCGACCAGTCGCCCCACGCCCTGGGTGCCGTCCAGATCGGCGAGCATCAAGTCGAACGTGCGTCCCAGACCGCTGCCGTCCGATGCCGGAAGAAGATAGTCGCGCAGGTCACTCCAGGGCGCCAGGAATCCGGTTGCGGTAACGCCTGCGGCCAGAGCGGCCACGCACAGGTCGCGTCGGGTGATCATGGCTGCGCCTCTGGTGCCTGCGCAGACCAGCGGCTGGCGAGCCTTGCCGCCAGTGCCACCAGGGTCAGGGTGGGATTGGAATAGCCGTAGCGGGGAAACAGCGCGGAACTGAGCACGTAGAGGTTGTCCATGTCGTGGAGGCGGCCGTCGGCATCGGTGACGCCGTCTTTCGGGTCGCGGGAAAAGCGCAGGGTGCCGAGGTGGTGGTTGGCACCCATGGCCGATGCCAGCTGCGCCGCCGATGCCTGATAGGTTTGGCGGGCGCGCCCCTGGCCGGTCTGCGCCAGCAGGTTGGAGAGTTCATTGAAGAAGCCCAGCGCGGATTCCACATCGCGCGGGTCAAGTTTCCAGTCCAGGCGCGCGCGACGCAGGCCCAGCTCGCAGCGCGCGTCGGTCAGGGTGATGCGGCTGTCGGGGTTGGGGCGAGGTTCGACGATCATCTGGGCGCGGTAGTTGAGGAATTCACGCGGCAGGAACCCGAGGGCCGCATTCCGGGCATAGGGTGTGGGCAGGGAAGCGTTGCCCGGGTCAGGGTCCAGCATCAGGCAGACGTTCTGACGTCCGGCGCGGTCCAGTGCGGAGGGCGAGGGCGCAAGCACCGGCATCACTGCCGTTTCCTGATCGGTGATGCGGCGATAGCCCAGTTCTTCGGAGGCGAGGATGCTTCCCGGACGCACGCCGTAGTGATCGGCGAAGTGCCGCCCCAGGTGAGGAGAACGAAGCCCCTCGCCGTCATCGGACGCATCACCGCGCAGATTCAGCAGGGTGCGCGTGGTTTCCAGCCCGCCCTGGGACAGGACGAATCGTTCGGACTGGATGCGGATGGGACGCCCTCCCAGCGGGCTGGCGCTGGCAGACACGATGCGGTCACCGCGGCGCTCGAACGAGACGAGGTTGGCGTGCAGGAAGAGATCGAGGTTGGCCTGTCCGCGCAGGTCTTCGAGGTAGCGCGTCCCGAAGCGCGTGGGTGGGCTGAATCGGAACAGGCGTTCGCAGACCGGACCGTCGGCCGGCAGCTCCAGGAATCGGCGCGGCTGGCGCGCGCGGACCTCGGCCGGATCGTAGCGGTCGCTGGGGATCTCGCACCACAGGTGCGCCGCGACCAGGAAGGGCGCCAGCTCCTCGGGCGTGATCGGCCAGTCCGGGACCGACCAGTCGGCGGGCGCCCTGAAGTCTTCCGGGTCCAGCGGCTTGCACCAGCCGCCCCAGTGGGCCGAGGTGCCGCCCAGCATGCGGCGGCGCGAGGCCGCGACGGCGTAGGGTTTTTCTCCGACGCCCACGTCGTACAGGAGGCGCTCGCGTTCGGACGGCACACCGCTGCCGCCGCCTTCGAGCAGCACGATGTGCCAGTCCGGGCGCCGCCGCGCCAGCTCCAGCGCAAGCGTGATGCCCGCAGGGCCGGCTCCGCAGATGCAGGCGTCGGCGCGCAGCTCGCGCGGCGGATTCGGCGACAGGGCGAGATCGGTCAGCAAGGGTCCATACCTGCGTAAGCGGCCGCCGCGGGACGGCGGGATTGAAACAAACAAGGCTACAGTCGGAGTTTACTCCGGTGCAAAACCGCCGATATGCGTGTCGCGATCCGTGCTGGCGCGGCGGCGAGCCTTGCTATGCTTGCGCGGGCGCGGACGCCAGCGTCCGAAAGGATGGGCGCTGGCGTCCGCGTTTCACCAGACCCGTCCACACCGACGCAGGGAGAAGATTTGGACATTGCCGGCTATCGGATCGTGCGGACGCTCGGGCGCGGGGGCATGGCCACCGTGTATCTGGCGGTCCAGCAGTCCGTGGAACGCGAAGTTGCGCTCAAGGTGATGTCGACCGCGCTGCTGGGGGATGAGCAGTTCGGCGAACGCTTCCTGCGCGAGGCGCGTATCGCCGCGCGGCTGCGACACCCCGGCGTGGTGCAGGTGCACGACGTGGGGATCAGCGGCGACCACCATTACATCGCAATGGAATTCCTTTCCGGCGGCCCGGTGATGGGGCGTGCCGGCGAGGCAAAGCCGGTGGGCTTTTCGCTCCGCGTGGCCCGCCAGATCGCAGCTGCGCTCGACTACGCCGGTGCGCACGGCGTCGTGCACCGCGACATCAAGCCCGACAACATCCTGCTGCGCGAGGACGGCAGCGCGGTATTGACCGACTTCGGCATTGCCCACGCCGCCGACGCCAGCCGCATGACCCGCACCGGCGCGATCATCGGCACCCCGCACTACATGAGCCCCGAACAGGCGCGCGGACTGCCGCTGGACGGGCGCGCCGATCTCTACAGTCTGGGCATCGTGCTGCACGAGCTGCTGGTGGGGAAAGTGCCCTATCAGGCCGAGGATTCGCTGGCGGTGGGCATCATGCACATCACCGCTCCGCTGCCGCGCCTGCCGGAGGAACTGGCCTGGCTTCAGCCGCTGCTGGATGGTCTGCTGGCCAAGGATCCCGCGCAGCGCTATCAGTCCGGTGCGGAAGTTACGGCGGCGATCCGCGCCATCGAACAGGTTTCTCCGGAGCTGCGCGAAACGCGCGTGACTCCGGTCACCGAAACCGTTCGCCGCGCATCCCCTGTGCCGGACGAGCCGCGTCTGGGCAGGATCGATGAAGTGCTGCGGACTCCGGCCCGTGCCCGCGCGGGCGCCGCGAGCATCACCGGACGCGGTACGCGCTGGCTGCTGGTCGCCGCGCTCGCGCTGGCCCTCGTCGGCGGCGCGCTCTACCTGTTCCGCGAGCCGCTGCGCGCGGGCCTGCCCGTGACGCGCATGAACAGCCTGCTGCTGGCCGCCGACGATGCGCTGCAGCGCGGCGATCTCGAAGGCACCGCCGACAGCGCGCGCGAACTCTATCTCGCCGCGCTGGCGCAGGACCCCGACAACCTCGCCGCGCGCCGCGGCCTGCGCGAAGTCGGTCGGGCGATGGTCGATGCCGCAAGGCGAGCGCTGGATGCGGGCGATCCCGCGCCCGCGCGCGGACTTCTGCTGCAAGCGACCGAGCTGGGGCTGCCGGCCGCCGACGTGGCCGAGCTTTCCTCTCGCCTTCAGGCGGCGGCTGCCCACGAGGCCGAGCTGGTCGAGCACCTCGATGCCGCGCGTGCGGCGCTGGATGCCGGGCGCATCGACACAGGTGAGGACAGCGCCGTCGCGCTGTATCGAAAGGCGCTGGCGCAGGACGCCGGCAACGCGGTTGCCGCGGCGGGCCTGCGCGCTGCGCTCGACCGGCTGCTGGCGCAGGCGCGGGAGCGGATCGACGGCGGTGATATGGAAGCCGGCTCCGCGTTGATCGAACGCGTCGCCGCGCTGGATGCGGCGCATCTGGGACTGCCCGACGCGCGTGCGCGCCTGGCGCAGGCGCGGCAGGTGCGCGCCGACGATCTCTCTGCCCGGCTGGATGCGGCCGACGCGCTGCTGGCGCGCGGTCATCTGGTTGCGCCGCAGCAGCCCAACGCGCTGGAGGCCTACCGGGCGGTCCTTGCAACCGACTCGCAGCAGCCGCGCGCGCTCGAAGGCCTGCGCAAGATCGCCGCGTTGCTCCTGGCACAGGCCTCGCGCCGCGTCGACGACTACCGCTTCGACGAGGCGCAGGCCCTGATCGATCGCGCCCAAGGGCTGGCGCCGGATCTGCCGGGGTTGCGCCCGGCGCGCCGGCGGCTGGACGAGGTGCGCGACCGCCGCCTGCGGCTCGAGGCCACGCAGGTCGAGATGCAGGGCAATGTGGATATCCCGGACACGCTGCGGCGGGCGCGCGAGGCGGCCGAGGCGGGCCGCTTCCTCGCGCCTCCGGGGGAAAGCGCCTACGACCTGTACCGTGCGGTGCTGTCCAGGGCGCCCGGCAACGGCGAGGCGCGCGCCGGTCTGGCCGGTCTTCCCGACCTTGCAATGCAGCGCTTCGAGCAGGCCATGGTGGGAAATCAGCTTGGCCTGGCGCGCCGCTCGCTGGAGGTGGTGGCGGCCGTCTCCGGCGCGGATGCGCGCCTTGGGCCGGCGCGCCAGCGCCTGGCGCAGCGGCTCGTGGGTTTCGCCAGCGAGCGGCTGGGGGCGGGCGAGATCGAGGCGGCGATGCGCGCCTTCGATCAGGCGCGCGAACTGGATCCGTCCAATCGCGAACTTCCCTCGCTGCAGGCGCGCCTGGAGCAGGCGCGCGGCGGATAGTTCAGCGCGCTTCGCCCAGCAGCCGGCGCAGTGAGGTGAGCGCCGAGTCGAACGAGAAGTGCCGCTCCACGTTGGCCAGTCCGTGGTCGGAAAGCTGCGTCCACAGCGCCTCGTCCCGATAGACCCGCAGCACCTGCGCGGCGAAGTCTTCCGGGGTTTCGGCCACCAGCACGTCGCGGCCCGGTTCGGCGTACATGCCTTCGACCGCGATCCCGGTGGCGACCACCGGCTGGCCGTAGCTCATGCTCATGTTGACCTTGCCCTTGACCCCGGCACCGTAGCGCAGCGGCGCGACCGCCAGGCGGCAGCCGTCGAGGAAGGGTTCGATGTCTTCCACGAAGCCGTGGAACTCCACGCCGGGCAGGTCGCCCAGCGCCTTGACCTCGGCCGGCGCCTTGCTGCCGATCAGATGGAAGACCAGATCGGGCAGCTCGGCGCGCACGCGCGGCAGGATTTCGCGGGCGAACCAGATCGCGGCATCGACGTTGGGCGGATGCTGGTAGCCGCCGATGAACATGAGGCCGGATCGTTCGGAAAAACCGCGCCGGCGCCCGAAAATCTCGTGCACGTTGGAGAGTACCTCCACCCGCGCGCCGGGTGCCTCCTTTGCCAGCAGCGCCTGTTCGACCGGGCTCACCACCAGGGTCACGTCGCAGTCGCGGATGAGGCGCAGCTCCTGCTCGCGGGTCTTTTCCGCGGCGCGCGCCATTTCGTCGCTGCCGGCGAGCTCCGCCGCGCGCTGCTCGCGCAGGTAGTGCAGGTCCACGGTGTCGAAGGCCAGCGTGGCGCGCGGCGCGTGGCGGCGCACCAGGTCGACATAGCTGGAGGCGATGTAGTGGCGCGAGACGAAGACCAGGTCCAGGCGCCGGCCGTTCTCCTCGAACCAGCGCACCGGATCGGACAGGTGCGGGTGCCAGAGCACTTCCACGCCCATCTGCTGGAGGTTGCCGGTGTAGCGTTCCACCCAGGCGCGGTTGTCGGCGAAGAAAGTGACCGCGTGTCCGTCCTCGCGCAGCAGGCGCAGGATGTTGCACAGGCGCACCGAGCCCGAGTCGTGGTCGGGCTGCGGCGTGGTGGCGTCGATCACCAGCACCTGCTTGCGGTCGCGGTGCTGGCGCGCGCGGACGATGTCCTGCGGCGCGGTACGCGTGGGGTCCGGGTGGCTGGCGAGCGCGTCCTTCCAGCGTTCGAAGAACTTTTCCTTGTTCACCACCTGATAGCGCTTGGTGCCGCTGGCGGTATCGGTGCCCGAGCTGATGCCCTCGAAATGCACCACCACCGAATCGGGCTGGTAGAGCACCCGCAGCCCGGCCTGGCGAACCTTCATGGCCAGGTCCGTATCCTCGTAGTAGGCCGGTGCGTAGTGCGCATCGAAGCCGCCGAAGCGGCGGAACAGTTCGGTGCGCAGCGCGATCGCCGCGCCCGAGCAGTAGTCGACCTCGCGCACGAAGTTGTATTCGGGCCTGGCCGGATCGTCGAAGCGGCCGTAGTTCCAGCCCGAGCCGTCGGAAAACACGATGCCGCCGGCTTCCTGCAGGCGGCCGTCCGGATAGACCAGCTTGGCGCCGACCAGACCCACGTCGCGGTGCTCGCCGAAGGTGCCGATCAGCGCGTCGATCCAGCCGTCCTGCACGGCGGTGTCGTTGTTGAGGAAAAGGACGTACTCGCCGCGCGCGTTGGCGGCGCCGGCGTTGCAGGCGCCGATGAAGCCCAGGTTCCGCTCGTTGCGCTGGTAGCGAAGGCCCGCGACTTTCGGCAGCACGGTGGAGCTCTCGTCGCTGGAACAGTCGTCCACCACGAGGATCTCGTGGGGCGTGGCGTTCTTCGTCTGCGCCAGCGAGCGCAGGCAGACCAGCGTGGCGTCGAGGTGGTTGTAGACCGGGATCACGATGCTGACCGCGGGCGCATCGCTCGCCGGCAGCGCGATGTCGCCGACCTCCACGCTGCTGCCGGTCTCGGGCAGGCTCATGGGCGTGACCTGCGGCGCCGGTCGCAGCTCCTGCCGGATGCGGTGCCAGGTACCGCGCGGGCCTCGGCTGCGCAGGCTGATGCGCGTGCGCGACCAGAGATTGGCCAGGCGCCGCAGGCGGAACTTCAGCCGCGTGAGAATCGTGCCCGCCAGCCGGAAGGCATAGCGCAACGGGCGCGTCATGCGCCAGCTGCGGCTGGCCAGGATGGCGTCTCGGTCGCGCTGCATGGCTTCGCCGTGGGCCATGGCGGAGGCAAGAAGCGCGTTTAGTTCCGCAATGCGTCTTTGCTGTTCTTGAATCGTGATGCTGTTTTCTGATATCAGGTTTTCTGCGCTAATTAGACGGACAAGTGTCTGGTCAAGTTTTTCTCTGTCTTGTTGCCAGAGATTATGTATGCTTGCGAGTTCGTTATTCATCTCATGGATCGTCCCTTGCAACTCAAGAGCCCACTGTGTGCGAAGTTCGAGTTCGGTGTTTGTGGTTTCGGCCTGGATACGGGTGTTGTGCAGATCTGATTCAAGCGATCTTGCCCATTTCGTTCTTTCTTCCAGTTGTTTATCAAGGTTGTTTGCGTGTTGCTGAGTGTTGCGAAGGTCTATTTCAATAAACTTTGCCCAATTGGTGCGTTCGTTCAGCTGGGCCTGGAGGCCGTCGGCCCACTGCGTGCGCTCTTCGATATCGCGCTGCAGCTCGACCAGCCGCGACCGGGCGCCGGACAGTGCCGCGCGCGCGCGGGAGTGCTCGGCGCGCAGCGCGCCGAGTTCGGCGGACCGG
>CAUJIN010000004.1 GCA_963205495.1 Pseudomonadota bacterium
GCGCCAGCCCTCCGAAGCCGAACGGGCGCTGGCGGCGCGCGCCGTGGCCGCGATCCCCGGCGGCGCGCCCCTGTACGCCCGCATCGACCTGCTGCCCTCGGCCGACGGCCCGCGCCTGCTGGAGCTGGAGCTGACCGAGCCATCGCTGTTCTTCGCCCACGCGCCGGGTTCGGCGGCGCGGATGGCGCGCGCGCTGGCCCGCCGGCTGGTCGGGGAAGGCGGCAGCTGAGCCATCCGTCCCGGCTCCGGGGTGTTTGGAGCACGTCCTCGGAACCGCCGCGATACAATCGCGCGGATGACCGGCGGTCTTCACCGCCGGCCCCGATTCCCCTCCCAAGGAAACCTGAAATCGATGAAGATTCTGGTCGGCTACAAGCGCGTGGTGGATTTCAACGTGCGCATCCAGGTCAAGCCGGACGGCTCCGGCGTGGTGACCGATGGCGTGAAGCTCTCGCCCAATCCTTTTGACGACATCGCGCTGGAAGAGGCGCTGCGGCTGCGCGAAAAGGGCGTGGCCACCGAGGTGGTGGTCGCCACCATCGCCCCGGCCGACGCCCAGGCGCACCTGCGCAACGGCCTGGCGATGGGCGCCAACCGCGCCATCCACGTCGTTGCCGACGGCGCGGTGCAGCCGCTCACCGCGGCGCGTGCCCTGCTCAAGCTGATCGAAAAGGAGCAGCCGGACATCGTGCTCCTGGGCAAGCAGGCGATCGACGACGACGCCAACCAGACCGGCCAGATGCTGGCCACGCTCTGGGGCCGCCCGCAGGCCACCTTCGCCAGCAAGGTCGACGTGGCCGACGGCAAGGCGACCGTGGTGCGCGAGGTCGACGCCGGTCTGGAGACGCTGGAAGTGGACCTTCCCGCCGTCATCACCACGGACCTGCGCCTCAACGAACCGCGCTTCATCAAGCTGCCCGACATCATGAAGGCCAAGAGCAAGCCGCTGGAAACCCTGCAGCTGGCCGACCTGGGCGTGGAATCGGGCGACTTCCTCACCGCCACCAGGTACGAGGCGCCGGCCGGGCGCAGCCGCGGCGTGATGGTCAAGGACGCGGCCGAGCTGGTCGCGGCGCTCAAGGCCAAGGGCTTGCTGTAAGTCCGGGGTACACCCCGACGCAACACCCACCACCGACGTAGGGTGGAACCCGCGCAGCGGATTCCGCCTTCCCCTGCAAGAACATCGGTGGGATCGCCCAAGGCGGTTCCACCCTACGGTTGCACTACAAGGGAACCGACATGTCCAAAGTCCTGATCGTTGCCGAACACCTCAACGGCCGACTCAACCTTTCCGCCACCGCCAAGACGGTCTCCGCCGCGCGCGCCTTCTCGCCCGCGCAGATCGACGTGCTGGTGCTGTCCGACGCGCCCGAAGCCATCGCCGCCGAGGCGGCGAAGATCGAGGGCGTGAACGAGGTCCTCAGCGTGGCCCATCCGGCCAACGCCCACCCGGTCGCCGCCGTGCTCGCGCCGCAGATCGCCAGGGCGGCCGAGGGCTACAGCCACGTCTTCGGCCCCTCCACCACCTTCGGCAAGGACCTGATGCCCTGCGTCGCCGCGCTCCTGGGCGTGGCCCAGGTCAGCGACGTGATGGCGATCGAGTCCAGCCACGTCTTCAAGCGCCCGATCTACGCCGGCAACGCCATCGTCACGGTCCAAGCGCCGGCCGACCGCACCGTGGTCGCCACCGTGCGCGTGGCCTCCTGGGCCGCGGCGGGCAACGGCGGCAGCGCGGCGGTGCGGGCGCTTGCGCTCGACGTGGCCCTGCCCACCCACACCCGCTACGTGGGGCTGGCGGCAGGCAAGTCCGACCGCCCCGATCTCCAGAGCGCCGCGCGCGTGGTGTCGGGCGGCCGCGGCGTGGGCTCGGCCGAGAACTTCCGGATCATCTATCGCCTCGCCGACCGCCTCGGCGCGGCCGTCGGCGCCTCGCGCGCGGCGGTCGATGCCGGCTATGTGCCCAACGAGCTGCAGGTCGGCCAGACCGGCAAGATCATCGCGCCCGAGCTGTATGTGGCGGTCGGCATTTCCGGCGCGATCCAGCACCTCACCGGCATCAAGGACGCCGGCACGATCGTCGCCATCAACAAGGACAGCGATGCGCCGATCTTCGAGATCGCCGACATCGGCCTCGTCGGGGACCTGTTCACCCTGCTGCCGGAAATCGAAGCCGCGCTGGGCTGAGTTCCACGCGCCACGCCCTTCCGGAAGGCCCGCCGCGCGCGGGCCTTCCGCGTTTTTGCGGTGCGGACCCCTGTGACGGCATCGCTATGTCATTCCTTTCATCGCGATGAAGCGATAAAATACGTCTTCCCGATCCGCCAAGGCGCCCCGATGCCCGCCATCAGCTTCGAGTTCTATCCGCCAAAGACCGACGACCAGCGCGCCCAGCTGCACCGCGCCGCCGCCCGCCTGGCGGAAACCTCGCCCGAGTATGTCTCCGTCACCTTCGGCGCGGGCGGCTCGACCCTGAGCTACACGCCCGAGACCATCGACGCGCTGCGAACCCGGCACGGATTCGAAGCGGCGCCGCACGTTTCCTGCGTCGGCGGCACCCGCGCCGAGCTGGACGCGCTGCTCGGCAGCTACCGCGAACGCGGCTGCCGCCGCATCGTGGCGCTGCGCGGCGATCTGCCCTCGGGCATGGCCAGCACCGGCGACTTCCACTACGCCAGCGACCTGGTCGAATTCATCCGCGCCCGCCACGGCGACTGGTTCCGCATCGAGGTGGGCTGCTATCCGGAAACCCATCCGCAGGCCGAGGACGCCTTCGCCGACCTGGCGCACTTCAAGCGCAAGGTGGAGGCCGGCGCGGACGCGGCGATCACGCAGTATTTCTACAACGCCGACGCCTATTTCCGCTTCGTCGACGACGCCCGCGCGCTGGGGGTTTCCATCCCCATCGTGCCGGGCATCATGCCGATCTCCAACTTCACCCAGCTCAAGCGCTTCTCCGAGCTGTGCGGCGCCGAAATCCCGCGCTGGATGCACCGCCGCCTGTCGGCCTACGGCGACGATGCCGCAAGCCTCAAGTCCTTTGCCGCCGACGCGGTGTCCGCGCTGTGCCGCCGCCTGCTGGAAGGCGGCGCGCCGGGGCTGCACTTCTACACCCTGAACCTGGCCAGGCCGACCCTGGCGGTGCTGGAGCGGCTCGCGCTCTGATCCCGGACGCCGCCGGTCCGCGATAAGCTGGAGCCATGCGGATCTGCTTCCTCCTGTGCCTTTGCACCCTCGCCGCGCCGGCCGCGGCCGAGGTGCGGCGCTGCCTCGCCGAAGACGGCACCACGATCTACACCGACCGCGCCTGCGAGCACTTCCAGGCACGCGAGCTTTCGGACCTCACCGCACCCGCCACATCCACCGAAGGAGCACCGACCGCCCCGCAGGACGCTCCAGCGGCCGAGCCGCCGCTGTCCTCCTACGGCCCGGTCGCCAGCGACTGCGCGCGCACGCCCGAGGCGCTGGTGGAGGCGCTGCGCCGGCGGCTGGAGGCGCGCGACGTGAACGCGCTGGCGGGCCTGTACCACTGGCCCGGCATGGGCAAGGCCGGCGCGCACGCGGTGATGGATCGGCTCGAAACCCTGGCGACGCGCTCCGATGGCGCGGTCGAGCTGGTCTATCCGGAAGCCGCCTTCGTGGTGCTCGACCCGCAGGCCTATCCCGGCCTGCCGCCGGAAGACCCCGAGGCGGTCCGCATCGGCTACTTCCACGAAGGCGGCCTGAGCGAAGCCGCGCCCGCGCCGGCGACGCTGCGGGTGATCCGCTACGCCGGCTGCTGGTGGCTGCACTTCTGAGCGCGGCCCGGAGCCGTTCAGTCCAGCGGCGCGGGCTCCGGTTCGAATTCCAGCGTGGCCAGGCTGCCCTGACGGTCGACGCGCGGCTCCAGGCGAACCCGCCAGCCGTAGAGATCGCACAGCCGACGCACGATCGCAAGGCCGATGCCGGCGCCCTTGCTGCCGGCCGAGCTGGCGCCGCGGTAGCCGCGTTCGAACAGCCGCTCGCCTTCCCCGCTGGCGATGCCCGGCCCGGTGTCGGCCACCTCCACCCGACCGGCCAGCACGGTCACCGCGACTTCGCCTTCCAGGGTGTATTTGCAGGCGTTGCCGATCAGGTTGTTGAGCGCCACCGACAGCACCGCCTCGGGCGCATCGACGAACACATCGTGCTGGCCGTCCACCCGCAGCGCCACCGGCTTGCTGCCCAGGTGCACTCGGTTGGCCTCGGCCTGCGCCTCCACCATGCGGCGCACGTCGCTGCGGCCGCTGCCCCGCTCGCTGCGCGAGAGCATCAGCAGGGCCGTGGTCAGGTCGGTGCTTTGCTGGGTGGCGCGCTCGATGCGCAGCAGGCGCTGGCGCATCTTGTCGGTCAGGTCGGGGGCGGCCAGCAGCAGCTCGGTCGCGCCGCGAATCACCGCCAGCGGGGTGCGCAGTTCGTGGCTCACGTCGGCGTTGAATTCGCGGTCGCGCGCCACCCGTTCAGTGAGCTGGTCGGCGTAGTCGTCCAGCGTCTGGGCAAGCTGGCCGACTTCGTCCTGGGCGAAGTGCGGCGCCAGCGGCGTGCGCGGCGCATCGCCGCGAAACTCCTCCACGCGCGCGGCCAGATCGGCCACCGGGCGCATGACCCGGCGCGAGGACCACAGCCCGATCAGCCAGGCCAGCACGGTGAAGGCCACCACGCCCAGACCCAGCAGGACCAGCAGCTGCTGGGCGCTGAGCGCCTGCCGGCCATAGCCGTACTTGATGAAGGTGACGATGTCCGGGGCGCGCGCCACCGCCAGCTTGAAGTCGGCGTTGCGGCCGCGCGCGTCCGGATCGCGCCAGTCGTGCACGCCGTTCGGCAGGTCGCGCCAGGCCAGCGGAATCTGCGGGCTTTCCGGGCGGAAGGCGAACATCTCGATCTGCTGTTCCTGCAAGCCGTAGGCCGCATCCGGCTCGGGATGGGCGCGCTTGAAGGCCAGATAGCTGGCAGCCTCGGCGCCCAGCCAGGCGCCGACGAGCTGGTTCTCGATGCGCGAGCGCAGCGCCAGCGTGGAGGCGGCAAACAGCGCGGTCAATCCGAAGCCAAGCAGCACGAAGGAAACGACGATGCGCGCGCGCAGGCGCTGGCGCGGCCGCGGGCGTTCGGAGACGGCCACCACGGCAGCACTCACGCCGAAGGTTCGAGATCCACCAGCCGGTAGCCGATGCCGTGGCGGGTCTGGATCAGCGGCCGGCCAAAGGGCTTGTCCAGCGCCGCGCGCAGGCCGTGGATGTGCACGCGCAGGCTGTCCGAATCGGGCAGCTCCTCGCCCCAGACGCGGGTTTCCAGATCCTGCCGGGTCACGACCGCGGGGGAAGCCTCCATCAGCACTTGAAGGATCTTCAGCGCGGTCGGGTTGAGCGTGATGGACTTGCCGGCACGCACCACTTCGAGCGTGTCGAGGTTGTACTCCAGATCCGAAACCGTCAGCACCCGGCTGGCACCGCGCCCGCGCCGCAGCAGCACGCCCAGACGCGCATCCAGCTCCTGCAGCGCGAAGGGCTTGACGAGGTAGTCGTCGGCGCCCGACTCGAAGCCGGCCAGTTTCTGCTCCAGCGCGTCACGCGCGGTGAGCATCAGCACCGGGGTGTCCTTGTGCGCCTCCTGGCGCAGCTTGCGGCACACCTCCAGGCCGTCCATGCCCGGCAGGTTGAGGTCGAGGATGATGGCGTCGAAGCGGTCGACCACCGCGCGGTGCAGGCCGGTGATGCCGTCGGCGGCGAAATCCACGGTGTGGCCGCGGTCCTCGAGGTAATCGCCGAGGTTGGCCGCGATGTCGGTGTTGTCTTCTATGACCAGGATGCGCATGGAATCTGCCGGCGGAGGAAGCCCGGCGCCAGCATAGCCGCGAACCGGCCCTGCCGCCGCCGGAGGCGCGCGGAACGGGCAACAAAAAGGCCCGGGCTTGCGGCGGGGGGACGCCGGTTCGCACGGGCCGAAGGAGTTGCCCCGATTACCGCAATCTACCTGTCACATCGTCCACAGGAGTGTCGAGAAAGAGCCAGGTGCGGGCAGACTACGCCGCGCCGCAGAAGAAGATCGTTAAGCCGGTTTCAGGGTTTCGTTAATCCCGTCCGAATCCATGCCGGCCATTCCCTCGCGCCGCAGCATCGCCTGCCGCACGACGTGGCGCACGATCTCTCCCGCCACGTCCACCCCGCTCGCCGACTCGATGCCTTCCAGTCCGGGCGAGGCGTTCACCTCCAGCACCAGCGGCCCGCGTTGCGAACGCAGCAGGTCCACGCCGGCCACTTCCAGCCCCACGGCGCGTGCCGCGCGCACCGCCGCATCGGCTTCGCCCGGCGCCAGCTCGATCGCACGCGCGCTGCCGCCGCGATGCAGGTTGGCGCGAAACTCCCCGGAGCCGGCCTGGCGCTGCATCGCCGCCACCACGCGTCCGCCCACCACCAGACAGCGCAGATCCGCGCCTCCCGCTTCGGCCACGAATTCCTGCGCGATGAAGTCGGCCGACAGCCCGCGGAAGGCCTCGGTGACGCTGCGCGAGGCCTGCGCGGTTTCGGCCAGCACCACGCCCAGCCCCTGGCTGCCCTGATTGAGCTTGATGATGTGCGGCGGCGCACCCAGCAGGGCGAGGATGTCGGCGGTATCGTCCGGGCTGTCGCCGGCCACCGTCAGCGGCATCCCCAGCCCGCAGGCTGCCACCAGCTGGTGGCAGCGCAGCTTGTCGCGCGCGCGCGCAATCGCATCGCCGCCGTTGGGCGAATACACCCCCATCAGTTCGAACTGGCGCACCACGGCGGCGCCGTAGCGCGTGATCGAAGCGCCGATGCGCGGGATCACCGCCTCGTAGTCGCGCAGGGCGCGGCCCTTGTGGTGCAGCTGGAAGGCGCCCGAACCGATGCGCAGGATGCAGCGCAGCGGATCGAGCACCCGCACCACGTGACCCTGCGCGCGCGCCGCCTCGACCAGGCGGCGGGTGGAGTAAAGCGTTGCATTGCGCGACAGGATCGCCAGCTTCACGCCTGCGCCTCGCCTTGCCCGAGCAGGAAGGTGCTTCCCGGATCCACGCACCAGTGGCCGGCCAGCGCTGCGCGGCCGACCAGCATCCGGTGCCGCAGTCGGCCGCGATCGGTCAGTCCGATCTCCACCTCGCGCTGCCATTGGCCAAGCCGCAGCAGGCTGCGGATGAAGACCCGCGTCGCGCGCTTGCCGCCGGTATCGGTGACTTCGCGCCGGTCCACGATCGGCACGCACAGCTCGCGCACCGGCGCGGCTTCGTCCTCCTGCAGCGCGAAGAGCACCTGCGCGACCCCGTTCACGACCACCTCGCGCTGCCACTCCACGTGCAGCGCGCAGCTGCGCGCGCCGGTGTCCATCTTGGCCACGACGCCCGCCAGCCCCAGCTCGGGAAGCGCCGCCAGCTCGCGCCAGCCCAGCCGCGGCAAGGTGTCGAATGCATCCATGGAAAACTCCGCGTGCCGGTGATCCAAGCAGAAGTTGCCGCCTGCGCAATGCACGACGGCGACCCCATCGCTGGAATCGCCGCCCGGAAATGCCTGGAGCGGGTGAAGGGAATCGAACCCTCGTCAGTAGCTTGGGAAGCTACAGCTCTGCCATTGAGCTACACCCGCGCGGCTGACGATCATAGCCAGCCGCCACGGGGGCGGCAATGGCGTTTTCACGCTTGGATTCCCGGCGGCGGCGAGTTCCGGCTCATGACATGGCGTCATGGCGCTGCGCAGCGGCGGCAAACAAGGCGATAATCGCCGCATGACTTCCGCGTCCCAGGAAACCACGCCCGCCGCGCGCCCGATCCGCAGCTACGTGCTGCGCCAGGGCCGGCTGACCCCGGCGCAGGAGCGTGCCTTTGCCGAACACTGGGCGCGCTACGGGCTGGAGCCGTCCGGCGCGCCGCGCGATTTCGATGCCGCGTTCGGTCGCTCCGCCGAGCGGGTGCTGGAAATCGGCTTCGGCAACGGCGAGGCGCTGCGCTTTGCCGCGGGCAACGAGCCGGAGCGCGACTTCATCGGCATCGAGGTGCACCGCCCCGGCGTCGGCCGCCTGCTCAACGCGCTGGCGGATGACGGCGCGACCAACGTGCGCGTCTACAACCACGATGCGGTCGAGGTGCTGGAGCGTGATATCGCCGACGCCTCGCTGGCCGAGGTGCGCATCTACTTTCCCGATCCCTGGCACAAGAAGCGGCACGGCAAGCGTCGCCTGATCCAGCCGCCGTTCGTGCGCCTGCTGGCGCGCAAGCTCGCGCCCGGCGGGCTGCTGCATCTGGCCACCGACTGGGAGCCCTACGTCGAGCACATGTGGGACATGCTCGACGCCGATCCCGACCTCGAGAACCGCGCCGGCCCGCGCGACTGGTTCGCGCGTCCCAGCTGGCGTCCGGAAACCCACTTCGAAGCGCGCGGGCTGCGCCTGGGCCACGGGGTCTGGGACCTGCTCTACCTCCGGCGCAGGGCACCATGAGCCCCGCCGTTCCGCCCACCCATCAGGAGCCGATCTGAGCGATGGATCCGGAGCTGGCGGAGAGCGGCCTCACCCTCACGACCGACATGGTGCTGGTGCTGCTGCTGGTCGGCTTCACCATGGTGATGTTCGTCTGGGAGAAGCTGCGCTCGGACGTGACCGCCATGCTGGTGCTGATGCTGCTGGGCCTGACCGGGCTGGTGTCCTCCGAGCAGATTTTCGACGGCTTCGCCGGCAATGCGGTGGTGAGCATCATCGCCACGATGGTGCTGGGTGCAGGACTCGACCGCACCGGCCTCATGAACCGCGCCGCAGGCTGGCTGCTGCGCCGCGCCAACGGGGTCGAGGAGCGCCTCATCCTCTACACCACGGCGACCGCCGGGCTGATCTCCTCAACCATGCAGAATCCCTCGGTGATGGCGCTGTTCCTGCCGGTGGCCTCGCGCCTTTCCGGACGCAGCGGCGTGCCGGTATCGCGCCTGCTGATGCCGCTGGCGCTTTGCATCATGCTCGGCGGCACCCTGACCATGGTCGGCAATTCGCCGCAGATCATGCTCAACGACCTGCTCGCCCAGGCCAACCACAACCTGCCCTCGGGCGTGGCGACGCTGGACGCGCTGCCGATGTTCGCCCCCACGCCGGTCGGCATCGTGCTGCTGGCCGGTGGCCTCCTCTACTTCCGCCTGTTCGGCAGGCGCCTGCTCGGCGGTCTGGCCGACAAGGGCGTGACGCCGGCGCGCACCGAGAGCTACTTCGCCAATACCTACGGCCTGAGCGGCGAAGTGTTCGAGCTGACCGTCACCGCCGAAAGCCCGCTGGTGGGCATGTCGATCGGCGAGGCCGAATCCCAGCGCGGCGCGCCGCTGCTGCTGGCGCTCAAATCCGGCAATGAATCGCGCCTGGCGCCGCCGGCCGACCAGATGATCTGGGTCGGCAGCGTGCTCGGCGTGATGGGCCCGCGCGAGCGCGTGGCCGACTATGCGCAGGCCAACCTGCTGCGGATGCAGACGCGGCTGCGCCACTTCGGCGATCTTTTCAACCCGAGCCGGGCCGGAATTTCCGAAGCGGTGATCCCGCCGACCTCCAGCTTCATCGACCACGCCGTGGCCGACCTGCAGCTGCGCCGCCGCTTCGGCATCAGCGTGCTGGCGGTCTATCGCGACGGCAAGGTGCACCGCGACGACCACCGCCGCATGCCGCTGCGCGCCGGCGACATGCTGGTGTTCCACAGCATCTGGCGCGACCTGTCCAAGGCCGCCGCCAAACGCGACTTCGTGGTCGTAACCGACGTGCCCAAGGACGAGCAGCGCCCGCACAAGCTCTGGGCCGCCGTCACCATCTTCGCGATCGCCCTGCTGCTCGCCCTCAGCCGTCAGGTCGCGGTGCCGGTGGCGCTGATGGCCGGCGCCATGGCGATGGTGCTTTCGGGCGTGCTGAACATGGACGAGGCCTACCGCTCGATCAACTGGAAGACGGTGTTCCTCATGGCCGGACTCATCCCGCTGGGTTGGGCGGTGGAATCCTCGGGCCTGGCGGCCTGGCTGGCGCAGAGCGTGCTCGAACGGGTGGGCGACCTGCCGCCCTGGACGCTGCAGGCGCTGCTGGCGGTTTCCACGGTGCTGCTGGGCCTGGTGGTGGGACACGTCGGCGCCACCGCGATCATGGTGCCGATCTCGATCAACGTGGCGATTTCGGTGGGCGGCGCGCCGGTGGCCTTCGCGCTGACCATGGCGCTGTCGGCCTCCAACAACCTGATCAGCACCTCCAATCCGGTGCTGGCGATGGTGGCCGGACCCGGCGGCTACCGCATGCGCGACTGGATGCGGGTGGGACTGCCGCTGACGGCGCTGCACCTGACGGTGGTGCTGGTGGTGGTCAATCTTTTCTACTGAAGCACGGGACGGGCCTGCGCGGCGCACCCTAGGGAACCTCTGAACAAGCCGTCATCCCAGCGAAGGCTGGGATCCATGTTGCTGTTTTAGAATGGGTTCCAGCCTTCGCTGGAACGACGGAAGAGACTTGCTCAGACTTTCCCTAGCGCCCGGCGTCGACCCACAGCGCCCCGTCGCGAACCTCGCTCGGCACCTCGCGCAGGCGCTGCCCGCGGCAGGGACCGGCGATGCAGTCGCCGGCCGGAATGGTGAAGCAGGCGCCGTGGGCCGCGCACATGACGGTGCCGGCGTCGATGATGAAGCGGCCCGGCGCCACCTCGAGGCGCCTGCCTGCGTGCGGACAGACGTTGTGGAACACGCGCACCTCCGCGCCGCGTCGCAGCGCCAGAAGCGGCACCTGCTCGCCATTCACCTCGGCGTCGAAGCCGGCGGCGGCGCCGTCCGGCAGCGCGTCGATGACTGAAAGGAAAACGTGGCTCACGAACCGGCTCCGGTCACTTGTGGCGGTCTGGAACGACCCCGATACTGGGCGTTCGGCCCGTTCATTCTGCCATGCAAGGAACTTCGCCATGCGACCGCTGTTCTTCTCGCTCCGGCCTCCGCGCCACCCGCTGGCGCGTTTCGCGCTGGGTCTGGCCGGCCTGCTGCTGCTCGGCGTGTTCGGCCTGATCGGCCTGGCCATCGCGGCCGTCGCGCTCACCGCCTACGCGCTGCGGCGCCTGCTGCGATCTCTGGGCGCTGCGCCCGCCGCGCCGGCTCGCACCTCCGAACCGGGCGTCATCGAGGGCGAATTCAGGGTGGTGGAGCCGTCGCGGCTGCCGCGCTGATCCGCCCCGCGGCGGGCTTCATGCCCGGCAGGTTCTCCAGCCGCTGGGCGTGCGGGAGGGTGATGCGGAAACAGCTCCCGCCCGCCATCGGCAGGTATTCGAGCGTGGCCTGGTTGGCCTCGCACAGCTGGCGGGCGATGTAGAGCCCCAGCCCGTTGCCGTGTTCGTGGGTGGTGACGAAGGGCTCGAAGATCGTTGTCGCAACCTTGGCCGGGATGCCCGGCCCGCGATCGAGCACTTCGATCACGATGGCCTCGCTCTCGCGCAGGCGGCGCGCCGCCACGGTGATGCGCGCCGGCTCGCCGGGCAGGTGCCCGTGGATCATCGCGTTCTGCACCAGACAGCTCACCACCTGGTCCAGGTGCTGCGGGTCCACCATCGCCAGCAGCGGGGAAGACTGCGCGGCGGCACGAAGTTCGGTGGTGTCGATGTAGTGGCCGGATTTGTATTCCTCGACGAAGCGCGCGACCCATTGCGTCACGTCGATCGACTCCGGTCGCGAGCGCTCGCGCCGCGACAGCGCCAGCACGTTCTCGATGATGCCGTTCATGCGTTGGCAGTGGTTGAGCACGATCTCCACCAGCCTCCGGTCGGCCTCCGGAAGGTCCGGCGATTCTTCCAGAAGCTGCGCCGAATAGCTGATCGCCGCCAGCGGATTGCGGATCTCGTGCGCGATGCTGGCCGAGAGGCGGCCGAGGTTGGCCAGGGTCAGCTCCTCGGCGCGGCGGGTGACCATCGAAGTGTCGTCGAGGAAGATCACGAACAGCTCGCTGCTCACGCCCAGACCGGCAAAGCGCGGGATCAGGTCGAGCTGGTCCGGCCCCAGGCGCAGCGGCTTGCCCTCGTTGCGGTCGTCCTCCATGCGCCACTGGAACAGGCGCTGCGCCAGCTCCGGCGCGGCGTCGCCCAGCGTCAGGCGATCGGTCTTGGGCTGCCCCAGGAGCTGCCAGGCGGCCTCGTTGTGCAGATGCACGATGCCGGCCACGTCCACCACCAGCACGCCGGTGCGCATGCGCCGGATGATGAGCTCGTTGATCTGCGCGAGGCTGGCGACTTCCTCGCCGCGCTGCTGCGCCAGGACGTGGGTGTCGCGCATTTGCCGGCCGATCATGTCGCCCAGCCGGGCCATGGCGATGTAGCCCAGCGCGCACACCAGAATCTCGATCAGGGTACGGCTGTCCACGCCTGCGGCACCGCGCGAGAGCAGGTACTGGCACAGCAGCAGGGCTCCGGCGGCGATGGCCAGGGTCAGGGTCGTGCGCAGCGGCAACAGCACGGCGGCCGCGCCGAAATTGACGATCAGCGCCATGGCGATGCCGGTCTGCAGGTGCGCCACCGAATGCACCATCAGCACCGTGGCAAGCACGTCCAGCACCACGCCCACGATCACCTGTCCGGCAAGCGGATAGCCCGAGAGCCGCCCGTGCAGCAGCAGTCCCAGCGCCGCGACGAGGTAGCTCGCCGCCGTCCAGGCCGCCAGCCTGGGGTGATTGAGGGTGACCCATTCCTCGGGCAGGGAGCCGAAGGCCAGCAGCGCGAACCACGCCGCCACCAGGATCCGGTACAAGGTGAAGAAATACTGCTCGCGCAGCAGGGCCTCGTCACCGGAATAGCGCCGGTCTTCGTCCTCGATCTGTTCGCGAACCGCTGCGTTCATTGCGCCTGCTCCCTTTGCCTGACGCATCCGCACTGGACCGGCTTGCGCCCTGCGCAGTCGGGTCCAAAGTATGCCGCGTTTTGCCTTTGCCGGGTCGGTCCATCAAAATAGGCGGCCCGCTGCGGCCGTTTCGCGCAACGCGGCAGGCGGCGCGGCCGCCCACCTTCCTCCCTCCTCTCCACAGGGTGACGCATGAATTTCCACGAGTATCAGGCCAAGGAGCTGTTTGCCCAGTTCGGCATCCCGGTCCCGGCCGGCAAGATCGCACGCACGCCAGACGAGGCCGTCGAGGCGGCCAAGGCCATCGGCGGCGACTTCTGGGTCGTCAAGGCGCAGATCCACGCAGGCGGCCGCGGCAAGGCCGGCGGCGTGAAGCTCGCCAAGACGCTCGACGAGGTCAAGCAGTACGCCAGCGCCATGCTCGGCACGAAGATGGCCACCTACCAGAGCGCCGGCGTCGCCCTGCCGATCGACACCGTGCTGGTGACCCAGGCCACCGACATCGCCAAGGAACTGTACCTCTCCCTGCTGGTGGACCGCTCCACCAAGTCCATCACCTTCATCACTTCCAGCGAAGGCGGCGTGGACATCGAGCAAGTCGCAGCCGAGACGCCCGAGAAGATCCAGACCCTGCACGTCAACTACGTCCAGGGCCTGCAGCCCTTCCAGTGCCGCCAGGTCGGCTTTGCCATGGGCCTCAACGCCAAGCAGGTGGGCCAGCTCACCAAGCTGATGCTCGGCCTGTTCAAGCTGTTCAACGAAAAGGACCTGGCGCTGGTCGAACTCAATCCGCTGGCGATCCTCACCAACGGCGATCTGGCGGTGCTCGACGGCAAGGTCAACTCCGACGACAACGCCGGCTTCCGTCACCCAGAGCTCGTCGCCATGCGCGATGTGCGCCAGGAGGACGAGACCGAGGTCAAGGCCAGCCAGCACGACCTCAACTACGTCACCATGGACGGCAACATCGGCTGCATGGTCAACGGCGCGGGTCTGGCCATGGCCACGATGGACGTCATCAAGCTCGAAGGCGGCGAGCCGGCGAACTTCCTCGACGTGGGCGGCGGCGCCACCAAGGAGCGCGTCACCGAGGCGTTCAAGCTGATCCTTTCCTCCGACAAGGTGAAGGCGATCTTCGTCAACATCTTCGGCGGCATCGTGCGCTGCGACATGATCGCCGAAGGCATCATCGCCGCGGTCAAGGAAGTGGACGTCAAGGTGCCGGTGATCGTGCGCCTGGAAGGCACCAATGTGGATGCCGGCAAGGAATTGCTGAAGAATTCCGGGCTGGCGATCACGGCAGCCGATGACATCAACGACGGCGCCAGGAAGGCGGTTGCGGCCGCCAGGGCCGCCTGACATTTCCCTGCAGGGGCGCCCCTTGGGGCGCGACCACGGAATACGCGTAATCGGGTCGC
>CAUJIN010000005.1 GCA_963205495.1 Pseudomonadota bacterium
CCCGATGCGCAAGGACTACCAGCGCTTCGTCGAACTGACCAACGAAGGCGCCAAGGAGATGGGCTTTGCCAACACCGGCGAAGTCTGGCGCGCCGGTTACGACATGACCCCGGCCGAATTCCAGGCCGAAACCGATCGCCTGTGGGAACAGGTCAAGCCGCTCTACACCCAGCTGCAGTGCTACGCCCGCAACAAGCTGGTGGACAAATACGGCGACAAGGGCCAAGTCAACGGACTGATTCCCGCGCACTTGACCGGCAACCTCTGGCAGCAGGATTGGGGCAACCTCTGGCCCTTGCTGGAACCCTACAAGGGCGTGGGGAGCCTCGACATCAGCGCGGCCCTGCGCAAGCAGCGCGATGCGATCCTGGCCGAGTCCGTGGCGCAAGCCGGCGGTCTGGGCAAGCTCACCGCCGAACAGCAGGTCGAACTCAGCCGCAAGGCCGATTTCGACATCGCCACCACGATGACGCGTCTGGCCGAAAGCTTCTACACCGGCCTGGGCATGCCGGCCCTGCCCGCCTCGTTCTACACCGATTCGCAGTTGATCCAGCCGCGTGATCGCGACGTGGTCTGCCACGCCAGCGCCTGGCCGATGGACACCCACGGCGAGGTGCGCATCAAGATGTGCATCAAGCCCAACGAGGAAGAGCTCACCACGATCTACCACGAGCTCGGGCACATCTTCTATTACATGGCCTACAAGGGGCAGCCGCCGCTGTTCCAGGACGGCGCCCACGACGGCTTCCACGAGGCCATCGGCGACACCATCGTGCTGTCGATGACGCCCCAGTACCTGGCCTCGATCGGATTGGTGGAAACGCCGGCGGTGAGCGAGCAGGCGGTCATCAACTCGCAGATGCGCATGGCGCTGGCCAAGGTCGCCTTCCTGCCCTTCGGCCTGATGATCGACCGCTGGCGCTGGGGCGTGTTCGACGGCTCGATCACGCCGGAGAACTACAACACCGCCTGGTGGCAGATGAAGGCCAAGT
Source organism: Pseudomonadota bacterium (assembly GCA_963205495.1). Taxonomy (GTDB): domain Bacteria; phylum Pseudomonadota; class Gammaproteobacteria; order Xanthomonadales; family Xanthomonadaceae; genus Denitratimonas. The sequence goes on from CAUJIN010000005.1 coordinate 993, forward strand.
ACCAGGGCGTGGCGCCGGTGGAGGCGCGCGGCGAGGAGTTCTTCGACGCCGGCGCCAAGTACCACGTCCCGGGCAACACGCCCTATACCCGCTACTTCCTCTCGCACATCCTGCAGTTCCAGTTCTACAAGGCGCTGTGCGACGCCGCCGGCCACACCGGCCCGCTCTACCAGTGCAACTTCGCCAACAATCCCGAGGCCGGCAAGCGCTTCTGGGCCATGCTCGCGGCCGGCAGCAGCCAGCCCTGGCAAAAAACGCTCAAGGAGCTGACCGGCGGCGAGAAGATGGACGCCGCGCCGGTGCTGGAATACTTCGCCCCGCTCAACGCCTGGCTGGAAAAGCAGAACGAGGGCAAGGACTGCGGCTGGGAAGGCTGATCCGCTCCCGCTCTCCGGGCAGGGCCTCGTGCCCTGTCCGGAATGCCCCTGCCGCCATGAACGAACCGCTCGACCTGCGCCACCTGCCCGCACCCGAGCCGATGGAACGCATCGTCACGGCGCTGGAGGCGCTGGCCCCCGACGCGGTGCTGGTGGCGCTCACCCCTTTCCGCCCGCTGCCGCTTCTGCCCCTGCTCGAAGACTGGGGCTTTTGCTGGAAGATCGAAGAACTCCCCGACGGCCACGCGCGCATCGCCATCTGGCGGCGCGATGACGCGGCGCGGCTGGACGCGAGCGCGTGAGCGCGCTCGATTTCGCGAAGGCGCCTGCGCTCGCGCGCCCGCTGCGCTGGATCATGAGTGCGCCGGTCTGGGGCGTGCTTGCCGGCCTGTGGCTGCTGTGGCGAGGCCCGCACCTTCTGATCGGGCGCTGGATGCCGGAAACCGCGGCGCTGGCGCACCTGTTCGCGCTGGGCGTGCTGGGCAACGCGATGTTCGGCGCGCTGCTGCAATTCTTGCCGGTGGCGGTCGGCTGCCCGCTGCGGCTCGGACGCGTCGCCGACGTGCTGCACGCGATCTTCAACCTCGGCCTTCTCGCGCTCGCCTTCGGCCTTGCGACCGGCAACGCGCCGGCGCTGGCCGCGGCCCCCTTCCTGCTCGCCTCCGCCCCCATCGGATTCGCCGCCGCGCTGCCCTCGCTGCTGCGGCACGGCGCGCTGCGCGCGGCGCGCGGAGGCATCGCCTTCGCCCTCCTCGCGCTCCTGTGTACCGCCACCACCGGCGCGCTTGCGGCGCTGGTCCTGCGCGGCGACTTCGCCCTGCCGCTGCCGCCCCTCGTCGATTCGCACGCCGCGCTCGGCCTGCTCGGCTGGGTGCTGGGCCTGCTCGCCGCGGTGGGCAGCATCACCCAGCCGATGTTCCAGGGCGCGCGACGCCTGCCCGATCGCGTCCTGATCGGCGGCTTCGCGCTCGCGGGCCTGGCCCTGGGCTTGGGCATCGCGGCGCGCAGCGGTGCCGATTCGCAAACCGTCCTGGCGCTCGCGCTGGCCCTGCCGGGCCTGCTCTGGGTGCTCGCCGCAGCCGGCCCGAACCGCAAGCGCGGGGCCACGCTGGTGCACTTCTGGCGCGCCGGAGCCCTCGCGCTCGGAATCGCCTGCCTGATCGCGCCGCTGGTGGCGATGCAACGGCTTCCCGAACGCGCCGGCCTCGCCGCCGGTGCGCTCGCTCTCGGTGCCGGGTTTCCGCTGCTGGTCACCGGCATGATGCTGGAAATCGTCGCCTTCCTCGCCTGGATCGCGCTGCGCCGCGCCTGCCCGCGCGGCGTGCGCGTGCCCGGCACGGGCCTGCTTGCGCCGGAGGCCGACAAGCGCCTCGTGCTCGCCCTGCACCTGCTGTCCGCCCTCGCCCTGACGACGGCCACGCTCTGGCCCGATGCCTTGGCGCGCGCCGCCGGCGGCTTCATGATGCTGGCGCACGCGGCCACGCTTTTTTTCCTGGTGCGCACCCTGCGCCGCGCGCGCCGCTTCCGCGACGGCCTGCCATCCACTGTCTGCAGCAAGGAGGAAACGCAATGAGCGCCGAACATCCCATGGCCCCCGACTGGCAGGTCGAACGCTGGTTCAACGCGCCCGAACCGCTCGGCATCTCCACCCTGCGCGGCCGCGTCGTCGTGCTGGAAGCCTTCCAGATACTCTGCCCCGGCTGCGTCTCGCACGGCCTGCCGCAGGCCCGCCGCATCCGCGACACCTTTCCGCCCGAGAGCGTGGCGGTGATCGGCCTGCACAGCGTGTTCGAACACCATGCCGCGATGACGCCGGTGGCGCTGGAAGCCTTCCTGCACGAATACCGCATCGACTTCCCCGTCGCCGTGGACCGTGCCGGCCCCGCCGGCGACCCCATCCCGCAGACCATGCGCGCCTACGCCCTGCAGGGAACGCCCACGCTGTGCCTGATCGATGCCCGAGGCCACCTGCGCCATCGCCACTTCGGCCAGGCCAACGACCTCGCCATCGGCGCACAGATCGCCTGGCTCATGGCCGAAGCCGACGCCCCCGGCGCCTGACCCGGATCAGCGCCGCGCGCCCCGCACCGTGGCAAGGTGTCCGCCTCGCCTCACCGGAGACCCGTCCATGGGCAACCCCGCCATCGACATCGACGGCGCCCTCGTGGCCCGCACCCTGGAGCTGGACGTCGAACAGTTCCGCACGCTGATGAACGACGGCAAGATCGCCGTCCTGTGCGAACGCGGTACCGGCGAGGACACCGGCCGCTACCGCGCCAGCTTCTACTACGCCGGAAAACGCGCCCGCTTCATCCTCGACGAAACCGGCCGCGTGCTCGACGAACCCACCGCGCAGTCCCCATAGGTCGGGGTTACACCCCCGACGGGAGGCTTCCGCAGACCGTCACGTTCACATCGGCCGCATAGGTCGGGGCTACGCCCCCGACGGGAGGTTGCGGCGGTCAGGCGCCGATCCAGCGCACGTAGGCGCCCAGGAGATCGCCGCCGTACAGCATCTGTACCCAGCCTGCGGCGGCGAGATAGGGGCCGAAGGGGATCGGCGTCGCGCGGTCGCGGCCCTGGATGAAGATGAGCGAAAGCCCCACCAGCGCGCCGATCACCGAGCTCATCAGCACCACCGGAAGGATCGCCTTCCAGCCGCAGAATGCACCGATCGCGGCGAGCAGCTTGAAGTCGCCAAAGCCCATGCCTTCCTTGCCGGTGAGGAGCTTGAAGCCCCAGTACACGCTCCACAGCGAGAGATAGCCCACCGCTGCGCCCAGGATCGCCTCGCCCGGCGTCACGAACACGGGCACCAGGCTCAGCAGCAGCGCGAACCACATCAAGGGCAGGGTGAGCACGTCGGGCAACAGCGTGGTGCGCGCGTCGATTCCGCTCATCGCCACGAAGAAGCCCGTGGCCACCAGCATCGCGCCGGCCTGCCAGCTCACCCCGTAGCGCCACACCACCAGCGCGAACAGCAGGCCCGTAAGCGCCTCCACCGCCGGATACTGCCAGGAAATGCGCGCCTTGCAGCCGCGGCAGCGCCCGCCCAGCACAAGGAAGCTCAGCAGCGGAATGTTCTCCCACGCCGCCAGCTTGTGTCCGCACTTCAGGCAGTGCGATCCCTCCACCACGATGCCGGGTGGCGCGTCAGCCGTGCCCGCTTCTGCTTTTACCCCCTCTCCCCCATTCCCAATGGGGGAGAGGGCTGGGGTGAGGGGGAGCTCTTGCTCTTGCTCTTGCTCCTGCTCTTGCCTCGGCTCTTCAACGCTCCCATCTTCCGCCTCTTCCAGCATTTCCCGCGCTTCACGCCGCCACTGCCATTCCAGCCGTGCCGGCAAACGCAGGATCACCACGTTGAGGAAGCTGCCCACCAGCAGCCCGAAAGCCGCGGCGCCGGCAATCGCCAGCGCCGGGTAGGTCATCAACAGCGGAAGCACATCAGATTGCCATGCCCAGTTTGAAGATGGGCAGGTACATGCCGACCACGATGCCGCCGACCACGGTGCCGATGAATACCATGATCATCGGCTCCAGCATGGAGGAAAGTGCATCCACTGCGTTGTTGACTTCCTGTTCGTAGAACTCCGCCACCTTGAGCAGCATGGTGTCGAGCGCACCGGCTTCTTCGCCGATGGCCGCCATCTGGATCACCATATGCGGGAACACATCCACCTGACGCATGGCGGTGTTGAGCTGGTACCCGACGGACACGTCATTTTTGATCCGATACACCGCTTCTTCGTAAACGATGTTTCCGGTAGCGCCGGCCACGGTGTCGAGTGCTTCCACTAGCGGCACGCCGGCCTTGAAGGTGATTGCGAGAGTGCGGGCAAAGCGCGCAATGGCCGCATTGCTCATGATGTTGCCGATGACCGGCACCTTGAGAATCAGGCGATCCAGCAGTCGTGCGAAGGATTTGGACCTTTTCTTTGCCTGCACGAAGCCCACGAGCGCGCCGATGATGACAAGCACCATCATCCACCAGTAATCGGTCATGAACTCCGAAGCGTTCACCAGCATCTGGGTGAATGCCGGCAGTTCGGCGCCAAAGTTGGCAAAGACCGCCTTGAACTGCGGAATCACGAAGATCAGCAGAATTGCTGTGACCAAGACTGCTACCGCGATCACGATGGTTGGATAGAACAGCGCCTTCTTGATCTTGCCCTTGAGTGCCTCGGTGGCTTCCTTGTAATTGGCGATGGTGTCGAGCACGGTGTCGAGCACGCCCGCGCCTTCACCCGCCTTCACCAGGTTGAGATAGAGCGAGTCAAACTGCATTGGATGTTTGCCCAATGCCTCATGCAGGGTGCTGCCGCCTTCGATGCTGGCGCGGATGTCATCGAGCATGGTCTTCATGCGCGGATTTTTCTGACCGCCGGCAATGATCTCGAACGATCCCACCAGCGGTACGCCGGATTGCATCATGGTGGCAAGCTGGCGGCTCAGGACCGCGATCTCGCCAGCCTTGATCGTAGAACCGGCTGCACCGAACAGCGGCTTGGTCTTGGGCTTGACCAGGGTGGGATTGATGCCCTGCTTGCGCAACTCTGCCTTGAGCAGGTTGGCGCTCTTGGCTAGGGTTTCGCCCTTCATCTTGGTGCCGCGCTTGTCCGTGCCAACCCAGGTGAAGGGTTGCAACGGGTTCGGGTTGCGCGGTGCGACCTTGGTGGCGGCTCGTGTGGCTGACATGGCGGAAGTCCCCTCCGACCTCAATGGTTTGGTGGCAACAGAAGCATTGACCCATCCCCTCGCGGGCAGCGGCACCTGCCGCCTGCTTCACAGGTGCAAACATTACCACGCCGTTCAGGCATTTGGAGCAACTCCCTCACAATCTGCAATCAGTGCATCGGGATGTGAATCCGTCGGGGGTGTAACCCCGACCTACGGTTGGGGTGGGGCTCCCTGCGGACTGTTCACGCTGCCGTGGGCCACGGCCTGATGCGGTCGAGCGTTTCGGCCAGCTCATCCCGGGCCTTTGCGGCATCGTGGTCCAACTGCAGGCCGGTCCAGAATCCCTCGCTGGTGCCGAAAAATCGCGACAGGCGCAGGCCGGTATCCACCGTGATCGCGCGGGTGCCGGCGACGATTTCGCCGATGCGCCGCTGCGACACGCCGATCTCCTTGGCCAGCCGGTACTGGGTGATGCCCATGGGTTCGAGGAACTCACGCAGCAGGATTTCTCCGGGATGTGGATAGGGAATCTGGCGCATGGCGTGTTTCCTGTGGATGGATGCTCAGTGGTAGTCGACGATTTCGACGCTGCCCGGGCCCGCAGCCGACCAGGTGAAGCACAGCCGCCACTGCTGGTTGATGCGGATGCTGTATTGGCCGCTGCGATCGCCGTGCAGCGATTCAAGGCGATTGCTGGGAGGAATGCGCAGGTCGTCCAGCGTTGCCGCCCGGTGGAGCATGGCCAGCTTGCGCATGGCGACGGCTTCAATGTTCACGAATCGTCGGCTCCGCTTGCCCTGGAACAGGGCCTCGGTTTGCCGACAACGAAAGGACTGGATCGCCACGGGGCGATACTATCGCGCGGCGATAGTATCATCAAACGTCAGCCAGTGAAATTACCCCGCAAGGCTGCTGTCCAGCGACTTCTGCGTGAGCCCGCAGGCGATTCCGCCGTGATCCCTGCACCTCGCCACGCCCGTGCCTCGCCGCGCCCCGGCGCAAACCGCTGCGCGGGTTGCGCCCTACGGGAGCCGCGAACACCGCGAAGGGCTCAACGGGGGGCGCGGCCTCGACCTGCGAACCGCCTGACTGTTGCGAAAGGTCACAATCTGACGCGCTGTGACCGGCCACTTCCGCTCCCCTACCATCAAAAGGCGGATCGCATCACGTTTCCCGCGTGCGCCGGTCGAGGCACGCTCCGCGCCCTTGTGCCCCATCACGCTTTTGCCATCGTTCAGTCCCGTTGACGCGGTTGGCACGCTGCTTGCACTATCTCTCCTGCCGGTGCGAAGCCTGGCCTCCCGGCCAAGGACAAGGCGCAAGAGCCAGTTCGAGCACCTCGGCAGTTAGCTAACCTTCCACTTTTCATTTGCAAAGGAAATTTCCCATGAAGACCATCCAGAAAGGCTTCACCCTGATCGAACTGATGATCGTCATCGCGATCATCGGCATCCTGGCCGCCATCGCGCTGCCGGCCTACCAGGACTACGTGGTCCGCACCAAGGTCTCCGAGGGTCTGGTTCTGGCCAACGCCGCGCGTACCGCCGTGGCCGAGTCCTTCGCCACCCGCAATACGGGTGCCATCGCTGCGTATGCCGGCACGGGTGTTGCAGCGGCCGGTTCCTACGGCTACGAGTACACCGCCGGCGAGAAGGTGGCTTCGATCGCCATTGCGGCGATTCCCAACGTGCAGACGCCGGCGATCGGTGGCGGCCGCATCACCGTGACTTATGCGGGTCAGCTTGCTACTGCGCTGGGTGGTCCGATCCTGCTGACTCCGGGCAGCGGCGCGATCGTTCCTGCGACCGGCCTTCCCCCTTCGCCGATGGCCGTGGGTGCCCCGGTGGTGTGGGGCTGCACGATCGGTGTTCCGGCTGCGTTCAAGTACGTCCCGGCCAACTGCCGCTTCTGATCCGGAACCGCCGGCTGCCGGGTCATCCCGGCAGTCGGTACCGTGATCGATCAAGGCCGCCTTGTAGGATGCAAGGCGGCTTTTTTAATGTCGCGGCCCACGCGGCGAGACGCGCCGCAGGCGCGGCGGCTTTCAGGCAATACGGGCGCAGGGCAATGGCGGGGTTTAATTTCCATCTTCGACTCAAGGCGATGCTCATCCACTTCGGGGGGTCGCTGCTGCTGGCGGCCGGCGCGCTGGGGTTGGTGTACGGGCTGTGGTATCCGGCGCCGCTGGCGGCGGCGGTCGGGGTCAGCGGCATCGTGCTGCTGCTGCTGGGGGTGGACGTGGTGCTCGGGCCGATGCTCACCTTCGCGGTGTACCAGCCCGGCAAGAAGTCGCTGCGCCTTGATCTTGCGGTGATCGTGGCGGTACAGCTCGCAGCCTTCGGCTACGGCATGGCCACGATCGCGCAGGGGCGCCCGGCCTGGCTGGTGTTCAACGCCGACCGCTTCGACGTGGTCCAGGCCAGCGATCTGGATACCCGCTACCTTGACGAAGCCCTGCCCGAATTCCGCCGCCCCGCCTGGACCGGGCCGCGCTGGGGGGCTTCGGTGAACCCGGAGGATGTGGAAAAGCGCAACCAACTGGTGCTGGAGGCCGCCGGCGGTGGCTCGGACCTGCCCCAGCGCGTCGATCTGTACCGCGCGCTGGAAACCGAAACCGCCAACCTGCGCGCGCGCGCCAAACCGCTGCCGGAGCTGGAACAGTTCAACGAAGCCGCCGCCGTGCAGGCGGCTCTCTCCGCCTGGCCGATGGCCGATGCCTGGCTGCCGCTGATGGCGCGAGCCGAACCGATGGTGGTGCTGATCGACACCCGAGCGGGTGCTCCTCTGGCGATCGTGAGCTTGCACCCATGGTGAAACCGTAGCTCGCTTGCTGCATGGTTCATAGTGCCGGCATGGTTCATGCTTTATTCAAAAACGCGTGCGCCATGTGGGGCGGCGCGAATACGAATTCGGAGCGGCGGCCATGCAAAAGGGTTTTACGCTGATCGAGCTGATGATCGTGGTGGCGATCATCGGGATCCTTGCGGCCATCGCGCTGCCTGCCTATCAGGACTACGTGGTACGCACCCGGGTTTCCGAGGGACTGGTGCTGGCGAGCGCCGCCAAGGTGGCGGTGGCGGAAACCGTGGGCACGCGCAATTCCGGAGCCGTGACCGCCTATGCGGGCACCGGAGCGGCGGTCCCGGGATCGTATGGCTATGAATATTCCGCGGGCAGCAACGTGGCCTCCATCGCCATTGCCGCCATCGCCAACGTCCAGAGCCCCGCGGCCAACGAGGCGCGTATCACGGTGACCTACGCCGGAAGCCTGGCGGCGCTCCTGACCACCCCCGTCTTCCTCACGCCGGGCAGCGGCTCGATCAACAGCAGCACCGGTCTTCCCGCAGCGCCCATGGTGCTCGGCTCCCCGGTCGTTTGGGGATGCACCGCCGGAGGCGTGGCGGCGGCGTTCCGGTATCTCCCAGCCAGCTGCCGGTTCTGAGATTTTCGTCGGGGCGTAGCGTTCCGTCGGGAGGTGTAACCCCGACCTACGGGTCGGATTCGAATCCGTTGATGAACACGTCGTTCGGCGGGGCGCTGGTTTTGGCCAGTTCGCCGAGGAAGGCGAGGGCGAACTGGGCGAAGGGGATGCTGCTGTCGGCGGTGCCACCGACGTAGGCGAGGGTGTCGTTGGCGGAGTGGAGGTAGGGGAAGAAATCGTCGTCCGTATCGCCGGCTTCGCTGGCCATCACGGCGGGGAAGCCGTGGCTGGTCCAGGAGGCGTGGTCGGAGCAGGCGTAGCCGCAGGCGAGGTCCTTGCGGACGAGGCCGAGCGGGGCGAGGTAGCTGTCGAAGAGCTGGTAGGAAAAGCCGCGCAGCGGGCCGTTGACGAAGTCGGTGAGAAACTGGACGTGGTGCGGTACGCCGCTGCGGTAGTTGGTCATGTCGAGCTGGAGCACGCCGACGACCTGGGCGCCGGCGCTGGAATGGCTCGCGGCGATGGCGGCCGAGCCGCGCAGGCCGACTTCCTCGGCGGCGTAACCCATGAATTTCACGGTGCGGCGGGGCTTCCAGCCCTGGGCCAGGGCGATGCGGATCACCTCGGTGAGGGTGGCGATGCCCGAGGCATCGTCGTCGGCGCCGGGAGCGAACTGTTCGGGGTTGCCGTACGCGCCGGAGCGGATGGAATCCAGGTGCCCGCCCAGCACCACGATTTCTTCGGGAAGCTCGGCACCATCGATGGTGAGGATGACCGAGGGCTGGGTGGAACAATTGCTGCAGTTGAACAATTCGACATGCACATCGCTGCGTCCGTTGCCCAGCGCCAGCCAGGTGTCGCGGATCCACAGCGCCGCGTTCAGGCCGTGGGTGCTTTGGTAATAGCGGTTCTGGTAGCTGGAAAGATGCGCGATGGTGGCGCGGATGACCGGTTCGGAAACCTGCGCCAGCCAGGGCGCGACGGTGGCCTGGTTGTCGAGGGTGTAGGCGAGTGTGGGTGGCGCGAGGATGGCCTGCAGGCTCAGGTCGCGGGCGAGGAAATCGAGTGCCTCGGCGCGGCTGGAAAAGGAGAAGTAGCCGCCGCAGCGCGATTCCTCTTCGTGCACGAAGTCGCTCAGGCGCGCGCGCTGGGCGGCGTCGAGCTGCACCAGCTTGAGGCGGGTGCCGAGGCTGTCGATGGCGTCTTCGGAGGGAAGATGGTGCAGCGGGCTGGCGAGAAAGGTGTCGGCCGCGGTGAGTGCGAAAAGCGGCGGCTCCCCGGCCTGCGATCCGGACGGCGAAGCAAGCGCGCAGGCCAGTACGAGGCCGAGGAGTGCGGTGCGTGCGGATGCGGACATGGGCGCGGAATGTGGAGGCGGACGGAAATCCTAGCGCATCGCGCGGGAGTGGACGCGTTCCGCCGACGTATGTGGCTGGGTGTGCGGGGTTTTCCGTCGGGGGTGTAACCCCGACCTGCGGGATGCGGGGGGTGTTGCGCGTGGCGGCGGGTGGATGCGTGCCGTCGGGGGGCGTAGCCCCGACCTGCGACCCTACGCGGGCATTTGGCATTGCGGCGCCTTCCGTCGTGGCGTAGGTCGTCCTTACGCGGCCGACGTTGGCGCGGCGGTGTGTGCGGCAGGTCGGGGCGCTGTTGGCGGTTTCGAGGTTACGGGCGACGGTCGAGATCGGCGTTGTCGCGCACCTTGGGAATGAGGTCCTGCTTGCTGGCGCCCAGCAGGAGCAGCAGCGGGCAGGCCACGAAGATCGAGGACAAGGTGCCTATCACGATGCCGCACATCTGCGATTCGGCCATGCCTTCGAGCGAATCGCCACCGTAGACGTACAGCGCAACCACCGTCAGGAACGCCACCAGCGAGGTGATGACGGTTCGGGACAGCGTCTGGTTGACCGAACGATTGAGGATTTCCCGCGTGTCCACCTTGCTCAGGCCGGTGAAGTTCTCGCGCACGCGGTCGAACACGACGATGGTGTCGTTGATCGCATAGCCCATCACCGAGAGCACGCCGGCCATCACGGTCAGGTCGAACTCGCGCCAGGTCAGCGCGAACAGCGCCGTGGTCACGATGAGGGTGAAGGCGGTGGACAGGATGGCCGCCACCGCGAACTTCCACTCGAAGCGCAGCGAGATGTAGATGACGAAGCCCAGCATCACGAAGACCGCGGCCAGGACGCCGTTCTGGGCCAGCTCCTTGCCCACCTGCGGGCCGACGAAGTCGCTACGCACCAGCGTGGCCTGGTTGTCGTCCGAGCTGAGCACGGTGCGCACGGCATCGCCGGTCTGGGTGATGTTGTCCTGCCCTTCGCGCGGCTGCAGGCGCACCATCACGTCGGTCTCGGAGCCGAAGGCCTGCACCACCGCGCCCGGATAGCCTTCGGCCTCGAGGCGATCGCGCAGCACATCGAGGTCGGCGGGATGTTCGAAGGTGAGTTCAGCCACCGTGCCGCCGGTGAAGTCGAGCGCGTAGTTGAGGCCGCGGATGCCGAGCAGCACGAGGCTGCCGATGACCATGAGCACGGCGATCGCCAGCGCGGCGTGCCGCAGGCGGAGGAAATCGATCTTGCTGTCGTAGGGAAAAATGTTCATCGATGATCTCCTTTGGCCTCAGACCAGAACCCGCTTGACCTTGCGACGGCCGCCGTAGAACAGGGTGGCCACGCCGCGGGAAACCGAGACCGCGGTGTAGATCGAGGTCAGGATGCCGATGCAGAGCGTGACCGCGAAGCCCTTGACCGGCCCGGTGCCGAAGGCGAACAGCGCGATGCCGGCGAGCAGCGCGGTGACGTTGGCGTCCCAGATGGTGCCCGAGGCGCGGTCGTAGCCTTCGGAGATGGCTGCCTGGGGCGGCAATCCGATGCGCAGCTCCTCGCGGATGCGCTCGTTGATGAGGACGTTTGCGTCCACCGAAAGGCCCACGGTGAGCGCGATTCCGGCCAGACCCGGAAGGGTGAGCGTGGCGCCCATCAGCGACATCACCGCGACTACCAGCAGCAGGTTGAGCAGCAGCGCGATGTTGGTCACCAGGCCGAAGACCTTGTAGTAGATGACGAAGAAGGCCAGCACGAAGAGGAAGGAGAAACTCACCGCCTTCCAGCCGCGCGCGATGTTCTCCTTGCCAAGGCTCGGGCCGATGATGCGTTCTTCCACGATGTCCACCGGCGCCGCGAGCGAACCGGCGCGCAGCAGCAGGGCCAGTTCGGAGGCTTCGGTCGAGCTGCCCAGGCCGGTGGTCTGGAACTTGCGGCCGAACACGCCGTTGATGCGGGCGTAGTTGATGACCTCCTCGGTCACGCGCACGGTGCGCACTTCCTCGCCGTTGACGATCTTGGTTTCCGGCAGGCGTTCGATGTAGACCACGCCCATGAAGCGGCCGACGTTGTCGCGGGTGAAGTCGTTCATGCGCGCGCCGGCGGCCGAGTTCAGCGTGACCGAAACCATCGGCGAGCCGTCCTGCTGGTCGAAACCCGAGCGCGCGTCGACGAGCTGGTCGCCCGAGGCGATGATGCGGCGCGACAGCAGGATGGGCCGCTGGGTGCCGCGTTCGTAGTAGAGCCGCGCATCCGCCGGCACGCGGCCGCTCTGCGCGGCTTCGAGGGCATTGCCGTCCACGGCGGCGCGGTATTCCAGCGTGGCGGTGGCGCCGAGGATTTTCTTGGCCTGCGCGGTGTCCTGCACGCCGGGAAGCTGCACCACGATGCGGCTCGCGCCCTGGCGCTGGATCACCGGCTCGGCCACGCCCAGCTCGTTGATTCGGTTGCGCAGGGTGCCGATGTTCTGTTCCAGCGCGTTGTCGAGGATGGTCTTGAGCTCGGTTTCGCGCAGGTGCGCCACCAGCACGCCGGGTTCGGTGCCGTCTTCGAGCTGAAGCTGGGGCACGTCGCGGCCGATCAGCCCGGCGGCGGCATCGCGGTCGGCGGCATCGCGCAGGCGCACGAGGATGCCGGTGGCGCCGCGATCCACGCCGGCGTAGGCGATCTTGTTCTCGCGCAGCAGGCCGCGGATGTCGTCGAGGATGCCGGTTTCGCGTTTTTCCAGCGCGGCCTTCTGGTCCACTTCCATGAGGAAGTGCACGCCGCCCTGCAGGTCCAGGCCCAGCAGCATCGGCTTGGCACCGATGGCGGTGAGCCAGCCGGGCACGGTGGAGGCCAGATTCAGCGCCACCACGTAGCCCTGCCCCAGTTCACCGCGGATCGTATCGGCGGCGCGGATCTGCAGGTTGGGGTCGCTCAGGCGGACGAGCAGGTTGCCGTTTTCGATCGCGATCGACTTGAAGCCGATCTGCCCCTTTTCCAGCACGCCCTGGACGCGCTCCTTCAGGGCGCCGTCGAGCTGCCCCCCGCGCGTGGCGGTGATCTGGACGGCGGTGTCCTGCGGGTACAGGTTGGGCAACGAGTAAAGGGAGGCGACGAGGAGCGTCAGGGTCGCCAGCACATATTTCCAGCGCGCGTATTCAAGCATGGGAAGTCACCAGGCAGCGGTGGGCGTCGGGAGTCGTCTCCCGGCAATCGGACAGCGGAGAAAGCGGATCAGGCGGACTTCAGCGTGCCCTTGGGAAGCACCGCGGCAACGGCGTTCTTCTGCACGCGGATGACGACCTTGTCGGCGATTTCGATGGCGAGGAAAGCATCGCCCACCTCGTCGACGCGGCCCAGGATGCCGCCGTTGGTCACCACTTCGTCCCCCTTGGCGATGGCCGAAACCATGTTGCGGTGGTCCTTGGCGCGCTTCATCTGTGGGCGGATGACGAAGAAGAAGAACACCGCCACGAAGACCAGCATCATCACCAGCGGCGACCAGGGCGAGGCCTGCGGCGCGCCGGCGGTCTGGGCAAAGGCGGAGGAAATCAGGAAATCCATCGGGAAACTCGCTTTGTTCGAGATAGGGCCGGCGCAGGCCGGAAAAGTGCGGGATTATGCCACGCGGACTCCCTGTGTGGGGGCGCCGGGCGCGCTGCACAACCCCTCCCCCTGCGCGCGGCGGCTGCACGTCGGCCGCGCAGGGCGACGGGCAGGCAGGGCGGAACCCGCGCAGCGGATTCCGCCGTTTCGACCTTGCCGCATCCCGGCGGAAACGCCTTCGGCGGTTCCGCCCTGCGACTGCGCTGCAACGCGTTGCATCAGGTCGGGGCCACGCCCCCGCCCGGCGCGCGCTGTCCGCCTCCGGCTCGACACGCGCGCCGGGCGACGCGATCATCGGCTCCGGTTCCATGCCTGCCACGTTCCCATGTCCGACGCCGCCCGATTCGACCTCTGTCTCACCCACGCTCGCCTCTCCACGCTCGCCGGCGACGCCGGCTACGGTCTGGTCGAGGACGGCGCGGTGGCCTGCCGCGGCGGGCGCATCGTCTACGCCGGGCCGATGCGCGACCTGCCCGCCGGCGCGGCCGAAGCCGCCGAGACGGTCGACTGCCGCGGCGCGCTGGTGACGCCGGCGCTGATCGACTGCCACACCCATCTGGTCTTTGCCGGCGACCGCGCCGGCGAATTCGAGCAGCGTCTGGAAGGGGCGAGCTACGAGGATATCGCGCGCGCCGGCGGCGGCATCGCCTCGACCGTGCGCGCCACCCGCGCCGCGAGCGAGGACGAGCTGGTGGAAATCGGCCTGGCGCGCGCACGCGCGCTGGTGCGCGACGGCGTCGCCACGATCGAGATCAAGTCCGGCTACGGCCTGGACGTGGACAGCGAGCTGCGCATGCTGCGCGCGGCGCGGCGCATCGGCACGGCGCTGGGCATCGGCGTGCGCACCACCTTCCTGGGCGCGCACGCCCTGCCCCCGGAATTCGCCCATCGCGCAGACGACTACATCGACTTCGTCTGCAACACGATGCTGCCCGCGGTCGCGGCCGAAGGACTGGCGGACGCGGTGGACTCCTTCTGCGAGCGCATCGCCTTCACGCCGGAACAGACCGCGCGGGTGTTCGAGGCGGCGCGCGCGTTGGGCCTTCCGGTGAAGCTGCACGCCGACCAGCTCAGCGACTCGGGCGGCGGCGCGCTGGCGGCGCGCTTCGACGGGCTTTCCGCCGACCATGTGGAATACACCAGCGAGGACAGCGTGCGCGCCATGGCCCTGCGCGGCACCGCGGCGGTGCTCCTGCCCGGCGCCTTCCTGTGCCTGCGCGAAACCCGCCTGCCGCCGATCGAGGCCTTCCGCCGCCACGGCGTGCCCATGGCCGTGGCCACCGACGCCAATCCCGGCACCTCGCCGCTGCTGAGCCTGCGCCTGGCGATGGCGCTGGCCTGCATCCAGTTCCGCCTGACCCCCGAGGAAGCCCTGCGCGGGGCCACCGTGAACGCCGCCCGCGCGCTCGGCCTTTCCGACCGCGGTCGCCTTGCCCCGGGGCTGCACGCGGACGTGGCGATCTGGAACGCCGAACGACCGGCGGAGCTGTGCTACTGGCTGGGCGGCGACCTGCTGCGCGCGCTGTATGCCGGCGGGCGGCGCCTTCCGGGCTGAAGCGGCCGTCTTCCCGTTCCGGATATTTTTTCGTTCCGCCGGTGTGAACTTTCGCGCCCGGGGGCGAATCACGCAGCATCCCACCCGGAGCCACATCCATGCGCTGCGCGACATTGACGGCCGAACAGGCACACCAGCAGCAATTCGAGGAACTGCTGGAGCGCCACCGCGGCATCGTGTTCAAGGTGGCCGGCACCTACTGCCGCGATCCGCACGAACGCGACGACCTCGCGCAGGAAATCGCGGCCCAGCTGTGGCGCGCGTTTTCCGGCTTCGACGACCAGCGCGCGTTTTCGACCTGGATGTACCGAATCGCGCTGAACACGGCGATTTCGCACCTGCGCGATCGCACCCGCCGCGAACGCCACCACGAACCCTTGCAGGAATGGCACGACCTCGCCGCGGAGTCGGGCAACCCGGAAGACGACGCGCGCCTGCGCGACCTGTACCGCTGCATCGACCGGCTGGACGCCTTCGATCGCGCGCTGCTGGTCCTCTATCTGGACGAGCGCGGCCAGCGCGACATCGCCGAAATCCTCGGCATCAGCGAAACCAACGTGGCCACCCGCATCGGGCGGCTCAAGCAGCGCCTGCGCAAGGAAATGGAACGATGAACCACCGTGGAGAACGCACAATGGAACTCGATGACCTCAAGTCCGCCTGGCAAACCCTCGACCGCCGGATCGAACGGCAGTCCCGGCTGCAATTCCAGCTGCTGCGCGAGCGCCACCTGGACACGGTGCGCAGCCGCCTGCGCCGCCTGTTCTGGGGCAAGATCGTGACGATCCTCTTCGGCGACGCGCTGCTGTACCTCGGCATCATGGCCTCGATCGGCTACCGCGACACGCCCCACCTGCTCGCGTGCAGCCTGTTCCTGCTCGCCTATGGCGCCTGCCTGATCGTGCTCGGCGGCGTGGCCCTGGTCCGGATCGACCGGGTCGACTACAGCGCACCGGTGCTCGACATCCAGCGCCGGATCGCCCACCTCGAGCGCAAGGAAATCGTGTCCGGCATCTGCATCGGCCTGCCCTGGTGGCTGCTGTGGCTGGCCATCTTCCTGCTGGAAATGAAGTCGTGGGCGGGCATCGACCTGTGGCTTTCTGCGCCCGCCTTCGTGCTGGCCAGCATCGCGGCGGGCATCGCCGGCCTTGCCATCTCGATCTGGGCCTTCAGGCGCTCGCACACCGCGCCGCAATCGCGGGTCGGCCGCTGGTTCGAGCGCCGCATCGGCGCACAGGGACTGCGCGAGGCGCGCCGCAGGCTGGAGGAAGTCCGCAGCTTCGAGCAAGCCGACTGATCCACCGGCGCTTCCGTCGCCCGATCCGGACTGGAAATCCGTTCACCCGCCTGCCGCAGCGCAGGGATACAATCGCGCCCCTCGCCACCGAGGGGCGCTGCAAGTCCGGACCACCGCGTACGGAATCAGGCTCGGCCGGCACCCAGATTTCCCCGGAAACCGCGCCCGCAGACCCTCACGCATCGCGCCAACAGGCCCACTGTGCGCCTGACCAACCGGAGTTACACATGAACGCTGCAACCAAGCCCGCCGCGGGCGACTACAAGGTGGCCGACCTTACCCTGGCCGACTGGGGCCGCAAGGAAATCGACATCGCCGAGCACGAGATGCCGGGCCTGATGTCGATCCGCAAGAAGCACGCCGCCGCCAAGCCGCTCAAGGGCGTGCGCGTCACCGGATCGCTGCACATGACGATCCAGACCGCGGTGCTGATCGAGACGCTCAAGGACATCGGCGCCGAGGTGCGCTGGGCCTCGTGCAACATCTTCAGCACCCAGGACCACGCCGCGGCGGCCATCGCCGCCAGCGGCACCCCGGTGTTCGCGTGGAAGGGCGAGACGCTGGAGGAATACTGGGACTGCACCCTGGACGCGCTGACCTTCACCCTGCCCGACGGCAGCCTCACCGGCCCGGAGCTGGTGGTGGACGACGGCGGCGACGTGACGCTCCTGATCCACAAGGGCTTTGAACTGGAAAAGGGCGACGCGAGCTGGGTGAATTCGCCCTCGTCCAGCCACGAGGAGCAGGTGATCAAGAACCTGCTCCAGCGCGTTGCGAAGGAGCGCCCGGGCTACTGGACGCGCGTGGTCAAGGACTGGAAGGGCGTTTCCGAGGAAACCACCACGGGCGTGCATCGCCTCTATCAGCTCGCCGAGAAGGGCAAGCTGCTGGTGCCGGCGATCAACGTCAACGACTCGGTCACCAAGTCCAAGTTCGACAACCTCTACGGCTGCCGCGAGTCGCTGGCCGACGGCCTCAAGCGCGCGATGGACGTGATGCTGGCCGGCAAGGTGGCCGTGGTGTGCGGCTACGGCGACGTCGGCAAGGGCTCGGCGCACTCGCTGCGCGCCTACGGCTGCCGCGTGGTCGTGACCGAGATCGACCCGATCTGCGCGCTGCAGGCGGCGATGGAAGGCTTCGAGGTCAAGACCGTGGAGGACACCCTCGGCACGGCCGACATCTACGTCACGACCACCGGCAACCGCGACATCATCCGCGTCGAGCACCTCGAGGCGATGAAGGACCAGGCCATCGTCTGCAACATCGGCCACTTCGACAACGAGATCCAGGTCGATGCGATGAAGGCGCTGCCGGGTATCGTGCACACCAACATCAAGCCGCAGGTGGACAAGTACACGTTTGCCGGCGGCAACAGCCTGTTCCTGCTGGCCGAAGGCCGACTGGTGAACCTGGGCTGTGCCACCGGCCATCCCAGCTTCGTGATGAGCAACAGCTTCTCCAACCAGACCCTGGCGCAGATCGACCTGTGGGCGAACAAGGACGCCTACGAGAACCGCGTCTACATCCTGCCCAAGAAGCTGGACGAGGAAGTGGCGCGCCTGCATCTGGAAAAGATCGGCGTGAAGCTGACCAAGCTGACGCAGGAACAAGCCGACTACCTCGGCGTGCCGGTGGAAGGCCCGTACAAGCCAGAGCACTACCGCTACTGAGTCGAGGGACGGCGGATTGCAAAGAAGAAGGGCGCCTTGCGGCGCCCTTCCTTGTTTGCGGCGTGTTGGTTCAGAACGAATAGCTGAATCGGGTGAACCAGGCGCGGCCGTTGATGCCGAACTGCACGCCCTCGTAGATGTGGCCGTTGTCGGTTTCGTTCGGATCCTGCCGGCTCGGGAAGGTATCGAGCAGGTTGGTGCCGCCGAAGGTGAGCTTGGTGTTCTCGGTGAAGCTGTAGGTGAAGGCGAGATCGGCCGAGGTCTTGCCCGAATACTCCTGGTTGGGAACCGGCGGGCCGGAGAAGGTGCCGAGCGTCATCGGGCCGAAGTAGATCACCTTGAAGTCGGTCGCCCACGCGCCGAGCGTGTAGTCGAAACCGAGCACCGCCTTGGAGCGCGGCGAGCCGCCTTCGATGAAGCGGCGGTCGCGCTCTTCCAGCAGCGATTCCTCGCGGCCGAGCAGGTTGGGCGGCGTGTTCACCTTCAGCACCTTGGTGGTGCCGCGGTTGAAGGCCAGGAAGGTGTTGAGCACGCCCTGCCCGACGTCGGCGCGATGGTTGATCGTCAGGTCGATGCCGCGGGTGCGGGTATCGACCGAGTTGACGAAGAACTGCGCTTCGCCCACGCCCAGCTGCTGCAGGATGTGGCCGATACTCGGGTCGTCGTCCTGGAATCGGCCGCTGAGCACGATGCGGTCGTCGATCTCGATGTGGTAGCCGTCGAGCGTGACCGAAAGCGCGTCGGTCGGGCTCCAGGTGAAGCCCAGGGTGAAGTTCGTCGATTCCTCTTCCTTGAGCGAGGGGATGCCGGCTGCGGCCGCGATCGCGCCGCCGTTGGGCGCCAGCACCACGTCGGTCGGCACGCCGTTGACGAAATCGGTGAAGGTGGAGGAGAAGTAGCGCTGCTGCAGCGAAGGCGCGCGGAAGCCGGTGCTGGCCGAAGCGCGCAGCAGCCAGGCCTCGTTGGCGCGGAAAGCGGCGGCGACCTTGCCGGTGGCGGTGGAGCCGAAGTCGCTGTAGTCCTCGAAGCGGATCGCCTGATCGGTGCTGAAGCGGTCGGTCCAGTAGGTTTCCACGTCGAGGTAGCCGGCCCAGCTGTGGCGGCTCTGGTTGGTGGCGTCACCCGGCTGGAAACCCGGGAAGCCCTGGCTGCCGGCGTTGCCGCCGCCAGGACCGTCGTAGTCCTTCCAGGAGCCTTCCTCGCCGGCGAAGATCTTGTAGGTCTCGTGGCGGAACTCGGCACCGAAGGCCAGGTTGAGGCCGCTGCGCCAGCCGCTGAAGAAGCGCGAGACGTCGAAGTTGGTGGTCTGCTGCGCGAACGAGAAGCCGCCCGCATCGAACACGCTCGGGCTGATGCCGCTGCCGCCGTTGACGAGGTCGAGATTGGCGATCGAGGCATTCATGGTGTTGCGGATGGTGTCCATCAGGCGGTTGTAGCCCGCGGTCTGGGACAGATCCATGCGCCAGTCGCCGCTCATCCACCAGGCACCGACGGTGCCGTGGCGATCCTGCACGTAGGCGTCGATGAAGGGCGCGTAGCCGTCGGGATACATCGCCGCGGAATTGCGCGAGGGGATGTCGTCGGAACCGATGCCGCCGCGCCCCCAGGCCGCCGAGGAGGCGTCGCGGTTCTGGATGCCGCCGTTGAAGTAGAAGGTGGCGCTCTCGCCGATCGGCAGCTCGCCGTTGAGATAGACCGTGCCGTTGCGCACCTTGCCGTCGCCGATGATGCGGTGCGGATCGGCTTCGGTGGCGCGGTTGGAGCGGCCGCGGTCCTGGTACTCGGCGGTCAGCGCCAGCACGCCGTCGCGGCCGATGCCGAAGCCGCAGTAGCCCGAACCGATCCAGCTCTCGCCGTCGCCGCGCGAATACTCGCCGTAGCCGGCCACCAGCTCGCAGCCCTTGCGGCGCTTGAGCGACAGGTTGATGACCCCGGCGATGGCGTCGGAGCCGTACTGCGCGGCGGCGCCGTCGCGCAGGATCTCGACCTGGTCGATCGCCAGCAGCGGGATGGTGTTGAGGTCGGCGCCGGTGGCGCCGCGGTTGCGCACGCCGAACAGGTTGACCAGGGCGGCCGAGTGCAGGCGCTTGCCGTTCACCAGCACCAGGGTCTGATCCGACCCCAGGCCGCGCAGCGCGGCGTTCTCCACCGAGTCGGTGTTGTCGGCGCCGGTCTGGCGGCCGGCGGTGAACGAGGGCGAAGCGGACTGCAGGTACTCGGTGAGGTCGAACTTGCCGCCGCGCGAGGCTGCCGCCTCCATCGGCAGGACATCGACCGGCACCGGCGTGTCGGTATCGGAGCTGCGGTCGTGGCGGCGCGAGCCGAGCACGGTGACGGCGTCCAGGCGCTGCGCCTGCGAGGCGCTGGAGCCGCTGCCATCCTGCGGTGCGGCGGCGGCAGGCGTTCCGGGCATCGCGGCCAGCGCCATCAGGACGGCAACATAGAGTGCGCTGCGGTGGGTCGAGCTGGGCATGAGGGTCCCTCTTTGCGTGGGCTGGTTAAGAAAACGTTGCGAGTCTAGCGAAATCCCGCCGTGTTCTGCACGGTTTTCGGTACTGCGATGCTTGATGCAGGTCACGGCCGGCGCATTCGAATTTCCCCGCCGCGCTCAGGTCCCGCTTGGCAGGCAGCCCAGCGCGGCCAGCGCGCCGTGCAGGGCCGGTACCTGCATGAGCCAGGGCGCCGCCAGCGTGAGCAGGCCGGCCAGCAGCATCAGCGCGCCGGCCAGGCGACGCTGCCCCGGACGCGCCACCCAGCGCGCGCCGCTGTAGGACAACGGCAGCATGGCCGGCAGGGTGCCCAGGCCGAAAGCCGCCATGATGGCCGCGCCGCCCGCCGCGCTGGCCTGCAGCCAGGCGACGCTGAGCAGGCTTCCGGACAGGCCGCAGGGCATCCAGCCCCAGATCATGCCCTGCGCGAAACGGCGCGTCGTCGTGTTCGCCGGAACCAGGCGCGACTGCAGCGGGCGCAGCAGCGACCAGAGCGCACCGCCGGCCGCTTCCAGCACGCGGAACCGGCCGGCCAGCCCGAGCGCGCGCAGGGCGATCAGGATCAGCGCCAATCCGGCCAGCGCGCGCAGCGCGAACATCAGGGCTTCGATGCGCAAAAGCGCCACCAGCCCATGTCCGAGTCCGCCGGTGAGGGCGCCGGCGAGCACATAGCCGCCGACGCGCCCGAGATTGGTGGTCAGCGCCACCCGGAGTGCGGCCTTTCGATCCGCACCGAAGGGCGCAAAACCGGTGGCGATGCCGCCGCACATCGCCACGCAGTGCACGCTGCCGAGCAATCCGGCGAGCAGGGCCGCGCCCAGCGCGAGGAGGTCAATCGGCATCGCGTCCGGCCGATTCCCCGGTGCCGCCCACATCGAGCGCAGCCGGCGGCGCGACGGGCGCGGGAAGATCGTCCACGAGGATGTCCAGCGCCGGCGTTTCCATATCGTCGTACTGGCCGCGCCGCACCGCCCACACGAAGATCCCGATGGCCAGGGTGATGAAGGCCACGCCCAGCGGAACCATGATCAACAGGATGTTCACGCAGGCCTCGCGGGCGCGGGATCGAGCCGGGAAGTTTCCTGCACCGCGCCCGCGCGCGCCAGCCGCAGGGCGTTGAGGGTGACGATCAGGGAAGAGCCGGCCATGCCCAGCGCGGCCAGCCAGGGCGCGACCAGGCCGGCGGCGGCGGCGCAGACCGCCAGCAGGTTGTAGCCCAGCGCCCAGATCAGGTTCTGCCGGATGATGGCGCGCGCCCGGCGCGCCAGCGCCACGGCCTGCGGCACGCGTGCCAGGCGCTGCGCGGTGAGCACGAGGTCCGCCGCAGCGTGGGCCAGCGCCGCGCCCGAATGCAGCGCCATGGATACGTCCGCGCCGGCCAGCACCGGCGCATCGTTGATGCCGTCGCCCACCATCAGCACTACGCGCCCGTGCCGTTGCAAAGTCCGGATGCGTTCGAGCTTCTGTTCGGGAGTGCAGCGCGAGCTGTACCGGGCGATGCCCAGCGCCTGCGCGGCCTCGGACACCGCGGTTTCCCCGTCGCCGCTCAGCAGCTCGCACTCCAGCCCGAGCGCGCGGCAGGCCGCGACCGCCTCGGCGGCATCCGGGCGCAGCGTGTCGCGAATCCCGAAGCGTGCGAATGCGGTTTCGCCATCGCCGAGCCAGAGCGCGCCATCGTCCGGTCGGGCGGCGGCAAAGCCGGCGTGACCGAGCCGCCAGCGGCGGTTTCGCGCGTGCGCCTCGATGCCGAAGCCGGGAAGGTGCTCGATGCGCTCCGGGGCATCCTCCGGCTCTACGCGCTCCGCGGACAGCATCGGGGCGTCGAGAAACGCCCGCGCCAGCGGATGGCGGCTGTCGCGTTCGAGCAGGCGCGCGATGCGAAGTGCATGCTCGCGCGAAATGTCGCCGAAGGTCTGCACCTGGACCAGGGCCGGTTCGCCCCGACTCAGCGTGCCGGTCTTGTCGAACACCACGGTGTCCACCCGTGCCAGCGTCCCGAGTGCGTCCGGTGCCAGCGCCAGCACGCCGGCGCGCGCCAGCGCGCTGTGGGCGCTGGCCAGCGCGGCGGGAATGGCCAGCGACAGCGCGCAGGGGCAGGCCACCACCAGCACCGCGAGGGTCACTTCGAAGGCGCGCCCCGGCTCGTGGCGCAACCACCACAGGCAGGTGAGCGCGGCAACGAGGAACAGCGCCACCACGAAGCGCGAAGCCACCGCATCGGCCAGCCGCGCCATGGCCGGGCGCGCTTCCTGCGCGCGTTCGATCAGGCGCGAAAGCTGGGAGATCCAGGTCTCCTGCCCTACCCGCGCGACCCGGACGCGCGCCACGCTGCCCACCGCGATGCTGCCGGCGCGCACCTCTTCGCCCTCGCCGCGCCGCACCGGCACCGATTCGCCGGTCAGCAGCGATTCGTCGAACGCGGCGGCCTCCAGCGCAACGCCATCGGCGGGCACCGCTTCGCCGGCGGCCACGCGCACCACATCGCCGGGAACCAGCGCCGCCACCGGCACCTGCACGCCATCGCCTGCCTCGTTTTCACGCAGGGCGAAGGCCGGCCGCGCCCGCGCCAGGGTGTCGACGAAATCGGTGGCGCGCGCGCGCGCCGCGTCCTCGATCTCGCGCGCGATCAGCAGGAACAGGACGAACATCACCGCCGCGTCGAACCAGACGTGCACGCCGCCGCGGATCGTTTCGAACAGGCTGGCGAAATAGGCCAGCAGCACGGACGTCGCGACCAAGGTGTCCATGCCGAAACGGCGCAGGCGCAGTTCGTTCCACATCCCCGACAGGAACGGCCAGCCCGAGTAGAACACCACCGGGGTCGAGAGCAGGAAGGTGATCCAGCGCAGGAAGTCGCGCGTGGGGATCGGCATCTGGTGCGAGAAATCCAGAAACAGCGCCTGGGCCAGCATCATCGCCTGCATCGCGCCCAATCCCGCCACGCCCAGGCGCAGGAGCCCGGCGCGGCGCGCGCGGCGGCGCGCTTCCTCGCGCGCCTGCCCCGGCGCGAGGTGGGCGCGATAGCCCAGCGCCGCCAGGTCGCCCAGCACCTCGGAAAGCCTCGCGGCCTGCGCGTCCCAGGTGATGCGCACCCGCCCGGTCACGGCGTTGGCCACGACCTGTCGCACGCCGACGCGCCGGCGCAGCCCGCGGTCGATCAGCCAGGCGCAGGCGGCGCAGCGCATGCCGTCGGTCAGCACCGTGACCTGCGATCCCTCCGGAACCGCGCGCACGTGCTCGGCCTGCACCTCGGGGCGGTCCCAGAGGGAAAGATCGGCGTCGGTTTCCTCCACCCGCGCACCCTGCGTCTGGCGCAGCCGGTAGTAGTCGGAAAGCCCCGCCGTGGCGATCCACTCGGCGGCACCGGCGCAGCCGCCGCAGCAGAACGAGCGCAGTTCGCCGGCGAAGCGGCGTTCGACGGCACCTTCCACCAGCGCCTCGCCGCAGTGGAAGCAGCCGGCGCCGACCGCGCGGGAATCCTGCGCCGTCATGGCCGCAGGCTCAGCGCCCTTCCGAGAGCTTGGGCGCGAGTGGAGCCTCGATGCGCCCGCTTTCGAAACGGCCCGCCACTCGCCACGCGCCGTCGGCGGCGGCAACCTGCACGGTCCAGGCCGCCGGCAGCGGCAGCGGCACGCGGCCAAGGAATCGATCGCCGCTGCGCGTGAGCGTGAGGCGGCGATCCTGCGCGGCACGGCTGGGGTGGATCAGGGTCAGCGCCAGCGTGGCGGTCGAATCCGGCAGCGGCGCCAGGCGGACTTCCACCGCGCCGGTGCGCGCATCGATCGCCAGCGTGCCGCGCAGGCCCAGATCGATCGCGGCGCGATCGGCGCGCAGGTCTTCCTGCTGGATCTGCGCGGTGCGACGCACGTCCACCGGCAGGGCTTCATCGGCCCCGACGTGCACCGAGATCGCCACCAGAACGAGGCTGGCGGCCACCAGCACGGCGGGAATACCCACCACCAGCCACATCATCGGCTCGTGGTACCAGCGCGACCGCGTATTCCCCGGAGCGGCACCCATCATCGCTTGGTCGGCCCGAAGAACGCGGCGTCTTCGGTGATGCGCAGCGGCTTGCCGCCGGATTCACCCTCGATCACGAACTCCACTTCGACGCGGCCACGCACCGCGCCCAGCGGCGCGCTCAGGGTGACGGGCAGGCTGACCACGTCCTGGGCCGGCAGTTCGACCACCAGCGGCGCACCTTCGAGCTCGATCCCCGAATCGCTTTCCACGTTCACCCGATAGGTGGCGGGATGTTCGGTCTTGTTGATGAGCTTGATTCCGTAGCCGTTCTCGATCATGCCCTGCGCGGTTTCGCGGTACAGCGCGTTGCGGTCGCGCAGCACTTCGACCGTGAGCGGCGCACGCGAAGTGACGCCCACGCCCCAGCCGATCAGCAGCGCCAGCAGGATCAGTCCGTAGACCCAGATGCGCGGACGCAGGATCTTCGTGGGCTTGCCTTCCAGCGCGTTGGAGGTGGTGAAACGGATCAGGCCGCGCGGATATCCGACTTTGTCCATCACTTCGTTGCATGCGTCCACGCAAGCACCACAGGCGATGCACTCGTATTGCAGGCCGTTGCGGATGTCGATGCCGACCGGACACACCTGCACGCACAGCGAGCAGTCGATGCAGTCGCCCATGAGGGCCTTGTCGAGGCTGGCCTTCTCGTACAGCGCCCGCCCCAGTTCGTCGCTGTTGCCCCAACTGTCCACCAGCCCGGTGGTGACGCGCGCATCGACCGCGCGCGAGGCGGCGCTCTGGTGCCTGGCCGCGTACAGCAGGGCCGAATCGGCCTCTTCCAGACTGAGCGGTGCGCGTCCGCGCGCTTCCACCGAGTCCAGCGTGCCGCGCTTGCGCGGACCGCGCGGCTCGCCGCGCGCCGCGTCGTAGCTGATGATGAGGGTGTTGCGGTCGAACATCGCGCTCTGGAAGCGCGCGTAGGGGCACATGTACTTGCAGACCTGCTCGCGCAGCACGCCGGCATTTCCCCAGGTGGCGATCGAGTAGAACAGCACCCAGAAGGTTTCCCAGCCGCTCCAGGCAAACGGCCAGACGCGTGCCGCCAGATCCTTGATCGGCGTGAAGAACCCCACGAAGGTGAAACCGGTCCACAGCGCGAACACGATCCAGGCGGCGTGTCGGCTGCCGCGCTTGAGGATCTTCTCGCGCGTCCAGGGCGACTTGTCCAGTCGCATGCGCGCGCTGCGGTCGCCCTCGAACAGCTGTTCCATGCCGATGAAGACTTCCGTCCACACCGTCTGCGGGCAGGCGAAGCCGCACCACAGCCGCCCGGCCAGGGCGGTGAAGAAGAACAGGCTCATGCCGGCGATCATCAGCAGCATCGCCAGGAAGATGAAGTCCTGCGGCCAGAAGGTCAGCCCGAACACATGGAAGCGCCGCGCCGGAAGATCGAACAGCACCGCCTGATGGCCATCCCAGGTCAGCCACGGGAAGGCGTAGAACATGCCCAGCAGCACGAGGGTGGCGAGCTTGCGCAGGCGCTGGTAGCGGCCGTCGATTTCGCGCGACTGGATCTTGCCTTCTGAGACGTAGAGCGAGCTGTCTACGCTGACGGGGATTTCCTTCTTCACTGCGGTGGCGCGACGGAACCGCCGCGCGGCTCCTTCAGGGTCTTGGCATGGGGCGGTTGAAGCGGACGCGCGGATGCAGCAGCAGCCAGGTGAACAGGCTGGAACTGGCGGTGGCGGCCCAGAACATGAAGAACCCGACCGAATAGCCCAGTTCGCGCGGGATATCCAGATCCGGGAAGGTGATGTCGCGCAGCGTCAGCGGATCGACAAAGGCGAAGAACACCATGGTCATCACGCAGGCCGAGAAGAAGCTCGGCCAGGCGATCGCGCCCACCCGCTGGACCAGCGGCAGGGCACAGGGATAGTGCGGAACGGCCGGATCGCCGGACATCACTGCACCGCGCCGCCGTGCGACTGCGACCACACCCAGGCCGCCACGACGCGGGCGCGGGTTTCGCCGATGATGGGCTCATGCGCCGGCATGGTGCCGTTGTGGCCTTCCAGCACCGCGTCGCGGATGGTTCCGAAGTCGCTGCCATACAGCCACACTTCATCGCTCAGGTTGGGAGCGCCGAGCAGCGGATTGCCCTTGCCTTCCATGCCGTGACAGGCGCTGCACACCATCTCGAACTTGGGCTTGCCCGCCGCCGCCATGGCGGCGTCCACGCGCTGGCCGGAAAGCGACTGCACATAGACCGCCACTTCGCCCGCCCCCTTCGCCCCGCCCACCACGTCCCCGAACGGCGGCATCACCGCCTGGCGGCCGTTGAGCACGGTACTGAGGATGTCGTCGGGCGAACCGCCCCACTGCCAGTCGGCGTCGGTGAGGTTCGGGAAGCCGCGCGCGCCCTTGGCATCGGAACCGTGGCACGTGGTGCAGGTGTTGGCGAAGATCTTGCGCCCCAGACGGATGGCTTCCGGATCCTTGGCGATCTCGTCGATCGGCTTGCCCGCAAAGCGCGCAAACGTGGCGTCCAGCACGGCACGCGCATCGGCGGCGTCGGCGTCGTGTTCGCCGACGGAAGTCCATCCCTTGGTTCCGGCGAACGAGCCGAACCCCGGATACACGATGAAATAGCCGATCGAGAACACGATGGTGAGGTAGAACAGGTTGATCCACCAGCGCGGCAGCGGCTTGTTGTACTCGGTGAGATCCTCGTCCCAGACGTGCCCGGTCTGGTCCGGCGCGGGATCGCCCGGGCGCAGCGACGAAGTGCGCCACAGCAGCCAGACGCAGCCGGCCACGTTGAGGATGATCAGCGCGATGACGTAAATCGACCAGCCTGCGCTCATGGGTGCTCTCCCTTCACGATCTCGTCTTCCAGCGGCAGGAGCGCCGCCTCGTCAAAGTCCGCCTTGCGATTGGCGCTCCAGGCCCAGAAACAGCCGTAGAGGAACAGCGCCAGCAGCATCACCGTGACGATCCCGGTCATCGTTCCCGAATTCATGGCGAGCCTCCCGCTTCGGCGCCGGGACGCGGCGCATGCCGGCCCAACCCCTGCAGATAGGCGACCAGCGCATCCAGCTCGGTCTTGCCTTCCACGGCCTTGGCCGCGCCGGCGAGGTCCTCGTCGGTGTAGGGGTCGCCCAGACGGCGCAGCGCCTCGATCTTGCGGACCACTTCCTCGGCGCGCACTTCGCGTTCGGCCAGCCAAGGATAGGAGGGCATGTTCGACTGCGGCACCACGTCGCGCGGATTCATCAGGTGCACGATGTGCCAGTCGTCGGAGTAGCGCCCGCCCACGCGCGCGAGGTCCGGCCCGGTGCGCTTGGAACCCCACTGGAAGGGGCGGTCGTAGACCGATTCTCCCGCCAGCGAATAGTGGCCGTAGCGCTCGGTCTCGAAGCGCAGGGTGCGCACCATCTGGGAGTGGCAGTTGTAGCAGCCTTCGCGCACGTAGACGTCGCGTCCGGCCAGCTCCAGCGGGGGATAGGGCTTGACCCCAGGAGCCGGTTCCACGGCCTCGGCCTGGAACATCAGCGGGACGATCTCGGCCAGACCGCCGAGAGAAATGGCGGCGGCGATCAGCACCGCCATCAGGCCGACGTTGCGTTCGATCTTGCCGTGCCCGGTGTTGTTTTCCTGACTCATGGTCCTCTCCTCAGGCGTGCGACGGGGCCGGAATCGCCACCGGCACGATCTTGTCGTTCATGCGATAGGTCCTGATGACGTTCCACGCCATCAGGAACATGCCGCTGAGCACCAGGACGCCGCCAAGGAAGCGGAACAGGTAGTACGGATAGGTCGCCGCCACCGCTTCGACGAAGGTGTAGGTCAGGGTGCCGTCGTCGCCCGTGGCGCGCCACATCAGGCCCTGCATCACGCCGGCGATCCACATGGCGGCGATGTAGAACACCACGCCGATGGTGTGCAGCCAGAAGTGCGCGTCGATCCACTTGACCGAATACATCCGGGTGAGACCCAGCAGGCGCGGATACAGCGCGTAGAGCGAACCGATCGAGATCATCGCCACCCATCCCAGCGTGCCGGCATGGACGTGGCCGACGGTCCAGTCGGTGTAGTGCGAGAGCGAGTTGACCGTCTTGATCGAAAGCATCGGGCCTTCGAACGTGGCGATCATGTAGAAGCTCAGCGAAACGATCAGGAACTTCAGGATCGGATCGGTGCGCAGCTTGTACCAGACGCCCGACAGCGTGAGGATGCCGTTCATCGCTCCGCCCCACGAGGGCGCCAGGAGGATCAGCGAGAACAGCATGCCCACCGACTGCACCCAGTCCGGCAGCGAGGTATAGAGCAGGTGGTGCGGGCCGGCCCACATGTAGACCGAGATCAGCGCCCAGAAGTGCACGATCGAGAGGCGGTAGGAATAGATCGGGCGCTGCACCTGCTTGGGCACGAAGTAGTACATCATCGCCAGATAGCCCACCGTCAGCAGGAAGGCCACGCCGTTGTGGCCGTACCACCACTGCGCCATGGCATCGACCGCGCCGCTGTAGACCGAGTACGACTTCCACAGTCCCGCCGGCATCACGATGTTGTTGACGATATGCAGCAGGGCGACGGCGATCACGTAGGCGCCGTAGAACCAGTTGGCCACATAGATGTGCTTGACCCGGCGCTTGACGATGGTGCCGAAGAAGAGCCAGCCGTAGGCCACCCAGACCACCGCGATCAGGATGTCCAGCGGCCATTCCAGCTCGGCGTATTCCTTGCTCTGGGTGATGCCCAGCGGCAGGGTGATGACCGCGCCGAGCATGGCCGCCTGCCAGCCCCAGAACACGAAGGCCGCGAGCCTGTCCGAGATCAGCCGCGCATGACAGGTGCGCTGGACGACATACAGCGAGGTGGCGAACAGCACCGAGCCGCCGAAGGCGAAGATCATGCCGTTGGTGTGCAGGGGGCGCAGGCGACCGTAGCTGAGCCAGGCGATGCCGTCGGTCATCTCCGGCCAGTAGAGCTGGGCGGCGGCGATCACGCCCACCAGCATTCCGACGATGCCCCAGATCACGGTCGCTGCCGCGAACTGGCGCACTACTTTGTCGTTGTAGGTTTCGTTGAGTGTTGTCGAAGACATGATCGGCCTCGATTCGTGGAATCGGCATGATGGGCTATGACCGGAAATCACGCTTGACCTAGGTCAAATCCGGCCCCGGGACCGCGAAGTCTACTGCAAGCCCTCCGCCCCTCACACGCGACCAATGGAGTATCCTCGGGGCGGAGTCCGCCGGGCTTGCGCGGGCTCCCGTCCAATCCCAGGGAGAACAGTCCATGCGTACGGTTCGGCAGCTGCTGGAATCCAAGTCCCCGGAAACTTTTTCGATTTCTCCCGACGCGCCCGTGATCGACGCGATCCGGCTGATGGCCGAAAAACGCGTCGGCGCGGTGCTGGTGATGCAGGCCGGCACCTTGGCCGGAATCCTTTCCGAACGCGACTACGCCCGCAAGATCGTGCTGGAAGGCCGCTCTTCGAAGACCACTCCGGTGCGCGACATCATGACTTCGCAAGTCATCACGGTATCGCCCGACGACAACGCCCAGCTGTGCATGCAGACCGTCACCCGCAACCGCATCCGCCACCTTCCCGTGGTCGAGAACGGGGAAGTGCTGGGCGTCATCTCCATCGGCGACCTGCTGGCGGCGGTGATCGAGCAGCAGCAGCAGGATCTCGACCAGCTGCAGCGCTACATCACCGGCTGAACTCCACCGGCGGGGATCAGGCCGCACCGCCCGCAAGGCCGAACGCGGTCTCGCGGGTGGCGCGGAAGCTGACCGCCGGAGCGCGCTCCTGCGCCAGCTGCAGGTTGACCCGGCTGGGCGCGAGGTAGACCAGCTGGTCGGCGGCGTCGAGTGCGAGATTCATCGCGTTCTTGTCGCGGAACTCCTCGAATTTCCGCGCATCTTCGCAATACACCCAGCGCGCGGTGGCCACGGACACCGGCTCGAAGACCGCCTCCACGCCGTACTCGTCCTTGAGGCGGTAGGCCGCCACGTCGAACTGCAGGGTGCCGACCGCCCCCAGGATCAGGTCGTTGCTCATCAGCGGGCGGAAGAACTGGGTCGCGCCTTCCTCGGAAAGCTGGGCCAGGCCCTTCTGCAGCTGCTTGAGCTTGAGCGGATCCTTTAGCCGCGCGCGGCGGAACAGCTCGGGCGCGAAATTGGGGATGCCGGTGAAGGTGAGAGGCTCGCCCTCGCTGAAGCTGTCGCCGATGGAGATCGTGCCGTGGTTGTGGATGCCGATCACGTCGCCCGGCCAGGCTTCGGCGGCGATTTCCCGATCCGAGGCCATGAAGGTCAGGGCGTTGGCGAGCTTCATTTCCTTGCCGCTGCGCACGTGGAAGGTCTTCATGCCGGCTTCGAAACGCCCCGAGCAGACCCGCATGAAGGCCACCCGGTCGCGGTGCCTGGGGTCCATGTTGGCCTGGATCTTGAACACGAATCCGGTGAGACGCTCCTCCGCCGGGTCCACGGTCCGCGTCGCGGTGGCGCGCGGCTGCGGCGCGGGCGCGTGCTCGATGAAGAAGTCCAGCAGCAGCTGCACGCCGAAATTGTTGATGCCCGAGCCGAAGAACACCGGCGTCTGGCGTCCGGCCAGATATTCGTCCTTGTCGAACGGGTGGCTGGCGCCCTGCACCAGCTCCAGCTCCTCGCGCAGCTCGGCCAGCAGGTTCTCGCCGATGCGCTCGGCCAGCCCGGGGGCATCCAGCGAGGGGAAGATGGTGGAATCCTGGCGGGTGAAATTGCGCCCCGGCTCGTACAGATGCACCTCGCCGGTGATCAGGTGCACCACGCCCTTGAGGCGCTTGCCCATGCCGATCGGCCAGGTCACCGGCGCACACTGGATGCCCAGCACGCTTTCCACTTCGTCGAGCAGCTCGATCGGCGCGCGACCCTCGCGGTCGAGCTTGTTGATGAAGGTCATGATCGGCGTGTCGCGCAGTCGGCAAACCTCCATCAGCTTGATGGTGCGCTCCTCCACGCCCTTGGCCACGTCGATCACCATCAGGGCAGAATCCACCGCGGTCAGCACGCGGTAGGTGTCCTCGCCGAAGTCGGCGTGGCCGGGCGTGTCGAGCAGGTTCACGATGCAGTCGGCGTAGGGAAACTGCATCACCGAACTGGTGACGGAAATGCCGCGCTCCTGCTCCAGCGCCATCCAGTCGGAGGTGGCGTGGCGCGCGGCCTTGCGGCCCTTGACGCTGCCGGCCATCTGGATCGCGCCGCCGAACAGCAGCAGCTTCTCGGTCAGCGTGGTCTTGCCGGCATCGGGATGGGAAATGATGGCGAAGGTGCGCCGGCGGCGCGCCTGCAGGGAAACGTCGGACATGGGGAATTGCGCCCGATCGGGCGCGGGGGTTCGGAAACGGAGGCCGATTATAGGTCGCCAGCCGCACCGCGTGGCTGGCACTGATGTCGACACTGCGCTCGGCCTCCCGATTCCCTTTGCCGCGCTGTGGCACGATGGTTCTCTCCGCAGGAAGGGACGCCCCGGTGGACGAAGCCACGCTCCAGCTCGATGAACACGCTCCGCACGAGGCCCTGCTGCCGGAACGGATCGGCCCGTACCGCATCATCGGCCTGCTGGGCGAAGGCGGCATGGGGCGGGTTTACCTCGCGCACGAAAGCCATCCGCCGCGGCAGGTGGCGCTCAAGGTCGTGCGCGGCATTTCCGGGAACTCCCTGGCGCGCTTCCGGCGGGAAGTCGAACTGCTGGCCCAGCTCGAACACCCCGGCATCGCGCGCCTCTACGCCGCCGGAGAAGACCGCATCGCCGGCATCCCGATGCCCTGGCTGGCGCTGGAGCGGATCCAGGGGCAGGACCTGCGCGCCTGGGCGGAACGCAGCCGTCCGGACCTTGCCGCCCGCCTGCGCCTCCTGATCGCGCTGTGCCGCGCCGTGCAGCACGCCCACGAGCGCGGCGTAATCCACCGCGACCTCAAGCCCGGCAACGTCATGGTGGATGTCTCCGGACAGCCGAAGATCCTCGACTTCGGCGTGGCGCGGCTGCGCGACGGCGAGGAGGAAATGACCCAGGCCGGCCAGGTGCTGGGTACCGTGCCCTACATGAGCCCCGAGCAGCTCGCCGGACGCAGCACCGAAATCGACGCGCGCAGCGACGTCTACGCGCTGGGCGTGATCGCCTACGAGCTGGTCAGCGGCAGCCTGCCGCATCCGCGCCTGAGCACCTCCAGCCTGTTCGAGGCGCTGGACATCGTCCGCCGGGAAGAGCCGGCGCGGCTGCACCGGCTGGCGCCGCAGGCGCGCGGCGACCTGGAGAAAGTGGTGATGAAGGCGCTCGCCACCGAGCCTTCCCGCCGCTACGCCAGCGCCGGCGACCTGGCCGACGACCTGCAGCGCCTGATCGACCACCGCCCGGTGCTGGCGCGCGCGCCGACGCTTGGCTATCGCGCCAGCCGCTTCGTGCGCCGCCACCGCGCGCTCACCGCCGCCGCCGCGATCGTCTTCCTCGCCCTCGCAGCCACCGCGGTCATCAGCCTGGATGCCGCACGACGCGCACGCGCCGCCCTGGCCGAGGCCCAGGCGCGCGCCGCCGAACTTTCGGCGGTCAACCAGTTCGTCGAACACATGCTGACCCAGGCCGATCCGGAGCTGGACGGTTCGCCCGACATGCCGCTGCGACAGGTGCTGGAAAGCGCGGCGCTGGCACTCGACGCCCCCCGCACCCCGCCGCGCACCGCCGGACAGGTCGCGCTGCTGCTCGGTCGCACCTGGAGCGCGCTGGGCGAGAGCGCCACGGCGCAGGGATTCTTCGATCGCGCGCAGGACTGGCTGGATCGCGGCTTCGGCGCAGCCAGCCAGGAGTCGTCCGAGGCGCGTTTTTCCCGCATCGAGGATTTCACCCGCGGCGGCAACCCGGAAGAGGCGGTCGCACAGGCGCTCGCGCTGGAAGAGGCGCTGGCGCGCACCGACGTTTCGTGGGCCGCCCCGCTGGCGCTGCGCGTGCGGCTGGTGCGCGCCGAGGCGCTGGAGGAAACCGGCAAAGTGGACCAGGCCATCGCGCTCGACCGCGCCCTGCTGGCCGATCCCGCGCTGGTGCAACTGCCCGACGCCGGCGAGATCACCGACGTGCTGCGCCACAACCTCGCCTATGCGCTGCTGCAAAGCAACGGCTTTGCAGAGGCCGAGAGCCTGATCCGCCAGGTGCTCGATTCCGAAACCGCGCGCCTTGGCGCAGATCATCCGCAGACGCTCTACACCAGGAAGGTGCTCGGCCAGACGCTGCACCGACAGGGCCGCCTCGAAGAAGCCGCACAGATGTACGCCGAAGTCCATGAGAAGCGCCGCGCACGCTACGGCGACGCGCACCCGCTCACGCTGGGCTCGGGCGCCCAGTTGGCCTCCGCATACAACAGCCTCGGCCGCCCCGCCGAAGCCGAACCGCTGCTGCGCCGCGCGCTGGAAGCGCGCCTCGCGCGCGGCGAGGGCGACTCGCGCGATGCCCTGGTCGAGCGCGTGATGCTCATCACCACCCTCGACAAGCTGGATCGCCCGCAGCAGGCGCTGGCGCTGGCCGAGGAAGTGATCGCGATGGAACACGGCGCACCGAACCGCGACACCCTGGCGGCGCGCAATTCGCGCGCCATGCTGCTGCTCCGGCTCGGCCGGACCGAACCTTCGCGCGCCGCCTTCGCCGAACTCCTGCGGCTGACGCCGGAAATCGTCGGCCCCAACTTCCCGAACTGGCCGGTGTTCCTTACCAACTCGGCCGCGGCCGATCTCGCGGCAGACGATGCCCATGCCGCGCACGAGAAGCTCGAAACGGCGCTGGCGCTGCTGCAGGCCAACCAAGGGCCGAACCATCCCAGAACCCGGGAGGCACGGGAGCGCATGATCGAAGCCCTGACGCGGCTGGGACGCACGTCCGAAGCACAGGCGCTGCGCGCGCTGCGGGAGATTCCGGCGCCGTGACCGCGCCTCAGCCGGTCACGAAGCCCTCGCCCACCGATTCGGGTACCGCGGCCTCGCGCCGCACGCCGCTGACCTGCGCCCGCTCCGGCCCGCGCCAGAGCCAGCGTTCCAGCGCATCGAGCGCCGCGTCGCTGCCTGCGGCGAGCACTTCCACCCGGCCATCGGCAAGATTCCTGGCGTAGCCGCGAAGCCCCAGCGCCAGCGCCTGCTCGCGGGTGGAGGAGCGATAGAAGACGCCCTGCACGCGCCCTTCCACGAGAAACCGCGCCGCGCTCACGGCGCGCCGCCCCCGGCCGCGACCGCCGCATCCAGCTCCTGCACGCTCACCGGCCCGAGAAACTTCCGGGCCACCCGTCCGTCGGGCGCGATCAGCCAGGTCATGGGCAGGCCGCGCGGCGCGGGAAAATCCGCCGGCGGCTCGAACACATCGACGATGGCCACGGGATAGCCCACCGGATGCTCGCGCAGGAAGGCGCGCAGCTCGTCCGGACCGATTTCCTCGTAGGCCAGCCCGATCACGCGCACGTCCCGACGTGACTTCGAGAACGCGTCGAGGTCCGGCATCTCCTTGAGGCAGGGACTGCACCAGGTGGCCCAGTAGTTCACCACCACCCAGCGGCCGCGCTGCTCGGCCAGATCGAAGCTGCCGCCCTCCAGCGTGGTCACGCGCAGCTCCGGAACATCGGGCGCAGGCGATGCATCCTGCGCCCCCGCCGCAAGCGGAAGCCAGCCTGCAAGAACCATCCCGAACAGCCAGTGCTTCATCTCATCCCTCCGGATCTTCCAGTACCTGCGCCACGCTGCGCCGCATGCGCTCGCGCAGCGGCGCGCGCAGCGCTTCCAGTTCGGCCAGCGCGCGCTGGCCGAGGGCGTCGGCGCCATCAGGAAGCGCCGCCTGCGCCAGCGGAATGCGCAGCGCAGCGCTTTCGTACAGTTCAGCCAGCGGCAGATGATCAAGGTCGCGCACCAGCGCGTAGCCGCCATCCTCCAGTCGCTGCACCACGCGCGCCTGGACCAGCGCGCCCAGCAGGTGCATCAGTGCATCATCGGCGATCGCCGGCTCCAATTGCTGAAGCTGCGCGGTATGCAGGCTGCTGCCTGTGCCCTGCGCCTGCGCAAAGCGCCCGAGCAGGCGCAGCAGGCCGTAGATCTCGAACCCTTTCGGCAAACGCTGCTGCTCCGGGAGGTAGCGGAACGCGGAAAGTGAGGCCGCAAACGAGGCCCCCAGCAGCACCACTACCCAGGAAACGTACAGCCAGATCAGGAAGATCGGGATCACCGCGATCGCCCCGTACAGGGCCTGGTAGTTGGCGCGGGTGAGATAGAGCGCAAACCCCCACTTGGCCAGCTCGAACAGCACCGTGGCCAGCGTGCCGGCAACCAGGGTGTGGCGGAACGCCACGGTGCGGTTGGGAATCAGCCGATAGGCCAGGGTGAAGGCCACCAGCTCCAGCCCCACCGGCAGCCAGCGCAGTACCAGTCCGTGCTGCGCTTGCCCTGCCAGCAGCGGCAGCGATGCCAGATAGGAGGACACCGCGAAGCTCGCCACCGCCAGAAGCGGCAGAAGCGTCATCGCGGCCCAGTAGATCAGCAGGCGCGACAGCGCGCGGCGCGGCGTGCTGACCCGCCAGATGCGGTTGAAGGTGTCCTCGATGCGCGAAAGCGTGAGCAGGGCCGTGACCAGCACCGTGATCGCGCCCACGCCCGACAGCGCGCGCGCATTGCCGGCCGCCTCGGCGAGGAATCCGGCCACGCTGTCGGCCGCGCTGGGCATGAAATTCGCGAAGATGAACCGGGTGAGGTCTTCCACCCAGTTCTCGTAGATCGGAAACATCGAAACGATGCCGAACACCACCGCCGCCAGCGGCACCGCGGCGAACAGGGTGGCGTAGGCCAGCGTGGCCGCCGAATCGAAGCAGCGGTCCTCGATGAAGCGGCGCGCGAGGAAGCGCAGGAACGAACGCACCCGCTCGCGGTGCGTGTCGATCCACCCGGATACGGAAGACAGGAAGGCCATGGGGAAGAAAGATACCGGGAAGCGGGCGCCTGCGCGCAGGCGACTTCCGTGCGCCGCATCGCTACGCTGTGCGGCCAGGAACCTGCACCACACCCATGTCCGACGCCTCCCGCCCTGTCCCGGCAAGCGACTTGCCACACGCCATCGCCCGCGCATGCATCGCGCTGCTGTTCGCGCTGGCGCTGTGCTGGCAGCTCGTCTGGTTCCCGCCGGAGCGGGTACCCGCCTGGCTTGCGGCAACGCTGCACGCCGCACCGATGCTGCCGGCGCTGGCGCTGAGCCTGTCGGGCCGGCGCAGCGCGATGTTCTGGGGCGGGCTGGGCGCGCTCTTCAGCTTCAGCCACGGGGTTTCGGAGGCCTGGGCCGATCCGCAGGTGCGCCCCGCCGCGCTGGCCGAGGCCGCGCTGGCCTCGGCGCTGGTGGTTTCGGCCAGTTGGAACGGGCTGCGCCAGCGGTTCACGCGCCGCCGCGGTGTATGATTTGCGCCCCTCGTTTCGGGCACGGCGCGCGCACATGGACCGACTCTGCATCGTCACCACCGGCGGCACGATCGACAAGATCTACTTCGACGACAAGTCCGACTACCAGATCGGCGAGCCGCAGATCGGCCGCATCCTGGAAGAGCTGGGCGTGGCGTTCTCCTTCAGCGTGATTCCGATCCTGCGCAAGGACAGCCTGCACATTTCCGGAACCGACCGCGAACTGCTGCGCGCCACCATCGCCGCGCAGGAAGCCGAGCGGGTGCTGGTCACCCACGGCACCGACACCATGGTCGCCACCGCCAGCGTGCTGGCCACGATTCCCGGCAAGACCATCGTCATGACCGGCGCGCTCAATCCGGCGCGCTTCCGCGGCTCGGACGCGGAGTTCAACATCGGCTGCGCGGTCGGCGCGGTGCAGTGCCTGCCACCGGGCGTCTACATCGCCATGAACGGGCGCATCTGGGATCCGGCCAAGGTGCGCAAGAACGTGGCGGCCAACCGATTCGAGGCGGCAAACGGCTGAGCCGCACGGCGCATTGCGCCTGCGCCGCAGCGAAATCCCGCGCACCACGGATACCCACGAAAAAACCCCGGCGAACCGGGGCTTTTTCTTTTCACTCCATCATGGACGCAGGCTCAGGGCGTGTAGCTCGCCTTCAGCGTGACGCCCGAGTAGGCGCTGTAGCCGCGCAGCATGATGTGGTAGGTGCCGACCGAAGGCGTCGCCGCCGTGCAGGTCTCGCTGTTGCCGGCCTTGTAGGGGCGGCAGTCGTAGGTCGAGGTCGTGGGCTGCGCGCCGAAACGCACGTACATGTCCATGTCCCCGGTTCCGCCCGACGTGGTGATGTTGAGGTTCCTGGCCCCGGCCGGCACCGTGATGGTCCAGTACTTGGCGCTGCTCGCCGCACCTGAAATGCCCGTGACCGCGACGTTGTTGGACAGCGCGCCGCCGCCGGAGTTGGCGCCGCCTCCGCTGACCGTCACCGAGGCGCTCTTGCTGTGGGTTGCGCCCTTGTTGTCGGTCACGGTGAGGGTCACGGTGTAGGTGCCCGCCGCGGAATAGGTCTTGCTCGGGTTGGTCGCGGTGGACGTGGTGCCGTCGCCGAAATTCCAGCTGCGCGAGGCGATGGTGCCGTCGCTGTCGCTGGAAGTATCGGTGAAGTTCACCGTCAGACCGCTCACGCTGCTGGTGAAGTTGGCCACCGGCGGCACGTTGGGAGCCGTGGTCGAGTAGCTCGCCTTGAGGGTGACGCCCGTGAAGGCGCTGTAGCCGCGCAGCATGACGTGGTAAGTGCCGGCCACCGGAGCGGCAAAGCTGCAGCTTTCCACATTGCCACTCTTGTACGGACGGCAGTCGTAGGTCGAGGTGGTGGGCTGCGAGCCCTGGCGGACATAGAGATCCATGTCGCCGGTGCCGCCCGATGTCTCGATCACCAGGTTGCTGGCCCCGGCCGGAACGCTGATGGTCCAGTACTGCTGGCTGCTGGCCGCGCCGGAAATTCCCGTCACCGGAACGCCATTGCCGAGCGCGCCGCCTCCCGGGCTGCCGCCGCCGCTGACCGTCACCGAGGCGCTCTTGCTGTGGGTTGCGCCACTGTTGTCGGTCACGGTGAGGGTCACGGTGTAGGTGCCCGCCGCGGAATAGGTCTTGCTCGGGTTGGTCGCGGTGGACGAGGTGCCGTCGCCGAAGTTCCAGCTGCGCGAAGCGATGGAGCCGTCGCTGTCGCTGGAGGTGTCGGTGAAGTTCACCGTCAGACCGCTCACGCTGCTGGTGAAGTTGGCCACCGGCGGCACGTTGGCGCTTCCGCCGGCCACCGCGCTGACCGCCGCGTGGGCATTCACGATGCCGGCGCCGCAGCCGCCCGAGCAGGTTCCGGGCAGTGCGCGCGCCGTGCTCTTGAGGGTGGACTCGACCTGCGCAGGAGTCAGGCTCGGCTTGGCGCTCAGCATCAGCGCAGCAACGCCGGCCACGTGCGGGGTCGCCATCGAAGTGCCGTCGTAGAAGGCGTAGGTCTCCGCCACCGGACCATTGGTGCCGCTGTTGAGGGTGGAAAGCACGCCCTTGTTGGTCGTGGCCGTCTGACAGCCCGTGAGCGAGGAGTTCGGGATGCAGGTCTCGCCGCCAGGTGCGGTCACGTCGATCAGCGCGCCGTAGTTGGAATACCAGGAACGGTTGCCTTCCTGGTCGTTGGCCGCCACCGCGATCACGTTGTTGCAGTTGGCGGGCGAAGCACCCGACACGTTGATGTTGTCGTTGCCGGCGGCGATGACCAGCACCGAGCCGCGCGAAACCGCGCTGTTGATGGCGTTCTGGTAGGTCGTGCCGCAGGAACCGCTGCCGCCCAGGCTCAGGTTGATGACCTTGGCCGGAGTGGCGTTGGCGGGCACGCCGCTGACGCTGCCACCGGAAGCCCAGACGATGGCGTCGGAAATGTCGGAGTCATAGCCGCCGCCCTTGCCCAGCACGCGCACGGCCTGGATTTTGGCGTTGAAGGCCACGCCCGCGACGCCCTTGTTGTTGTTTGTCACCGCGGCGATGGTGCCGGCCACGTGGGTGCCGTGCCAGCTCGAGGAATAGCCGCCGGAGGCATCGCCCACGTCGGAGGGATCCGAATCGCGGCCGTTGCCGTCACCCGCCACCGAAGCGGTGGAAATGAAGTCGTAACCGGCAACCGTGTTGCCGTTGAGGTCGCTGTGGTTGGTGATGCCGGTATCGAGCACCGCGACAACCACTCCGCTGCCGGTGGAAATATCCCAGGCCGCGGGCAGGTTGAGGCCACCGACGCTCTCGAAGTAGTGCCACTGCTCGCCATAGCGGGTGTCGTTGGGAACGTACAGCGGCTGGTTGAGCCGGTCGATTTCCACGTATTCGACGCCGCCCTGCTCGGCCAGCGCCTCCATGAACTTGCGTGCATCGCTTTCGCTGAGCCGGCGGTCGGACTGGAGCACCTCGCCGCCGACGGCCAGTTCGCGCAGGCTGCTCACCCGCGTCCCGAGACGGTTGCCGGCGCGATTGAGCGCTTCGACGCGCAATGCGCTGGTCTGCCGGCTCCCCTGGTCCTTGAACTTGATGATGAAGCGATCATAGGTTTCCGCTCGGACCAGCGCCGAGGACTGGATCCTGGCTCCGGCGAAATCGACATCGTCCTGCGCGAGCGCGACGCCCGGCAGACTCAGCGCCAGCGCGAGCGCAATGGCATTGATCCGCAGCGGGCGGAAGTTGCATGTATCCACGTGGTGACCCCCAAGGCATTGAGAACGGAAGTGTCGGAAATGACGCCCCGTGCATCCCCCGGGCGCATCTTCCCGCTTCGTCCATTCGCCCCTGCCGCCTCCTGCGGCCCGCTGCCCGCGCCTGCGCTGCCACCGTGCCGCGTGGCGTGCTTCGCGCTGAATCGGGCTCCCCTGCGAATGGCTGCGGCCACCCCTTCCCCGAGCCGCCGCGCCGCGGACCCTAGCAACGAAAAAAAACGCCTGTCAACAAAAGCGTGACGAGCCTCTCAGGATCACCCGGAAAAGCGCATGGCAATGCGGTTTGTTCGCCCGCTTTCGGCGCAGACAAATGCGTTGTGCATCGCATCAATGCGCAAACCCCGGCCGCAGCCGGTCGGTTTGTGACGTGCAGCGTCAGCCCGGATTCACGGCCATCTCGTCGCCCGCGGGCAGCGCTGCGAACGCCGCACCCGTCCGGCTCACCACATGCCCGTTTCCAGCCTCGCGGCCTCGGTCATCATGGTCTGGTTCCACGGCGGATCGAACACGACATCGACATCGGCCTCGATCACGGTCGGAATCATCTCCAGCTTGCTGCGCACGTCCTGGGCAAGGATCTCGCCCATGCCGCAGCCGGGCGCGGTCAGGGTGATCTTCGCCTCGATCCGGCGCGTGCCGTCCTCGCCGTGGATCACCTCGCAGCCGTACACCAGGCCCAGATCGACGATGTTGATCGGGATTTCCGGGTCGAAGCAGGTGCGCATCTGCTGCCAGGCCAGCGCCTCGATGTCGGCGTCGGTGGCGTCGTCGGAAACGCGCAAGGGCTCGGGAGTCTCCTTGCCGATGGCGTCGGCATCCTCGCCGGCGATGCGGAAGAGGTTGCCCTCGACGAACACCGTGAAGCTGCCGCCCAGCGCCTGGGTGATATACCCGACCGCGCCCGCCGGCAGGACGACCTCATCTCCCTGGGGAACCATCACGGCGGCACAATCGCGTTCGAAAGTCACCGGCTCGCTGCTGCGGCTGTACATGGATCAACCATCTCGTCTGGAAACAAAGCAGGGCCGTCCGGCCCTCGGCCGCGCGGAAAGCATCGGCGCGACAACTCGCTATTCTACTGCACCCTGCCCCGACCGCCGACCCCGGAGCCGCGAAGCGTGCGATATCTCCTGCTTGCCATGTCCACCGCGCTGCTTGTCATCGCCGGCATGGCCGCGATCTGGGTGGCCTTGGCGATTCTCCTGAAATCACCCTGTGGCTGGATGGTGCCGATCGCAGCCATCGACGCGGCCCTGCTGCTGCGCCTGTCGGGCCTGCCGAAAGGCCGCGGACGAGCGGCGGCGGCGCTTGGTGCGACGCTCGCCACGCTGGCCATCGGCGGCTTCGCCGTCGCTGCCAGCAGCATCGGCCGCGCCTTCGGCACGCCGCCGCACGAGGCCCTCTGGCGCATCGACCCGACGCTGGCCTGGACCTGGTGGCGGTTCAATTCGAGCGGATTCGACTTCCTCGCCGCGGCACTGGCCTTGCCTCTGGCCTGGCGGCTGGGGCGCTGAGTCCGAGCTTGCGGCGATCCGCGGCAGTTGCCATGCTCCCGGGGATTTTCCGAACCAGCGAGTCCCCTCATGACCACAGCGCCTGCCGCAGACGCCAAAGCCACCCTTCTCTTCATCGGCGGCGGCAACATGGGCCGCAGCCTGATCGGCGGACTGATCGCGCGCGGCACGCCGCCGGCACGGATCGTCGCGGTCGACCCATCCCCGACTGCGCGTGACGGGCTGGCCGCAGAATTCGGTATCCGCACCGCGCAGGATGCGGCCGACGCGCTGCCCGAGGCGGCGCTGGTGATGCTCGCGGTCAAGCCGCAGGTGATGAAGCCGGTCTGCGAATCGCTGGCCGGGAAATTCCCCTCCGCTGCGGTGGCCGTTTCCATCGCCGCCGGCATCCGCACCGAACAGCTCGACGCCTGGCTCGGCGGCACGCGCGCGGTAGTGCGCGCGATGCCCAACACGCCGGCGCTGCTGGGCGCGGGCGCCACGGGGCTGTTCGCCAACGCGCGGGTTTCCGCGCCGCAGCGCGCGCTCGCCGAGCGGGTGCTGGGCGCGGTGGGCGCCTGCGTCTGGATCGGGCAGGAAGCGCACATGGATCTGGTGACGGCGCTGTCGGGCAGCGGCCCGGCCTACTTCTTCCTCCTGACCGAAGCGATGCAGGCAGCCGCGCAGCGCCTCGGCCTGCCGCCCGATGCCGCGCGCCTGCTGGCGGCGCAAACCTGCCTGGGCGCCGGCCGGATGCTGTCCGAATCGGGCGAGGACGCCGCCACGCTGCGCCAGCGCGTGACCTCGCCGGGCGGCACCACGCAGGCGGCACTGGAAAGCTTCGCACGCGACGGCTTCGCCGACCTGGTGGCGCGCGCGATCGAAGCCGCCGCGCTTCGCGGCACCGAGCTTTCCGCGCAGGCCGGGAGCTGATCGTGCCCTATCTCGGTCAGGCTGCCTCGCTGCTGATCGAAGTGATCTTCGGCGCGCTGGCGCTGGTGTTCCTGCTGCGCCTGCTGGTGCAGTGGGTCGGAGTCAACTTCCACAACCCGATCTGCCAGGGCCTGTACCGTTTCACCAACCCGGTGCTGATGCCGCTGCGCCGCTGGATCAAGGCGTGGCGGCGCATCGATCTGGCCGCGGCGCTGGCGACGCTGGGAATCCTGTGGGTGAAGGCCGCGCTGGTGCTGGCGGTTGCGGGTTTCGCGCCAAAACCTGCGGCAGTCGCCCTGCTGGGCGTGGCGGAAACCCTCGCGCTGGCGCTGATGCTCTACTTCTGGCTGATCCTGATCCGGGTGCTGATGAGCTGGGTCGGCGGCGGGCACCATCCACTGGTGCCGCTGGTGCTGCAGCTAACCGAACCGCTGCTGCGACCGCTGCGCCGCAGGCTTCCGGCACCCGGTGGATTGGATCTTTCGCCCATGCTGGTCACGCTCGGCATCCTGTTGCTGCGCATCCTGCTGGTCGCGCCGCTGCTGGATCTGGCGGTCTCACTGGCCGCCTGAGGCGCGCCCCTGATTTTTCGGCCGCAGCATCGTGCCGCTGCACTGCGGCGCGCCGCAGCGGCAGGGCCACAACGCCTTCATGCGCGCCGTGTGCGGCACCTCCAGCCGGATGCCGTAGTCATAGGCCAGCTCCTCGCCCGCAGCGATGTCGCGCAGGGCATGGATCTCGATGCGATCGCGACGCCGGTCGCTG
This sequence comes from Pseudomonadota bacterium, assembly GCA_963205495.1. Taxonomy (GTDB): domain Bacteria; phylum Pseudomonadota; class Gammaproteobacteria; order Xanthomonadales; family Xanthomonadaceae; genus Denitratimonas. Next base: position 44,257 of record CAUJIN010000005.1, read on the forward strand.
GCATGCTCGACGATCTGCGCCTCGCAGTTGGGGGCACAGCTGTGGTTGATCCAGCGCGCGATCGTGCCGCGCCGCCCTCCGTCGACGATGTAATGGTCGTTGAGGGTGAAAAGAAAGGTGTGGCCGCTTTCCAGCGCATCGCCATAGCGCGCGTCGGCTTCCTCGTGGGTCATCAGGGTGCCGCCGTAGCGGCACAGCACGGTTCCCCGCGCGATGGGCTGCAGCGCGAATACGCCGTTGCCGTGGATCGGTGAGCGGCGGCATTCGATGGTCTTTGTCATTGGGATCCTTCACGCACCAATCATTTGAACTCTAGCACTTCCGGGCATCACCCACGGGTCGCGAATTGTGCCTACACTCTCACCATGGGGATCAGGGCGCGCCAGGCGGGAGCAGCGATGATTCTGGTCGGCGCCTATCTGGCGCTGGCTTGGACCTCTCTGCTCGCCAGCGGCCCAACCGAAGTCACCCTGATCTGGCCACCCACCGGCATCGCGTTCGGCGCCCTGCTGTATTTCGGGCCGCGGTGGTGGCCGCTGCCGGCCGTTGCCGTGCTGCTGGTGCACCTGCTGGTCGCGCCCGTGCCCGCCTTGTTCATTCCCTGGTCGATCGGCGCAAACGTCATCGGCGGCGTATGCGGCGTCTGGCTGGTGCGCCGCCTGCTTCCGGACGTGGCCCGGCGCTTCGATCTTCCCGCCGGTGGCGCGGCGATCACCGGCGGACTGTTCGCCGCCTGCATCAGCTCCGCGATTGCGGCAGCCGGCCTGTGGGCCAGCGGCATGTCGCCCGGAAGCACGCTGCTGGCCGACGCCGTGCGCTGGGCGATGGGCGACCTGTTCGGCATCGTCACGATGACGCCCATGACCCTCTCGGTCCTCTATCTGGCCTTCGATCGCAAGGACCATTCTCCTTCGGGAAACCGCCTGAACTATGCGACGAACACCGAGCTGAACCTCTGGGCAGCACTTGTCTTCCTCATCGTTGCAGGCGAAATCCTCATCGTCCGAACACTGCAGGCCCATGCGCTGGCCATGATCGGGCTGCCGCTGGCGGCCCTGATCTGGGCCGCGGTGCGGCTACCGCCCTGGGTCACCACGATATCCAACGCCATCGTCACCGTGCTGCTCGCAACGGCGGTAACGCTGGGCCTCGCCGGCCCCGCGCCTGCGACGCCCATCGAGGCCACCATCCTGGCGGCCTTCCTGTGCGTCATTGCGACCATTCCGATCACCCTCGCCATGGGGATCCACCAGAGCCGAGTGGCGTCGGCGCGGCTGCTTCTTCGCGCCAGCACCGACCCCCTGACCGGTGCGCTCAGCCGCAGCGCCTTCGAATACCACACCCGGCGCGCGCTCCAGCTCACCCCGCTGCCTCCTTTGGCGCTGGCCTACATCGATCTCGATCGATTCCGCCTGATCAACGACGCCTTCAACCACGAAATCGGCGACAACCTGATCTGCGCGGTCGCCGGCGTCCTGCGCGCCAATCTTTCCCCCGGGGACGAACTGGCCCGCATCGGCGGCGACGAGTTCGCCGTTCTCATGCACGATGCCAAGCCAAACGCGGCCGCCGAGCGGGCGCGGCGGCTTTGCGAGGCGGTGGCGGCGTTCCGGTTCCAGGTCGGGGAACACGTTGCCGCGCCCACGATCAGCATCGGCATCGTCAGCGCAAGCAAGGGCCGCACCGACTTCGGCAAGCTGCTGGCGCTCGCGGATACGGCCTGCTTCGCGGCCAAGGAACAGGGCGGGAACCGGGTCCAGCGGGTGGAATCGGGACCACGCGACATCGTGCAGAAAAGCTCGGAAACCATGCGTTCCGCGCTGTACCTGGGCCAGGCGATCGAGCAGGACCATTTCCGGCTGCACTGCCAGTCGATCGTGCCGCTGCAAACTCCTTCCGCAGGCGCGCTGCACTTCGAAGTCCTGACCCGCCTCCAGGCACCTGGGCAGGAACTGATCCTGCCCGGGCAGTTCATCGCCGCAGCCGAACGCTACGGACTTGCGGCACGACTGGACCGCCACGTGCTCGACAAGACCCTGCACTGGTTCGGTCGCCATCCCGAGCACGCGCGGCGGGTGGAGCTTTGCGCGATCAATCTGTCGGCCAGCTCGCTGCAGGACGAGAGCTTCCTCGACCACCTCACAGCAAGACTGGCCTCCAGCACGCTGCGCCCCGAACAGCTCTGCTTCGAGCTGACCGAAACCGCGGCGCTGGTGGATCTGGGCCGCGCCCAATCCTTCATCGCTGCGGTGCGCGCGATCGGCTGCCGATTCTCGCTCGACGACTTCGGAACCGGCTTCTGCTCGTTCGGCTATCTGCGCTCGCTGGACGTGGACTTCTTCAAGATCGACGGCAGCTTCGTGCGCGAGGTCGAGGCTTCGGCGCTGGCCCACGCCATCGTTCGCTCCATCACCGAAATCGCACGGGTCATGCGCAAGCAGACCATCGCCGAGTGCACCGAAAACGAGGCGATCCGGCATCGTCTCGTCGACCTGGGAGTCAGCTTCGCGCAGGGCTACGCCATCGACCGCCCGATCGACATGGAGCGATATTTCAGCGAGGCCGCCCAAACGTCGGAGCTGGCCTGACGAAAGATCAGCGGCTGCCAGATTCCATCGGCGCCGCCTCGAACTCCAGCCGCGTGCCGTCCGGCGCGATCAGCCGCATACCCTCCCCCTCGCGTTCCAGAACGAAGGGGTTCTCCAGCAGCGGCAGGAAGGCCTGCTCCACCGCGCTGCCTTCGCCTTCGCAATACATCATCGTGCTGCCCGGCGCCTGCAGTTGCAGGCGCTCGCCGCTCAATGCGTACGGAGCAAAGTAGCGGTTGCAGCCGGAAAATCCGAAGGCGCGGCCCTCATCGAAACCGAGCGTCACCTCGCGCGCGCCCGCAAGGCCGGCCAGCGGGCCGCGATCCACCCGGGCCAGACGCCAGAACTGGCCATCCAGCGGCCCCGAGGCTGAGGTTTCCGGAGACGCCGGCGCAGCGGTTTCCGCTTCGTCGGAAACCGGAACGCCGCCGCACGCCGCCAGCGCGAGCGCCGCGGCCACCACTACTCCAAACCGGCTCGATTCCATGCTTCACCTCCCACTCGTCACCGACGATCTCGCGCGCCCGGACTCAACGCCTCTTTCCCAACATACCCCACAGCACCAGCAGGATCACCGCGCCCACGACCGCACCGATGAAGCCCGCCGTCTGGCCGGGCTGGTACAAGCCCAGCTGCTGTCCGCCCCAGGAGGCCAGCAGCGAGCCGCCGACGCCCAGGACGATGGTCATGATCCAGCCCAGCGCATCCTTTCCCGGCTTGATCGCGCGCGCGACCAGCCCCGCAACGAAGCCGATCAGGATGGTGCCCAGAAGATTCATCATGGTAATGCTCCTCGAATGGGAATAGCGCCTGCTCAGCAGCAGGAAGCGTGGCCGCCGAAACGGCTGTCACCCGCCGCGGCCGCCGAGCCGCGGGTCAATCCTGCCACACTCGCCGCCTGGTGCGCGGCCACCACGCAGGCCACGGCCGAAGTCACGCGCTTGCCGGTGGGGATGTGCAGGAATTCGTTGGGGCCGTGGGCGTTGGAGTGCGGGCCGAGCACGCCGGTGATCATGAACTGCGCACCGGGAAACTTCTCGCCCAGCATGCCCATGAAAGGAATCGTGCCGCCTTCGCCCATGTACATCGCCGGCTTGCCGAAAAAGGACTGCGAGGCTTCGGCGATGGCCGCGGAAAGCCAGGGCGACATCGCCGGCGCGTTCCAGCCGGTCGAGGATTTTTCCAGGGAAAACTCGACCTTGGCTCCATAGGGCGGATTGTCGACCAGCAACCTGCTGAGCACCTTGCCGGCACGCTCGCCGTCGAGCGTGGGCGGCAGGCGCAGGGAAACCTTCACCGCCGTGGTCGGGCGCAGCACGTTGCCGGCGCTGCCCAGCGGCGGCAGTCCGTCCACGCCGGTGATCGCCAGCGCCGGACGCCAGGTGCGATTGAGCACCAGCTCGGACAAATCGCTGGCCACCGGGCTCATGTCCGAGAGGAAGGGGAACTTGTCGAACACCTCGTTGCCCAGCACCTCGGCCACGCGCTGCGCCTGCTCGATGCGCTCGGCCGGAATCTCGACGAAGAGATCGTCGATGCGGATCTTGCCGGTGGCCTGGTCCTCCAGTCGATCCAGCAGGCTGCGCAGGATGCGGAAGCTCGAAGGCACGATGCCCGAGGCATCGCCCGAATGCACGCCTTCGCTCAGCACGCTCACCCGCAGGTTGCCGCCGGCCATGCCGCGCAGCGAAGTGGTGCACCACAGCTGCTCGTAGTTGCCGCAGCCCGAGTCCAGGCACACCACCAGCGAGGGTTTGCCGATGCGCGCAGCCAGGTGATCGACATAGAAAGGCAAGTCGTAGCTGCCCGACTCCTCGCAGGCCTCGATCAGCACCACGCAGCGCGCGTGCGGCACGCCCTGCTCCTGCAAGGCCAGGATCGCCGCCAGCGAACCGAAGATCGCATAGCCATCGTCCGCGCCGCCGCGACCGTAGAGCTTGTCGCCCTTGAGCACGGGCTTCCACGGCCCGAGATCCTCGGCCCAGCCGGTCATCTCCGGCTGCTTGTCCAGGTGCCCGTAGAGCAGCACGCAGTCGTCGCTGGCCGGATCGGTGCCGGGAATGTCGATGAAGATCAGCGGCGTGCGCCCTTCCAGACGCACCACCTCGACCTGCATGCCGGAAATGGGCTGCGCTCGCGCCCAGCCCGCCATCAGCTCCACCGTCTGGTCCATGTAGCCGTGCGCCACCCAGTCGGGATCGAACAGCGGCGACTTGTTCGGAATGCGGATGTACTCGACCAGCCGGGGCACGATGTCCTCGTCCCATTTGTGCGAGACATAGCGGTCGATGCGGGCGGTATCCATGGCCTGTTCCATTGGAGGGAAAACCGCAATTCTACCCGCTCACGCCACTCCCCCGCTCCACCCGGCGCCCACCGCCGCGCTACGCTTGAGCACCCGACACGGCCCGACCGCAACGATGCCCGCGACACTGCGCCACCTGCCCGCCAATGAATACCGCCGCGAACGCTGGCGCAACGACCAGGGCTGGACCCGCGAAATCACGCGCTGGCCCGACGCGGACGACTACGCCTGGCGCGCCTCGATCGCGGAAATCCACCGCGACACGCTGTTCTCCGCCTATCCCGGCTATCGCCGGGCGCAGGTTCTGCTGCAGGGCAATGCCCTGCGCCTGGGTTTCACCGACGGCCGCCGCGTCACCCTGGAAGCCCCGCACGCGCGATTGGAGTTCGACGGCGCCGATGTGGTGGCCTGCCATCTCCCCGACGGCCCGGTTCAGGTGTTCAACCTGATCTGGGACCCGCAGCAAATCGACGCGCGCCTCCTGCACCGCCCGCTCGTGGGTCCGATGGTATTCCTTCCCGAAGAAGACGTGCGCTGGTTCATCCATCTCCTGGCCGGCACCGCGCAGCTCAAGGCGCCGCAACCGATCGGACTGGCCGGAGGCGACAGCCTGCTGGCGCAGCCCGCATCCGGCGAACGCCTCGTGCTGGAAGGCAGCGGCGAGGTGCTGGTGGTCCGCCTTGCCCAGCCGACCGCATCGGAAAGCGACGCCGCCTCCTGACCTGCGCGCAGCAGGGCCCGCGCCCGACAGCGATTTTTCCGCTGCCATCGGCGGCCATGCTTGGCAGCTCCCCGACTGCCGGCTACCCTGCGCTGCTTTTCCACGCAGGTACAAAACATGCCTTCGCCCGCGCCCCATACCCCTCCCGATGGCATCCATCCCAAGCGCCTTGCACCCCTGCCCGCACTGATCTTCGCTTCGCGCTGGCTGCAGTTGCCCCTGTACCTCGGACTCATCGTGGCGCAGTGCGTGTACGTCTTTCTGTTCGGCAAGGAACTCTGGCACCTGATCCACGATGCACCCAACATGGGCGAACAGCAGATCATGCTGCTGGTCCTCGGCCTGATCGACGTGGTGATGATCTCGAATCTGCTGATGATGGTGATCGTCGGCGGCTACGAAACCTTCGTCTCTCGCCTTCGCCTCGAGGGTCATCCCGACCAGCCGGAGTGGCTGAGCCACGTCAACGCCTCCGTGCTCAAGGTCAAGCTGGCCATGGCGATCATCGGCATCTCCTCGATCCACCTCTTGAAAACCTTCATCGCCGCCGGCACCCTGAACGGGCTGCCGTTCTGCCCACCCGAATTGATCGCCACCGCGGCAGCCAACCTCGGCGCGCAGCGCTGCTCGGCACTGACCACCGATGGCGTGCTGTGGCAGACCCTGATCCACGCCGTATTCATCCTCTCGGCCATCGGCATTGCCTGGACCGACCGTCTGATGCTCCATCCCGGAAAGTCCGCAAAGCACTGACCCCAGGCACGGAGCCGGTACCAACCACCTGCCGAATCCAGTGCTCGCAGCGGGAAGCTTCTGCCCGTGACTCACCTCGCCGGCAGAACCACATCACCGGAACAACACCGCCAGACTGCGCTTGACCTTTCCTGTCCAAACCGATCTAATAGCGCGCTCGCTGCGGCCGATTCCCATCCCGCAACGACACCCCAGAAGCAAGGCCCGGTAGCTCAGTTGGTAGAGCAGCGGATTGAAAATCCGCGTGTCGGTGGTTCGATTCCGCCCCGGGCCACCATATTCAAAAGCCCGAACTCGTTTCGGGCTTTTTCATGTCTGCCCGCAGCGCCAGCCCTGGCGGGACTTCGCGGCCAGGCCTCGCGAGCGCCGACCTCCAGAACCCCGCGTTTTCACCCCCACCGCCGCCTCTCTGTTCTCCGTTTTCTCTGGTCGTCTCGCGAGCGTGCGCGAGGGCACATCCTTTGCTGGCGCGGGGTTGGCTGCGGTCGGTTGTGGCTGGCAACTGCTGGGCGAGAGCGACCGAGCACGGAGCGGGCGTAAAAAAACCGCCCGAAGGCGGTTGCTGGCGCTGCGGCCGATGCAGTCACACGGACGACGCAAGCACCCGCACCTGGTCGCCCCAGTCGTTGGGCCAAGGACGGCGCATCACCTTCTCCAGCACGGCGTCGGGCGAACCCGCCAGTCGCTCCACGACCTCCGGGGCCAGCAGGGTCAACCGCATGACCCGGCGTACCTGCGTCACGTCCATGCCCTCGGCCTCGGCGATCTCGGCGACCGACGCCGCCCGCTGTTCGTCGAGCAGCCGTTGCCAGTGCTGCGCCAGCCCGAGGGCGCGCATCAGTGCGGTGTCCTGCGCCGCCGCCCGCGCTTCCCGCTCCCGGATGGTCTCCGACAGGAATTCCTGCGGCACATCCAGCGGCGTGATCACCTGCTTCTTGTAGCCGCGCTTGACCAGTGTCCAGGGCACGAAGGTTTCGAGCCGCACGCCACCGGCAGGGGCCGGGAGCTCGTGGGTGATGGGGCGGCCCGTTTGCTTGCCGTAGTCATTGCGGGGCATCCTGTCCTCCTACCTGACGCGATGCTCACGTTCACCCCATTCGCGCAGCAGGATCGTCCCAGGCGCGAAATTGAACTCGCGCGGCTTGGCGCGCAACTTGATCTTGGAGTGAGGGGACCGATGGCTTCGAGCCGTTTCCGTGTCTCGGGAGCCAAGCCGCCGAAGGCCTCTTCCTGCATCTTGTAGGCAATGCGGGACTCGACGTGCGTGCGGTTCGGGTACCTGAGCAAGCTCACCGGCACCAAGACACCAACCTCCATCGAACGCGGTGCCATCGAAGCCATCAAGGGCCGCTGGCGGTCCGCCATGGCGCAGGCGCTCATCGCAGGCAAGGACCTCGAACGCGAACTGATCGACTACATGGCCATCCAGTGCTGTGCGCTCTGGCGCTCGAATTCGAGAATGTCCGCTTCGTGGTAGCGGACGTGGTGAAAGAGCTTGTGCCAAAGCGGCCCCTCGTTGTCGAGACGCCAGCGCCGCAGGGTTTTCAGGCTGACCTTCCAGCGGACGGCGATCTGCCTCTCGGTCATCACGGGATAGTGCACCTTCTTCTCCAAGACGAAGACGCGCCCATGACAACGCTGTTCGGTAGTGAAGCCAAGCGCTACGGCTTGATGCCAGCGGCGAACTGCTGCAAGCGCAGCCCCTCGGCACGCGCCTCGGCCAGCAACTGGTTCCAGTCGCCCGGTGGGTGGCCGCCTTCCAGCATCTTGCGGAATACGCGGTAGGCATCGTCGCCACTTTCGTAGGCGCGCTTGGTGTCCTCGTCGTTGACCCACGCAAACACGATCACCTTGCTGGGCGCGTGATAACGAAAGAAGAGTCGGTACTGCTGGAAGAACTTGGCCCGGAACCAGTGTTTGTGATCGTTTCCCAAGGTGCTGCCTTGGCGGTACTCTGGTCGAGCTGGATCTTGCGGAATGACGTCGAAGGCGAGCCTGATGATCGCCGCCAGCCGCTTGCTGGCGTTCTTCTTCCCGTATCCGTCCGGGTCTTTCTGCTTGAAGGACTCGACCTGGCGCGCCAGCGCCTCAATCTGTGCGAGGAACAGCGGGTGGGCAAAAACCGTCCATCCGTGGATGACCAGAGGCGCGGTCTTCCCCGCGCTCATTCATCATCTGCCGACAGGGCGGCATCAAGATCGACCTCGATGCCACCGACCAGCGACTGGAGCCGTTGGACAAGGCCCGCATCCACGGTCTGCAGGCGCTCAGGATGGCTTGCCATGTCGCGAGCCAGAAAGCCCAGGAACTGACCGAGCACCGGGTCGTCACCCTCGGAGCCTGCAGCGCGCGTCAGCACAACCTCGCCGCCGGGGCGGATCGAGTAGTGGATCTTGTCGCGCTTGCCGAGCTTGAGGGCGCGACGCACGGTTTCCGGCACCGTGGTCTGGTAACGGTCGGTCAGCGTGGATTCGGCGTCGAGGGTGGCGGGCATGGCGCGCTCCGATTGAAGGGGAATACCTGCATGGTAATGCAATCGCCTTGCCTCGTCAATGCAGCTGCATTGTCTGCGCTTGTTGCCATCCTGCCCGGAGTTCCGGAGGATGACCGGCTGCCAGTGAGCATGCATTGAACGCGACGAGCCTGCCTGTCCACCCGTTCCCGCCGATGTCCGTCGAAACGCCCAAATGGCCCAAAATCAGGACTGCGGCCCAATGGGCGGACTTTGTTCTAGGAATGAGTTGTGGGTTTGGAGCCGGAGTCCACCACCACTATTCAACGCCCAACTGTTCTCAGTTGGGTGAACCACCCCGGATTGTCACGGGCGATGTGGTCGCCGATCGCTTCGAGGTACTGTTCGGCCAGCGGCTTGAAGACCAGCCGCATCAGCCCGCCTTGGCCATAGCGGCATACCTGGCTTCAAGCCGGTCGAAGACTGTGTCCGCAGGCTTGCCGGGGCCGCTGGCGCGCCCGGCGATGATCTCCGCGCGCAGTACTTCCAGATCCAGTTGCTTGCGATGCTCGGTGTCTTCCCCTCTGTCACCATAGATGTCCTCTCCATTGATCCCACCGATGAGGGGGCAACAGGAGCAATCCATGAGCCGTTACAGCCCGGAATTGAAGCGCTACGGCAACGACGTAGGTCGGGGCTACGCCCACGACGGCTTTCTTTCGCTCACTGCGTGCGATGCGCTTCCAGCACCGCCGGCACCGCTTCTATCTTCGCCAGCAGCTGGCCGAGCTGTTCGAAATCGCTCACCTTCAGCGTAAGCCGAATTTCGGCGCGCCCGCTGCCCTCATCCACGCGGGTATTCACGCCCAGGATGTGGACGTTGCTCGAACCGATCACGGTGGTGAGATCCTTGAGCAGCCACTTGCGGTCCCAGGCGCGCACCAGCACATCCACGCTGTAGCTCTGCCCGGTTTCGCGCCCCCATTCCACCGGCAGGATGCGCTCGGGCGCGCGCGCGGCCAGCGCCTGCAGCGAGGGGCAGCTCTTGCGGTGCACGGAAACCCCGCGTCCGCGCGTGAGGAATCCGGATATCGGATCGCCGGCCACCGGCTGGCAGCAGCGCGCCAGCTGTACAAGGAGATTTCCCACGCCCTCGATCATGAAGCCGCGCGCCGGCTTGGGCGGTTTGGCGAGCGCGCCGCCGAGCCCCGTCAGCGCAGGGTCTTGCGGCGCATCGACCGGCGCGCGCGTCGCTTCGTGCAGGGCTCGCGCGACCTGGCCGGTGCTGACGTCGCCCAGTGCCACCGCGACGTAGAGATCATCGAGCTTGGCCAGCCGCAGCTTCGGCAGCACCTGGGCCAGATCGAGCTGATGCTGGCCGGTGCGCTTGAGGTCTTTTTCCAGCAGCTCGCGCCCTGCCTGCACGTTGCGCGCGAAATCCATGCGGTTGAACCAGCCGCGCACCTTCTCGCGCGAGCGCGGGCTGGCGAGGAATCCGGCGCCTGCCACGAGCCAGTCGCGCCGCGGTTCGGACACCTTGCCGGTGAGGATCTCCACGCGGTCGCCGCTGGCGATGCGGTGGGTCAGCGGCACGATGCGCCCGTTGACCTTCGCGCCGCGGCAGCGGTGCCCGACTTCGGTGTGGACCTGGTAGGCGAAGTCGAGCACGGTCGCGCCCTGCGGCAGGTCGATCACCTTGCCCTGGGGCGTGAGCGCGTACACGCGGTCTTCCACCAGCTCGGTGGAAAGGCCGGCCAAGAGCGGCTCGTCGCCTTCGTCTTCGCGGCTGGATTCCAGCAGCTGGCGCATCCAGGCGATCTTGCGCTCGAACTCGCTGTCGCCGGTGCCGCCCTCCTTGTAGCGCCAGTGCGCGGCCACGCCGAGTTCGGCCTGCTGGTGCATCTCGGCGGTGCGGATCTGCACTTCGATCGCCTTGCCCTGCGGCCCCAGCACCACGGTGTGCAGCGAGCGGTAGCCGTTGGGTTTGGGGTTGGCGATGTAGTCGTCGAACTCGCTGGTGATCGGCGGCCACAGGCCGTGCACGAGGCCCAGCGCGGTGTAGCAGGCGCCCAGGTCGCCCACCGTCACCCGCAGCGCGCGCAGGTCGTAGAGATCGTCGAAGGCGAGCTTCTTCTTCTGCATCTTCCGCCAGATGCTGAAGATGTGCTTGGGTCGCCCGGCCACCTCGGCGCGCAGGCCGGCTTCTTCCAGCGCCGCGCGCAGCGCGGCCACGGTCCGCTCGATGTAGCGCTCGCGGTCGACCCGCTTTTCCGCCAGGAGGTCGGCAACGCGGCGATAGGTCTCCGGCTGCAGGATGCGGAAAACCAGGTCTTCCAGCTCCCACTTGAGCTGCCAGATCCCGAGGCGGTTGGCGAGCGGGGCGTGGATGTCGGCGGTGAGCTCGGCGAGGCGGCGCTGATCCTCTGACGCCAGTATCTTGAAGTCGCGCAGCCGCACCAGCTGGCGCGCCAGCAGGATCAGCACCACGCGCAGGTCCTTCACGATGGAAAGCAGCAGGCGGCGCAGGCCCTCCGAAGCAGCACGCGCGCCGCGCTCGGCGTGGATCGACCAGACCGTCTCGGCCTCGCGCTGGCCTTCGATCAGCGCGGCGGGAACCTCGGCCGGGATGTCCTCGGCCGGCAGCGCCTCGTACGCCGCCGCGGCCGACAGCGTGGACGAGTCCGCGCCGAGCGTTACCAGCACCTGCAGCGTGTGCACCAGCGCCGCCTCCTGCGCCGGCAGCAGCGCGCGCGCGGCAATCCGCGCCGGCAAAGGCTCGACCAGCCCTGCCTGCGCCCGCGCCGGCAGGCGCAGCCACTCGGCCAGCGTATCGACGCGGTGCGATTGCGGGGTCATGCGGACAGTCCACTACAAAAGACAACGCCGGGGAAGGCCCCGGCGTTGGTGAAACATTGATCAGATCAATTCCTCAGAAGGCTTGCGGCGCTGATCGCATCAATCCATGGCGCCCCCAATCGCTCCTACGCTCCTTCAATCCGGCAAGAATTGCACCGAGAGATTGCAATCAGCAGTAACAGACGTTGCTTTGTACTTAATGATTCCACCCGATGCGAAGCCGGCAAATGCGAACTGGCAACTCGGATTCACCGGAAAATCAGCGTGGTAGCCAGTCTCGGGGAAGGTCCAAACTTCCGCACTGGAGCCGTGCTGCACGGGTGCCACGACCACCGGGATCACATCGCCATTGGCAGCACCTTGGGGACCGATGGTTCCGTGCGTACCGGAAGGGTCGGCCAAGGACACCGTGACGGTATATTCATTGATCGCGAACGACGCCGTCAGCTCGCAGCCCGCGCTCGTGATCGGACCGGCGCTGCCCGTGTTTCCACTGACGCTGATGGTTCCGCAGGCCGGCGTACCCGTGACCCCGGCCACGTGATAGCCGACGTCGGGAGCCAGCGTGAAACTGGCGCTCTGCCCGTGGGGCACCTGGCCACCGTTGGCCACCGTGACCGACCCGTGAAGGATGCCGGAAGCCACCGTCACCGGATGCAGGATGAGGTTGAATTCCAGATCGATCGTGCAGTTTCCAAGGACGTTTTCGGCCGCGAACATCACGCCCGCGCCGAACGGATTGGGCACCGGGCCGCTCGTCTGGCAGGTGCTCGATGCGGCGATCACGGCCTGATAGCTGGCATCCGGCAGCGCCGTGAACACGGCCTGCTGCGTCGGATAGGTGATCGTGAACGGATTGGTCGAGGTGATCACACCGTGCGGACCGGCGTTGACCGTGACGGTGGAGGTGATGGCCTTGAACGTCACTGCAACCGCACAGTTTCCGGTCACCGGTGCCGTCTGCCAGTTCGTGCCGCCGACATGTGTGACGCCACCGCAGCCACTGATCGTGTCGACCGTGTAGCCCGTGCTCGGCGTCACCGTCAGCGATGCCTGCTGGTTGTAGTGGATCGTCTGGCTGGACGGCGAGATCGTGCCGTTGCTGCCCGTCACGCTGGCGGTCACCGTCGGCATCGAACGGAAGTTGGCCGTGAGCGTGCAGCTGGCCGAGGAAGTGGTCGTGAACGTGCCGCCGCTGACCGTGCTGGACTGGGTGCCGGTACAGCCGGTGAATCCGGTGAAGGTGTATCCGCCTGCCGGATTGGCGGCTGCGCTGTACACCAGTCCACTCGTACCCGGCGGGCAAGTGGTGACGCCGCCGGCCTCGGCCGAGCAGCCCGCAGGCGCGGAAACGCGCGTGATCGTTCCGCCCGAGGCATCCCCGGCAATGCCGTTCGTGGACACCGCGCGCGCGACCTGGACCTGGTTGACCACCTGGATCCGCAGGCTGCGGCTGTTGTCGGCGTAGTTGCTGTCGGGCGAAGCGTTCGGGTCCGAGAACGCCGCGACCTGGATCAGCGCCATGGACTGACCGGCGCTGGTGTCGGTGCTGGAGGACTTGCGCGTCAGGGTGTACTCGCGCTGCGTGCCTTTCACAAGCGAGCCGATGTTCTCGACGAGCTTCGATGTCCCTGAACCGCTGTTGCAGTTGGACGCGGCACCGTGGTCGAAACACGAAACGCGGCTGACCGTCGGACCCATCAGTGCCGCAGCCGTGGGGACGAACTCGCGGATGCGCACGTTCTGGGCGTCCGCCGTACCCCGGTTGGACACGCGCACCTTGAACTGCACGTTGCCCGTGGTCGACTGCTGCAGCACATCGCCAACGATCGGGTTGCCGGTCTGCAGGTCGATGAGTTCGACCCGCAGGTCGGCCATCGCCGGTTCGAGGCTGTCGGCAAAGAGATGGTCCGCCGTGCCCGGACCCGTGGTGGGAGGAACGGCGTTGGGTGCCAGACCGGCGTGGCAGCGCAGCCACTGGACCGTGGTATCCACGCGCTGCGGCACCAGCGTACCGCTGGCCAGCTGATAGCTCAGGGTTGAAACACCGGCCATCGTTTCAGATCCGAGGCCGACGTTGAAATGCATGGTCTCGTTGTTGGCATCCTTGACCGAGAGCTTCCAGCTGCCCGAACCCGCCGCTCCGTTGTAGTAGTCCTCGCACAGCACCGGCTCCAGCAGCGGCAGGGACAGTGTCGGCGGCACGGTCGCCAGTCCGTAGACTGCTTGGCCCATCAAAGGCAAAGTCAATCCGCCCAATTGCACGGCCAATCCAGCGGTCGTCGCCTTGGTGCAGGATGCGTTCAACGCACCGGGGAACTCCAGCACGCCGAATCCGATGCTGTCCACGTCGAACCAGCCGTAATCGGGATTGAATCCCGCCGTGCACAGGCGGTCCGCCGGTATCGCGGCAATAGTCTCCGGCTGCAGCGACTGCGCCGCAGCGGCTCCACCGAATCCGGCGGCTGCCAAGGCGGCGAGCATCAGCATGCGTGTCTTGAGACGCCTGTTGCCGCGCGCGGGGTTGCAGATCGCATCCATCATCCTGTCACTCCTTGACTGATTGGCCGAGTCCAGCCGTTGCGGAAATTGCGTCATTCCATCGCCTTGAGCATGCGGTCAGGCTGACCGCCGGGATCACCCTTGGCGCGCGCAATGCGCGGCCATCTGATTGATTGTAGCCCACGAATGTCAAGCCGAACGTGAACTTTTCCGAAAGACGACGGTCGGCCGGAGGGAGGTTGTGACCGGCAAACCGGGCGCGGCAAGCCCCGTCACCGGAGGCCTCTCCCCCCGCAATTTCGCAGGCCGACGTCGCCGGGGCGGACCTGTTCCCACGCTCGCGCGGGTCTGCGCGGGTGCGACGGTGAAGGATTCGCCGGCCTTGGCGGCAAGGCCCAATGGGACGGCACGATGGCGGATTCGCCTTCGGCGGTTCCACCCTGCGAGCGTGCCGCAACGCGTTGTCGTAGGTCGGGGCGACGTCCCCGACGGAATGTTTCCGCACACCACAACGCCAACGTCGGCCGCGTGGGGCTACGGGCAGGTAGGGCGGAACCCGCGCAGCGGATTCCGCCGTTTCGACCTTGCCGCGTCCCGGCGGAAACGCCTTCGGCGGTTCCGCCCTACGACTGCGCTGCGCCTGCGCGCAGCAGTTCGAGCTGCCGCGCCAGGCGCTTGGACGAGACCGGAACGGCGGTGCCGAGTTCCTGGGCGAATAGCGAGACGCGCAGCTCTTCCAGCTCCCAGCGCAGCGTCTGCCAGCGCGGATCGGCGAAGGCCGGTGTGGTGCGCGCGGCGGCGATGGCCTGGGCGAAGGGCGTCAGTTCCAGCATCCGCGCCTGGTCTTTTGCCGGATCGCGCAGGGCGCGCTCGACGCGCAGCAGCATGGCGTCGAGATAGCGCGGGAAGTGTGCCAGCGCCTCGGGCGGGGTTTCGCGCAGGAAGCCGGGATGCACGAGGCCGTCGAGCTGGGCGCGCAGGTCGTCGAGGTTGCCGCGGGCCCAGCCCATGAGCGGCGATTCGAGTTTGGGGCGCAGTTCGGCCACGCGCCGCAAGACCGATTCGGCCAGATCCAGGCGGCGCACGGCTTCGCCGAAGAGGCGCTTGCCGGCGTCGGCGGCGTGGCGTTCGAAAGCGGCGCGGTCGCGGATCGCGCCGATGCCGTTGCCTTCCACCGCGCGAAGCGCCGCAGTGATGAGGTCATCGCGCAGGCGCTCCTGGGTTTCGATCGCGGCGTACAGCAGCCCGGTCTTGGGCGAGACGGGGAGCTGCTTGCGCGCCTGCTTCGCGCGGTCGGCAAGGGCGAGATGCAGCAGGCGGCGCACGCCGTCCGAATGCGCCGCATCGGCCTCGTCGCGGCGCGCGAACACGCGCAGCGCGACGGAATTGCCCTCGTCCACCAGCGCGGGAAAGGCGGGAAGGCCGGCCTCACCGGTGACTTCCACCGGCACCGGCGTTTCGGGAAACGCGGTCAGTCCGCGGTCCGCCAGCTCGCGCCCGGCGCGCGCGGCGAAACTTTCGCGCGCACGGTCGCCGAAGCGCCGGCGCAGCTCCTCCAGATCGCGCGATGCGGCCAGCAGGGTTTCCTTGCCTTCCAGCAGCCGGATGCGCAGGCGCAGATGCGCTTCCAGCGCGGATTCATCGAAATCGGTCGCAGCAATCGGCGCGCCGGTGATTCTGGCGAGGAAGCGCGCCAATTCACCGCGCAGACTGTCGGCAGAAGGCGTGGGCCAGGCCTGCGCGAAGGCGCGGGCAAAATCCGGCGCGGGCACGAAGCTGCGGCGCTGCGCCTTGGGCAGGCCGCGGATCAGCGCGGTGGACTTTTCCTCGATGAGGCCGGGCACCAGCCACTCCAGCCGCGCCGGATCGAGCGCGTTGAGCAGATGCAGCGGCACGTCCAGCGTCACACCGTCGTCCTCGGCGCCGGGCGAGAAATGGTAGTGCAGCGCCAGCCTCGCATCGCCCAGCGGGAAATACCTGGGGAAACGCTCTGCGTCGCTGCCCTCACCCGGCAGGAGTTCGGCCAGCGGCCACTCCAGGCGCGCGCGCTCCTCGCCGGACAGCCGGCGGTACCAGGCATCCAATCCGGCGGCACTGTTCAAATCGGCGGGAAGGCGGTCGAGGTACCAGCGCGCCTGCCAGTCCTCGTCGGCCACAAGACCCGCGCGGCGCAGCTTGGCCTCCTCCTCGCGCGCCTTCTCGAGCGTGGCGAGGTTGCGCTCGACGAAGCCGGCGCGCGTATCGATCTCGCCGGGCACCAGGGCCTGGCGCACGAAGATGTCGCGCGCCTCCTGCGGATACAGGCCGCCGTAGTGGATCGGCCGCTTGGGCGCGAGCACCAGGCCGAACAGGCCGATCTGCTCGTAGCCGACGACGCGGCCCTGCGAGCGCGCCCAGTGCGGATCGAAGTGGCGGCGCGAGAGCAAGTGGGAGAGCTCGGCGATCACCCAGTCGGGCTCGATCCGCGCGCAGATCAGGGCCCAGACCTTCTGGGTGTCGAGCAGGCTCGCGCACAGCAGCCAGCGCGGCGGCTGGCGCGCCAGTGCGGAGCCGGGAAACACCTGGAAACGCCGCCCGCGCGGGCCTTCGAAAATGCCCTTCTCGTTCTTCTGGCCGATATGGGTGGGCAGGCCGGCGATCAGGGCGCGGTGCAGGAGCGCGTAAGTGGGGGCGTCAGGGTTGGCTAGGGAAGACGATTCGGACGGAGCCGGCACCCCGGACTTTTCACGGCGTCGCGCGCCCTCGGAGCGTGGCGAAGCGCCGCCGCGCGCGGCGCGCGCAGAGCCCGCCTCACTCCGACCCTCTCCCCCACGGGTTCTTGGGGGAGAGGGAGAGGACTGCGGCCCGGCCTGTGTATCCAGCGACCAGCCCAGCTCTTCGCACAGCACCAGCAGCTGGCGATGCAGCTCGCGCCACTCGCGCATGCGCAGGAAGCCGAGGAAGTGCTTCTCACACCAGTCACGCAGCTTCGACTGGCTCAGGTCCTCGTGCGCCTGCCGGTAGGCCTCCCAGAGCTTGAGGATGCCGACGAACTCCGAATGCGGGTCGGCGAACTGCGCGTGCGCCTGGTCGGCGGCCTGGCGCTGGTCGGCCGGGCGCTCGCGCGGATCCTGGATGCCGAGGAAGGCGGCGATGGCTAGCATCGGGCGCAGCACGCCGTGGCCGCGCGCGGCGATCAGCATGCGCGCCAGCGCCACGTCCACCGGCCAGCGCGCCATGGTGCGGCCGATGTCGGTGAGCCGGCGCTCGCGGTCGACCGCGCCCAGCTCCTGGAGCTGCTGCCAGCCGTCGGCAACGGCGCGCGGATCGGGGGCCTCCAGAAACGGGAATTCCTCGACCTTGCCCAGCCCGAGCGAGAGCATCCGCAGGATCACCCCGGCCAGCGAGGCGCGCAGGATTTCCGGATCGGTGTAGCGCGGCCGCGAGTCGAAATCCTCCTGTGAATAGAGCCGGAAGCACACGCCCGAAGCCACGCGCCCGCAGCGGCCGGCGCGCTGGTTGGCGCTGGCCTGACTGATCGGTTCGACGTGCAGGCGCTCGAGCTTGCCGCGCGGGCTGTAGCGCTTCACCCGCGCCAGCCCCGGGTCGATCACGTAGCGGATGCGCGGCACGGTGAGCGAGGTCTCGGCGACGTTGGTCGCCAGCACGATGCGCCGCCTGGGTCCTGGCGAAAAGATGCGGTCCTGGTCGCGCGCGGAAAGGCGCGCGTAGAGCGGCAGCACCTCGGTTTCGCGGAATTTGCGCCGCTCCAGCGCCTGGTGCGCGTCGCGGATCTCGCGCTCGCCCGGCAGGAACACGAGGATGTCGCCCAGCGGGTCTTCGCGCGTGGCTTCGTCGGCCGCGCGCACGAGGGCGTCGAGCACGGTCAATTCCTGCGATGCCTCCTGCGCCTTCGCCGGCGCGCGCGTCTTTCCTTTTCCTCGCGCAGGCGGCGAGGGTTCGGAAGAACGCTCCGGGCGATCCGGCGGCTCCAGCGGCCGATAGCGCATCTCCACCGGATGGCTGCGGCCTTCGATCGCCACCACCGGCGCGTCGTCGAAGTGGCGCGCGAAGCGTTCGG
Source organism: Pseudomonadota bacterium (assembly GCA_963205495.1). Lineage (GTDB taxonomy): Bacteria > Pseudomonadota > Gammaproteobacteria > Xanthomonadales > Xanthomonadaceae > Denitratimonas. The sequence continues at coordinate 62,494 of CAUJIN010000005.1, forward strand.
TGTCGATGGTGGCCGAGGTGACGATCAGCTTCAGGTCGCGGCGCTTCTTCAGCAGGGTCTTGAGATACCCCAGCAGGAAGTCGATGTTGAGGCTGCGCTCGTGCGCCTCGTCCACGATGATCGTGTCGTAGGCCGAAAGGTACCTGTCGGACTGGATTTCCGCCAGCAGGATGCCGTCGGTCATGAACTTGATGCAGCCGGATTCCGAGGTGCGCTCGGTGAAACGCACCTGGTAGCCCACCGCGCTGCCCAGCTCCACCTGAAGCTCCTGCGCGACGCGGCTGGCCACCGCGCGCGCGGCGATGCGGCGCGGCTGGGTGCAGCCGATCAGGCCGGCCGCGCCGCGACCTGCGGCCAGGCACATCTTGGGCAACTGCGTGGTCTTGCCCGAGCCGGTTTCGCCGGCCACCACGAGGACCTGGTGGGCGCGGATCAGCGCGATGATGCGTTCGGCTTCGCGCGCGACCGGCAGGGTTTCATCGAAGCTCGGCTCGGGCAGCGCGGCGCGTCGCGCCTCGCAGGCGGCCACCGACTGCGCCAGCGCCGTCTCGAAGGCCTCGCGCGCCGCCGCGTTCTTCGGCTCGCGCCGCAGCCGCGCGCGCAGGCCGATCAGGCGCCCGCGGTCGCGGCTGAGCGCGCGGGAAAGCGCGTCTTCCGCGCCCTCGGGCTTGATCTGTCCGTGCATTGACCTCATCTATCGAATCCAGCAGTCCTTTCAACTTCCCGCGCCGCAGGAAGCGGCGTAGGGTAGCGCCATCGTCCATCCACCAAGGAGTTCGAGATGAAAATCGATATCGGGATCAAGTCCACGGACCGCAAGGCCATCGCCGACGGGCTCTCGCATTTCCTCGCCGACGCCTACACGCTCTACCTCAAGACCCACGCCTTCCACTGGAACGTGACCGGGCCGATGTTCAACTCCCTTCACGTCATGTTCGAAGGCCAGTACACCGAGCAGTGGGCGGCGCTGGACGAAATCGCCGAGCGCATCCGCGCGATCGGCTTTCCGGCTCCCGGTTCTTACGCCGAGTTCGTGAAGCTTTCCTCGATCCCCGAGGAACCCGGCCGCGAAGGCGAAGTGCCCGACTGGAAGGAGATGGTCAAGCAGCTGGTCGCCGGCAACGAGGCGGTCTGCCGCACCGCGCGCAAGGTGCTGGCCACCGCGTCCAAGGCCGGCGACGAGCCGACCGTGGACCTCATGACCGGGCGCCTGCAGGCGCACGAGAAGACCGCCTGGATGCTGCGTTCGCTGCTCGAATGACCCCCTCGGAAGGCGGGAAGAAAGGGCCGGGAATTGCATTCCCGGCCTTTTTTGTGCTTACACTCGAATTGTTGCGGTGCAATATCGCCAGAATCCGGGGAGCCCTTGCCATGTCCGACTGCACGCTGTCGTCCTTTCTCGAATCGGTTGCGCGCCGCGACCCGAATCAGCCCGAGTTCCAGCAGGCGGTGCGCGAGGTGATGGAAAGCCTCTGGCCGTTCCTGGAGCAGAATCCGGAATACCGCCGGCACGGATTGCTGGAGCGACTGGTCGAACCCGAACGCATCGTGCAGTTCCGCGTCGCCTGGCTCGACGACAGCGGCCGGACCCGCGTCAATCGCGCCTGGCGGGTGCAGCACAGCGCCGCCATCGGACCCTACAAGGGCGGCATGCGCTTCCACCCTTCGGTGAACCTCTCGATCCTCAAGTTCCTGGCCTTCGAGCAGACCTTCAAGAACGCCCTGACCACGCTGCCGATGGGCGGCGGCAAGGGCGGTTCGGACTTCGACCCCAAGGGCAAGAGCGAGGCCGAGGTGATGCGCTTCTGTCAGTCGCTGATGTTCGAGCTGTACCGCCACATCGGCGCGGACACCGACGTGCCGGCCGGCGATATCGGCGTGGGCGCACGCGAAGTGGGCTACATGGCCGGCATGATGAAGAAGCTCTCCAACCGCGCCGACTGCGTGTTCACCGGCAAGGGTCTGGCCTACGGCGGCAGCCTGATGCGGCCGGAGGCCACGGGCTTTGGCCTGGTCTATTTCGTCGAGCAGATGCTGCACTACGCGCGGCGCGAGACGCACGGCGCGCGGGTGCTGATCTCCGGCTCCGGCAACGTCGCCCAGTTCGCCGCGGTCAAGGCAATGGAGCGCGGCGGGCGGGTACTCACGCTGTCGGACTCGGGCGGCACGCTGTACGCGCCGCAGGCTTTCGACGAGGCCTCGCTGGCCGAGGTTTTCGCTCTCAAGAACGAGCGTCGCGGGCGGCTGGCGGAACTGGCGGACGATGCGCGCTTCCAATACCTCGATGGCCGCAGCCCCTGGCACATTCCCGCCGAAATCGCCCTGCCCTGCGCCACCCAGAACGAGCTGGACGGCGAGGACGCCCGCAGCCTGGTGCGCAACGGCGCGGTGTGCGTGGCCGAAGGCGCCAACATGCCCAGCACGCTGGAGGCGGTCGAGGTGTTCCAGCAGGCCGGCATCCTGTACGCGCCGGGCAAGGCGTCCAACGCCGGCGGCGTGGCCACCTCGGGACTGGAAATGAGCCAGAACGCGCTGCGCCTGTCCTGGACGCACGCCGAGGTCGACGCCCGGCTGCACGCGATCATGATGGAAATCCACGCCCTGTGCGTGCGCCACGGCACCCGCGCGGACCGCAGCGTGAACTACGTGCAGGGCGCCAACATCGCCGGCTTCGTGAAGGTGGCCGACGCGATGCTGGCGCAGGGCGTGTGCTGATCGCCACGACGCATCGGCTATCCTGAGCCGATGCCCGAGACACCTCTTGAACTGCTGAAGCGCGTCTTCGGCTACGACCGCTTTCGCGGCGAGCAGGCGGCGATCATCGAACACCTGATCGCCGGCCGCGACGCCCTGGTGCTGATGCCCACCGGCGGCGGCAAGTCGCTGTGCTACCAGATTCCCGCCCTGCTGCGCGAAGGCACCGGCGTCGTGATCTCCCCGCTCATCGCGCTGATGCAGGACCAGGTCGAATCGCTGCGCCAGCTCGGCGTGCGCGCGGCGCGGCTGGATTCCTCGCTGGCCGCGCGCGAGGCGCTCGACACCGAACGCGCGCTCGCGGCCGGTGCGCTGGACCTGCTCTACGTTTCGCCCGAGCGATTCCTGACCGAGCGCTTCCTGGAACGGATCGACACGATCCCGCTCGCGCTGTTCGCCATCGACGAGGCCCACTGCGTTTCGCAGTGGGGCCACGATTTCCGTCCCGAGTACCGCCAGCTCGACCTGCTGCACCGGCGCTGGCCGAAGGTGCCGCGCATCGCGCTCACCGCCACCGCGGATGCCCCCACGCGCGCGGAGATCGCCGAGCGCCTGGCGCTGGGCGAGGCGCGCTGGTTCGTCAGCTCCTTCGACCGCCCCAATCTCCGCTACCGCGTGGTGCAGAAGGGCGACGCGCGCCACCAGCTGCTCGACTTCCTCGCCGCACATGCCGGACAGTCGGGCATCGTCTACTGCCTGTCGCGCCGCAAGGTGGAGGAAACCGCCGACTTCCTTTGCGAACAGGGCATCTCTGCCCTGCCCTACCACGCCGGCATGAGCCCGGAGGCGCGCGCCACCAACCAGCGCCGATTCCTGCGCGAGGACGGCATCGTGATGTGCGCCACCATCGCCTTCGGCATGGGCATCGACAAGCCCGACGTGCGCTTCGTCGCGCACATTGACCTGCCCAAGTCGATCGAGGGCTACTATCAGGAAACCGGCCGCGCCGGCCGCGACGGCGACCCGGCCGAAGCGTGGATGTGCTGGGGCTTCGGCGACGTGGCCACCCTGATCGGCATGATCGCCGACCGCGAGGCGGGCGAGGAGCGCAAGCGGCTGGAACGGCGCAAGCTCGACGCCCTGCTCGGCTTCGCCGAAACCACCCGCTGCCGCCGCCAGGTGCTGCTCGCCGGCTTTGGCGAGACCTATCCAAACCCCTGCGGCAACTGCGACAACTGCCTGGAGCCACCGCAGACCTGGGACGGCACCGAGGCTGCGCGAATGGCGCTGTCGTGCGTCTACCGCACCGGCCAGCGCTTCGGCGTGGGTCATCTGATCGACGTGCTGCGCGGCAGCGCAAACGAGCGCATCGCCCGGTTCGGGCACGACCGTCTCTCCACCTACGGCATCGGCGCACAGTTCGATGCCAATACCTGGCGCGGCGTGTTCCGCCAGCTCGTCGCGGCCGGACTCATCGACGTGGACGCGCAGGGCCACGGCGGGCTGCGGCTGAGCGAAGATGCGCGCCCGCTGCTGCGCGGGGAGACCACACTGCACCTGCGCCGCGACCTGCGCCCCTCGCGCCGTCGCAGCGACAGCGTGCGCGCGGACGCACGCACGGGTCGCGAGATCGAGCTTTCACCCCGCGCGCAGCCGCGTTACGAGGCCCTGCGCGAGTTGCGCACGGAGCTTGCGCGCGAGCAGAACGTGCCGCCCTACATGATCTTTTCCAACGCCACCCTGCGCGACATCGCGGAAGAAGACCCCAGCGAGCTGGACGAGCTGGCCACCGTTTCCGGCATCGGAAAGCACAAACTGGAACGCTACGGCGAGGCGGTACTCGAGGCGCTGGCGCTGGTGCGCTGAGGCAGGGCATCGAATCCTGTCCGGCAGTGGCAGCCCGCCGCGCGCTCGCTGGTTTCCACGCGGTTGCGGCCGCCTTGCTTGGCGCAGTAGAGCGCGGCATCCGCGCTGCGCAACAGCTCGCCGAAGCCGGCACCGCAGCCGTCCAGCCAGGTCACTCCGATGGAAACCGTGATGGGCACCTGCTGGCCTTCCAGGAAAAAAACGTGCGCGGCCACGCGCTGGCGCAATCGTTCCATGCGCGCGAGCGCCTCTTCGCGCCCGAGGTTCACCAGCACGAACACGAACTCCTCGCCGCCCTGGCGCACGATGAGGTCGCCTTCCTGCGCGCTCTGGCGCAGGAGGGCCGCAATCTCGACCAGCGCCTCGTCGCCGGCGGCGTGGCCGTAGCGATCGTTGATGCCCTTGAAGTAGTCCAGGTCGATCAGCGCCAGCGCCAGCGGAAGGTCTCCCGTCCGCGCCGCGGAGAGGCGACGCTCTCCCTCCACTGCCAGAGTGCGCCGGTTCGGCAGACCGGTGAGGTAGTCGACCGAGGCCGCCTGTTCCCAGTACCCGCGAATGCGGTCCGAGCACATCATGAGGAAGACCGTGGTGCCGATGATGGGAAGGATCGAAAGCACCAGCGGGCTGAACGCGTTGAGCATCCGGCTGGACTCGAACACCGAGACACCCGGATCGGAGGTCACCAGGAACCAGGCGACGCGCCCCGCGGCGAACAGGATGACCAGGGTGAAGACACCGATCATGACCTTCTGGCTGACCGCGCGTCCTCCGCGCTGGCGCAGGAGGACGAGCAGCCCGTCGATCAGGGCCACCAGCCAGAACACCGTTGAAACCGTGATGCGCCCCACCATGCTGGGCTGTGCATACACGAACCACGCCACTCCAAGCAGGGTGGCAGCGGCCGGAAGGAGCATGTGGCGGGCGTCGGGCAGCCCGTAGAACTGCCGCAGCGCGCGACCGTAGACCGTCACGCCCAGCGTCATCAGGGTGTTTCCCGGAATCCGGATCCAGTCCTGCTCCTTGTAGAGCTCCTGCACGATGAAGAGGATCACCGCGCAGGCCACCAGCAGGGTTCCGAGGCGCCAGCTGTCGGCGCTGGATCGCAGGGTCCGCGGCAGTTCGCCATGCAGCATCCCGAGCACGCCGCCGTTGAGCAGCATCATCAGGATGGAGAAGACGAAGGCGGTCAGCGGATCGATGGCGCGGCTCCCGGGTCGCGGCCCCGTCCCGCAGCGGCCGCCTTGCGGCGGATTCTAGAGGGATTCCGGCTCCGCTCGAAGTCCATGCCGGCGGCGGGCGACAAACGGCATGGCGCGATGAAAGACCACGCCGAACTTCAGCGCGGCGCGGCGGGCTCTGCCTCCCGCTCCAGCGTGCGGATTTGCGGTTCGCTCCACGATCCGGTGACGCGATAGACGGTTCGGGTCATGTCCTTGAGCGGCTGGCGCAGCACCGCCTGCGCCACCGCGCCCACCGCCGCGCCTGCAGGACCGGCGGCGATCGCACCCAGGGCAGGGAGCACGCTGCCGGCCTTGGGCAAAACTTCCATGGTCTGGTCGTAATCGCGCGCCTTCAGCCCGGTGCGTCCGCGCAGGCGGATTTCCGCGGAAGGCGCATTGATCCGGAAATCCTCGGTGATGGCGTTGCCGTCCTCGATGCGGAAGCTGCCGGATATCTGGTTGAAGGCGAAACCGGATTTGAAGAAATCGCTGAAATCCAGGCTCAGGCGACGCGGGATTTCGGTGAGGCTGAGCAGACCGAACAGACGACCCGCGCCCGGTTCGACCTCCAGCACGCGCCCCTGCCCGACGCCGATCTCCAGCTGGCCGTCGGCGCCGGCCCAGTCGAAGGAACCCGGCGCGCCCGGCCAGGCCAGCGTCAGGCGGCCATGCGCGCCGCCGCTTTCGATCAGGCGCGAGAATCCCAGCGCCTCGAGCATCGAACCTGCGTCGCGTGAGGAAAAATCCAGCGCCAGCGCGGTCGATTCGCGTCCGTCCGCCACCTGCCAGTCGCCCTTGGCCTTGAGGTCCAGCGCCGCCGAGTGGGCATCGAAGCGCTCGACGTGCAGGCCGTTGGCGACCGGCCAGGTTTCCAGCCACACGCTGCCCAGCCGCGCTCCCGCAAACCAGGTGTCGGCCGATTCCAGGTGGATCGGGGGAATCAGGCTCGGCGCGGCGGAAGGCCCTGGCGCTGGCGGTGCGGCATCCGCCGCGCCCAGTTCCGGCCAGTGCAGGCGGTCGAGGCGCGCGGTGATTCCCTTCTGGGAAAGATGCTCGGTCGGCACTACCAGCTCGCCCGCCAGCGCCTCGCCGTCGAAGCGAAAGGCAAAGCGATCGGCGCTGCGCTCCATGCCCAGGCGCGATTCTCGAAAAGGGCGGCCGAGCAGGTTCAGTTCGCCGATGAACAGGTCCGCCGAGGCCAGATGCAAGGCCTCTTCGCCGCCTGCCATCCCGGCCACCACGCCGCCCCAGGCCGCCACGTCGAGCACCGGAATCTGCCCCGCGACGTGCAGCCCGCGCGGCGGCGGAGGCGATTCCAGCACGTCGCCGAAATGCGCCACGCCGGTGAAACCGTCGGACTCGGAGCGCCCGCGCAGGCGCAGCAATCCCCCAAGGCGAAGGTCGATGCCCACGTCCGGATCGCGCAGCGCCAGCTTCAGGTCCAGCGGCATGCGGTCGACTGCATCCTTGCGCAGCGGCGCGGGCAGCGTGATCGCCACGCCCGCGAGGTCCGAACGCACCCGCAGCAGCGGCGGCAGGCCCACGCCGGCCTCGGGCGCGGGCACGGTGAGCTGGAGGTTCCAGTCGGATTCGCCTGCCAGCCAAGGCATCAGCCAGCGGCTGCGCGCGTTGCTTCCGACCACCTGCGCGGCCGAAAAATGCCCGCGCAGGCTGGCCTCGGCCAGGTGCGAGGGCTGCGAGGTGTAGTCGCCCGCTGCGATGCTGAAGGCGCCCAGGGTTCCGCCGAAGCCGACGCTCAATTCGTCGGCGGAAAAACCGCGGTCGGAAAACCGCACACGTCCGCTTGCGCCCTTCAGGTCGAGCCCCCAGGCGGCATTGGACAAATCCATGCGCGCCACGTCGACCTGGCCTTCGACCTTCGGCTCGCCCAGATGTTTTTCCAGAGGAATCGTGAGCGCCAGCGCAACTTCGCCGCGTCCGCCCAGGGAGACCTCGTCCATGAGCGCGCCGTGCCTTTCGTGCAGCGGACTTCTGCGCAGCACGTCCAGCAGCGCAGGGCCGCTGCCGCTGCCGCGCACGTCCAGCGCCAGCACCGCATCGCCGAAGCTCGCGATACCCCCGCGCGCGCCGGCCACGCGCGCGTCTCCGACTTCACCGGAAAGTTCCACTTCCATTGCCACATTGATGAAGCGCGCGGTGCCGTTCACCCGGCGCCCGGGCAGCCAGCCGGAGTGGAAGGCCACCTCGGCATCCTCCAGCTCGGCCAAGGCCTCGAATCGCCCTTCGCCGTGGCGGAACGGCCAGTCACGCACGTTGCCGCGCACCAGCGCTGCACCGTGCGCCACGCGTCCGCCCACCAGCGCCGCATCCAGCCAGCGCACCGCCGCCGCCGGCATCACGTTCACCGGCCAGAATCGTTTGGCCACGACCACCGGGCTGTTCCCCACGTCTGCACGCAGGTCCAGCAGCACGCCGCCGGTATCCGGCAACTGTGCGCCGCCGGCCAGCAGGATGCCGTAGTCGTCCTCGCGCAACCGCAGCCCGGGCGTGTCGATGCGCCAGCCGTCGCCCGGATCGAAGGCCAGGATCTCGCCGGAAACCTGCGGCTGGAACGGCGCTCGCAGCACGCCCGGCGCTTCGATCTTCCAGACACCCGGCACCACGGTCAGGCGCACAGCGCGCGCGTCGGCATCCAGCTCGCCCCCCAGCCCGCGCAGGGAAGGAACGCGCCCCGAAGGTTCCCAGCCCAGATCGCGCACGCCGGCCTCCAGCCGATAGCGATCCGCGCCGAACCAGGCCAGGCGCAGCCCGTTGATCGTGCCCTGTGGACGCGCCTCGCCCAGCCAGTGTCGCAGCGGTTCCGGCAGGCTTGCCGCCAGCCGCGCCAGCGCCAGGGGCGGACCCAGCGCCAGCGCATCGGCCTGGATCCGCAGCAGCCCAGTGGCATCGCGCCGTGCGTGGCCCTGCCGGACCACGTCGATCCGCTCGCCTCCCTCCTCGGCCACCTGCCAGACCGGGACATCCAGGCGCCAGCTCCCGCCGGGATCGCGCTGCCCCCGCATCCGCGCATTCATCGAGGCAAAACCCGCCGACTGTTCGACGATGCGCCCATCGTCCTGCCCGGCGTCAAGCGCTGCGTGCAGCGCGAACGGTGCGAGGTCGGCGTCGAACTGCATCCCGGTCGCCGCGCCGCCGACGAAATCCATCCAGACCCGCAGGTCGCCGCGCGCCTGCGACAGCGCGACCCCATGCACCGCCAGACCGCGCATCCAGCGCGCCCAATCCTGCGCCCGCCCTTCCAGATAGAGCGTCCCGGTCTGGCCGTCGGTCTCCAGCTCCGCCGCCAGGCGCACCCGCGCGCCCTTCGATCGTCCGTGAAGATAGGCGCCAACGTGGAGCCGGCCGTCGATGCGCTGCATGCGCGCATCGATGCGCGGCAGGGTGCGATCGAGTCCGCTTCGGGCATCACGGAAACGCAGGCGGGCGTTGCGCACCTCCAGCGCACCGAAACGGTCCAGCTGCTGCATCTGCGATCGCCCGGAGCCGCCGGCCTGCCCGCGACCGAAACCATCCATTCGCCAGCGCCCGTCCGCATCCCGGTGCAGTTCCAGCTCCGGCTTGTCGAGGACCAGCTCGGTCAGCGGCACGCCCGGCCAAAGCCCCGAGTAGATGTTGACCTGGAGCTGGGCGCGGTCGATTTCCAGCACCTCGGGCGGACGCCCGATGCGCAGGCCGGAAAGCGAGAGCCGCGGGCCGGCACGGTTCCACTGGCCCTGCACCTCGTCCAGCGCCACCGGCACGGCGATCTGCTCGGACAGCCAGCGCGCCACCGCGTCGGGATGCCGCGCCAGCAGCGGCAGCATCTGGCTGGCCAAGCCGACCGCCAGCGCGGCGAGGATCACCGCCGCCAGAACGCTCCAGCCCAGCAGCCGGCGCGCCCGCCGCAGCGCGCGCCGCAGCCGCCCGTGCGGTCGCGCGGTCATGCGCGGGCCCGACCCGAGCCCCGCACCCGGGCGCTTGGGTCAGAGCAGCACAACGTCGTACTGCTCCTGCACATATTGCTCATCTGCCTGGAAGCGGATGGTCTTGCCGATGAACTCCTCCAGCTCCGCCACCGCGCCCGATTCCTCCTCCAGGATGCGCGTGACCACGCGCGGCGAGGCCAGCACCAGCAGCTTCTCGGCATCGAACTGGCGCACCGCGCGGGTGATCTCGCGGAAAATCTCGTAGCACACGGTCTCGGCGGTCTTGATGCTGCCGCGCCCGGCGCAGGTCGGGCACGGCTCGCACAGCTGCCGCACCAGGCTGTCGGTGGTGCGCTTGCGCGTCATTTCCACCAGCCCCAGCGGCGAGAATTCGTGGACGGTGGACTTGGTGTGGTCGTGCGCAAGGGACTTCTCGAACTGGCGCAGCACCTGGCGGCGGTGTTCGGCATCCTGCATGTCGATGAAATCGATGATGATGATGCCGCCCAGGTTGCGCAGCCGCAGCTGCCGCGCGATCGCCTGCGCCGCTTCCAGATTGGTGCGGAACACCGTGTCTTCGAGGTTGCGGTGCCCGAGGAAGGCGCCGGTGTTCACGTCCACGGTGGTCATGGCCTCGGTCTGGTCGATGACGAGGTAGCCGCCGGACTTCAGCGGCACCTGTTTCTGCATCGCCCGGAGGATTTCGTCCTCCACGCCGTAGAGGTCGAAGATCGGGCGCTCGCCCGGGTAATGCTCCACCCGCTCGGCCCACTCGGGGATGAACTTGCCGACGAAGCGCCGGATGCGTTCGAAGGTCTCGCGCGAATCGACCCGCACCTTCTCCACGTTCTCGCGCATGTAGTCGCGCACGCTGCGCAGGGTCAGGGAAAGGTCCTCGTAGATGCACGCGCCCACGCGGGCCTCGGCCGTGCCGACGCGAACCGCGTTCCACACCTTCGCCAGATAAGCCACGTCCTTGCCCAGCGCCTCGGCGTCCTGCCCTTCGGCATTGGTGCGCACGATGTAGCCCATCGGCGCATCCTGACTGAGTTCGGCGATCATGGCCTTGAGCCGCGCGCGCTCGGCCTCGTCCTCGATGCGCGCCGACACGCCCAGCACCCGCCCCTGGGGCAGCAGCACCAGATAGCGGGATGGAATGCTGATCTGGGTGGTGATGCGCGCGCCCTTGGTGCCGATCGAGTCCTTCACCACCTGGACGACCAGCTCCTGGCCCTCGCGCAGCAGCTCGCCGATCGCCGGCATGGCTTGCGGCGCCGGCTCCTCGCCCGCCTCGGCCTCGGGAACCGTCGCGCGCAGGATGTCCGAGGCGTGCAGGAAGGCCGCGCGCTCCAGCCCGATGTCGACGAAGGCCGCCTGCATTCCCGGCATCACCCGCTGCACCCGCCCCTTGTAGATGTTGCCGACGTAGCCACGGCGGCTGGATCGCTCGATCAGCACCTCCTGCAACATGCCGTTTTCGACCACGGCCACGCGAATCTCGCGCGGAGTGACGTTGATGAGGATTTCTTCGGACATGGGCGAGTGCGAGTCAGGAGGAGGAATCGGAGGGCTCGATGCCGAAGCGCGACAGCAGCCCGGCGGTTTCGTGCAGGGGCAGGCCCATCACGCCCGAATGGCTGCCCGACAGGTGCGCGACGAAGGCCGCCGCGCGCCCCTGGATGGCGTAGGCGCCGGCCTTGCCGAAGGCTTCGCCGCAGGCCAGATAGGCTTCGATCTGCGGCGGCGAAAGCGGCGCCATGCGCACCTGCGTCCGGTTCACCGCGTGCATTTCGCGCCCCGCGTCCACCAGCCACACCGAGGTGATGACCTCGTGGCTGCGCCCGGAAAGCCGCCGCAGCATCGCCGCGGCGTCGCGCCCGTCGACGGGCTTGCCGAACACCTGATCATCGAGCACCACTTCGGTATCGGCCCCGAGCACCACCGCGTCGGGATCCTCGTCCGCACGCAGCGCAAGTCCCGCGCGCGCCTTCTCCAGCGCCACGCGCACGACGTACTCCTGCGGCGATTCGGAAGGCGCACGCACTTCCGGAACATCCACGTCCAGACACGAGAATCGGTAGCCCAGCTGGGCCAGAAGCTGGCGGCGGCGCGGCGATTTGGAGGCGAGGTAAAGCATCCGGGAAGCTTAACCGACCTTGCCATCGGCAAACGTCGGCTTGACCTGGATCACGGCCCGGCGACGCGCGCCGCAGCACGATGCGGCCAGTCGTGCAGCCTGCGCCGCACCGCGTCCAATCCCCGCAACCTGCCCCCGATGAGTTCCTACACCCTGTTCCTGCTGCTGCACCTGCTGATGGCCTTCGTGTTCGTCGGCGCGGTGTTCTTCGAGGTGCTGATCCTGGAAGGCGCGCGCCGGCACGTTTCCCCGCGCGTCATGACCGCCATCGAGATCGGCATCGGCCGGCGCGCCACGCGGGTGATGCCCTGGGTGATCCTCACCCTCTACGGCAGCGGCATCGCCATGGCCTGGAACTATCGCGCCGCGCTGGCCCATCCGCTGGACAGCACCTTCGGCCTGCTGCTGACGATCAAGATATCCTTGGCGCTGAGCGTGCTCGGCCACTTCCTCACCGCCATGGTGCTGCGCCACCGCGGCCGGCTCGTGGCCACGGTGTTCCACCGCATCCACGTCAGCCTGTTCTTCCACATGGTCGGCATCGTGCTGCTGGCCAAACTGATGTTCCATCTGAGCCTGTGACATGAATTCAAGTCATCGCGAAACCACCGGCGACGGCGCCGACCCCTCGACCATCTGCAGCGAGGACGAGGTGATCGCCCTGGTGCACCGCTTCTACGCGCGCGTGCGCACCGACGAGGCGCTTGCGCCCATCTTCGATCGCCACATCCACGACTGGGACGCGCACCTGGCCAACATGGTGGATTTCTGGTCCGCCACGCTGCGCGGAACGCGGCGGTTCCGCGGCGCGCCGATGGGCAAGCACATGGCACTGCCGGGGCTGAAGCCGGCGCTGTTCCGGCGCTGGCTGGAGCTGTTCGGCCAGACCACCACCGAACTGGGCAACCGCAGGCTCAAGCGCGAGGCCGACGAGCGCGCCGCGGCCATCGCGCTGCGCTTCTGGGAACGCTATCAGGTGGAAGGCCACGACGTGCTGGCGGCACGCCGCTGAGGCGGCGCGCTCCGGGCGCCTGCGGCACCCGGAGCGGCACGATTCACCAGAGCACGACTTTCACATCCTCCGGACGCACCATGGCATCGCCGGCCTTGCAGCCGAAGGCGCGGGCGAAGCTGTCCAGGTTCGAAGGAGCGCCCACGGCGCGGAACGGTGCCGGCGCATGCGGATCGGTGTTGAGCCGTACCTTGAGCTCGCCCGGGGTGAAGCTGCGGCGCCAGACCGTGGCCCAGTTCATGAAGAAACGCTGGTCCTGGCTCAGTCCGTCGATCATCGGGTCGGTGAAACTCCCGCCCTGCGCGGTCTTCATCGCGTCGTAGGCCGCCGAAAGGCCACCCAGATCGGCGATGTTCTCGCCCAGCGTCAGGGTGCCGTTGACGTGGATGCCGTCGATCGATTCGTAGCCGTCGAACTGCTCGATCAGCTTCTTCGTGCGCGCCTCGAAACCGGCGCGGTCGGCGTCGGTCCACCAGTTGTTGAAGTTGCCCTTGGCGTCGAACTGGCTGCCCTGATCGTCGTAGCCGTGGATCATCTCGTGACCGATCACCGCCATGATGCCGCCGTAGTTGAGCGCATCGTCGGCATCGAGATCGAAGAACGGCGGCTGCAGGATGCCGGCCGGGAACACGATCTCGTTCTGGTTGGGATCGTAGTAGGCGTTGACGGTCTGCGGGGTCATGAACCACTGCGACTTGTCCACGGGCTTGCCGATCTGGTCGAACAGGTAGCGCGCGTTGAAGGCACGCGCGGCCAGCACGTTGCCGGCGAAATCGCCGCGCGTGAGGGCGAGGCCCGACCAGTCGCGCCAGCGGTCCGGATAGCCGATCTTGGGCGTGAAGCTGGCCCACTTCTCCAGCGCGCGCTGCTTGGTTTCATCGCTCATCCACTCCAGCTTCTCGATGCGCGCGCGGATCGCCTGGCCGAGGTTGGCCACCATCTCGACCATCCGGGTCTTGGACTCGGCCGGGAACACGGCATCGACGTAGAGCTGCCCCAGGGCCTCGCCCACGGCCTCGTTGGTGGCATCGAGCACGCGCTTCCAGCGCGGCGCCTGTTCGGCCTGACCGCGCAGCGCCTGGCTGTAGAAGCGGAAATCCTCTTCGGCGAAAGCCTTCGAGAGGTAGGGCGCAGCGCCGTCGATTTCGCGGTAGCGCAGGTAGCTGCGCCAGTCTTCCACCGGCACCTCGGCGAGCATTGCGTTCACTTCGCGGAAGAAGTCCGGCATGGCGAGCGAGAACATCTCCGGACGCGCCACGCCGATGGCGTCGAAGAAAGCGGTCCAGGAGAAGTTCGGCGTCAGCGCATCGGCCTCGGCCAGCGAGGAAGGCACATAGAGCTTGGCCGGATCGCGCAGCTCCACGCGCGGGGTGGACGCCTTGGCCAGGCGCGTTTCGAAGCCCACCACGGCCTCGGCGCGCTGCGCCGCGACGGCGGCCTCGTCACCCGCCAGGGTGAACAGCGCCGCGACGTGCGCGCGCAGCGCCTCGCGCGCCTTGACGTAGTCCTCGCGGTCCTCGAGGTAGTAGGCGCGTTCGGGCAGCGAGAGGCCGCCCTGTCCGGCGTAGGCGATCACCCGGGTGGAATCGCGGTAGTCGGCATTGCCGTAGAAGGAAAACAGCCCCAGCCGCCCCTGCGCCGCCGCTTCACGCACATAGGCGGTCACGCCCGCTGCGTCGGAGATCGCATCGATGCGCGCAAGCGTGGGCTCCAGCGGCGAAAGACCGGCGCGCTCGACCGCGGCCTCGTCGAGGCCCGAGGCGTAGAAGTCGCCCACCAGCTTCTCCACGCCGGTGGACGAGGAATCCTCGGCCGCTTGCTCGACCAGAGTGCGCTGCACTTCGAGCGAACGCTCGGCCAGCGACTCGAAGCTGCCCCAGGTGGTACGGTCGCCCGGCACCGGGTTGGCGGCCAGCCAGGAGCCGTTGACGTGCGCGTTGAAATCGCCGCACGCGGGCACCTTGGCATCCAGATCCGCGGCCTGGAACCTCACGAAGGGCGTGCGGACGCTGGAAAGATCAAAAGCCGGCGCGGCGGCCGGCGCAGGCTTTTCCGCCGGCGCCGGGGCCGGCTCGGGCTGCGGCGCTTGCTGGCAGGCGGACAGCGACAGGGCGACGGCAAGGGCGAGCGGCGCGCGAAAGGACGAAAACATGGAAGTTTCCTGAAGATAGGGAGCCGCGCACTTTACAACCGCCGCCCGTTCAGGAAACAGCCTCGGAAGTCACGCATGGCCCTCGCGCGGCGCAGCGACCTTGCTGCGACAATCCCGGCCTTCCGACCCGCACCACCGCATCCGATGCCGGACTCCGCCGCTTCTCCACCCCTGATCGAACTGGACCGCGCCCGCGTGCTGCGCGAGGGCAGCGTGGTGCTCGACGAGGTGAGCCTGCGCATCGCGTCCGGCCAGCACACCGTGATCCTGGGACCGAACGGCTGCGGCAAGTCCAGCTTCGTGCGGCTCATCGACCGCAGCCTCCATCCCCAGACGCGCGAGGACGGCGCGCCTGCCGTGCGGCTGTTCGGACAGGCGCGCTGGAACGTCTGGGAATTGCGCACCCGCCTGGGCCTAGTATCGGCCGACCTGCACGCCGACCTGCTGCGCCAGCGCGGGCTGGACGTGGAGGACACGGTGATCTCGGGCTTCTGGGGCACGCACGGCCTCCCCGACCATCGCCGCGTAGAACCGTCGATGCAAGAGCGCGCGGCCGAGGCGCTGACGCTGCTGGACATCGCGCACCTGCGCCACCGCCGCCTCGCCACGCTTTCCACCGGCGAGGCGCGTCGCGTCCTCATTGCCCGCGCCCTGGTGCACCGACCGCAGGCGCTGCTGCTCGATGAAGCCACCGCCGGACTGGACCTCGCCGCGCGCCACCGATTCCTCGCCCTGCTGCGCCCCCTGGCCGCACGCGGCATCACCCTGATCCAGGTGACCCACCACGTCGAGGAAATCCTGCCCGAAACCGTGCAGGTCATCCTGCTGCGCGCCGGCCGCGTGCTGGGCTGCGGCCGCCCCGAAGCCATGCTCGTTCCGGAGCGGCTGAGCGCGCTCTACGATCTGCCGCTGGAAGTGCAGCGCGGTGCGCAGGGTGACTGGCGGATACGCACGGCCTGAACGGACAGGCCGCGCCGGTCAGCCGGGCGGCGAAATGGCAAAGCGGATCGACGCATCAGCGGGTGATCAAGAGATCCGCCCTCGCCATCAAGAAACCATCAAGATGGCGCAGCAGCGAGCGCGGCAGCGCGGTTGCACCCGTGATGAAGCAGAACGGCGCACCGGGAGAGTCCACCCGACGCGGCGCGCCGGATGCCGGCGCCTCAGACGCCGAGTTCGCGCATCAGCGCCTCGGCACCCATCGGGCGGCCGAGCAGAAAACCCTGCAGGTTGTCGCAGCCGCGCGCCTTGAGGGCATCGACCTGCCCCTGGTTCTCGACGCCTTCGGCCGTGACCACGATGCCAAGCGAATGCGCCATGGCGATGATCGCGGCGGTCAGTGCGAGGTCGTCGGTGTCGTCGAGCATCCCCGACACGAAGCTGCGATCGATCTTCACCCCATCAACCGGCACGCGACGCAGGTGGCTCAGGCCGGAGAAGCCGGTGCCGAAATCATCGAGCCAGATCTTGACGCCCGCTTCGCGCAATCGGGCGAATGCGTCGATGGCGCCCCGGTCGAGCGAGAACATCGTGGTTTCGGTGAGTTCCAGATGCAGCCGCGAAGCCGCCAGCCCGGAAGCCTCCAGTTCGGCGGCCACCACGCCCGGCAGCACGCCCTGGCGCAGCTGGCGCGCCGAGACGTTGACCGAGACGAACAGGCTGCCATTCGGCGTCGCCGGCCACTTCGCCGCGTCCTCGCAGGCCACCTTCAGCACGAAACGCCCGATCGCCTCGATCTGCCCGGTCTGCTCGGCCACGGCAATGAACAGCTCCGGCTCGATCGGGCCACGCTGCGGGTGGTTCCAGCGCACCAGCGCTTCGGCGCCGATGATGCGCTCGCTGTGCAGGGAATGGATCGGCTGGTACACCACCGACAGTTCGCCACGATCCAGCGCCAGGTGCAGATCCTGCTCGAGCTGCATCTCGCGCTCCATCGCCATGTCCATGTCGCGGGTATAGAAGCGCAGGCAGTTCTTGCCGTCGAGCTTGGCACGATACATGGCGATGTCGGCATTCTTGAGCAGCGTCGCCGGCTGGGCTCCGTCATGCGGATACAGGGTGATGCCGATCGAGGCGGCCAGCACGATGCCCTGCCCGCCCACCGTGATCGGCTGGCGCATCTGCGCCAGGAAGGCCTGCGCCAGTCGCGCCGAACGCTCGCGCACCTCGGTGCCGTGCAGCAGCACCACGAACTCGTCGCCGCCGAAGCGGGCAAGCTCGATGTGGCCGTCGTCCATGCCGCGGGCCACGTCCAGGATGCGGGCGCCGAACTGGGAAAGGACGTCGTCGCCGATGTCGTGTCCCAGGGTGTCGTTGACGCGCTTGAAGTCATCCAGGTCGATGAACATCAGCGCGAGCTGGTGCCCATCGCGCTCGGCCGCCAGCACCCGTGCGTTGAGCGATTCGCGGAATGCCACCCGGTTGGGCAGGCCGGTCAGCGCGTCGCCGAAGGCCAGTCGCCGGATGTCGCGGTCGTGACGATCGACGCTGTGCCCCATGCGGACGAAGGCATCCTCCAGATCACCGATTTCGTCACGGCGCGAGGAAGCCAGGAATCCCACCGCATAGTCGCCCTGTTCCATCTGCCGCGCGGCGTGCGCCAGGCGCCGGACCGGGCGGACCAGACCGCGGGAAATCAGCAGGGCAGCCAGCAGGATGGGAAGCATCAGCGCCAGCAGCAGCACCCCGATCAGGGATCGCATGCGCGCGCGCCAGCGATCCATGCCGTCCTGTATCGAACCGATCACCTGGCGCTCGAACAGCGACGGGGCATCGCGCGAAATGCCCACCCGTACCCCGCCGATGCGCTCGCCACCCAGGGTGATCGGCACCGCGGCGTCGATGGTCTGCGCGTCCATCTGCACGACCGGCTCCAGGGCGGCCATCGCCGCCGTCGCCATGCCGTCGCCCATGCGCTGGCCGAAGCGCGCGATGTCGGGACTGGCATCGTGCAGGATGCGGCCTTCGCCGTCGTACACCAGAACGTAGTTCACTTCCGGCTGGCGCCGCGCCGATCGCACGGCTTCGCCGATCTGCGCTAGATCGAAGTAATAGAGCGGATTGACGATGGCCTCGGCCAGAAGTTGGGCCAGTGCCAGGGCGCGACGCTCCTCGCTGAGCTGGCTGGCTTCGCGGATGGCGTCGCCGCCGATCCGGGAAATTTCCTCCATGCCGGCGATCTGCTGGCGCAAACCGACGACGCCGATTCCGCCGCACAGCAGCACCGCGAGCAGGACGATCAGCCAGAACTTGGCGCGCAGTCCCAATCGCATGGTCACTCCAGACGCTCTCGGACCAGGTCCACCTCGGCGCGCAATTCGGCGAGGCTGCGTTCAACCTGCGCGTCGATGGGCTGGAACCGCTGGGTACCGAAGAACCGTCGCAGCGGCTCGGCCGCGGCCGGATCCTCGCCCGCACTCAGCAGCACTTCGCGCAACCGCTCGCGCACCTTGGGATCCAGCGTGGGCGCGACCACCTCGATGGAGCGGGGCACGTCCTGACTGCGGTGGAACGCTTCCAGATCGGCCAGGGGATTGCCCGGCTTTTGCGCCAGATCATTCCAGTCCAGGTTGGAGATCGCGCCCACATCGACGATGCGCTTCTGCACCCAGGTGACGACATTGCCCTCGCTGCGTGCGAACAGGTAGCCGGCGCGTCCCGCAGCCGGGCGATCCAGTGGAGAAAGCAGCACGTCCAGCGCGATGCCCTCGCGCAGCAGCTCGGCGGCCGGCAGGATGTAGCTGCTGGTGGAATAGGAGTTCTGGAACGCGATGCTGCGCCCGCGCAGCTGCTCCAGCGAACCGATGCCGCTGCCCTTCCAGGTGAAGAACACCGAATGATAGGTGGCACCGCCGCGCACGCTGACCAGCATCAGGTCCGCGCCGATGCGGCGCCGGTATTCGATCGCCATCGCGGCGGTATCGCTCACCCAGTCGACCCGCTGGCGGCGCAGGTAGCTCTGCATCTGGGTGGCATCGCGCGCCATCAGGATCCGCCCCTCGCGGATCCCGACCGAGCGCATGCGAGGAACGACGTAATCCAGGATCGGACGCATCGATTCGGCGTGCGCCTTGGGGTCATCGCTGACGCGCCCCAGCACCAGCACCTGCCGCGCACCGAGGGCGCGATCGCCATCGCCCGCGATCGTCATCGGCGATGACAGCAGCAGTGCAATGAGTACGGTGAATCTGATCATCCGCCTGGATACGGTCCCGCAGGGTTGGCATAACGAGCGCCAGCCTAACGGAACCACCGCCTCACAGGAAGCCGACCCAAGCGCCCTGCCCCTCATTCGGCGCTGCCCGGACCTCGCGCCAGCCGCGCCATGCGCTGCGCATCGGAAAAAATCCCGCGCAGCACCCGCACCTCGCGCTGATCCGGCTGGGCGCGCAGCAACAGCTGGCGCAGCCTGCGCATCACCCGGTCCGGCGCGCGTCCCTTGTGGAAATCGATGTCGTCCAGGGTCTGCGCCAGGTGCTCGAACAGGCCTTCCATCTGTGCGGCGCTGGCCGGGGGCTCGTCCGGAACCGGACCGGGTGCAGGAGCATCTTCCTGCACCTGCGCCAGCGATTCGCGGCGCAGCTCCCAGGCCAGGACCTGCACCGCCGCGGCCAGATTCAGCGAACTGAAGTCCTCGACCGAGGGTATATGCACCGCGGCGTGGCAGAGCATCAGCTCCTCGTTGCTGAGGCCGGTGCGCTCGCGCCCGAACACCAGCGCCGCCGGCCCCTGCGCCGTGGCTCCCAGAATGCGCCGCGCGGCGGCGTCTGGCGGGTACTCGTCCATGGCCACGCTGCGCCGGCGCGCGGTGCAGCCCATGACCCAGCGGCAGTCGGCCACCGCGGCCGCGAGGGTGTCGAAAATCCTTGCCCCGGCAAGGACATCATCCGCACCCGCGGCCATGGCGTCGGCCTCACGGTGCGGAAAGCGTTCGGGCGCCACCAGATCGAGGCGGTTCAGGCCCATGGTGCGCATCGCCCGCGCCGCCGCGCCGATGTTGCCGGGGTGGGAAGGCTCGACGAGGACGATGCGAATCCTGGAAAAGGCTGCGCTGCAATGTGGCACGATGGAATCCGGCAGAGTCCTGCTCGAAGGCAGGACGAAGCGCACAGTGTCCAACACCCGCCCGCAGGTGCAAAGCCGCCGATTGCACGCGGTACGCATCGGCTCAGGCTTTTCCGTGACCGGACGGCGGGTTCGCGATAAAATCCGCCCCCGCCCGCCGCTTCGCGGGCCGGTTCTTTCCCACTCTCGACGGACGTCCACCCGCATGCTCAAGCCCGCGGTCAACATCATGGTCAAGGCTGCGCGCGCGGCCGGCAACATCATCCTGCGGCACGTGTCGCGCCTGGACGGTCTCAACATCGTCGAAAAGGGACGCCAGGATTACGCCAGCGAGGTGGATGCGCTGGCGGAAAAGGAAATCCTGCGCGAATTGCGCCGCGCCTTTCCCGATCACGCCTTCCTGTGCGAGGAAAGCGGCGCGCTGGGGCAGGCCCGTCACACCTTCGTGATCGACCCGCTCGACGGCACCAGCAACTTCCTGCACGGCATCGCGCACTACGCCGTGTCGATCGCGCTGCTGGACGGCGAGGAGCCGATCCACGGCGTCATCTACGACCCACAGCGCAACGAGATCTTCACCGCAAGCCGCGGCAGCGGCGCCTACCTCAACGACCGTCGCATCCGGGTGAAGGATCGCGGCGAAATGGAAGGCGCACTCCTGGTCACCGGCTTTCCGCCGCGCGAGCGCAAGCGGCTTGCGCCCCAGCTCGAGGCCATGCGCGCCATGCTGGAAGACGCCGAGGACGTGCGGCGCACCGGCTCGGCCGCGCTCGACCTGGCCTACGTCGCCTGCGGCCGCGCGGACGGCTATTTCGAGGCCGGGGTCAAACCCTGGGACATCGCCGCCGGCCTGCTGCTGGTGCGAGAAGCAGGCGGACGCAGCCTGAACTTCCGCGGGGAAGGTGCCACCGTGCACGACGGCCAGATCATCGCCGGCAACCTGCGCATGACCGAGTTGATGCAGCGCCGGATCAGCGACAGCGGCTATGCCGCCGCGTTCGAAGCCGGGCCGCGCGCCGGCTGAGGCCGCAAGCGTTCCGGTCCGACGGCCTGCTCGCCGAAAACGAAAAACCCCGGCCTGGACCGGGGTTTTTCATGCCTCGAGCGCCGCAGCGCGTGATCGTTGGCGGCAGGAGTCAGTCCTGCTCGCCCTCGGCCGCGACGGCGCGCGGACGATCGATCAGTTCGACGTAGGCCATCGGCGCATTGTCGCCGTCGCGGAAGCCGCACTTGAGGATGCGCAGGTAGCCACCCGGACGCGACTGGTAGCGCGGGCCGAGTTCCACGAACAGCTTGCCCACCGCTTCCTTGTCGCGCAGGCGAGCAAAGGCGAGGCGGCGGTTGGCCACGCCGTCCACCTTGGACAGGGTGATGAGCGGTTCGGCGACGCGACGCAGCTCCTTGGCCTTGGGCAGGGTGGTCTTGATCAGCTCGTGCTTGATCAGCGATGCGGCCATGTTGCGGAACATGGCTTCGCGGTGGGAACTGGTGCGGTTGAGCTTGCGACCGGACTTCTGGTGGCGCATGGGAAGATTCCTCGGTAAATGGGTCTTTGTTGATGCCGTTCCGTGGCCAACATTGTTGGTGTTGTATCCATCCCGGAAATCCATTCCGAGGATGGTCGCGGGCGGCATTGGCCGCCCGCAGGTCTTGCATCAGCCCAGCATGCCCGCCTGGAGACCGACCGGCGGCCAGCTTTCCAGCTTCATGCCGAGCGAAAGGCCGCGCTGTGCCAGCACTTCCTTGATCTCGGTGAGCGACTTCTTGCCGAGGTTCGGGGTCTTGAGCAGCTCCACCTCGGTGCGCTGGATCAGGTCGCCGATGTAGTAGATGTTCTCGGCCTTGAGGCAGTTGGCCGAACGCACGGTGAGCTCGAGGTCGTCGATCGGGCGCAGCAGCACCGGGTCGATGCCGGCGACGCCGATCTGCTTGCTCGCGCTGCGCTCGCGCTGGGTGAAATCGCCGAACACGGAAAGCTGGTCGGTAAGGATGTCTGCGGCGGTGCGCACAGCCTCCTCGGCATCGATCGCGCCATTGGTCTCGATGGTCAGCACGAGCTTGTCGAGGTCGGTGCGCTGCTCGACGCGCGCGCTTTCCACGTCGTAGGCGACCTGGCGCACCGGCGAGAAGGAGGCGTCGAGCACCAGCTTGCCGATCGCACGGGTTTCCTCGTCGGGGCGACGGCGCGTCGAAGCCGGCTGGTAGCCGAAGCCGCGCTCGATCTTGAGCCGCATGTTCAGCGACGCATCCTTGGTCAGATGGCAGATGACATGCTCGGGATTGATGATCTCGACGTTGTGATCGACCTTGATGTCGGCCGCGGTCACGATGCCGGGACCCTTGGCATCCAGAGTCAGCACGGTCTGGTCGACATTGTGCATCCGGATTGCGACGTCCTTGAGGTTCAGAAGCACCTCGAGCACGTCTTCCTGCAGGCCTTCGACCGTGGTGTACTCGTGCAGCACCCCGTCGATCTCGACCTCGGTCACCGCAAAGCCGGGGATCGAGGAGAGCAGGACGCGACGCAGGGCATTGCCGAGGGTATGGCCATAGCCGCGCTCGAGCGGCTCGATCACCACCTTGGCGCGATTGGCGCCAAGGTGCTCGATGTTGGGGCCGCGCGGACGCAGCACCTGGGTGGCGGTAACTGACATGGTCGCTCGCTCCAGTGATTACTTCGAGTACAGCTCGATGATGAGTGCCTCGTTGATGTCCGAGGGCAGGTCGCCACGATCCGGCACGGCCTTGAACAGACCGCTGAACTTCTTCGCATCGACCTCGACCCAGTGCGGGGCCAGGTCCATTTCCTGCGAGAGGGTCAGGGCTTCCTGCACGCGCAGCTGGCGCTGGCCACGCTCGGTCAGCGCGATCGCGTCACCCGGGCGAACCTGGTAGGAAGGCAGGTTCACCGCCTTGCCGTTGACCGTCACCGTGTTGTGCGACACCAGCTGGCGCGCCGAAGGACGCGTGACCGCGAAACCCATGCGGTAGACGACGTTGTCCAGGCGGGTTTCGAGCATCTGCAGCAGGTTTTCACCCGCATTGCCCTTCTTCGCCGTGGCCTTCTTGTAGTAATTGCGGAACTGGCGTTCCAGCAGGCCGTAGATACGCTTGACCTTCTGCTTCTCGCGCAGCTGGACGGCGTAGTCGGAAAGCTTGCCGCGCTTGGCCGCGGCGCCGTGCTGGCCGGGCTTCTGCTCCAGCTTGCACTTGGAATCGAGCGCGCGTGCGGGGCTCTTGAGCGAAAGGTCCGCGCCTTCGCGGCGCGACAGCTTGCACTTGGGACCGATGTAACGTGCCATGGTCGTGGACTCCTTAGACGCGGCGCTTCTTCGGCGGACGGCACCCGTTGTGCGGGATCGGCGTCACGTCGATGATGTTGGTGATCTTGTAACCGACGGCGTTGAGCGAACGCACCGCCGATTCACGACCCGGGCCCGGACCCTTGATCAGGACTTCCAGGGTCTTCAGACCGTAGTCGAGCGCGGCCTTGCCGGCTTTCTCGGCGGCCACCTGCGCGGCGAACGGGGTCGACTTGCGCGAACCGCGGAAGCCGGCGCCGCCGGAGGTCGCCCACGACAGGGCATTGCCCTGGCGGTCGGTGATGGTGACGATCGTGTTGTTGAAGGACGCATGCACGTGCGCGATGCCGTCGGTGACGACGCGACGGATCTTCTTCTTGGGCTGCTTGGCCTGCTTGTTCATGTCCGGTCCTTACTTCTTGATCGCCTTGCGCGGACCCTTGCGGGTGCGGGCGTTGGTCTTGGTGCGCTGGCCGCGCAGCGGCAGGCCGCGACGATGGCGCAGGCCGCGGTAGCAGCCCAGGTCCATCAGGCGCTTGATATTGATGCCGATCTCGCGACGCAGGTCGCCTTCGACCACATACTTGCCGACCTCGGCGCGCAGGCGCTCGATGTCGCCTTCCGTGAGGTCACGGATCTTGATGCTGGCGGTGACACCCGCCGCTTCACAGACCTTCTTCGACCGGGTACGTCCGATCCCGTAGATGCTCTGCAGACCCACCCAGACATGCTTCTGGACGGGGAGGTTTACGCCCGCAATGCGCGCCATTACGCGTTCTCCGATGGTGTTGTGCTGTTTCCAGCCGCAGTGAGCCGGAAATGGTAACATGGCTTCGGGTTGTCAGGAAACCCTCGCGACTTGCGCCACGAGAGCCCGGCCCGGGGAGTGTGCCCGAGCTCCGGCGACGGTCCTGGCCCTGCCCGCCGGAGCGGGCGCCCGCGCTACTCCAGCGCGGGCACGGGGCCGGGACTCATCCGCGCGCGAAGCCGCCGCGCGAACCGCCCTTCAGATTGGATTTCTTCATCAGGCTTTCATACTGATGGCTCATCAGATGCGCCTGAACCTGCGCGGTGAAGTCCATCACCACGACCACGACGATCAGCAGGGAAGTACCGCCGAAATAGAACGGCACCGCCCAGGCGGCCCGGAAGATTTCCGGAACCAGGCACACCAGGGTCATGTAGAGCGCGCCCCAGGCGGTAAGCCGGGTGAGCACGCCATCGATGTACTGCGCGGTGGCCTTGCCCGGACGAATCCCCGGGATCAGCGCGCCGGACTTCTTCAGATTGTCGGCGGTCTCCTGCGAATTGAAAACCAGCGCGGTGTAGAAGAAGGTGAAACCGATGATCATGGCGGCGAACAGCACCATGTGCAGCGGCTCGCCTGGTGAAAGCGCGGCCGACAGGTCCTGCAGCCAGCGGATCTCGCTGCCCTGGGCGAACCAGCTCGAGGCGGTGGCCGGGAACATGATGATCGAGGACGCGAAGATCGGCGGAATGACGCCCGACATGTTGAGCTTGAGCGGCAGGTGCGAGCTCTGGTTCATGTAGGCCTGTCGCCCGCCCTGGCGGCGCGCGTAGTTGACCGTGATTCGACGCTGGCCAAGTTCCACGAAGACCACGAAGACCACGACCAGCAGCACCAGCACCAGTACCGCGATGACCGAGAAAGGACCAAGCTCGCCATTGCGCGCCAGCTCCAGGGTACCCAGCACGGCGCTGGGCAGACCAGCGACGATGCCGGCGAAAATGATGAGCGAGATGCCGTTGCCGACGCCGCGCTCGGTCACCTGCTCACCCAGCCACATCAGGAACATCGTGCCCGCGGTCAGCGAGACCACCGCGGTGAAAAGGAATCCCGGTCCGGGATTGAGCACGATCGGAATGCCCGATCCGGCACCCTGCGACTGCAGCGCAAAGGCCACACCGTAGGACTGGAACAAGGCCAGCAGGATGGTTCCGATGCGGGTGTACTGGGTGATCTTTCGCCGCCCGGACTCGCCTTCCTTCTTCAGAGCGAGCAGGCTCGGAAAGATCTGCGCGCACATCTGGATGATGATGGACGCCGAAATGTAGGGCATCACGTTCAGCGCGAACAGGCTGAAGCGTTCCAAGGCACCACCGGAGAACATGTTGAACATGTCCACGATGGTGCCCTGCTGCTGCTCCATGAATCGCAGCATGGCTTCCGAGTCGACCCCGGGCACCGGCAGGAAGGTTCCGAGGCGGTAGACGATGAGCGCCCCCACCACGAACATCAGGCGCTGACGCAGCTCGGTGAACTTGCCCGAACCCGCCAGCGCGGCTGCGACTTTCGATGCCTGGGACAAGGTCTTACTCCTCGATGCTGCCGCCGGCAGCCTCAATGGCGGCGCGTGCGCCCGCCGTGGCGGCGACGCCCTTGAGCACGACCTTGCGCGCGATCTCGCCCTTCTTCACGACCTTGGCGTACTTGGCGGTCGAAGGAACCAGATTTGCGGCGCGCAGCGCGGCGAAATCCACCACTTCCAGATCCAGCACTGCGAGCTTGTACAGCAGCACTTCGGCCGTATCGGCCTTGCTGCGCGAGCGGAAGCCGACCTTGGGCAGGCGACGCTGCAGCGGCATCTGGCCGCCTTCGAAGCCGGCCTTGATCTTGCCCTTGCCGGTGCGGGCATAGGAACCCTTGTGGCCGCGGCCCGCGGTCTTGCCCAGGCCAGAGCCGATGCCGCGACCAACGCGCACGCGCTCCTTGCGGGCGCCCTCGGCGGGCTTGAGTGTATTGAGGTGCATGATCCGATCTCCCTTGGATTACTCTTCGACCCGAACCAGGTAGTACACCTGGTTGACCAGACCGCGCACCGACGGATTGTCCGGCAATTCGCGCACGTCGTTGATCTTGTTGAGACCCAGCGCCTTCACCGACAGACGGTGACGGTGCTGCGCTCCGCGCAGGCCCTTGACCAGGCGCACCTTGATGGTCTTGGCGTTATCAGCCATGGGTCAGTTCCTCCACCTTCTTGCCGCGCTTGGCCGCAACCTGGGCCGGCGACTGGACTGCCTGGAGGCCCTTGATCGTGGCGCGCACCAGATTGATCGGATTGCGCGAACCAACGGCCTTGGCCAGGATGTTCTTGACGCCCGCCGCTTCCAGCACGGCGCGCATCGCACCGCCGGCGATCACGCCGGTACCTTCCGATGCCGGCTGCATGAAGACACGAGCCGCACCGTGGTTGGCCTTCACCGGATACCAGATCGTGCCGTTGTTGAGCTCGATGTCGACGAGCGCGCGGCGCGCATACTCCATCGACTTCTGGATGGCCGCCGGCACTTCACGCGCCTTGCCGTAGCCGAAACCCACCTTGCCGGCGCCATCGCCCACCACCGTCAGCGCGGTGAAGGTGAACTGGCGGCCGCCCTTGACGGTCTTGGAGACGCGGTTGACAGCAACCAGTTTCTCCAGCATCCCGTCGTCGTTGTCGCGATCGTTCGTGCTCATAGCCTTGAAGATTCCTGAAAATTACGGCCTGCGGCCGCTTGTAGTTGTGGTGTGGTACGTGAATGGAGAATCGAGAATGGAGAATCGTGAATCAGGGTTTCGGCGAGCCTCGGGCTCCATGCGATTCCCGATTCCCCAATCCCGGCTCTCAGAACTGCAGCCCGGCCTCGCGCGCCGCGTCGGCGAGCGCCTTGATGCGGCCGTGGAATCGGAAGCCGGAGCGATCGAACGCGACGGCTTCGATACCGGCCGCCTTGGCACGCTCGGCGATGGTGCGGCCGACACGGGCAGCCGCGTCCTTGTTCTTGCAGTTGGAAAGACCGTCACGCACCGAGGATTCCACGGTGGAGGCGGCAGCCAGCACGCGCGAACCGTCCGCGGTGAAGACCTGGGCGTACAGGTGCTGACCGGTGCGGAGCACGGAAAGGCGAGCGACACCGAGCTTGCGGATGTGCGAGCGGGTGGTCTTGGCGCGACGCAGACGAGCGATGTTCTTGTTCATGACGAATCCTGATGGAGCTGAAGGAAGTGGATTTCAACCCAGGCGCGACATCCAGCGAACGTCGCGCGCAGGATGGAAAGCACTCAGGCCTTCTTGGCTTCCTTGATGAGAATCTTTTCACCGGCGTAGCGCACACCCTTGCCCTTGTACGGCTCGGGCGGGCGCACGGCGCGAATCTTGGCGGCGATTTCGCCCACCTGCTGCTTGTCGGAACCCTTCACGCGGATTTCGGTCTGGGTCGGCGCTTCGAGCGTGATGCCCTCGGGCGCGGTGAACACGACCGGGTGGGAGAAGCCGAGCGCAAGGCTGAGATCCTTGCCCTGCATCGTCGCGCGATAGCCCACGCCCACCAGTTCCAGCTTGCGCTCGAAACCCTCGGTCACGCCCGTCATCATGTTGGCGAGCAGGGTGCGGACCGTGCCGGCAAGCGCAACATTGTCGGGGCCACCCGGCACCATGGTGAGGACGCCCTGGTCCACGGAAACGCCAACGCCCTGCGGCGCCGCGATGCTGAGCGAACCCTTGGGACCCTTGACCGTGAACTGGCCGTCGGCATTCTTGAACTCGACGCCCTTGGGCACGGACACCGGCTTCTTAGCAATACGAGACATCTGGACGTCCTCCGATCAGGCGACCAGGCAGATGACTTCACCACCCACGCCCGCTTCGCGCGCCTGGTGGTCCGTCATGATGCCCTTGGACGTGGAGATGATGGCAATGCCCAGACCGCCCAGAACCTTGGGGAGGTCGTTCTTGCCGCGATAGGCGCGCAGGCTGGAACGCGAGACGCGCTGCAGGCGCTCGATCACCGGCTTGCCCTGGAAGTACTTGAGCGCAAGCTCCAGCTCGGGCTTGGACTCCGGGCTCAGCACGCGCGCATCGAGGATGTAACCCTCGTTCTTGAGGACGGCCGCAATCGCGACCTTGACCTTGGACGACGGCATTTTCACCGTCTGCTTGCCGACGGCCAGTGCGTTCTTGATGCGCACCAGCATGTCGGCGATGGGATCAGTCATGCTCATTGACGTTTACCTTGTGAGTAGCATCGATATCCGTTGGATACGGGGTGGGAATGGAGAATCGGGAATGGTGAATCGGTGCGACGCGGCGCTGCCGCCGCCCCCCGATTCTCGATTGCCGATTCCCGCAGGGGTTACCAGGACGCCTTGCGCAGGCCCGGCACGTCGCCACGCATGGTGGCTTCGCGCAGCTTGTTGCGGGCCAGGCCGAACTTGCGATAGACACCGCGCGGACGACCGGTCAGCTCGCAGCGGTTGCGCTGGCGCGAAGGAGACGCATCGCGCGGCTGCTTCTGCAGCTTGGCCTGGGCTTCCATCTTCTCGTCGTAGGAAGCCGTCTGGCTGGAGATGATCTTCTTGAGTTCGGTGCGCTTGGCGGCGAACTTCTTGGCCAGCTTCTCGCGCTTGATCTCGCGATTCACCATGCAGGTCTTGGACATTGTAAATCCCTGAAATCAGTTGCGGAACGGGAAGCCGTAGGCCTCGAGCAGCGCCTTGGCTTCTTCGTCGGTACGGGCGGTGGTGCTGATCGCGATATCCATGCCGCGGATCGCATCGATCTGGTCGAAGTCGATCTCGGGGAAGATGATCTGCTCCTTGACACCCATATTGTAATTGCCCCGGCCGTCAAACGCACGCCCCGAGACGCCGCGGAAGTCGCGCACGCGCGGAAGCGAGATGTTGACCAGGCGATCGAAGAACTCGTACATGCGGTCGCGGCGCAGGGTGACCTTGCAGCCGATCGGCCAGCCGTCGCGGATCTTGAACGAGGCAACCGACACGCGGGCCTTGGTCACGACGGGCTTCTGACCGCCGATCTTGGTCATGTCCGCCACGGCGTTCTCGAGCACCTTCTTGTTGCCCACCGCCTCGCCCACGCCCATGTTGAGCGTGATCTTGGACAGGCGCGGCACCTGCATGATGTTCTTGTAACCGAAGCGCTGCATCAGCTTCGGGACGATGTCTTCCTTGTAGATCTTCTCAAGCCGGTTCATTGCAACATTCCTCAGGCGTCGACCGCCTCGTTGCTCGAGCGGAACACCCTGATGCGGCGCCCATCCTCAAGCGTCTTGATGCCAACGCGCTCGCCCTTGCCCGTGCGCGGGTTGAAGAGCTGTACGTTGGAGATATGGATCGAGCCTTCACGCTCGACGATGCCGCCCGGCTGGTTGGCCTGCGGGTTGGGCTTGGTGTGGCGCTTGATCAGGTTGACGTTGGAAACGTAGACCCGATCTCCAGCCAGGCGCAGCACGTCGCCGCGCTGACCCTTGGCCTTGCCCGTGATGACGACGACTTGGTCGCCCTTGCGAATGCGATTCATGACAGTTCCTCGTCTGTGCCTTACAGCACTTCCGGCGCCAGCGAAACGATCTTCATGAACTTCTCGCCGCGCAGCTCGCGCGTGACCGGCCCGAAGATGCGCGTGCCGATCGGCTCGTGCTTGTTGTTGAGCAGCACCGCGGCGTTGCCGTCGAAGCGGATCAGCGAACCGTCGGCACGACGCACGCCCTTGCGGGTGCGCACGACCACGGCGTCATAGACCTCGCCCTTCTTGACCTTGCCGCGCGGGATGGCATCCCTGACGCTGACTTTGATGATGTCGCCGATGGCGGCGTAACGACGCTTGGAGCCGCCGAGCACCTTGATGCACATCAGCTCCTTGGCACCGGAGTTGTCTGCCGCATCGAGGAAGGATTGCATCTGGATCATGGCTGTTTCCTCCCTTTGTCAGACCGCAGCGCGCGAGACGATTTCGACCACGCGCCAGGCCTTGGTCTTGGACAGCGGACGGGTTTCCACCAGGCGCACGATGTCGCCTTCCTGGCAGCGGCTGTCTTCGTCATGGGCGTGCAGCTTGGTGCTGCGCTTGATGTACTTGCCGTACAGCGCATGCTTGACCTGCCGTTCGATCAGAACGGTCACGGTCTTCTGCATCTTGTTGCTGACGACGCGGCCTTCGACCGTGCGTTGAATCGGATTGGTTTCGCTCATGTCGGCCGCCTCACTTGGTTCCACCCAGAAGGGTCTTGATGCGCGCAATCTCGCGCCGAACCTTCCGGACCTCATGGGTCTGGGTCAGCTGGCCCGAACCCTTCTGCATGCGCAGGTTGAACTGCTCGCGACGCAGGTCGAGCAGCTGTGCGGAAAGATCCGCCGGAGACTTGCCCCGCAATTCCTTGATACTCATTAGCGCACCGTCCTGGTCACAAAGGTGGTCTGCACCGAGAGCTTGGCCGCCGCGAGGCGGAACGCCTCCCGGGCCTCGTCCTCGGGCACGCCCTCGATTTCATAGAGCATGCGGCCAGGCTGGATCGGCGCGACCCAGAACTCAACGGGGCCCTTGCCCTTGCCCATTCGCACTTCGATGGGCTTTTTGGTGATCGGCTTGTCCGGAAACACGCGGATCCACAGCTTTCCGCCGCGCTTGACGTAGCGGCTGATCGTGCGGCGTGCGGCCTCGATCTGGCGAGCAGTCAGCTGGCCGCGGGTGGTGGCCTTGAGACCGTACTCGCCGAAGCTGACGGCCGAGCCGCTCCAGCTCAGACCTTCATTGCGGCCTTTGAAGACCTTGCGGTATTTGGTTCGCTTGGGTTGCAGCATGGCTCAATCCCTCATCGGTCCGAGCGGCGGGGGCGCTCGCTGCGCTCCGGACGCTCGTCCGTCTTTTCCTGGGGCACCTGGGTGTAATCAAACACCTCGCCCTTGTAGATCCACACCTTGATTCCGATGACTCCGTAGGTGGTGGACGCCTCGGCAAAGCCGTAGTCGATGTCGGCGCGCAGCGTGTGCAGCGGCACGCGACCCTCGCGGTACCACTCCGAACGCGCGATTTCGGCACCGTTGAGACGACCGGACACGTTGACCTTGATGCCGAGGGCACCCAGACGCATCGCATTGCCCACGGCGCGCTTCATGGCGCGGCGGAACATGATGCGGCGCTCGAGCTGCTGGGCGATCGACTCGGCAACGAGCTGGGCGTCCATCTCGGGCTTGCGCACTTCGGTCACGTTGATGTGGGCGGGAACGCCCATCACGCCGGAGACTTCCTTGCGCAGCTTCTCGATGTCCTCGCCCTTCTTGCCGATCACCACGCCCGGACGGGCGGTGTGGATCGTGACGCGTGCGGTCTTGGCGGGACGCTCGATCTGGATGCGGCTGATGCCTGCCTGCGCCAGCTTCTTGCGCAGCAGTTCACGCACCTTCAGATCGGCGGCCAGATAGCCGGCGTATTCGCGCTTGTTGGCGAACCACTTGGAATTCCAGTCCTTGGCGATGCCGAGGCGGATTCCGGTCGGATGTACTTTATGACCCATGGGAATTCCTGCGTCCGGTTACTTGGCCGTACCAACGACCACGGTGATGTGGCTGGTGCGCTTGAGAATGCGCGCGCCACGGCCCTTGGCTCGGGCGTGGAAACGCTTGAGCGTCGCGCCTTCGTCCACGAAGATGCGCGTGACCTTCAGTTCGTCGACATCCGCGCCGTCGTTGTTCTCGGCGTTGGAGACGGCCGACAGCAGGACCTTGCGGACCACCTGGGCGGCCTTCTTGTCGCTGAACTGCAGCAGGTCGCTGGCGCGGCCAACGGGCAGGCCGCGAACCTGATCCGCCACGAGGCGCACTTTCTGTGCGGAGATGCGCGCACCGCGCAGGATGGCTTTGGTTTCCATCGTCATGCTCCTCACTTGGACTTCTTGTCGCCGCCGTGTCCCTTGAAGGTGCGCGTCACCGCGAACTCGCCGAGCTTGTGCCCGACCATGTTCTCGTTGACCAGCACCGGGACATGGAGCTTGCCGTTGTGGATCGCGATCGTGTAGCCCACCATCTCGGGCAACACCATCGACCTGCGCGACCAGGTCTTGATCGGCCGCTTGCTGTTGGTGGCCATCGCCGCCTCGACCTTCTTGAGAAGGTGGAGGTCGACGAACGGACCTTTCTTGAGTGAACGTGCCATGGCCTGATCCTGTTACTTGCGACGACGCACGATGAGGTGCTCGGTGCGCTTGTTGTTACGAGTCTTGTAGCCCTTGGTCGGAACGCCCCAGGGCGTGACCGGATGACGGCCACCCGAGGTGCGGCCTTCACCACCGCCGTGCGGATGGTCGACCGGGTTCATCACCACGCCGCGGACGGTCGGGCGGATGCCCAGCCAGCGCTTGGCGCCGGCCTTGCCGATCTTGCGCAGGCTGTGTTCGCTGTTGCCGACTTCGCCAATCGTGGCGCGGCAATCGGCCGGCACCTTGCGCATTTCGCCGGAGCGAAGACGCAGCGTGGCATAGCCCTGCTCGCGCGCTACCAGCTGTGCGCCGGTGCCGGCGGAACGCGCCAGCTGCGCCTTCTTGCCGGGACGCATCTCGATGCAGTGCACCGTGGCGCCCACCGGGATGTTGCGCAGCGGAAGGGTGTTGCCGACCTTGATCGGCGCATCCTTGCCGGCCATGACCTGGTCGCCCACCGCAATGCCCTTGGGCGCGATGATGTAGCGACGCTCGCCGTCGGCATAGCAAAGGAGGGCGATGTGGGCGGTGCGGTTGGGATCGTATTCGATCCGCTCCACGCGCGCCGGGATGCCTTCCTTGTCGCGCTTGAAATCGACGATGCGGTAATGCTGCTTGTGGCCACCGCCGCGATGACGCGTGGTGATGCGGCCCATGTTGTTGCGGCCACCGGTACGCGACTGCTTTTCCAGCAGCGGCGCGTGCGGCGCACCCTTGTGCAACTCGGGAGTGGAGACGCTGACCTTGCCGCGACGGCCAGGTGAGGTCGGCTTGTGGTTGATCAATGCCATGGCGTGCTACCTCAGGGCTTGGCCATCACGTCGATCGACTGGCCAGCGGCCAGCTTGACGTACGCCTTGCGCCAGTCGCCACGGCGACCTGCGCGGAATCGGAAGGTCTTGCGCTTCCCCTTCACTGTCAGAAGGTTGACATCCTCGACCTTGACTTCGAACAGCGATTCAACCGCTGCCTTCACGTCGGCCTTGGTTGCCTCCTGCGAAACCTCGAACACATACTGGTTCGAAAGTTCCTGCAGGCGCGCCGCCTTCTCTGAAACGTGCGGCATCCGCAGCACGCTCAAAATCTTTTCGCTGCTCATGCCAGCCACTCCTCGATCTTCTTGAGCGCCTCGACCGTGATCACGACGCTATCCGCCCCCACCAGCGCCACCGGGTCCAGACCCTGGACATCGCGGACTTCCACGTAGGGAAGGTTGCGCGCGGCCAGGTAGAGCGCCTCGTTGGCATCTTCGGTGACGATCAGCGGACGGTTGACCTGCAGCGCTGCGAGCTTGGCCACGAGGGCGCTGGTCTTGGGCTCATCGACCGAGATGCCCTGAACCACCTTGACGCGGTCCTGGCGCAGCAGCTCGGACAGGATCGCGCTGATGGCAGCGCGATACATCTTGCGGTTGACCTTCTGCGCGAAACTGCGTGGCTCGGCCGCGAACGCACGTCCGCCGCCGACGAAGATCGGCGCGCGATAGTCGCCGTGGCGGGCACCGCCGCCCTTCTGCTTCTTGAACTTCTTGGTGGTACCGGAAAGGTCCGAGCGCGAGAGCTGGGCCTTGGTTCCGGCGCGACCTGCGTTGCGATACGCCACGACGACCTGGTGCACGAGATCCTCGCGGAATTCGCGCCCGAAGACCGCCTCGGATACCGCCAGCTTTTCGCCGCTACCGACGACTGCGAGTTCCATGTTCTGTCTCCTTAACCTTTCGCCGCCGGACGCACGATCACGTTGCCGCCGGGCGCACCGGGAACCGCACCGCGAATCGCGATCAGGCCGCGCTCCGCATCCACCTTCATCACCTTGAGGTTCTGGGTGGTCTGGGTTTCCGCGCCCATGTGGCCGGCCATTTTCTTGCCGGGATAGACGCGACCCGGGGTCTGGCGCTGGCCCAGAGAGCCGGGCGAACGATGCGAAAGCGAGTTGCCGTGCGTGGCGTCGCCCATGGTGAAGTTCCAGCGCTTGATCGTGCCCTGGAAACCCTTGCCCTTGGTCGTGCCTTGGACATCGACGACCTGCCCGACCGAAAAGATGTCGGCGCGGATTTCACCGCCGATCTCATAGCCGTCCAGCGCGTCGACGCGGAACTCCCACAGGCCGCGACCGGCCTCGACCTTCGCCTTGGCGTAGTGCCCGGCGAGCGGCCTGGTCACCAGCGCGGCGCGCTTTTCGCCTGCAGCGACCTGCACGGCCTGGTAGCCATCGCTTTCCCGGGTCTTGATCTGGACGATGCGATTTGGCGTCGCTTCGATCAGGGTGACCGGAACGGATTCACCGTTCTCGGTGAAGATTCGACTCATGCCGCACTTGCGGCCAACGATCCCGATGCTCATGGTGCTTGCCTCAGTACAGCTTGATCTGAACGTCGACACCGGCCGCGAGCTCGAGTTTCATCAAGGCATCCACGGTCTTGTCGTTCGGATCGACGATATCGAGCACGCGCTTGTGCGTGCGGGTTTCATACTGGTCACGCGCGTCCTTGTCGACGTGCGGCGACACCAGGATGGTGTAACGCTCAATCTTGGTCGGCAGCGGGATCGGGCCGCGCACCTGCGCGCCGGTCCGCTTGGCCGTCTCGACGATCTCGCTCGCGGAACGGTCGATCAAACGATGATCGAACGCCTTGAGCCGAATCCGAATCTTCTGGTCCGCCATGGCCTTTCCTTGAATGCCTTAAAAGAACGACGGGAGCGGGAGCGTCTGTCCCGCCCCCCGTTGCATGCTTGTCTTACTTGATGACCTTCGCCACCACGCCGGCGCCGACGGTGCGGCCGCCTTCGCGGATCGCGAAGCGCAGACCTTCGTCCATCGCGATCGGCGCGATCAGCGTCACGCTCATCTTGATGTTGTCGCCCGGCATCACCATTTCCA
>CAUJIN010000006.1 GCA_963205495.1 Pseudomonadota bacterium
CAGTTCCACAGCGAGTTCAAGACCGACCTGGACCTGGAGCGCCTGCCCTCGGGCAAGTTCGACACCAACGACGCCGTACTGAGCCTGGCGGTGCTGGCCTACAACAGCCTGCGCCTGATCGGCCAGCACTGTCTGCTGGGCAAGGACGCCCCGGTGCGCCATCCCGGCAAGCGGCCGCGGCCAGCCGGGTCGGATCGTGGGCGTGAACGGCGAGGCGGTGGAGTACGACTACGATGCCTGCGGCCGGGTTCGCCGGGTGCGCAGCTTCCGCAACGGCGGCATCCAGACCACGCAATACGCTTGCCTCGGGCCTGCTCGACGCGGTGAGCACGCCCGACGGGGGCGCTACGCGGGTGCAGGGGCGCGCGGGGGCTTGCGGGCGCGCGCGGGCTTGGCGGAAGGCTCGGGCAGCAGGGAAGTGAGCTGCTGGTAGCGCTCGAACAGGAAGGCGACGCGTTCGGCGTCGGTGGTGAGCCTGGGTGGTTTGCGGCCGGCGGCTTTTTCGGCGGCGAGGTAGGCGGCGTCCACGGCCTTGTCGAGCGCGGCGTGGGCTTTCACGAGCGCCGGCGGCATGGTCAGCGGGTCGTAGAGATCGGCCAGCGTTGCATTCGGGAATTGGGCGCGGGCGACGAGCACGGCCTGCGCGGCGGCCTCGATGGCGGCGCGAAGCTTTTGCCCTTGCTCGTCATGCCCGCGCAGGCGGGCCGCTCCTGACAGACGAATGTCTGTCCCATCGCTCTGGTCGGTTGCGGCCGGCAGTTCGGGCCAGGGGAAGTTGTTGTAGACGATGCCGGCGGAGTAGCGGTAACGACTTTCCAGGCGACCGCAAACGGCACGCACCCAGGCCATATGCATGGTGGACTGCATGATGCCGAAGTGGCTAAGCGAGTCCGTCGCCACCAGCATGTTGCTGTCACCGCAAATGATCTCTGGCGAAACGAACCCAAGCGGAATGAACTTGCGGTTCTCCGAAGTGTGGCGCGGCACCAAGATGTAATTACCGGTGGGCTGACGCACCTCGCCAAAGAGAGTTGGGTAGTCCGCAAGCTCACGTGTCGTCGAACGACTACTTGCCTCACGCAAGGTCTTTACCGCCACAATGCGTTTCCCCACGAAGGGCATTGCCCTTAATTCTGCGGGAGAGATGCCCAGCAACCAAAGGCACCAGCGTGGCGCGCCGTTGAGGAACTCATCCGCGCCAAGGAACTTGGAAATCCATTTTTCTGCAGCTGGCTCATTGGCGATTAAATCTTCTCTCTCAGAATTTGAGAGCAACAAATTTCCACCATCGTTCGGCATCGAACCAAACACGATGGGTGGTACGTTGCACAACGCGGTGCGGCGGTTTTCCAGGATGATTTCCGGTGCGTCGACCAGATACGGATTGATCCGCTTCGCCGTAACGCGCTGCGCATCGGAACTCGGGCTCTGATAGTCGAACAACAGCGGCTCGGCAACGCGCTCCCGGCCGAATCCGACGATCACGCAGTGCACCGCCGCCACGCCGCGCGCCTCGTTGTTCCACTTGAAGGTGCGATGCGCGAACTGGATGTGCATGCCGCGCCGATACAGCTCCGACCACAGCACGCCGACCTGCTCGCCCTGGGTGATGGAGTTGGTGGAGACGAAGGCGCAGCGGATGTTGTCTGCGGAAGACGCCGGATGCCCGCCTGCGCGGGCATGACGGGCCAGGGCTTCGGTCTGCCGGATGTAGTCGGCCGCCTTGAGATACCAGGCGCTGACGAAATCCAGCACGCCCGCGCCTTTCACGCCGGCGAACACGGCGGCCATATCGGCTTTCTGCACCGCGTTTTGATGTTGTTTGCCGATAAACGGCGGATTCCCCAGAATAAAGCTCAGCTTCTCCGCCGACACCACGTCGTTCCAGTCGATTCGCAGCGCGTTGCCGTGGACGATGGTGGCGGACTTCTTCAGCGGCAGCCGCACCACGTTCTCGCCGAATTGCTCGGAGACGCGCAGGTTCATCTGGTGGTCCATCAGCCACATCGCCACCTGCGCGATCTGGGCCGGGAACTCTTCGATCTCGATGCCGTGGAACTGGTCCACGTCCACCAGCACGTGGTCCTGCACGTGCGCCAGCACGGAGCGCTGGGTGGCGAACTGGCGGCGCAGGATTTCCAGCTCCAGCGCGCGCAGCTCGCGGTAGGCGATCACCAGGAAGTTGCCGCAGCCGCAGGCCGGATCGAGGAAGGTCAGCGCGGCCAGCCTGCGGTGCAGCTGGGCGAGCTTCTTCTCGTCGTTGCCGGCGCGGTCCAGCTCGGCCTTGAGGCCGTCGAGGAACAGCGGGCCGATCAGTTTGAGGATGTTCTTCTCGCTGGTGTAGTGCGCGCCGAGGTTGCGGCGGGCCTTGTCGTCCATCACCGACTGGAACATCGAGCCGAAGATGGCCGGGCTGATCCGGCTCCAGTCGAGCGTGCTGGCATCCAGCAGCAGGGCGCGCATCTGCGCGTTGAAATCCGCCAGCGGCAGGATTTCCTCGAACAGCTTGCCGTTGACCCAGGGCAGTTCGGCCAGCTGTTCGTCCAGCGTGGTCTGGCGGCGCTCCGGCGCGGTATCGAGCACCTGGAAGATGCGCCCGATCCACATGCCGAGGTCGGCGCCGTCTTCGCTGGTGCGCTGGACGATGAGGTCGTGGAAGCTCTGGCGCGGGAAGATGCCGGTGTCGTCGGCGAACAGGCAGAACAGCAGCCGCACCAGCAGCAGTTCCAGCGCGTGGCCGTGGTAGCCGGCGTCCTTCAGCGCATCGTGCAGGCGGCCCATGCGCTCGGCAGCCTGCACGTTGACGGGATCTTCTTCCTGATAGCTGCGGGTCTGGTAGCCGCTGATGAAGCCGAAGCGGCCGATCTGCCTGTGCAGCTCGGGCAGGGTGAAGTCGCTGCGCTCGCCGGTTTCCAGATCGTGCAGGCGGAAGCGCCGGAAGTCGGACACCAGCACGAAGCGCGGCAGCTCGGCGTCTTTCAGGCCGGCGAAATAATCGGTGGCCTGTGCGTAGGCGGCGTCGAGGTCGCGGCCTTCGCTCTTGTGTTCGGCCAGCATCACGCCGGGCCAGAACACGTCGATGCGGCCGTGGGTGCTGCCGGTGAAGCGCGCCGCCTTCTGCTCGAACACGGCCACGCGGCGGCGGTTGACGCCGAACACGTTGAAAAACTCGTTCCAGAAGCTCTGCGCCTCGGCGCGCTCGGAGGTGACTTCCGCCCATTCGCCGGAAAAGGCCAGGGCGCGGGCGCGGATTTCGTTGAGGCTCAGCGGCACGATGCGGCGTTCCGGGTTGGCGGTTCAACCCGGATTGTAGCGGCGCGCCGGAGCGGCGCAGCGCCTCGGGAGCCTCCGGACAAGGCCGCCACTCCCGCGAAAGCGGGAGTGGCGGGCAAAGATCGACGCGTTCCGGGGTTTCCTGTCAGGCAAATGCGCCGAGCTTGCGCAGCGCGGCTTCGACGCCTGCGCCGTAGGCCGGATCGGCCTTGGCGCAGTTCTCGATGTGGCGGCGCTTGATGAAGTCCGGCGCGTCGCCCATGTTGCGCGCGGTGTTGTCGAACAACACCTGCTGCTGCGCCGGGCTCATCAGCCGGAACAGGTCGCCGGGCTGCTTGTAGTAGTTGTCGTCGTTGTCGCGGAAATTCCACCAGTCGGCGTCGCCGGTGATCTGCAGCGGCGGTTCGCGGAACTGCGGCTGCTCCTGCCACTGCCGGAAGCTGTTGGGCTCGTAGTGGGGCAGGCCACCGTAGTTGCCGTCCATGCGCCCGGCACCGTCGCGGTGGTTGCTGTGGACCGGGCAGCGCGCGGCGTTGACCGGAATCTGGTGGTAGTTCACGCCCAGACGGTAGCGCTGCGCGTCGGCGTAGTTGAACAGGCGCGCCTGCAGCATCTTGTCGGGCGAGACGCCGATGCCCGGCACCAGATTGCTCGGCGCGAACGCGCTCTGCTCCACGTCGGCGAAGAAGTTTTCCGGATTGCGGTTGAGCTCGAACTCGCCCACCTCGATCAGCGGATAGTCGCCGTGCGGCCAGACCTTGGTCAGGTCGAAGGGGTGATAGGGCACCCGCTCGGCCTCGGCTTCCGGCATGACCTGCACGTACAGTGTCCACTTCGGGAAGTCGCCGCGCTCGATCGCGTCGAACAGGTCGCGCTGGTGGCTCTCGCGGTCGTTGCCGATGATCTCGGCGGCCTCGGCATCGGTCAGGTTCTTGATGCCCTGTCGGGTGCGGAAGTGGAACTTCACCCAGTAGCGCTCGCCGGCTTCGTTCCAGAAGCTGTAGGTGTGCGAGCCGAAGCCGTGCATGTGGCGATAGCTGGCCGGAATGCCGCGGTCGCTCATCACGATGGTGATCTGGTGCAGCGCCTCGGGCAGCAGCGTCCACCAGTCCCAGTTGTTGGTGGCGCTGCGCAGGTTGGTGCGCGGGTCGCGCTTGACCGCCTTGTTGAGGTCGGGGAACTTGCGCGGATCGCGGATGAAGAATACCGGCGTGTTGTTGCCGACCAGGTCCCAGTTGCCTTCCTCGGTGTAGAACTTCAGCGCGAAGCCGCGGATGTCGCGCTCGGCATCGGCCGCGCCGCGCTCGCCGGCCACGGTGGTGAAGCGGGCGAACATCTCGGTTTTCTTGCCGACCTTCGAGAAGATCGCGGCGCGGGTGTAGCGGGTGATGTCGTGGGTGACGGTGAAGGTGCCGAACGCGCCCGAACCCTTGGCGTGCATGCGCCGCTCCGGGATCACTTCGCGCACGAAATTGGCTAGCTTTTCGTGCAGCCAGACATCCTGCGCCAGCAGCGGCCCGCGCGGGCCGGCGGTGAGGCTGTTCTGGTTGTCCGGCACGGGGGCACCGAACTGGGTCGTCAGGTGGGTGACGGGGCACTTCTTGTCGCTGGGCTTGCTCATGGCTGGCTTCCTTTGGCGGGTGGACGGTGGGACTACCCTAGGCGACGGGGAGGAATTATGAAAATCGATTGTTCTTCTTCGTTCGATAGACAAGGACTATTGATTGCGGTGCCGCTTCACGCTTTGCCATCGCCCCGGGGCGCGGGCTGGCAGTGCGGGCACAGGAACATCGGGCGGGAGTTGGCGCTGCCGCGCGCGATCGGCGTGCCGCAGCGGCCGCAGGGCTGGTCCTCGCGCTTGAACACGTGGAAGCGGAAGCGTTCGCCCTCGTGGGCGATCAGATCCGGCCGCATCCCGGGTGCGGGCTCGACGCCGCGGGTGGAATAGCTCAGGCGCGGGATCGAAAGCAGGGCCCGCGCCAGCCGCTCCCGCTGCGCGGCGTCCAGGTCCGCCGGGCGCGCGGCAGGATGCAGGCCCGCTTCCCACAGCACCTCGGCGCGCAGGTAGTTGCCCAGCCCGGCGAGAAAGCCCTGGTCGAGCAGCAGCCCGCCCAGGGCGCGGCGGCGGAACGCGGGGGAATCCAGGCGCGCGGCCACCGCATCGGCGCTGAGCGAGGGCTCGAGCACGTCCGGCCCCAGCCCCTGCAGGAAGGGGTGGGCCTCGATCTCGTCGCTGCGCCACATCCCGATGTCCGAGGCCGAGTAGAGCAGGATCGCGGCGCGCGCGGTCTCCAGCGCCACGCGCAGGCTGCGGGAGGTATCGGGACGCTCGCCGGGCCGCGCCACCTTCCAAACGCCGTAGAGCTGGTTGTGGGTATAGAGCGTCCAGCCCGAGTCGAAAGCGGTGAGCAGGGCCTTACCGCGCGGGGTGATGGAAACGATGCGGCTGCCCGGCAGTTCGCGCTCGAAGCGCTTGAGCTGCGGAAAGGCGAATTCGGCGCGGCGCAGCGCCTGGCCCGCGACGGCGGTGGCGAGGCGATCGGCGGCGCGGCGGATTTCGGGACCCTCAGGCACCGCTTCGTCCCGCCCCCGGATTGCCGCCCGGCTTCACGCGAATCTGCGCGCCAGTCACCACGGCGACTCGGATACGCGGATGTGGTGCGATGCGATGCCTGCGGCCTGGATCTGGCCGAGCAGGGCGACCAACTGGCCGTATTCCACTTCCGGATCCGGGTTCACCTTCACCACGAGCCAGGCATCGGGCTGCGCCTGCTCGATCTGCAGCAGGGCCCGCAGCAGCGGGAGGCTCACCTGGCTCGAGTCCATGCGCACCTGTCCATCGCGGTCCTGGGAAAGGCTGATCTCGCGCGGCTGGCCGCAGTCGCGGCACAGTCCGCAGCCTCCGTGACCCACCTCCTGGATCAGGCGCGTCGAAGCCTGCGGCATGTGGGTGGCGAAGATCGCCACCAGCGCCAGCAGCACGCCGCCCAGCGGCATCAGGTCCGGCCGCGCGTTCGGGGTGGGATGGGTGGCGCGCCCGATGAATCGATGCATCTCTGACCTCCGCCATCGCGTCGAGTCGATTGTGTACGCGGGTTCCGTGCGCTGCAAGCGCATGGCGTTTCGCGCATTCGACCACTACCCTGCGACGATGAACGCACAGATTCCTTCCGATGCCGATCTCCTGATGCAGGCGCGCGCGCTGGGAGCTGCGGCGCTGGCCGCGCGCCACACCCTGGTCACGGCGGAAAGCTGCAGCGGCGGCTGGATCGCCAAGGTGCTGACCGACGTCGCCGGCAGCTCCGAGTGGTTCGAAGCGGGCATGGTGGCCTACAGCTACGAGGCCAAGCAGGCGCTTCTGGGGGTGCGGCCGGAAACCCTGATGCGGCACGGTGCGGTGAGCGAGGAAACGGCGCTGGAGATGGTATCCGGCGCGCTGATCCATTCGGGCGCGACCCTGGCGGTGGCGGTGACCGGCATCGCCGGGCCGGGCGGCGGAACGCCGGACAAGCCGGTCGGCAGCGTGTGGATCGCATGGAAGCGGCGTGGCGGGTATCCGCGCGCCCGGCTCTTCCGGTTCGACGGCGACCGCGAGGCGGTGCGCCGGCAGACGGTGGCGGCGGCCCTGGAAGGACTGGCGGGGCTGCTGAACTGAAGCAGTTCCGGGTACGGCGGGAGGGCCGGCACCCGTCGGGCAATGATCCAGGTCATTGCGGGCAGGACGGCATGGAGCCAGACTTTCGCCATGAACAACAATTCGCATTCGCAATCGCTCTCGCTTCCCGCGGTCCTGACCGCAGCACCGCATCGCCTGCTGTTCTTCGCCGGCGCCCTCAACGTGCTGGCCGCCATGGCCTGGTGGACCTGGTGGCTGTTCCACACCGTGCCGCTGCCGGTGGAGCAGGTGACCGGCGGATGGCTGCACGGCTTCATCGTGCAATACCAGATGCTGCCGAGCTTCATGTTCGGCTTCCTCATCACGGTGTTCCCGCGCTGGATGGGGCAGGCCGAACCGACCCGCAGGCACTATGTCCCGGTGGGGCTCGGGATGCTGCTGGGGCAGGTGCTGTGCCTGGCGGCGGCGTTCACCGGCAGCGCGCACGCCCTGCATCTTGGCGTGGTGCTGACGATCCTGGGCTGGGGCTACGGGCTGGTGGTGCTGGGTACGGTTCTGGTGCGCAACCGTTTCCAGACCTGGCACGCGGTGAGCTGCTACACAGCGTTGACAATCGGTTTCCTCGGACTGCTGGGCTTTGCGGTCTATCTGCACAGCTTCGGCCGGCCGTTCAATCTTTGGCTGGGACAGGCCGTGATGCAGATCGGCACCTTCGGCGTGCTGCTGCCGATCTATGCCACGGTGGCGCACCGCATGTTCCCGTTCTTCGCAGGCAACGTGGTGGCCGGCTACCAGTCGTGGCGGCCGATGTGGCTGCTGGGTGCGCAGTGGCCGTTCTGGCTGCTGCACGTCGGGCTGGAAGCGAGCGGCCACAAGTCGTGGCTGTGGCTGGCCGATGCGCCACTTCTGCTGATCGCGCTGGTGTGCCTGTGGAAGTGGTGGCCGCGCGGCAAGGCGCCGGGCATCCTGCGGGTGCTGTTCCTGGGCTATGCCTGGCTGCCGGTGGCGCTTTTGCTCTATGTGGTGCAGAGCGTGTGGCTGCAGCTCGATGGCGCCGTGGTGCTCGGCAAGGCGCCGCTGCACGCGCTCACGATCGGGGTGTTCGGCAGCCTGCTGGTGGCGATGGTCACGCGCGTCTCGCAGGGACATTCGGGTAGGCCGCTGGTGCTGGTTCCGGTGGCGCTGTTCGCCTTTTCCTGCCTTCAGCTCGTGGCGCTGACGCGCGTCCTGGCCGAGCTGATGGAGACGCCGTGGAGCGGGTTCCGCGTGGCTGCGGTCGGCTGGCTGGTGGCCTTTCTTCCCTGGGCGCTGCGCTATGCCTGGATCTATCTGCGCCCGCGTGCGGATGGCCGACCGGGATAAAATGGCCGGTCGTATCCGACCTGAAGACGGTTTCCGATGATCGAGTTCTACCCGCAGATCAAGGCCGCCCACATCGGCTTCGTGCTGGCCAGCGGCCTGCTGTTCTCGCTGCGCGGCGCGCTGGTGCTGCTGGGCCTGCGCTGGCCGCTTTCGGCCCCGGTGCGCTATCTCAGCTACACCATCGACACTTGCCTGCTGACCGCGGCGTTGATGCTGCTGGCGGTGCTGCACCTCAATCCGTTCACCACCGCCTGGCTCGCGGTGAAGCTGGCGATGCTGCTGGCCTATGTGGTGCTGGGCACGATGGCGCTGCGGCGTGCGCGCGGGCGGCGCGCGAAGT
>CAUJIN010000007.1 GCA_963205495.1 Pseudomonadota bacterium
GGCTTCAGGCAATCGCCACCTGTACCCTGGCGGCACCGGCAAGGCGGCAGGGACCTCGGCCGCGCGCGCCTTGGTGCGCACCACGCCAATCCGGCGGAACAGCGGCCCTTCTGCGATTCCGCCGCCCGTCCGCCATGCCGCAATCCGCCGCATCGTATCAGGCGAGAGCCAGGCATAGGCCCCCTGCCCTTCCTGATCGGTCTTCGAGCGCGGCACAGTCAGCACCGCCGAACCATCGTGCTCAATGGCAATATGGTCGCATGCCACCCGCACGAGTTCAGACACACGAAGTCCGGTGTCGTAAGCCAGGCTGAGCAGCGCCGCATCGCGCAAGCCCGGCAGCGTGCCCGGGCAAGCCTGTAACAGCGCGCTCAGCGTAAATCCTTTGGCAGGTGCACTGCCGATGCCGGCACCAAATCGCAGCGGCCCGGCCTGACGCTGCGTGACATCCACCCGGCGCCGGAGCCCACGCAAGGCATCGCGCACGATCGGCCCCCGCGTCGGGCTCGCCGCCCCCAGCAGCCCATGCACCACCGCAAGGCTCGCAAGACGTCGCCCGACCGTCGCCGGCTTGAGCTCCCGCCGTTCGCAATGTTCAAGGTAGGCGACGACGCGCGCCTCGTTCGCGGGCAGGCCAATGCCGCCCGCGCGCGCGCAAAAGGTGGCATAGCAGGCCAGATCGTTGGCCAGCGCCTTGACGCTCGCGGGAGCACGCGCCTCGAGGCTCTTGCGGAAGGCAAGCTTGTCGATCGCGGCATCCTTGCCGATCAACGCAGCAAGCAGTGTGGTCAGTTGTTCAACGCGGTCACTCGCTCGCCCGTCCCTTCGCCGCGGCAAGGGCGCCTCACCGGCAGCGCGGACCACCACCAACTCGCCCGCGATGGTCGGAGCTTGGGATGCGGAATGCGATTGTGCAGCCATCCGCGCCTGATACCCGCCCTATGCGCCGTTGTCACTATCGATAATATCCTATTAGCGATAGTGTATGAGTTTCTGAATCCTAGTAGTTGTAGAGTGAAAGCGTGTTAGGTATATATCTCTCTTGAAACCTTGGTTTTCCGCCATTTTCTTAGCAAAGGTCCCCATGGCACCCTCGGAATA
This sequence comes from Pseudomonadota bacterium, assembly GCA_963205495.1. Classification (GTDB taxonomy): domain Bacteria; phylum Pseudomonadota; class Gammaproteobacteria; order Xanthomonadales; family Xanthomonadaceae; genus Denitratimonas. The sequence goes on from CAUJIN010000007.1 coordinate 1,102, forward strand.
CCTCCTTCCGGACCCCGCGCAGAGAGACCTCGAAGCAGCGGCCCTGCTCGCGCTTGGCCGCCTGGACGGCGCCCTGGGAGCGGTCGGGACTACGACATTGCGGCTGCTGGCAATCCAGCAGCTGCGCAGCGTGCTCATCGCCGCGCTGTGCCAGGAGGGGCACGCCTTCACCGACCAGCGCTTTCACGCATGGTTTGCCGGGGTGGCCACGCTGTCGGATCAGTCGCCGCGCACGATGCGTCCGCCGCGGGTGCTGTGCGAAGCGATTCTGACCGAGCTGACGCACAGCAGCTGGGAACCGCTGGCCGAACTCGCCGCCCGCTTCCAGGCGGCGCTGTTGGCGCCCCGCGACCATGTCGGCAGCGACCTTGCGGACGAGACCGCGCGCCAGGACGCCCATGAACTCATCGCGGCTGCGCGTGACCTGATCCACGGGCTCGCCCCCTCTGCACATCCCCTCAGCGCCGTGGTACGCCTCCACCGCGCGGCGGGCGAGCATATCCTGTTCGCGCCGGGAGAACGCGCGCCCGAGCCGATCGTCCTCGGGCCGATGCGGCTGACGGTCGAGCGCGCAGCGCTACCCTCACCGCGCTGGGCGCTCGAATTGCTATGGGGCGAGCACTGGCATGCAGCGGGGCTCATGGCCCACGCTCTCCCCTTCCCCGGCCTCATCCGCCTCGACGCCCTGCGGGGCGGCACGCCAGCGGATCCTGGTGAACCCGATGCCACGCCGACTATCCTCGCGGCCGCGCTGCGCGATGTCGCGCAGGGCCTGTGCCGCAACCTCAGCGAGGCCGAACAGCTCGCCCGTCGCCTCGCGGACCGCCAACCCGGCAAACGCCGCTCGTCGCGCGCGCCAGCCCTGCTCGAACTGCTAGCCGGGTTCGGACCGCTGCGCTCTGCCCAGCTCGAAGCCCTGCTCGGGGTCACCCGGCTTGGGCTTCGCACGATGCTCGGCGCGCTCGACACGGTCGGCATGCTCGAGCGCACCACGCTCGCCGGCGTCCACCTGTACTCCGTTACCCTCGAGGTCCGGGTGACGGACGACGCCGCGGCACCTACCGCCAGTTCCACCTTCTCGTCTGCCGCGCTTGGCGAGTACGAGGCAGCGATGGCCGACATCGACACGCTGCTGGCCCGGAGCCGCATCAGCCTGGACGAGGCTGACGAGGAAGACGAACTATGAGTCCCGCGCCATCGCTCTGGCTCGCGACAGCCGCCCGAATTGAAGGATTCGGACTGAAATTGCCCTAACTGATTGGTTTATCGTGGAAAATTAAACTTCGGCGGAAATGGCCCTTACAGCGCGAAAACGCGGTCTCCGATAGGTAGGGGTGCGGAGAGGCCGCCGATGCGCTCTGCGGGGTTCTGAGGGCAAATTTCGGCAAGATCGCCATTTTGACCCTGCGAGCCGCCGCAACAGGCCGTCGTGTCCCGGCGTTTCACTTGAACATAGGCCTCGATCAGGTCGGACAGGCTGGTCTGCCAGCGATTCACCCGACGCGTGAGAAGACCCTCCGGCACGAACGGTCCGGAGGGCACAACGGGACGCCTCGCCTTCGCCTTGAGCAGGTTCGCGCTCGACCGGAGTAGAGCCGATGCCGACAGCCCGACAAGCTCCTCGAAGCGATCGGCCGAGCAGGTACGATCACTGTGCGCCGCCGTCAGCAGCGCGATCCGCGCGTCGGCGAGATGGAACCGGTTGGCGGTGAAGCGAGACCGGTAGCCGAATTCGCCGCGGCGCAGACCAGCCCCTGCCTGTCCAAGCATCGCGCCTATGACATTGCGGTTGAAAGCGAGCATGACCGGTGTCGGCGAATACCGTCGGCGAAGCGCATGCATAGCATCGACCTGCATTTCGAGAATCCGTGCAGTTGCGCGCGGCGTCCGACCGTCAACGAGCCTCTGCACCGGCGCGAGCGGCAATTGATGACGCTGACACATCCAGCTCGCGCGTAGGATCCAGTCCCGGGTGAGGATCAGCGGTTCACCGGCTTGTTGCGCTTCCCGCCAGCACAGCGGGCAGCCGAAAACCCGCAAGGCCGGCGGCAGCAAGGCCAATTCCGGCACCGCTACGAAGGTCGCCTCGATGGTCCGGGTCCGTGTCTGGACAGCCCAGGCCAGGGTCTCGATCAGCTGATGAAACGCAGGATAGTCCGCTTGCGCCATACCCTGCCAACCGCGCGCTAGATCACAGAGCCCAAGCCGGGGATCGCAGCCGAGATGGCGAAAGAGCTCGGCACGCGTCACCTCGTGCTTCGCCGTCAGCCGGTCCAACCACGAATCAAAAGCTTCGTTCGATCGTGGCCGCACCCGGAATGCCAGCGGC
>CAUJIN010000008.1 GCA_963205495.1 Pseudomonadota bacterium
CCTGATTAGCCCTGAGTCTCAGCTGTAAAGCTCCCTCTCCCCCATGCAAATGGGGGAGAGGGTTGGGGTGAGGGGGCTTTCGGAGCCGTTCCGCGAAGACCGCAATAGCGCCTCCCAGCGCGTACCCCCCTCACCCTAGCCCTCTCCCCCGCCCATTGGCGGGGGAGAGGGGACTCGCCCCTCTGGGCGCGGCTGAGACTCAGGGCTAATCAGGAATCAGGTTCGTGTATGGACTCCTCCGTCAACCCCTGACAACAGGATTTTGTTGCACGGCCTTCGCCGCACGGCCTGGATTATCTGTTTTCCCTGCTGCTTTGGCCTCAACCCCGGCAAGACGGGAGCGGTTGCATTCGTGTATTCGGCTTTGCGGTGGGTATTCCCCGAGCCATCATTCCGGCCCGCCGGCTTGCATGCCGGCGGTCGTTCGCAGGCTCGCGGCATGCCGCTCGAAAGCCCTGCTCACCCACGAGACGATGCCAGACATTCAAGCGGCCACAAAGGCCAGAATTGTGGCCCGTGGAAGGAATCAGGCGGCGCGAGGTTCGCGTCGGCTGATGTGTTCGGGATCGAAACTGGAGCCGTGGTGTTCGGCGGTTCGGAGCCTTCGAGCGACAGGTGTTAGGGAAAGTCTGAGCAAGTCTCTTCCGTCGTTCCAGCGAAGGCTGGAACCCATTCTAAAACAGCAACATGGATCCCAGCCTTCGCTGGGATGACGGCTTGTTCAGAGGTTCCTTAGGTCTTTGAACGGGCACTTGCGCACTACCAAGTGCTACTATAGTATCACTGCATGCGCACCGAACTCGTCACCACTCTCAAGCGGCAGGCTACTGAGCTCCTCGCTGACATCGAGCGGGACAAAGAGCCCATCCTCATCACGCAGCATGGCCTCCCCAGCGCATATCTGCTGGACGTAGAGACCTTTCATCTCATGCAGCAGCGCATGTCCATCTTGGAGGGCATTGCGCGCGGCGAGCAAGCCATTGCAGATGGCCGCGTCTCGACTCACGCCCAAGCCAAGGCGCGACTTGCCAGATGGCTGAAATAGTCTGGACAGATCCAGCGCTGGCGGATCTTGACGCAATCGCTGACTACATTGCATTGGAAGATCCCGCTGCAGCGGCTGCGCTTGTCATGCGGGTCTTCGCGCATGTCGAGCATCTGGCGGAACATCCGCAAAGCGGCAGCTATCCTCCTGAGCTTGGCAAATCGCGCTATCGTCAAATTGTGGAGCCGCTCTGCCGCGTCATTTACAGATTCGATCAGCACAAAGTCTTCATCCTGCACGCCATGCGGTCAGAGCGGCTGCTTCGCAAAGAGCACCTCACTGCTCGTGCCAAGCGGGCGAAGACCTGACAATTCGTGTATGGACTCCTCCGCCAACCCCTGACAACAGGATTTTGTTGCTCGACTGTGGCCTTTTCGCCCGGTCAGCGCCAGCGCCCGTTGCTGGGTGCGATCAGATCAATGCACTTCAGCCTTCGAATCCATCGGCAAACAGCGCGTCCGCGTTGCGCTCCAGCGCGCCGATGTCGAGCGCTCCGGCTGCGATGCGTGGGGTGCAGGCGGAAGCGCGCATTGGATGCAGGGTGGGCGGAAAGGTCGTGTTCGGCACGGCATAGCCGGGGATGGGCTGCGGTGCGGGGTTGGCGGCGTCCAGCAGCGGGCTGCCCGCAGTCGGCATGAAATTGAATGCCGCGGGGTTGGCGAACCCGGGGCTGGCACCTTGCAGCGTTCCGGCCCATTCCGCAGGCAGGTAGGTCGCGCCGGATTGCACCCAGTTGTTGCTGCCGCCGACCTGCCGCCCGTTCGTCCACGCCGCTTCCACCGTGCGTTCGATCCTCAGGGTTCCGCCGTTGGGCGCGAACAGCACGTTGTTGTGCGATTCAACCGCCTGGATGCCCTCGAAGATGCGGAACACGGTGGCGTCCTGTCCGCTGGTGACGGCGATGGTGTTGTTGGCAAAACGCACCCGGCCGCGGCTCTCGCCGGTGCCGTCGCCGCCCACGCGGATCACTGCGCCGAAGCCGGGATTGCTGTGCACGATGACGTTGCCGACCACGTCCTGATCCTCGCGCACGAGGTCGACCGTCCAGCCGGGCTGCTGGGTGTTTTCATCCGGGCCGATCAGCTCCAGCTCGTGGTAGGCCGCACCCTGGAACCAGTTGTAGTGGATTTCGCTGCGCTCGTGCCGGCTTTTCAGCAGATTGCCTCCAGTGCCCGAGTGCACGTAGTTGCAGCGCATCCGGAACTCCGCGCCGGGGTGGGCGATCTCGTCGCTCTGGATGTAGAGGGCGTGGCGACTGGTGCTGCTGCCCGAGGTGCGGATCTCGCTGTTTTCCAGCGTCAGCGAGCCGGAGTCCTGGTCGGCGCTGAGGATGCCCATCTGGGGGCAGTCGCGGATCAAGAGGTCGCGCAGGATGATGTCGTGGGCGTGCACGAAGACGCAGCGGCTGGAACCGCCGGTGATCTCGAAGCCTTCCAGCACCACGTGGTCGGAAAGCTCGAACTGCACGGTGTTCACCCCGCCGCTGATCTGCGGGCGGGCGCCGCCGACGCGCAGGCCGCGAATGACCACCGGATTTCCTGCGCTGCCGCCGTCGGCTTGTGGAACGAGAACGCCGCCGGCATAACTCACCCCGCCGTCCACTTCCACCACGTCGCCACCGCCAAGGTCCACGGCGGCGAACAGTGCGTCGAGCGTGGTGTGGGTACGGGTCGGGCCGACCTGGTAGGTGGCGCCCATGGCGCTGGGTGCGGCGAGCAGCAGGGCCAAGGGCAGGGCGAGATGCAGGCGCATGGAGGGCTCCCGGAAGCACGGCCCGGCCGGGCCGTGTCACGGAAGCTTACGCTTCCGGCCGCCGCCACAGCCAAATGGCCACGGCCAGCATGATGGCGCTGCCGGTAGCCCAGGCCCATAACGGTGAGGGACTCACGCCCATCAGCAGCGAGCACAGCACCATCATGATGCTTGCCAGCCACTTGGCGCGGCGGCTGACCGCGCCGTGGTCTTCCCAGTTGCGGATCATCGGGCCGAACTGGCGGTGCCGGCGCATCCAGAGGTGCAGCCTGCGCGAGCCACGCGCGGCGCAGAAGGAGGCCGCGAGGATGAAGGGCACGGTGGGAAGGCCCGGCAGCACGATGCCGAGGAAGCCCAGGCCGAGCGCGAGCCAGGCCAGCGCGATCCACAGCCAGCGAAAGCGGCCGGGCTGGACGCTGCGGCGGCGCGGAATTTCGGAGGAAGTGGCGGGGCTGGCGGGGCGGTTCATGGCGCTATTGTGACGCGGCGTGCGTGCTGGCGCCTGCGCGGGCGGCAGCGTCGATCTGCGCGCGCAGCGCGCGGAATCCTTCGGCAAGTTCCGTGGACTCCGGGACCTGTGCCTGGCGATGGGCGTCGGTGCGCTGCCAGAGTGCGAGCGCCTCGTCGATCCGGCCCAGCGTCAGGAGGGCCTCGATTTCCCAATGCCGCAGCACGAAGACATCGGGGTGCCAAGGGCCGACGAAGTGTTCAAGTCGTGGCGCGGTATCGCGCAGCAGGGCCAGGGCTTCGGAATAGTGCGCCTGGAGGAGCAGCCAGCGTGCTTCCATGAGATTGGCCTGCACGCCGAGGAAGTGCTCGGTGCCGTGGCGCGCGCGAACCGCGGTGCGCATTTCCCCGATCAGGGCGTGCGCCCGCTCCGGTTCCTGCCGCGCGGGAAAGCTCTGGATCTGCATGAACAGCGCGGTGATGTAGTCGTCGGTGTCGGGAAATCGCGCGCGCAGCAGGGCCACGGCGCGTTCCAGCAGTGCCGTGGCTTCCTGCATTTTTCCGAGTCGACCCGCGAGCGCGCCGCGGTATTGCCAGATCAGCGCCTGGGACAACGAGGCGCGCGCGCCGGCGGCGTCCAGCAGCGCCTGGGCGCGATCGAGCAGGGGCGGTATCGCTTCGAGATCGTCATGGTTGAGGCTGACGCCCGCCAGCATCACCAGCGCCGGAGCCAGCCGCGGATCGTTTGCGCCGAAGGCTTGTTCGGCCTGCGCCACGCGCTCGCGCGCCAGCGCCACGGATCGCTCGGGGCGGCCGTTGGCGTCGTGGATTTCCACCAGCGTGGTGTAGATCTCGTCGCGCACCTCGGGCAGGCCCGCCAGTTCGTCCTTGAGCCGACTGGAGCTGGCGTCGAGCAGATCGATCACGCGCTGGTCCAGCACCTCCACGCCCTGCGCGTTGGTACGGCCGGCGTCGAACAGGCTGACGAGGTAGTCCTTGATCGCGGTGGCGCGCTGCGCCTCCTGCCGGGCCAGCCGGGTCTGCCAGAGGCTGGCTCCGAGGCCTGCGGCCAGCGCCAGCGCCGCCGCCAGCAGCGCCGCCGAGGCCACACGGTTGCGCCGAATCCACTTGGAAAGCCGGTACAGCTCGCCGTCGGGTCGCGCGGTCACCGGCCAGCCTGCGAGGTAGCGGTCCACGTCGTCAGCCAGCAGGTCCGCGCTGCCGTAGCGACGCGCCGGGTCGTGCGCCAGCGCGCGCGCCGCGATGGCGTCGAGGTCGCCGACGAGCTGGGCGGCAGGCAGTGCGACCGATGCGGGGGCTACGTGCGAGGCGGCGGCATGTGAAGGTCGGGTGGTCGCGTCCGCGCCGCGATGCACGGCGCTGTAGCGTTGCCCGGTGAGGAGTTCGAAGAGGATCGCGCCCAGCGCGTACACATCGGTCGCCGTGCTGATGGCGCCGCCGGCGATTTGTTCCGGCGCGGCGTAGGCCGGGCTGGCGAAGCGCTGCACCGTCTGGGTGGCGTCGGCAGCCTCGCCGTGCAGGATGCGCCCGATGCCGAAATCCAGCAGGCAGGGCGTGCCTTCGGCCTGCACGAGGATGTTGCCGGGCTTGATGTCCTGGTGCACCACGAGCTGGCGGTGGGCGTGCGCCACCACCCGGCACAGCGAGGCGAACAGCGTCAGGCGCTGGCGCAGCGGCGGCGCGCTGGAGCCAGCGGTCCAGCGGCTCGCCTTCGACGTGGCGCATCGCGAACCAGGGCCGCACCGAGGCATCGACGCCACCGTCGATCAGGTGCGCGATCTGCGGGTGCTGGAGCCGCGCCAGCACCTCGCGCTCGCGCTGGAAGGCGCGCAGCACCGCGGCGCTGTCCATGCCCGGCTTGACGGTCTTGAGCGCCACGGTCTGGGCGAACGCGCCGTCGGCGCGCTCCGCCAGCCACACGCTGCCCATGCCGCCTTCGGCCAGATGGCGCAGGATGCGCCAGGGCCCGATCTCCTCGCCGCTGCGGTCTGCCAGAGGCGCGGAAGAAAATTCGGCTTCGCCGCCGGGTTCGATGAGCGCATCGATCAGCAGGCCATCGACTCCGCCGTCGAGCAGGGCGTCGGGTTCCTCGTCCATCGCCAGCAGGTTCCGCAGCCGCCGTGCCTGTGCGGGATCGCCGGCGCAGCGCGCCTCGATGAAGTCCGCGCGTTGCGGCTCGGGAAGATCCAGCGCCTCCCGCAGCAGCGCGATTTCATCCGGATTCACCGCGACTGGGCCATGTGCAGGCGCAGCAGCGCGCGCGCGGCGCGCCAGTCGCGCGCCACGGTGCGCAGCGAAAGCGACAGAAGTTCGGCGATCTCGGCAAAGCCCAGGCCCGCGAAGAAGTGCAGCTCCACCACCTGCGCCAGCCGTGCATCCTGCTGCGCCAGAGCGCTGAGCGCGCCGTCGAGTGCGATCAGGTCCGGCGCGCCTTCGCCTTCGGGTGCCGCCAGTCCTTCGGCGTGATCCATCGTCACGCACAGCGCGCCCCCGCCGCGTTTGGCCGCAGCGCGGTCGCGCACGACGTTGAGCAGCACCTGGCGCATGGCCTGGGCGGCGATGGCATAGAAATGGGCGCGATCCTGCGGTGCCAGGCGGCTGCCGGCGAGCTTGAGGTAGGTTTCGTGCACCAGTCCGGTGGTCGAGAGCGTGGCGCCGCCGGATTCGCTCAGCAGGCGATGCGCGCGTCGGTGCAGGTCTTCATAAACGGCAGAGAACAGCGCGTCGCGCGCCGCCGCGTCTCCCTGCGAACAGCGCTGCGCCAGTTCGGCGGTATGCGTTTGAGTGTTGCGGCCGTCGGCCATCCTCGCTCCCTGCCACTGCCAGTGCGCTCGAAGGCGCGACCGCCCGGCAGTATGCCGGCTCGATTGGGCATCAACAATGCGATGCGGTCCGCGGCCTGCGTAAGGTTTCAGCCGCCGAGCGCGGCCTGCTGCGCGGCGAACAGTTCGCGCACGCCCTTTTCTCCCAGCGCCAGCAGCGCGTCCAGCTCGTCACGGCGGAAGGCGTGGCCTTCGGCGGTGCCCTGCAGCTCGATGAAGCCGCCGCCGTCGTTCATCACCAGATTCATGTCGGTGTCGCAGTCCGAATCTTCCGCGTAGTCCAGATCGAGCACCGGCACGCCGCGATAGACGCCCACCGAAACCGCCGCGACCGCGCCGAAGATCGGCGAGCGGGTGATTTCGCGGCGCGCCAGCAGCCAGGTCGTGGCGTCGTGCAGCGCGACGTAGGCGCCGGTGATGGCCGCGGTGCGGGTGCCGCCGTCGGCCTGCAGCACGTCGCAGTCGAGGGTGATGGTGCGTTCGCCCAGCAGGCGCCGGTCCACGCAGGCGCGCAGCGAACGACCGATCAGGCGCTGGATCTCCAGGGTGCGTCCGCCCTGCTTGCCGCGCGCGGCCTCGCGGTCGCTGCGGGTGTGGGTGGATCGCGGCAGCATTCCGTATTCGGCCGTCACCCAGCCCTCGCCCTTGCCGCGCAGGAAGGGCGGCACGCGCGCCTCGACGCTGGCGGTGCACAGCACCCTGGTGTCGCCGAAACAGACCAGCACCGAGCCCTCGGCGTGGCGGGTGTAGTTGCGTTCGATATGGATCGGACGCATCTGGTCCGGTGCGCGGCCGCCGGGGCGGGAGGGTGAGGTCATGGCGAAGGCTCGTGGAAAAACGGCCACCTTAGCATCCGTGCGCCGCCGCGCAGTTCCCGCTGCACATCGGGTCGCGTGCGGGACATACTGGAACCTGTCGCACCCGCCCCGAGGAAACGCCCATGGATTCCGGCAAACCCGCCGCTCCCGCCGCCAGGACGCGCCGCAGGCCGCCGCGCGCGGCCGCTGTCGCGGAGCGTCGTGACGATGATCCGATGGAGCAGGCGCGCGTCGAACAGTCGCTGCGGGCGGCGCGGGAATCCTCGCGCGCGCTGGCAGAAGACGTGGCGCAGGCGCGCACCGGCAGCGGCTTCCACGCCGCAGTCGAGGCGCTGGAGTCGATCCTGGCCGGCATGTCGCCAGACGATGCGCGCGCGCTGCGTCGCCATCTGGGCGAGCGCGAGCGGCTGGCCGCCGAGGACGCGCAGTTGAGCGCCGCGCAGGACGAGGAGCTCTCGCCGCACTGGCGCGTGGGCGACTATCCCTACCGCCACCGCATGCTGCGCAAGACCTACGAGCGCCAGAAATACCGTCTGCAGGTGGAGCTGCTCAAGCTGCAGGCCTGGGTGAAGGACACCGGCCAGCGCGTGGTGATCGTGTTCGAGGGCCGCGATGCCGCCGGCAAGGGCGGCACCATCAAGCGCTTCATGGAGCACCTCAATCCTCGTGGCGCGCGCGTGGTGGCGCTGGAAAAACCCACCGAAACCGAACGCGGCCAGTGGTACTTCCAGCGCTATGTGCGGCACCTGCCCACTTCCGGGGAAATCGTGATGTTCGACCGCAGCTGGTACAACCGCGCCGGGGTCGAGCGCGTGATGGGCTTCTGCACCGAGGACGAATACGCCGAGTTCATGCGCCAGGCGCCCGAGTTCGAGCGCCATCTGGTGCGCAGCGGCATCCACCTCATCAAGTTCTGGTTCTCTGTGAGCCGTGAAGAGCAGCACCGGCGTTTTCTGGAGCGACAGGCGCATCCGCTCAAGCAGTGGAAGCTCTCGCCCATCGACCTGGCTTCGCTCGACAAATGGGAGGCCTACACCCGCGCCAAGGAGGCGATGTTCTTCCATACCGATTCGATCGATGCGCCCTGGACCGTGGTCAAGTCCGACTGCAAGAAGCGCGCGCGCCTGAACGCGATGCGCCATGTGCTGCTGTCCCTGCCCTATGCGAACAAGGACCCGGAGCGCATCGGCGCGCTCGATCCGCTGCTGGTGGGGCGCGCCAACGTGGTCTACGAGCGCGGCGAGCAGGTGGCGGCGCCGCTGGTATGATGACGCCCGCGGCGCGACCTCGCGCTGCGCCACAGGGCCGCTTTCTGGACTGGAGTCCGCGTGTTTTTCGATGTGTTCCGGAAGAATCGTTCGCCCCTTCCCGCGCCTGCCGACGTCGGAGTGCCCGCCGTCGAGGTCCATGCCTCGCAGGCCGCGTATCTGGAGATGCGCGAAGCGCGGCGCGAGGAGCTTCACGCGCGCCACGCGGTGGAGCAGTCCATCGCGAACCTGGCCCGGTGCGCGCCGTTCCAGTACCTGTGCCACGCCCACGGAGGCCCCGCCACGCTGCGCCTTGCCGAGCAGGAAGGGGGCGAGGTCAACTGGCGCGAATCGGTGGTTTGCCCGACCTGCCACCTCAACGCGCGGATGCGCTTCTGCACCGGACTGCTGGCCCGGTGGATGCAGGCGCAGCCCGGCGCGCGGCTCTATCTCACCGAGCAGGCGACCCACGGCTACGCCCTGCTCAAGCGCCGCTTCGGAACCGTGCACGGCAGCGAGTACATCCACGACGAGGCGCGCAAGACCGCCGTCGGGCAGTACATCCGCCACCTCACCGGTGATTCCACCGAATCGCTCAACATCGAGGACGTGACCCGGCTTTCCTTTGCCGATGCGAGCTTCGAGGTGCTGGCCTCGTTCGAGGTGCTCGAACACGTGCCCGACTACCGCCTCGCGCTGCGCGAGATGGCGCGCGTGCTGGGCAAGGGCGGGCGGCTGCTGCTCACCGCGCCGTTCCTGGAGTGTTCGCGTGATACCGTGACCCGCGCCCGGCTCGATCCCGACGGCAGCATCACCCACCTTCTGCCGCCCGAGTACCACGGCGACCCGGTGTCCGACGGGGTGCTGTGCTTCCATCACTTCGGCTGGGACCTGCTCGACGCGCTGCGCGAGGCCGGCTTTGCCTCGGCCGAGGTCATCGAGGTCTGGGCGCCGGCGTTCGGGCTGATGGGCATCCAGCAGGCGATCGCGGCGCGCAAGGCCTGACCGCTGCGGAATCGGCCGCGATTCAGCCCGGCCCGCGCGCGATGATGGCGGCGGTCAGTGCCGCGGCGCGTGATCCGATGCGGGCGAGGAAATCCGGGTAGACGAGCTGCTCTTCCTTCTCGTCGTGGGCCTCCAGCACCAGCAGCAGGCCGCGGTGCGAGGCCGGGTCGGCGATGTTATCCAGGTGGCCGCGCAGCAGCTCGTGCTCGCGCTGCAGGGAGCGGACCGTGGCGGGATCGCCGCCGGCGGCGAGGAAGGCCGGGAAGATGTCCTGTTCTTCGATCCGCAGGTGGCGCGCCAGCAGGCTGCGCAGCCAGCGCTCGCGCCCGGCGTCGCCGCCCAGCGCGCCCACGAGCGCGGCCTCGATCAGGGCGTGGTCGCGGCCGAGGTAGTCGAGCAGGTCCACCGGCTCGGCGCAGCGCACCAGCAGCGCGGCGTGTGTGCCCGCGTCGGCGCCGAGCGGGTGCCAGGTGAGGGTGCCGCCCGAATCGGCCAGCGCCTCGCGCACGCACGGCGCCGGATCGAAGGGCGTGCGAAGCAGGCGGCGTTCCCCCGGCGCGAGGTCGGCCAGCGCCTGCGCGAGCGCCGCGGCATCCGCCGCTTCCAGCCGCGGTGCGGCTTCCAGCAGGCGGGCGCGCTCCGGCTGGGGTGCGTCGGCGATCACGCTGTCATCAGCAAATACCTGTAGCGAAAATTCGGCATCTTCGCTCAATCTCGCAATGCGCCAGCGGTGCCCGGGCGCCAGCCAGAGCGACTGCCCGGCGCCCAGGCTCCGGGCGAGGCTGCCGGCTTCGCCCAGCCATTGCAGCACCAGTTCGCCCCGCTGCAGGTGCAGCCACTCCCAGCGGTTGGCGCGCGCGGCGTGCCAGCGGGAAAAGCGCGGCAAAAGGTCGCCCGCGCGGTGCGGGCGGCCGCGCCCGAGCGCGCGCATGGCGCCGGAGGGCGGGGTGTCGGAAGCGTGCGGCATGGCGGGTGTCGAGGCTCAGTCGGCCAGAAGGCGATCGGCGCCGCGCGCCAGCAGCGCCTCGGCCACGCGCACGCCGAGGTGTTCGCGGTCTTCGGGGCCGGCGCTGCCCTGCTCGCGCAGCCGCTGTTCACCGCGCCGGTCGGCCACCAGCGCCTGCAGCTGCCAGCGGCCGTCGCTTTCGGTGCAGTAGCCGGCGATCGGCACCTGGCAGCTCCCGCCCAGGCGCAGGTTCATGGCGCGCTCGATTTCCACGCAGCGCCGCGTGGGCGCGTGGTCGAGCGGCGCGAGCAGGGCGCGGGTGGCGGCGTCCTGCGCGCGGCATTCGACCGCGATCGCGCCCTGCGCCACCGCGGGCAGCACCGCAGGCGGCATCAGGCGGGCGCGGATGCGCGAGGCCATGCCCAGCCGCATCAGCCCGGCGCAGGCCAGGACGATGGCGTCGTACTCGCGGTTGTCGAGTCTGGCCAGGCGGGTGTTGACGTTGCCGCGCAGGTCGGCCAGCTCCAGGTCCGGGCGCAGTGCGCGCAGCTGCACCTGGCGGCGCAGCGAGGAGGTGCCCACGCGCGCGCCCTGCGGCAGATCCTCGAAGCGGGCGTAACGGCTGGAAACGAAGGCGTCGAAGGGATCGGCGCGCTCCAGGATGGCGGCCAGGGTGAACGGTGCGTCCAGCGCCATCGGCACGTCCTTGAGCGAATGCACCGCACATTCGGCGCGTCCCTCCTCGATCGCCACCTCCAGTTCCTTGAGGAACAGGCCCTTGCCGCCGATGGCGGCGAGCGAGCGGTCGAGGATTTCGTCGCCGCGGGTGGACAGCGGCACCAGCTCGATCGCAAGGCCGGGATGGAGCGCGCGCAGGCGGCTGGCAACGTGCTCGGTCTGCCACAGCGCGAGGGCGCTCTTGCGCGTGGCAATGCGCAGAAGGGTGGGTGTGTTCACAGGCTCGTCAGGCGTTCGCGCACGGCGCGCAGGTTGCGGCGGCTGACCTCGATGCAGGTCGGGTAGTGGCGCAGGTACAGCAGGCCGCGGCCATCGGAGTGGTGCTGCAGCTCGCGGATCTCGTGCGCGGCCACGAGGCAGTTGCGGTGCACCCGGATGAAGCGATCGCCAAATTCCGCTTCCAGCGCCTTGAGGGTGTCTTCGACCAGGTCTTCGCCCTGCGCGTGGTACACCACGACGTACTTGTCCTCGGCCTGCAGGTAGCGGATGTCGTGCACCGGAATCAGGCGCAGCGAGCCGCGCATCCGCGCCGAGAGGTGCGAACGCTGCGCCGGGGGCGGCGAGGAGGGTGGTGCGGGTGCGCCCTGCAGATAGCGCTCGGCGCGCGCCAGCGCGTCGGCCAGGCGCTCGCGCCGGATCGGCTTGACCAGATAGTCCACCGCCTGGGCCTCGAAGGCGGCCAGGGCGTGCTCGTCGTAGGCGGTGCAGAAGATCACCGCCGACGGATGCGGCAGCCGGGCGAGGTGTTGGGCGGCTTCCAGCCCGTCCAGCACCGGCATCGAGATGTCCAGGATCACCGCGTCGGGTCCGAGCCGGGAGGCCAGTTCGCAGGCCTCCCGTCCGTCCGCGGCTTCGCCGAGGATCTGGTGGCCGCCGAGGTCGCCGATCAGGTCGCGGAGGCGACGGCGGGCGAGGGGCTCATCGTCGGCGATCAGCAGCTTCATCAGTCCAGCGGCACGGTGAGGGTGGCGGAATAGTAGCCGTCCTGCGCCCCGGCCGTCATGCGCGCGCGCGCGCCGAAGCGGTGCGCCAGGCGCAGCGCGATGCTGCCCTGGGCGTGATGGTTGCCTTGCGAAGGCGCGGGATGCGTCGGCAGCGGGTTGGTGACCGCGATCTCCAGCGTCCTGCCGGCGGTTCTCGCGCCGATCCGTATCGTGCCGCCCTCGGGGCGGCGCGCGATGCCGTGCACCACGGCGTTTTCCACCAGCGGCTGAAGGGTCAGGCGCGGCAGCGCCAGCGCGCGCGGGAGAGTTTCTTCCAGCGCCCATTCCACCGTCAGGCGCGGCCCCAGCCGCAGCGCCTCGATCGCAAGGTAGCGCTCGGCCAGATGCAGCTCCTCGCCCAGGGTGGATTCCCCGTCGCCGCCCAGCGCGGCGCGGAACAGTTCGGCCAGATCCTCCACCGCGCGTTCGGCGCTGGCCGGTTCGTGCCGGATCAGGCTGGCGATGGAGTTCATGCTGTTGAACAGGAAGTGCGGCCGGATGCGCGCCTGCAGCGCCTGCACCTGCGCCTGGGCGTGCGCGGCTACCTGCGTCCGCCATTGCGCGGTGACGTAGAAGTAGCGCAGCAGCGTGGCCGACAGCAGCAGGGCGACGGCCATGGAAACCACCACGAAGCGCCCGGTCAGCGCGGGCGGCACGGTGAAGCCCAGGTCGAGCTGCTGGTCGAGCACCGCAACCACCCAGGTCGCAGCGCCGACGATGGCCATCGGCAGCGCCAGCGCCGCGGTGACGCCGACGGCCAGCGGCAGCCGGTCGATCCGCTGCCGCAGCTTGCACAGCGCCGCCGCGCACAGCAGCGCCAGCCACTGCGCCAGGAGGCTGGCGGTGAACAGGTCGGTCCAGCCGCCGGCGGGCTGCGGCAGGCGCAGCAGCAGCGCGGTGAGCACCGCCACCTCCACCGCGATCACCACGCCGAACAGCGCCTGTGGTCGGCAGAAGTCGGGCATCCATGCGGGGCGGGCGGCGGGCGGCATGGCGCCAGCCTACCCCAGCCGGTGCCGCGCGATGACGCCGCAGATGCGGCGGATTCCGGCCAGCCGTCGGGAGCGGGCGGGGTGCGGCGCGCTCAGATCGGCGCGAGCTGCGCCATGTCCCAGCGCGGCCGGGCGCGGATCGCCGCCGGTTCGCGTTCGCCCGCCGCCAGCCGCAGCGCGCCGGCGAAGGCGATCATGGCGCCGTTGTCGGTGCAGAACTCCAGCCGCGGAAAGCACACCTGCACCCGGCGGCGCTCGGCCAGTTCGGCCAGGCGCTCGCGCAGGCGCCGGTTCGCCCCCACGCCGCCGGCCACCACCAGCGCGCGCCGGCCGGTCTGCGCCAGCGCGCGCTCGCACTTGATGGAAAGGGTTTCGGTCACCGCCTCCTCGAAGCCGCGCGCGATGTCGGCCCGCGTCTGCTCGCTGCCGTCGGACTTCTGCCAGGCCAGCAGCACCTGGGTCTTGAGCCCGGAGAAGCTGAACTCCAGCCCGGGTCGGTCGGTCATCGGGCGCGCGAACGTGCAGGCGTCCGGGCGACCCTGCTGCGCCAGCTTCGCGAGGTGCGGGCCGCCGGGATACGGCAGGCCCATCAGCTTGGCAGTCTTGTCGAAGGCTTCGCCGGCGGCGTCGTCGAGGGTTTCGCCCAGGAGCGCGTAGTCGCCGATGCCGCGCACGTCCACCAGCTGGCTGTGCCCGCCCGAAACCAGCAGGGCCACGAACGGCGGCTGGGGCGCGTTCTCTTCCAGGAGCGGTGCGAGCAGGTGCCCTTCCATGTGGTGCACGCCGATCGCCGGAACCTCCAGCGCGAAGGCGAGCGCGCGCCCGAACGCGGCACCCACCAGCAGCGCCCCGACCAGCCCCGGCCCTGCGGTGTAGGCCACCCCGTCGAGGTCGGACAGGCCGAGTCCCGCCTGCGCCAGGCACTCGCGCGCCAGCGGCACCAGCTTGCGCACGTGGTCGCGGCTGGCCAGTTCCGGCACCACGCCGCCATAGTCGGCGTGCAGGCGGATCTGGCTGTAGAGGGTGTGGCTGCGCAGGCCGCGGGCGGTGTCGTAGACCGCCACGCCGGTTTCGTCGCAGCTGGTTTCGATGCCGAGGACGATCATGGGGATTTCCGGGTTGGAGCAGGCGCCGAGGTCCGCGCGGGGGTCCGGCTTGCGCTGGACGCTTCTTGCCCAGTATCATACGCGGCTCGCCAAACGATCGGGGTTCCAAACCCCGGCACACCCCGATAGATCCGGAGCTTCCATGCCCAGCGTCAAAGTCCGCGAAAACGAGCCGTTCGAGTTTGCCCTGCGCCGCTTCAAGCGCACCTGCGAAAAGGCCGGCGTCCTGGCCGAAACCCGCAAGCGCGAGTTCTACGAGAAGCCGACCCAGGAGCGCAAGCGCAAGGCGGCTGCCGCGGTGAAGCGCCATCTGCGTCGCGTCTCGCGCGACGTGACCAAGCGCCGCCGCCTGTACTGAGCCGCTTCGCCTGCCTAAAAAGCCGGCCGCGCGCTCGCGTCGCCGGCTTTTCGCGTTTGTCGGGTCGAAATCCGTGGCTGGATGCACGGGGTTGGCATCAGCCGCCGACCGGAACCCCGCCATCGAATCCCCAATCCCTACTCCCCAATTCCGGACCTCAGCCATGACCCTCAAGCAACGCCTCACCGATGACATGAAGGCCGCGATGAAGAGCGGCGAGAAGGAGCGCCTGGCCACGATCCGACTGGTCAACGCCGCGATCAAGCAGCGCGAAGTGGACGAGCGCATCGTGCTCGACGATGCCGCCGTCATCGCCGTGCTGGAGAAGATGCTCAAGCAGCGGCGCGATTCGGTGTCCCAGTACGAAGCCGCCGGGCGCGAGGACCTGGCGTCGGTCGAGCGCGCGGAAATCGTCGTGATCGAAGCCTATCTGCCGGCCAAGATGGGCGAGGCCGAGATCGCAGCCGCAGTGGCCGCAGCGATCGCCGAGACCGGGGCCTCCGGCCCGGCCGACATGGGCAAGCTGATGGGCGTGCTCAAGCCGCGGCTGGCCGGGCAGGCCGACATGGGCCTGGTTTCGGCGCTGGTGAAGAAGGCGCTGGCAGGCTGAGCCGTCCCGTCTTGACGATCCGCATCCGCCCCGCGACGCGCGCCGACGTGCCGCGGATCCTCGACCTGATCCGCGCGCTGGCCGAATACGAGAAGCTTTCGCACGAGTGCGTGGCCACCGAGGAGGCGCTCGCTGCCACGCTGTTCGGCGAACGCCCCGCGGCCGAAGTGGTGATGGCCGAATGCGACGGCGAAACCGCCGGCTTCGCGCTCTTCTTCCCGACCTATTCCACCTTCCTGGCGCGTCCGGGCCTGTATCTGGAAGACCTGTTCGTGCATCCGCACCTGCGCGGCCACGGCGTCGGGCTGGCGCTGATGCGCCACCTCGCGCGCCTGGCGGTGGAACGCGGGTACGGCCGCTTCGAGTGGTCGGTGCTCGACTGGAACGCCCCGGCCATCGCCTTCTACCGCCGCCTCGGCGCGGTGCCGATGGACGGCTGGACCGTGCAGCGGCTCACCGGGGACGCGCTGCGGGCGCTGGCGCAGAGCTGACCCGGCGCTTCCGCGCCCCATCGCGGCCACAGTCGCTCCTGCATTGCAGCATCCGGGGCTTCGCAAGATTTCGTAGGAGCGAGCTTGCTCGCGATACCGTGCACCGACGCTCCCTCAACCCACCCGGTATGCGGCGCGCGGGAGCTCACCGGTCGTCGGCTTCGGACACCCCCACGTGCACAGCACCGGCGCGACGCTCGAAAACGAAGCGGTAGGCGCGCAGCACCGGCACTGGGGCACGTTCCAGCGCATTCCCGCAGCTTCCGTCCGCCTCCGCTCCGGGCACCAGCCGGCACAGCAGGCTGGGCATATAGCGCCAGGTGCGCACGGTCTGCGCCACGGCGGCGTCGAAATCCCGCGCCATTTCGCCTTCGATCATTCCGCATCCGGGCGCATCGCGCAGCGGGCGGCTGGATTCCACCTCGCCGCGCTCGCCCACGGTGATTTCCACGCAAACCTCCAGCCGCACCGGCGCGCGTTCCAGCCATTTCGCGGGATAGGGCGGCATCGCGCGCGCATCCTCCGCGATGGAGGTCCCCATCCGGAAGTCTTCGCCGGAACTCAGCGCGTGGCGTTCCGCATCCGGCGGCTCGAGCGACGCGAGGGAAACTTCACCGGATGCCTGCGGCTTCAGGGACGCGCAGCCGGCCAGAGCCGGAACGATCAAAAAGAAAACTCGGCGAACCGCCGCGACCTTCATCCGGTTTCCTCGAAACGCGCCCCTTGCACCCTATCATTCTCCCATGGCCCGCATCCCCGACGCCTTCATCGATGACCTGATCGCCCGCACGGATATCGTCGAGCTGGTGGGCGCGCGCGTGGCGCTCAAGCGCGCCGGGCGCGAATACCAGGGCCTGTGTCCGTTCCACGACGAGCGCACGCCCAGCTTCACCGTTTCGCCCGCCAAGCAGTTCTACCACTGCTTCGGCTGCGGCGCGCACGGCAGCGCGCTGCGCTTCCTGATGGAGTTCGACCGGCTGGAGTTCCTCGACGCGGTCGAGGATCTCGCCAAGCGCGCCGGGGTCGAGGTGCCGCGCGAGACCCGCCAGCGCAACGAGGACGGCGGCCTGCGGCGCATGTACGAGGTCCTGGACGAGGCGGCGCGCTGGTTCCGCGGACAGCTTGCCGCCTCCCGCCGCGCGCAGGACTACTTCGCCCGGCGCGGCATCGACGCGGCCACGCAGGATCGTTTCTCTCTGGGCTATGCGCCGGAAGGCTTCGACGGCCTCAGGAACGCGCTGGGCACCTCGACCGAGGCGCTGCGCCTTCTGGAGCAGACCGGCATGCTCGCCAGGAGCGACAGCGGCCACGTCTACGACCGCTTCCGCGAGCGGGGGATGTTCCCGATCCACGACCGCCGCGGGCGTCCCATCGCCTTCGGCGGGCGCATTCTGGGCAAGACCACGGCGGACGGGCGCGAGGCCGGCCCCAAGTACCTCAATTCCCCGGAAACCCCGCTGTTCCACAAGGGCCGCGAGCTGTACGGCCTGTGGCAGGTGCGCCAGGCGCATTCGAAGATCCCGCGCCTGATCGTGGTCGAGGGCTACATGGACGTGGTGGCGCTGTTCCAGTACGGCATCACCACCGCGGTGGCGACGCTGGGCACCGCCACCACGCCGGAACATGCGGAGCTGCTGTTCCGCAACGCTGCCGACGTCTTCTTCTGCTTCGACGGGGACCGCGCCGGGCGCGGCGCGGCCTGGCGCGCGGTGGAGTCGGTGCTGCCGCGCATGAAGGAGGGGCGGCAGGCGGCCTTCCTGTTCCTGCCCGAGGGCGAGGACCCCGATTCGCTGGTGCGCAAGGAGGGCGCCGCCGGCTTCGACGCGCGGCTGTCCGCCGCCGTGCCGCTGTCGGAATTCTTCTTTTCCGAACTTTCGCAGGACGTGCGTCTGGACACGCTCGACGGGCGCGCGCGCCTGGCCGAACGCTGCAAGCCGCTGCTGGCGCAGATCCCCGACGGCGCTTTTTCCGACCTCATGCGCCAGCGCCTCGGCGAACTTTGCGGAATAGCCACGAACGCGCCGGCTCCGGTGATGCCCGCCGTTCCGGCTTTCGCGCGCCGTGCCGCCGGCCACGCCGCCGCGCCGCGCCGCAGCCTGGTGCGCAGCGCCATCACCCTGCTGTTGCAGAATCCCGCGCTGGCGCTGGCGCTCGAACCGCCCTGGCAGTTTGCCGGCCTGCGCCAGCCCGGCGTGGAGCTCCTGATCGAGCTGCTCGACCACATCCGCGCCCACGCCGACGTGGACCTGCGCGCCGGCAACCTGATCGAACATTTTGCCGGACGCGAGGAAGCCGTCGCGCTGGAAAAGCTCGCGCTCGCCCAGCTTCCCGGCGAGGCCGCGACCTGGCAGCAGGAGCTTTTCGATGCCCTCGCGCAGCTGGCTCGGCAGACCCGCCAGCAGCGGATCGAGGAACTCATGGGTCAGGGCGCGCTCGACGAGACGGAAAAGGACGAGCTGCGCGAACTGCTGCGGGCCAGGACCCGCGATTGAACGCGCTCGGCGCCGCGCGCCGGGGTCGATGATGCGGTGCAGCAAACAATCCCGTATTCTGTCGCCTTCTCCGCGCGCCCGAGGAGTTTGCCGGGGAGCGCACAGGACAAACCAACAGCAAAGGAGTCCGCCATGGGACTGGGACTGGTCGACGCAGGCCGCGACGTGCCCAACGAGGTCAACGTCATCATCGAAATCCCCAAGGATGCCGAGCCGGTCAAGTACGAGGTGGACAAGGCCTCCGGCGCGATGTTCGTGGACCGCATCCTCTCCACCCCGATGCGCTATCCGTGCAACTACGGCTATGTGCCGCGCACCCTGGGCGGCGACGGCGATCCGGTCGATGTGATGGTGATCCTGCCCTTGCCGCTGGTGACCGGCTGCGTGGTGCGCTGCCGCCCGGTGGGCGTGCTGAAGATGACCGACGAGGCTGGTGGCGACGAGAAGATCCTGGCGGTGCCGGTAGGCAAGATCTTTGCCGGCTACGCCCATATCGAAGACCTCGCGCAGGTGTCGCCGCACTGGCTCGAGCGCATCGGCCACTTCTTCGAGCACTACAAGGACCTGGAGAAGGGCAAGTGGGTGCGCGTGGACGGCTGGGGCGACGCCGCCGAGGCGCGGCGTGAAATCCTCGAATCGCAGCGCCGCTACGAAGCCGCCCCGGCGCACCAGAAGCCGCCGGCGCGCTGATTCCGGAAAGCGCCCCGAGCGCCCCGCTGCGCAGGCTCTCAGCCGCGTTCGAGCAACCGACGCAAGTCGATGATGGCGGCGTTGGCGCGCGAGATGTAGTTGGCCATCACCAGCGAGTGGTTGGCGAAGAAGCCGAACGGCGTGCCGTTGAGCACGATCGGACTGCCCAGCGGCGCCTGGGTTTCCTCCAGCTCGCGGATGATCTGGCGCAGGCTCACCAGCGCGTTCTTGTCGCGCAGCACCCGGTCGAAGTCCACTTCCACGGCCTTGAGGAACTGCAGCAGCGCCCAGGTGGAACCGCGCGCCTCGTAGAACACGTCGTCGATCTTCGTCCAGGGCGTGCGCACCACGGTCAGCCCGTCCGGGCCGACTTCTCCGGTGCTGTCGGGGTTGGTGTCGAGCACCGCCTGCCCGGCGCTGGCCGACAGCCGCTGCGACAGCGAGCCCAGGCGCTTTTCCACCACGGCAAGCCAGTCGACGAGATTGTCGGCGCGGGCGTAGAAGTTGACCCCGCTGGCCGGGTTCTCGATGCGCGTCAGATAGGCATCCAGATGCGCGATGCCCTTGCGGTACTGGCTTTCGCTCGAAGGCAGCAGCCAGCGGTCGCTGGGCGAGGAAAACAGCGGGTCGGCCTCGGCCAGATCGCTGTCCTCCACGCTCTGGGTCTGGGAGCGGGAAAAGTCGTTGCGCAACGCCTTGGACAGGTCGCGCACCTGCACCAGCACGCCGAATTCCCAGTTGGGCACGTTGTCCATCAGCGCGCCGGGCGACAGCATGTCGTTGGAGAGGTAGCCGCCGCGTTTGTCGAGCAGGGCGCCGGCCACGGCGGCCAGGGTGCGGACCGTGGCGCTGCCGGTGGCGGGTGTGCGTCCGGCAGCGCGCGCTGTCTCGGCGCTGGTGGCGGGCGTGTCGAGCGGCGCGGGCTCGTGGTCCCACCACCACATCAGCGACAGGATGAGGAGCGCCAGCGCGCCACCCAGCACGGTGCCGAGGCGAATGTAGAAGTGGCTGCGTTTGCCGCGCGGCGGGTTGATCGCGACGTTCATGGGCTGTCTCCAGCGTCCGGAAGCCATAGCCTAACCGCAACCTGCCTCCGGCGAGCGCGGGTTCGTGCTACAAGGCGTTCCCGCGCCGCCGTTTGCGGCGCTTGTGTTCCATCGACCGAGACGCCTTTTCCGTGAACTTCTTCTCACTGCTGCGCAAGCCCGCCTGGGAACACAAGGACGCCGCGCGCCGCGCCGCCGCGGTCGCGGGCGAGGAACACCCCGACCTCCTCGCGCGCCTGCCCGACCTGGCCCGCACCGATCCCGACCCTGCCGTGCGCCTGGCCGCCGTGCGCCGCATCGACGACCTCAGCCTGCTGGGCGACCGCGCGCGCCACGACGAAGCGGCGAGCGTGCGCGAGCTTGCGCGCCAGCGCTATGTGCAACGGCTGATCGATGCCCGCGTGCCGCGCGCCGAGCGCGAGCGCGTGCTGGCGGTGGAAGAGGACAGCGAGATCCTCGCCACGGTGGCGCAACAGGCGCCGGAAGCGGCGCTGCGCCAGCTCGCCTTCGAGCGCGTTCCGCGCCCCGGGCTGCTGGCCGATCGCTGCGTCACCGATCCGGATCCGGCGCTGCGGCGCTGGCTGCTGGATCGAATCGAAGATATCTCCACGCTGGAGCGCATCGCCGAGCGCGCGCGCAAGAGCGACAAGCTGCTGTCGCGCACCGCGCGCGAGCGCGTGCAGGCCGCGCGCCTGGCCGCAGGCGACCCCGCCGCCACAGCTGAACGCGCGCTGGCCATCTGCGAGGAGCTGGACTCGCTGCGCCGTACCGCCGCGCCCGGGGCGCCGGCGCGCCGCGAGGCGCTGGCGGCCGAATGGGATGCGCTGCGCCCGCGTCTGGACGCGGCCATGGAGCGCCGCGTCGACGGCTACTTCAGCGCCCTCGACGCCGCGCTCGCGCCGCCGGAACCGGCGCTGCCCCTGCCCGAACCCGAGCCGCTTGCCGAACCGGTTGTCGCCCCGCCCCCGCGTGAACCGGACACCGCGATCGCGGCCCTGCTGGCCGAGCTGGAAGCGCGCGCCGCGCGCCTGGGCCCGCGCGAGCTGGAAGATCTGGAGCGGCGTTGGCTGGCGCGACTGCGCCAGATCGAGCCGCTGCTGCCCGAGGAACATGCGCAGGAATCGCGTTTCCGCGCCCGCGCAGGCGCGCTGCACCGCCAGTTCGAGGAGACCGCTCGCAAGCGGCAGGCGGCGCTGGAAACCCTCGCCGAGCGCGTCGCCCAGCTCGAAGGCGCGATCGGCGCAGGCCACGTCGCCGCCGCGCGCGAGCTGGAGCGGAGCCTGCAATCCGACGCGCGCCTGCTGGCCGACCACTTCCCCCGCGGCCTGCGCGGGCGGCTGGCCGAGGCGAATCGCGGGCTGGCCACGCTGGGGCGCTGGCAGCACTGGTCCGACAACAAGGCGCGCCTGCGCCTGATCGAGGACGCCGAGGCCGTGCCTTCGGCCGGACTGCACCCGGACGCGGTCGCCGCACGGATCAAGGAGCTGCAGGCCGAATGGCAAAAGCTCGACGAGGCCGCCGGCCGCGACGCCGGCGCACACCCGCTCACCGGACGCTTTCGCGGCGCCTGCCACCGCGCCCTCGCCCCGGCGCGCCCGTATTTCGAGAAGCGGCGCGAGCTGCGCGGCGCGCGGCGCGAGGAGAGCGAAGCCTTCCTGACCGAGCTGGAGCCGCGTCTGGCGGGTGAAGCGGCGATCGGCGGGCTTTTGACCCTGCGCCGACAGGTCATCGACCAGCTGCGCCTCGCCGATGAACTGGAGCCGGGCGCGCGGCGCGAGATCGGTCGCCGCCTGCGCGAGGCGCTGGATCGGGTGAATGCCGCAGTGGCGCGCTGCGAGGCCGAGGCCGAGGCCGGCAAGCGCAAGCTCCTGGCCAACCTGCGCCGCGATCTGATGCACGCCGAACTGGACGCCGCGCTGCCACTGGCGCGCCAGGCCCAGACCGCGTGGAAGACCCTGCCGCGCGCCGCGCGCAAGGTCGATGACGCGCTCTGGAAGGAGCTGCGCGAGCTGGTCGATCCCTGGTTCACGCAGTCCGACGCGCGCCAGCGCGAGCAGCGCGCCGCGAAATCCGCCGCGGCCAGCGAAGCGGGCGAAATCCTCGCCGAACTGGACGCGCTGGCGCGGGCCGATGCGGCCGCGCTGGCCCACGCCGAAGCGCGCTTGGCGGCACTGCAATCGCGCTGGCGTGCGCTGGCCCAGGCTCAGGCCGAACGCCACGAGCGCCCGGCCCCGGACGAACGACGCCCGGCACGCGGGCCGCGCCGCGCACCGGACCGCGCGGCGCTGGACGAGCGCGCCTTCGATCGCGCCGTGGCGCAGGTGCGCGCCGCCTGCGCGCGGCAGGCAGAAGCGCGCAGGCGCGACGAACTGCGCCGGTTGCAGGCGGCCGGAAGCGTGCTCGATCAGGCCGAGGCGCTCGTGCCCGGCGAGATCGCGGCGCAGCGCGAGGAAATCGCGGCGCGGCTGGAGGCGATGGCGCTTCCTGCCGACGCGCGCGCCGCGCTGCAGGCGCGGCTGGACGCGCTGGATGCGGGGGCAGCAGAAGGTGCAGGCGAAGCGCAGGCGCGCGCCGAAGAGCTCACCGTGCTGGCCGAACTGGCGCAGGAACGCGAGTCCCCCGCCGGCGCGCGCGAACTGCGCCGGCGCATCCAGATCGAGCGCCTTTCGCGCCGCCTTGCCGGGGAAGAGGTGGGCGACGAGCTGCGCGCCCTGCTGCTGGCGTACGTCGGCCTGCGCGGGGTGCCGCCGTCCTGCCGCAGCGCGCTGGCCGGGCGCTGGCAGGCGCTGCTCGGCGGGGATGCCTGAGGCCGGTTGGCACTCCATCAGGAACCGACCGGACATTCGCAGTAAACTAGAGGGCTTGCCAAGGAAAGCCCTCATGTCCTTCAAAGACCACCTCCGCGAACTCGTGCTCCAGGCCCTGCTCGACCTCAAGCGCGCCGGCACGATCGCGCTGGAGGACGAACCGGCGTTCGTGATCGAGCGCACCAGGAATCCCGAACACGGCGACTACGCCACCAACGCGGCGATGCTGCTGGCCAAGCCGCTGCGCCGCAACCCGCGCGAGCTGGCGCAGGCCATCGTCGCCACCCTGGCCAAGTCCCAGCACATCGAGGCGGTGGACGTGGCGGGCCCCGGTTTCATCAACTTCCGCCTCAACGCCACGTGCCGGCAGGGCGCGGTGCGGCGCGTGCTGGATCTGGGAGAACGCTACGGCTGGCAGCCGGAAGGCTCGCGCGAATCGATCACCCTGGAATTCGTCTCGGCCAATCCCAACGGCCCGCTGCACGTCGGCCACGGCCGCGGTGCGGCCTACGGAGCCAGCCTGGCGGCGGTCAAGGAGGCCGCCGGCCACACCGTGCAGCGCGAGTACTACGTCAACGACGCCGGCCGCCAGATGGACATCCTCGCGGTCAGCGTCTGGGTGCGCTACCTGGAGCTGGGCGGGGTGAACGTGCGTTTCCCGGACAACGGTTACCAGGGCGACTACGTCGTCGAGATCGCGCGCGCCCTGCGCGCGCGCGAAGGCGACGGACTTTTGCACAAGGCGATGGAAGTCGAGGCCGACCTGCCGCCCGACGCCAGCCAGGGCACCGAAGAGGCGCCGGGCGACAAGGAAAAGCACGTCGATGCGCTGATCGCTCGCGCCCGCGCCCTGCTGGGAGAGGCGGCCTACCGGCGCCTGTTCGATGCCGGTCTGAACTGGTGCCTGGCCGACATCCGCGAGGACCTGCAGCAGTTCCGGGTGCGGCACGACAACTTCTTCTCCGAACGCTCGCTGATGACCGACGGCTACGTCGCGCGCGCCATCCAGACCCTGCGCGACAACGGCCACCTCTACGAAAGCGGCGGCGCGACCTGGTTCCGCGCCACCCACTTCGGCGACGACAAGGACCGCGTGGTGGTGCGCGAGAACGGCGTCACCACCTACTTCGCCTCGGACCTCGGCTACCTCCTGAGCAAGTTCGAGCGCGGCTTCGAGCGCGCCCTCTACATCTTCGGCGCCGATCACCACGGCTACATCGCCCGGCTCAAGGCGGCGGCGCAGGGCCTGGGACTGGATCCGGCGCGCATCGACATCCGTCTGGTGCAGTTCGCCATCCTCTACCGCGGCAGCGAGCGGGTGCAGATGTCCACCCGCGCCGGCAGCTTCGTCACCCTGCGCGAGCTGCGCGAGGAAGTGGGCGCGGACGCGGCGCGCTACTTCTACGTCATGCGCGGCAACGACCAGCATCTGGATTTCGACCTGGACCTGGCCAAGAGCCAGTCCAACGACAACCCGGTCTACTACATCCAGTACGCCCACGCCCGCATCTGCGCCATCCTGCGCCAGCTCGCCGAGAAAAAATGGAGCTACTCGCGCTCGGCGGTGGAGGCGGCGCGCGCGCGCCTGGTCGAACCGCAGGAGCAGGCGCTGCTGATGGAGCTGTTCCGCTTCCCCGAAATGGTGGAGGCCGCGGCCGAGAACGACGCGCCCCAGCTCATCGCCACCTACCTGCGCGAGCTGGCCGGCGAGTTCCACAGCTACTACAACGCCACCGCCATCCTCGTGCCCGAGGAAGAGCTGCGCAACGCGCGCCTGGGCCTGTGTCTGGCGGTCCGGCAGGTGCTCGCCAACGGGCTGGCCCTGCTCGGCGTTTCCGCGCCGGAGACGATGTGATGGCCAGGCGCCGCAAGTCGCAGGCCCGGCGCGGTGGCGACCGCCGCGTGCCGATCTGGATCTGGCTGCTGGGCGGAATGCTGATCGGCCTCGGGCTGTCGGCGGCGCTGCTCATCCACGAGCGCGGCGGCCGCCTCGCCGGACCGCGCCCGAATCCTTCCGCGCAGGCGCCGCGTGAACCCGAAGCGCCCCTCGCTCCGGCGCCCAAGGCCGAGCCGGAACGACAGAAGCCGCGCTACGACTTCTACACCCTGCTGCGCGAGCGCGAGACCCGGGTTTCGGACCAGGAACTGGCCGAGAAGGTGCGCGCAGAAACCGCCCAGAAGGCCGCGGAGCCGGCTCCGCGCGAACGCTACCTGCTGCAGGCCGGCGCCTTCCGCGACCTGCGCGATGCCGACGCGGTGAAGGCGCGCATCGCCCTGGCCGGGCTGCAGGCGCGGGTGGAAACGGCCAACGTCAACGGTGCGCCGGTCCACCGCGTGCGCCTTGGCCCCTATGCCACGGCGGGCGAACTGGAAGCGGCCAAGCGCCAGCTCGCCGAGAACGGCGTGCCCGACACCCTCGCGGTGCGCGAGGCGCTGGACTGAGGCAGCGGCCCCGGAGCGCGCGCCGCTCCGGGGCGTGGATCGTGCTCAGGGGCCTTCGAAACCGTCCTCGAAGACGGCATTGCCCGGTGCCACCGGGGCCACGATGCGGTAGATCTTTCCATCGCCCATCGCGGTGAAATACAGGTGCCCGTCCTCGCCCTCGCCGAAGCCGGTGAGGGTGGCGATGGCCGGATTGCTGCTCCAGGTCTTGGCCAGGGTCCAGGTGCCGCCGCTTTCGGTGGCGGCAAACAGTTTGTCGTAATACGCGTCGGCATAGAACAGCGCGCCGCTGATGCTGGTGTAGGGGCCGCGGTAGCGGTAGCCGCCGGTGATCGACACCCCGACGTCGTGGTCGTATTCGAGGATCGGATCGGTGCGCCCGGCCAACGTGCACAGATTCGAGGTGCTGCCGCGCACGTGAAAGCCCTCGCAGACCTTCCAGCCGAAGTTGAGGCCCGCAGCCGAACCCGGCACCAGGTCCATTTCCTCCCAGGCGTTCTGGCCCACATCGCCGATGATGAGATCGTGGTTGACGCGGTCGAAGCTGAAGCGCCACGGATTGCGCAGGCCGTAGTGGTAGATCTCGTCGCAGGCGCTCGCGTTGCTGCCGGCGTCGCCGGCGAAGGGATTGCCCGCAGGGATGCCGTAGGTGCGAAGGTTCGTGTCCGCGCCGCACAGGTCGGCGCCGACCGGCGTATTCGTGCTGTCGACGTCGATGCGCAGCATTTTCCCGAGCAGGGCGCGGGAGCTTGCGTTGCCCTGCGGCACGCCGCTGGGCGGCGTGCCGGTGAAGCTGCCGCCGGGAGTGCAGCCGGACATGTCACCGGGCACCAGCGCCTGGCCGGCGTTGCAGGGGTCGTTGCCGCTGCCGCCGTCGCCCATGCCGATGTAGAGATATCCATCCGGACCGAAGTGGATGTCGCCGCCGTTGTGGTTGGAATTGGGCTGGTAGACCCGCAGGATCACCCGGCCGCTGCTGGCGTCGGCCTGATCCGGGTTGCCGCCGGAAACCGTGTATTCGGCCACCACGGTGTTGCCGCTGCCGTCGGTGTAGTTGATGTAGAAGCGCCCGTTCGTGGCGTACTGGGGATGGAAGGCCAGGCCCAGCAGGCCGCGCTCTCCGCCGGTGGTGAAGCCCAGCGGCGGTGCGGTGCCGCCGGAGCCGATGTTGAGGAAGGCCGTCGGCAGCAGGGTTCCGGCGGCGCTGATGACGTTGATGGTGCCGCCCTGGCGCACCACGAACAGGCGGTTGCTGCCGTCACCGGCATGGCGCACCGCCAGCGCGCCGCCCACGCCGCCGTTCACGACGGTCTGGAAGGTCACCGCGTCCAGGTCCATCGTGGCCGCGCCCGTCATGCCGTGGGCCGCGCCCAGCGCCGCCGTCACGCAGAGGGAGAGTAGTCGTTTCATCGGAAATGCATCCGTAGTGATGGGGCGGCCACGTCTTGCAGGACCGCGCCCCGTGGCCCCCCGCGCGGCGATTTATATCCCAGTGCGCATCGGCCGGGCGCGGTCTGCCGCTGCCGATTCGCCAGCGGTATCCCCGCCCCGACCAGCGGCGCCGGGCGCATCCGTGGCGGCCGAAGGAAGCGCCCTGTCACGCTCCTGTCATGCCGGTTTCCTATCGTGCCCCGCCCGCTGCACCGGGCGGCGCGCGCCGCAGCACCGGTGCGGAGGTTCCTCCTCCCTGCCTTCCTGCCATGAAAAACTCCACGCTCTCCCTCGCCATCCTTCTCGCCCTCGGCGCGGCCTCCGCCCGCGCCCAGCCCACGCAGACGCCCGGCCTGGCTGCGCCGGAACCCGAGCCTTCGCCCACCGAGCTTTCCGAAGTGGTGGTCGAACAGGCGTTCGTTCCGGAGGAGGGCGGGCAGTTCGACGCCACCCGGCTGCGGCGCGAGTCGGCCCAGCTGCTGGATGTGCTTTCCTCCGAACAGATCTCGCGCAGCGGCGACTCCGATGCCGCCGTGGCGCTGCGCCGGGTCACCGGCCTGAGCCTGGTCGATGACCGCTTCATCTACGTGCGCGGCCTGGGAGAACGCTATTCCTCGACCCTGCTCAACGGCGCCCGGATTCCCAGCCCCGACCCGACCCGCCGGGTGGTGCCGATGGACCTGTTCCCCACCGGCCTGCTTTCGGGCATCGAGGTGCACAAGAGCTACAGCCCGGCGCTGCCCGGCGAGTTCGGCGGCGGCACGGTGGACCTGCGCACGCGCGGCATCCCGACCGCGCGCCTGTTCAAGGTCGATCTGGGCCTGGGCTATGCCGACGGGACCACGGGAAGGGACGGCTGGCGATCGGCCAGCGGCGAACGCGACTGGCTGGGCCGCGACGACGGCCTGCGCGCGCCGCCCGCAGGCGTGATGCAGCGGCCGCTGCCGCCGCGCGGATCGGCCGAGCTGGCGGCGCTGGGGCGCGAGGTGATGGCCAGACCGTTCGGACTTTCGCGGCGCGCGCTCGGTCCCGACGCCAACGCCTCGCTCTCGTTCGGCGATGTGCGCGGCGATGAGGATCTGCGCGGCGGCTTCATCGCCGCGGCGCGCTGGTCGCAGGGCTGGGACCTGCGCGAAGAGGATCGCGCCGAGTACGCTCGGCTGGGCAACGGCAGTCTGGTGGCCAGCGAAGAGTATCGGCGCGAGCGCACCGAGCGCAGCGTGGAAAGCAGCCTGTTCCTTTCCGGCGGATTCGACATCGGCCCGAGCCACCACCTCGATGCCACCCTGCTGCGCCTGGCGCAAAGCCTCCAGCAGGACCGGATCGACACCGGCCTTCGCGCGATGGGAACCGAAGAGCGATCGACCCGCAGCGAATGGGTGGAGAACACGCTCACCAGCCGCCAGTTCGGCGGCGAGCACCGCTTCGAAGACGCCGGCGACGCGCAGCTGACCTGGCAGGTCACCGATTCGGACGCCACCCGCGACATGCCGTTCGCTCGCAGCTACCTCTACGCCCTCGATGCCGCCGGAGAATACGCCTACACCTCCAGCTTCCCGGCGCAGATGCGCTGGGAACAGATGCGCGACGATGCCCGCGAAGCGCGCGTGGACGTTTCCCTTCCCTTTGCGCTGGGCGAGGCGGTCGAGCTGACGATGGCCGCCGGCGGCAGCCGCCTGCGGCGCGAGCGCGACTCGGAAATCTGGCGCCTGAGCGTGCGCCACCTCGCGCCCCTGCCCGACGGGCACCTCCCGATCGACGAGATCCTGTCGCCGGAAAACATCGATGTCGGCCGCATCGAGCTGATGTCGGCCAGCCAGCCGACCGACTTCTACCAGGCCCGGCAGAGGCTCGATGCCGCCTACCTGCGCGCCGACGTTCGCGCGGGCAGGCTGCGCGCCGATCTCGGCCTGCGGCGCGAGAACAACGACCAGCGGGTGGTCACGCAGGACCCCTTCCTGCCCGGCGCGGTGCCGACCACCGCGCATCTGGAAGGCGGGGATTTCCTGCCTTCGGCAACGCTGACCTGGGGATGGTCGGAGCATTCCCGGCTGCGCGCTTCCTGGAACCGCACCCTGGCGCGGCCGGAATTCCGCGAGCTGTCGCGCGCACCCTACACCGACCCGCTGCTGGATGTGACGGTGATCGGCAACCCGGCGCTGCGGCAAACCGGAATCACCAGCCAGGACCTGCGCTGGGAGCACTACTTCAGCGGCAGCGACGGGTTTTCGGTGGCGCTGTTCCGCAAGCGCTTCGAGGCCCCGATCGAGCTGGTGCGCACGCCCGCTTCGAGCGAGCTGCTGGAGCTGCGCAACGCCGAAACCGCCTTCGTGCGCGGCATCGAATTGGAGATCGGCAGCAACCTCGGCTATTTCGCCGACGCCGGCTGGATGCCCGAGGCGCTGCGCGAGGCGATTCCCTGGTATGACCTTGCGGCAAGCCTCAACCACACCCGCATCCAGTCCGAAGTGGATCTGGGCGCCAGCGCCGGCATCCAGACTTCGAGCGAGCGGCCGCTGCAGGGCCAGTCGCCCTACCTCACCAACCTTGCCCTGACCTGGTACGACCCCGACGCCGTGCACGAGGCGACGGTGCTCTACAACGTGGCGGGAAAGCGCATCAGCAAGGTCGGATTGCAGGGCCTGCCGGACGAGTACGAAGAACCTTTCCACCAGCTCGATTTCAGCTACAGCGGCCGGATCGCCGAGGGCTGGAAGCTGCGCCTGCGGCTGCGCAACCTGCTCGACCCGGAAGTGCAATACACCCAGGGAGCGCAGACCTCGCGCAGCTACCGCAAGGGGCGCGAGATCGCGGTGAATCTGGAGTGGAGCCACTGAGTCCGGGCGGGTGGCCTGTGCGGTTGATCCGCCGTGGAGGACGTATCCCCGCGGCGGCGCACGGCCGAAAGGAACCGCGCGGCCAGGCGTCCATGAACGCGCAGCCGCATCCTTGCCCGGCACCGTAGCGAAACTGAAACCTCCCTGTCGCCGAGCCGTCACCTTGCCCGCCTAAGGTGTGCGCACTCTCCCCAACAGGATCGGAAACGATGAATTTCCCGCTTCGCAAGACCGCCCTGGCGCTGGCGCTTTCCGCCGCGTCGTTCGCCGCTGCCGCCCAGGTGGTGGTCAACGATGGCCTCGACGGCAATTGGTTTGCTCCGGACGCCGGCGGGCGCGGCGTTTCCATCGACGCCATCGCCAATCCCGACGGCAGCGCCCGCATCTATGGCGTGGTTTTCACCTACGACCGCGACGGCAGGCCGCTGTGGCTGACCCTGCTGGGCGACGTGCCCGCAGGCCAGAGCGTGATCGAGGGCGTGCCCGTGCACCGCTTCGAGGGCGGCCGATTCGACAGCGCCACGCCGGCGCCGTCCAGCCTCGCGGTCGGCACCGCCGCGATCGACGTGCGCAGCTGTGACACGATCGGCCTGACGCTGGACATGAGCGCCGAATCGGGCCTGCCCGACGCCGCGCTCGACGTGGCACCGGCCCAGGTCAACGTGGGGTATGCCGCCAATCCGCTGTGTTCGGCGGCTCCCGCGCTCGCGGCCTGCCCGGCCGGGACCACCGCGGAGGGCACGGACTGCCTGCTGCCCAATGCCATCACCGGCAACCTGTATCTTCCGGCCGGCAGGAAATACCTGGTGCGCGGCGCGGTGATCGTCGAGGGCGGTGCCACGCTCACCATTGCGCCGGGCGTGACCGTGCAGGGCCATCCGGACCTGTCCGTGGCCAACTTCATCGGCGTCAAGCAGGACGGGCGCATCTACGCCGAAGGCACGCCGACCCGCCCGATCGTGTTCACCGGCCCGACGCCGGACGCCGGTTCCTGGGGCGGCCTGCACATCGCCGGACGTTCCACCTGCAACGACTTCGTATCCGAGGCCGAGCCGTGCCGCTTCGAGGCGTATCCCGACATGGCCTTCGGCGGCGGCAAGCTCGATGACAGCTCCGGCGTCCTGCGCTACGTGCGCATCGAGTGGGCCGGCGTTCCGATCCGCCCGAACGAGGAGCTGAACTCGCTGACCCTGCTGGGCGTGGGCTCGGGCACGGTGATCGACCACGTGCAGGTCGACGGCGGCAAGGATGACGGTTTCGAGTTCTTCGGCGGCAGCGTCAACGGCACCCACCTGGTCTGCTCGAACATGGGCGACGACTGCTTCGATTTCGATGACGGCTACCACGGCAGGCTGCAGTTCCTGCTGGCCTGGCAGGGCGACAACACCGACATCGGCGCGGACTCCAACGGCATCGAGTCGGACAACAGCAAGAATGTTCCCGATCTTGCGCCGCGCACCCGCCCGCAGATTTCCAACATCACCCTGCTCGGCTCGTCGACCTTCCCCAACAAGCACGGGCTGCGCATCCGCCGCGGCAGCGGCGGCAACTACGCCAACTTGGTGGTGCATGGCTTCACCGACCGCTGCCTGGCGCTGGATGATTCGGCGACCTTCGCGCTGGGCACCGCGGGCGCGCAGGGCACGGCGCTCTCGATGACGCACTCCTTCGTCGGCCAGTGCGTCGGCGGCGCGTTTGACGACAGCGCATCCGATGCCTATCTGGTGAGCGCCTGGTTCAACGCCGGCACCGGCAACCAGAGCGGCGATCCGAAGCTCAACGGCTTCCTGCCGGCGGCCGGTTCGCCGCTGCTGCAGGGTGGCAAGTCGCTGGCGGACCCGTTCTTCCGCCCGGTGAGCTACCGCGGCGCCTTCGCCGGCTCGCACGACGACTGGACCGCCGGCTGGACGGTGAACCTGCCGCGCTGAGGCGGCGCCCGGGAGCGGCCTGCGCCGCTCCCGGGACGGCTGTCACACGACGGTCATGTTGATGCGGTGCAATACTTCCCCCGCCGTCACCTGCCCACCGCGCATGCGCAAGCGAATCCTGATCGTCGAAGACGAAGCCTCCATCCGCGACATGGTCGCCTTCGCGCTGCGCCGGGTGGATATGGAGGCCCTGCATGCGGGCGATGCGCGCAGCGCCCTGATTGCCCTGGCCGATGGCGCTCCCGACCTGATCCTGCTGGACTGGATGCTGCCCGGAACCTCGGGGCTGGAGCTGGCGCGACGCCTGCGCGCCGACCCGCGCAGCGCCGAAGTGCCGATCATCATGCTGACCGCGCGCGGCGAGGAGACCGACCGCGTCGCCGGGCTGGAAGCGGGCGTGGATGATTACGTCGTCAAACCTTTCTCCACGCGCGAGCTGATCGCGCGCATCCGCGCCGTGCTGCGTCGCGCGCAGGGCGACGACGGTACCGGCACGATCGAGCTGGGCGGAGTGCGGATCGACGGGCCGGCGCACCGGGTCCACGTGGGCGATGCGCACGTGGAAATGGGGCCGACCGAGTACCGCCTGCTGCATTTCTTCCTCAC
Source organism: Pseudomonadota bacterium (assembly GCA_963205495.1). Taxonomy (GTDB): domain Bacteria; phylum Pseudomonadota; class Gammaproteobacteria; order Xanthomonadales; family Xanthomonadaceae; genus Denitratimonas. The sequence continues at coordinate 31,661 of CAUJIN010000008.1, forward strand.
CCATCCCGAGCGCGTGCATTCGCGCGCGCAGCTGCTCGACCAGGTCTGGGGCGGCAGCGTGTACGTCGAGGAACGCACCGTCGATGTGCACATCCTGCGCCTGCGCAAGGCGCTCGAACCCCACGGTCGCGACCATCTGGTGCAGACCGTGCGCGGCGCCGGCTACCGCTTCTCGGTCCGGTCGTGAGGCGCGCGCGCACGTTGCGGGCGGGCCTGCACCATCTGCGCACCGCCGCCGAGGCGTTCCCCGATGCGCTGGTTCTGCTCGATGCGGTCGGCCGGCTGCGCTGGTGCAATCGCGCCGCGCACAGGCTGCTGGGGCTGACCTGGCCATCCGACCGCGGGCTCGGGGTGGCAGCGCGGTTTGCCGACGGTGCGCTGGGCGCCTGGCTGCGCACCGGCGCCTGCGATGCCGACGATGTGCCCTCGCCGGCCGCCGAGGGCGTGCGCCTGCAGCTCACCACCATGCCTTTCGGCGGGCGCGGGCAGCTGCTCCTGGCGCGCGATGTCAGCCACGTCAGCCGGCTCGAGCAGGTGCGTCGGGATTTCGTCGCCAACGTCTCGCACGAACTGCGCACCCCGCTCACCGTGATCCACGGCTACCTGGAGCTGCTCGATCCCGAGGAAGTGCCGGCGCTGGCGCCGGTGCTGGCGGAAATGCGCATGCAGTCGCAGCGCATGCGCGAGATCGTGGAGGACCTGCTGACGCTCTCGCGCCTGGAGATGGAGCGCCACCTGCCCGAGGACTGGGTCGAGATGGCGACGATGCTGCGGGTGCTTCGGCGCGAGGCGCTGGCGCTCAGCCAGGGGCGCCACCGCGTGGTGCTGGAGCCGCCCGCGCGGCTGGATCTGCTGGGCGCCCCGCGCGACCTGCACAGCGCCTTCTCCAACCTGGTGAGCAACGCGGTGCGCTATACCCCCGAGGGCGGCACCATCACGATCGCCTGGCGGCGCACGGCGCAGGGCGCCGAGTATTCGGTCACCGACACCGGCTACGGCATTCCCGCCGAGCACCTATCGCGCCTGACCGAACGCTTCTACCGCGTTTCCTCCAGCCGCACCCGCGCCAGCGGCGGTACCGGGCTGGGTCTGTCGATCGTCAAGCACGTGCTCAACCTGCACGAGGCGAGGCTGAGCATTGCCAGCGAGCCGGGCAAGGGCTCGCGCTTCAGCTGCAGCTTCGACGCCGCGCGGCTGCGCAGGGCCGGGCGCGGCTGAACGCTCAGTCCGCGTCGGCCAGCTTGAGCGCGATCAGGGCCGAGGTGTCGGCTTCGCCGTGGCCCTCGCGCACCAGCACGGCGTAGTCGGCCTCGGCCTGTGCCAGCACCGGATGCGCGATGCCCACGCCTTCGGCAGTGGCGCGCGCGATGCGCAGGTCTTTCAGCATGTGCTCGCACTTGAAGCCGGGGGCGAACTCGCCGCGCAGCATGGTCGCGCCGCGCTTGTCGAGGAACCAGTTGGCCGCCGCCCCCGAGCCCAGCGTGGGCAGCAGCAGGTCGGGGTCGAGTCCCAGCCTGGCGCCCAGCGCCAGCGCCTCGCACACCGCCTCGTTGATGCCGGCCACCATCACCTGGTTGACCGCCTTGGTGGCCTGCCCCGAACCGACCGGCCCCATGCGCGAGACGCGCGCGCCGTAGCATTCCAGCGCCGGCCGCACGGTTTCCAGCGCCGCCGGGTCGGCGCCGCACATCACCGAAAGTCGGCCGTTGCGCGCGCCTTCCACCCCGCCGGACACCGGCGCGTCGATGAAGCCGATGCCCCCGGTGGCGAGGATCTCCTGCGCCTCGATCGCGGTAGCGCGCGCCACCGTGGAATGATCCACCACGATGGCGCCGGGCCTGAGCACCCCGGCCAGCGCGCGCGCGTTCGCCAGCACGTCGGCGTCGGCCGACACGCACAGCATCACCGCGACGCACGGCGCAAATCCGGAAGCGTCCGCGCCGGCCGCCACGCCCAGTTCGGCGGCCAGCGCCTCGGCCTTGGCGTGGCTGCGATTGCCGACCACCGCCAGCAGGCCCTTGGCCGCCAGATGCCGCGCCATCGGCGCGCCCATCGCGCCCAGGCCAATGAATCCGATTTTCATCCGATCTCCTCCGTGCAGGTCCAGTTTTTGCCGCGACCTTCGCGGCCTCATTCCATCTCGATCCGAAAGTCGTCTGCGACCCGGTGCCCGCGCCTGTCGCGCCATGCCCGCAGCCATTCGGGCTGGAACGGTTCGCCGCGGAAGATCGTGCCTTCACGCAGCCGCAGCACCGGCTTGCCTCGCCCGTGCGCGACCGTGCCAATCATCACTTCCTCCGCGGGATTGTTCGCTGTGAGGTCGGTGCGCAGCAGCACGCGCCCGGATTGCTCGACGATCAGCAGGCCCGTGTGCCGATACAACCCGGCCAGCGGCGAGGGGGCATGCACCAGACGCGCGATGCCATCGCGTCCGGTCGTGGTGTGGTATGTGCCGAGGCCGAGCAGGCCGCCGCGGCTGCGCAGCGTGGTGGAGTGAATCGCATGGGCGAGATCGCGGTGGTGATCGAGCAGGCACTGGCCAAGCGTTCGGAACTCGGTCGAGTCGAAGCGGGCCGGATCGAGGTAGAGCGTGTCGCCGCGCTGGAAGCTGCCGCCGGGCCGGCTGAGTCCGCTGGTGTTGAGCCGCAGTCCGAACTCGATGGTCGAAGCGGTGTCTGCCGGCAGGTAGGCGGACAGGTTGTGGTAGTGGTCTTCGAAGGAGATCGCATCCAGAACCCGCCCGCGGAAGCGGTAGCGCAGCTCCAGCTGCGAGCCGCCGCCCTCGTTGCGCGCGAAAGGTCGCCCGGCGATCTCGAAGCCGCCTGCATCGCATGGTATCTGCGCGATCGGACGCCAGCCGGAAGCCTGCGCAACGCCAGCACCCAGCCCGGACAACGCCAGCGCGGCCGCCCACCGCCGCAGCCGCGCAGCGGCGGTGGGCGCATTGTTCACGGTGCGGGTGCTTCCGTCAGGTAGGTGTATCCGGTCAGTCCGGCTTCCAGCGCCGCGCTCAGGCGTTCGGCTTCACCGTGCGCCAGTCCGGCGGCTTCGATCATCGCCGCGTAGCGCTGGCGCAGCGCGGCGAGGTCGTAGCCGACGTAGTCGAGCATCACGTCGGAGGTGTCGCCGCGGCGCGAGCGTTCGAAGCGGTAGCCCGTGCCGTCGAGGCGCACGTTCACCGCGTCGGTGTCGCCGAACAGGTTGTGGATGTCGCCGAGCGTGTCCTGATAGGCCCCGACCAGGAAAATCCCGAGGCGATAGCTTTCGCCTTCGCGCAGCGGATGCAGCGCCATCGAGGTGTCGAGGTCGCCGTCGTCCACATAGGTGTCGATGCGACCGTCCGAGTCGCAGGTGAGGTCGGCGATCACGCCGCGGCGGGTGGGTTCTTCACCGAGACGCGCGATCGGGGCGATCGGGAACACCTGATCGATCGCCCATATGTCGGGCGCGGATTCGAATACCGAGAAGTTGAGGAAATACTTGTCTACCAGCCGCTCGGCCAGTTCGTCGAGCACCGCGCGATGGCTTTTCTCGTCGTAGGACAGGCGCGCCCTGACGGCGTGCGCGATGGCGTCGAACAGGTCGTCGAGCGCGGCGCGCTGGCGCAGGTCGAGCTGGCCCAGGGCGTAGAGGTCGTGGCCTTCGCTCTGGTAGTGGCGCGCCTCCTGATACAGCTCCAGCGCCGGGCGCTCGTCGAGCGCGGCGTGGATCTCGCGCAGGTGGCGCAGGGTCGCAGGCTCGCCGGCGTCGGGCGCAGGTACCGCGCCGGGCGGCGCGGTTTCCACCTCGGTCACGTTCGCCACCAGCACCGCGTGGTGGGCGGTGAGTGCGCGGCCGGATTCGGTGAGGATGCGCGGTGGCGTCAGCCCGTGCTCGGCGCAGGCTTCGGCCAGCGGCTGCACGATGGTGGCGGCGTACTGGTTCAGGCCGTAGTTGATCGAGCAGAAGCTGCGCGAACGGGTGCCCTCGTAGTCCACGCCGAGGCCGCCGCCGACGTCCATGCAGCGGATCGGGCAGCCCATGCGCGAGACCTCGACGAAATAGCGCACCGCCTCGCGCACCCCGCGTGCAAGATCGCGCACGTTGGAAATCTGCGAGCCCATGTGGAAGTGCAGCAGCTCCAGGCAGTCGAGCAGGCCGGCGTCGCTCAGGCGTTCGATGAGGTCGAGCAGCTGGCGCGGGGATAGCCCGAACTTGGCCTTGTCGCCACCCGAGTTCTGCCATTTTCCCGCGCCCAGCGAGGCCAGCCGCATTCGCACCCCGAGCCGCGGCCGCACGCCCAGCGTGCGCGCTTCCTCGATCACCAGGTCCAGCTCGGAGGCTTTCTCGATCACGATGAAGGTGTCGAGCCCCAGGCGCCGGCCGATCAGGGCCAGGCGGATGTATTCGCGGTCCTTGTAGCCGTTGCAGATGATCGTGCCGCCCGGGCGCGACAGCGCCAGCACCGCCATCAGCTCGGGCTTGGAGCCGGCTTCCAGTCCGAAGCCTTCGCCCGCGTGCGCGGCCAGCTCGCCGGCGACGCCGCGGTGCTGGTTGACCTTGATCGGATAGACCGCGGTGTAGCCGCCGGGGTAGTCGAGCTCGTCCATGGCCTGGGCGAAGGCGCCCTGCAGGCGCGAGAGGCGGTCGCCGAGGATGTCGGAGAAGCGCAGCAGCAGCGGCAGCTTCAGCCCGTCGGCCAGTGCCGCATCGACCGCTTCGGCCAGCGCGATCGACGGCCCGCCCGCACCGCGCGGCTGCACCGTCACTTGCCCGCGGGCGTCGATGTCGAAATAGCCCTCGCCCCAATGGGCGATGGAGTAGGTACGGCGGGCGTCGTCAAGGGTCCACGCGCTCATCGGGCGGCAGGTCTCCGGCTGGAAATGCCGGCGAGGCCGGCCAGACCGCGCATGGTATCAGGGGGTGCGCGCGGCGGCGGCAGTGCGCCGTCGGCGCTTCAGAGAAGCTGGCCAGGCGCTGGTCGGCGATCCAGGCGGTCTGGGCGCAGGCGCCGTTGCTGAAGTCGGGGTCGGTGATGCGCGCCGCGGGCCAGAGCTTCATCGCCACGCTTTGGTCGCCGCCGCCGCCGGCCGAAGCGCGCCTGGTGTCGCCGCCGCAGGCCGCATCGGCGCACTCGAAGGCCTTGCGGCCGCCCATGCCGAGGATCTCCTGTTCGTAGCCGCGCACCGCCTCCAGCGGTGAACGTCCGGGCGGCAGCAGGTAAACCAGCCGGGTGCGCGCGCCTTCGATCGTTTCCCGGGGCGTGAATTCGAACACGCGGTTGTTGCTGGCATCGCGCGCCTCGACATCCGCGATCGGCCTGAGCGGGCCGGTCGGGAACAGGTACTGGTCGTAGTCCGAGTGTGCGCGGGAAACGATGCGGCTGCCTTCGTGGCGCCTGAGCCAGGGCAGGTCGGCGACGCCGGGGATGTCGCCGGCAGGCTCGGTGGCGTCGGCGCGTGCCGGTGACGCTGTGGCGGCCAGCAGCAGGCTTGCCAGGAGGAAGGAAAGCGGCAGGTACTTCATCGCGGGATCTCCCGAGGCGGTCGGAGTGACCGGTTGCATGGGAGGAAACGTCGCAAGGGGCAAAACCCTGACAGGGGCGCAGCAGGTGACGGGCTTGCGTCGCGCCGTTCAGGGGCGGGCGGGTCCGGAAACAACCCAGGGGTGCGTTTCGCCCAGGGCGAGGGCCAGGGCATGGCGTGCAGCCTCGGGTGCGGGGCGCGCATCGATCCGCGCCTGCCAGATCGACAGCAGCGCGGCGTCCATGCCGACCGGGGCGGCCGGTGCGGCGCGCAGCAGGAGCGCGGTGTGCGCCGCCTCAAGGGCGAGGTCGGAGTGGCCGGAACGGTCGAGTTCCTGCGCCGCGAGCAGGAGCATCCGCAAGGCGTTGCGGGCTGCCAGCCCGCCGCGCGCGGCCGATCCGGACAGGAGCTCCTCGAGGCGGGCAAGACGCGCGGCGTCGGGCGTGGAAAGGAGCGCGTGCAGGGCGGAGAAGGTATCGGCGCTGGCCTGCAGCGGCGGCGAAGGCTGTGCGGGAAGTCGCCGCGCTGCATCGCCAGTTCGGCCAGCGCCAGCGCGCGGCGCATCGCCGGATCGCCGAATTCACCCAGCAGCTTGGCATCGCCGGCCAGCGCCAGCAGCGCATCGGGCGGGATCGGTTCGCCCGATTCGGTGGCGCGGTTGAGCGCAGACACGAAGTGTTCGCGCAGCATGTCCTGGCGTCGCACTTCGGACAGCGCGGTGTCGCGCTCGCGCGCGAGCGAGTCGGCCAGCGCCGTGGCGCGCGCCGACTCGCGCCGTGCGCGGTCGGCCTGGACGAAGCTGAAGGCGGTCGCGGCGAGGAGCTCCAGCACCATCGCGGTGCCCAGCGCGACGCCGACGCGGTGGCGCTGGATGAACTAGGCGGTACGATAGCCGAAGGCATCCGGGCGCGCCTCGATCGGCTGGCCCGCGAGATACCGCTGCAGGTCGCTGCGCAGTGCCGTGACCGAACGGTAGCGTCGCGCGGGTTCCGGCTGCAGGCAGGTGGCCACGATGGTGTCGAGATCGCCGCGCAGCCGCGCGGCGTCCGCGCGGTGGCCCTGCGACAGCGCGCGCCGCGAGGGCGGCTCGGGCAGCGCCGCGTCCGCCACGAGCACCGGCCCGAACGCGCTGCGAGGGAAGGGCCGGCTGCCGGTGAGGAGCTCGTAGAGCACCACCCCCAGCGAGTAGAGGTCGGTGGCGGTGCTCACCGATTCGCCGCGCACCTGTTCGGGTGCGGCGTAGTCGGGCGTGAAAGCCTGCTGGCCGGCGAGCGTGGCGTCCGGGTCGGTGCTGCCCTCGCCCGAGAGCAGCTTGGCGATGCCGAAGTCGAGCAGTTTCACGCTGCCGCCGGCATCGACCAGGATGTTGGCGGGCTTGAGGTCGCGGTGCAGGATCAGGTTGGCGTGCGCGAACTGCACCGCGTCGCACACCTGCAGCATCAGTTCGATGCGTTCGTCGAGCGTCGCCCCGACGCTCTGTGCGTGCTGCGCCAGCGTTTTTCCGTCGACCCGTTCCATCGCGTACCAGGGCTGGCCCCGGGCGTCCATGCCGCCGTCGAGGAATCGCGCGATGTTTGGATGCTGCAAGCGCACCAGGATCTGTCGCTCGCGCGCGAAGCGGCGCTGCGCTGAAGGATCCACGTGGGTGTGCAGCAGCTTGAGCGCGACGGTCTGCTCGAAGCCGCCATCGGCGCGCTCGGCCAGATAGACGCTGCCCATTCCGCCGCGCCCCAGCAGGCGGCGCAGCACGAAGGGGCCGATCTGCTGTTCCAGGCGCGGGTCTTCGTCATCGGCGGGCGAGGGTTCGAACAGCGCGTGCCGCGCGAGCGGGGTGTCCAGCGGGCCGGACGCGGCACGCTCGGCGGCGAGCAGGCGCTCCACTTCCGCGCGCAGCGCGGGATCGTCCGCGGTCTCGCGCGCCAGCCAGGCATCTCCGTGCGCATCGTCCATGTCCAGCCGCTGGCGCAGCAGCCGAAGCGCGCGGGCGAGGAGGTCGGTTGGCGGGTTCACGGCGAGCTGCCGAGATCGGCGTGGATCAGCGCGCGCGCGGTGCGCCAGTCGCGGAACAGCGTGCGCTCCACCACGCCGAGCACCCGCGCCATCTCGGAAAAGCTCAGGCCGCCGAAGAAGTGCAGTTCGACCACCTGCGCCAGCCTCGGTTCGATCTGCTCCAGGCGCAGCAGGCTCTGCTCCAGCGCCATCACGTCGAGGTCGCGTTCGCCGGTCGGAACCTCGTCGGCACCCGAGCGCGTCACGGCCAGTCCGGCGCCGCGCTTGTCGCGTCCGCACGCCCGCGCCATGTCCACCAGCACCTGGCGCATGGCGCGGCTGGCGAGGTTGAGCAGGTGCGCCTGATCGTTGAACTAGGCTCCGGCCAGCTTGAGCCAGGCTTCGTGCACCAGGCCGGTGGTTTGCAGCGTCGCTCCGCCGGCGGCGAGCTGGCGGTGGGCGATGCGCTTGAGCTCTTCGTAGAGCTGGTCAAAGGTGGGCGCGGAGGCGTCGGGACACATCGCAGCGCGCGGGCCGGAAGAAGGAATGGAGCCTATCAGAACCGGCGCGGCTTGCGGTGGCCCGTGCGTCCGGGCGGTTCGGGTCAGCCGCCGTAGTTGCCCAGCGCCAGGCGCAGGCGGATCTGCGCTTCGGCGCGCAGGCTGACCGGCTCGACGATGGTGGCATCAGGGCCGTAGCGCAGCACGTCCATGAGCAGTTCGCGCGAGCTGCTGTAGGGCAGGCGCAGCTCGTAGCGCCCGTCCGGCAGGAAGCGGCCCTGCTGCTGCGAATGCCAGCGTTCCTCGGCGGCCCAGCGCGCGGCGTCGGGGGAAAACACGATCGTGGCCCAGGCCTTGGGCGGTCCGGAAAAGATGCCGTAGCTGGAGGCCAGATGCTGGTCGAGTTCCGCCTCGGGAACATCGAGCGCCGATTCGTCGAGCGGCCGCGCCAGGTCGATGCGGTCGAGCGAAAAGCTGCGCAGTCCCTGGCGCTCGTGGTCGAAGGCATCCAGATACCAGTTGTTGCGGTAGTGGGTGAGACGCTGGGGCGAGACCGTGCGCAGCGTGGTGGCGCCGGTGGAGCGGGCGCGGTAGCGGAAGGCGAGGCGGTGGCGCTGCAGCACGGCCCCGGCGGCGGCGCGGAAGGACGCCTGATCCAGGCTGCGGGTGCCGCTGCTGATGACCCGCACGCGCTCCACCGGCCAGCGCTTGCCGCCGGCCTGTTCGGACAGGAGCTGGCCGATGCGCTCGCGGATGGGTTCGAGCGCATCGCTGAGGAAGCCACCGGCGCCGGAGCGGTCCAGCAGTTGATGGGTGGCGAGCAGGGCGTGCAGTTCGTCCGGGCTGAGCCAGAGCCCGGGCAATTCGAAGCGCTCGGCTTCGGCGAGGTCGTAGCGGAATCCGGGCGGTTCTTCCGAGGTTTCCACCGGCGCCCCGAGGCAGTCGCGCAGGAAGGCCACGTCGCGGTACACCGTGGCGCGCGAGCACTGAAGGTCATCCATCAGCCGCTGCGCCGGCACCGGCACCCGCGCCTGGCTCAGGCGCCGGTGCAGGAGGTTGATGCGTTCGTAGCGTTCCACGGTGGATTACTCCGGATCGGCGGGCGTCTGGGGTTCGCTGCGCCGGACGATCGAGCGCGCCACCAGCACGCCGATCTCGTAGAGCAGGCACATCGGGATCGCCAGCAGCAGTTGGGAGACGACGTCGGGTGGAGTGATCACGGCCGCCACCACGAAGGCGCCGACGATGACATAGGAACGCGCCGCGCGCAGCTGTTCGACGCTGACCCAGCCCAGCAGCGCGAGGATGACCACCGCCACCGGAACCTCGAAGCTGAAGCCGAAGGCCAGGAACAGCACCAGCACGAAGTCCAGGTAGCGGCTGATGTCGGTCATCATCGCCACGCCTTCGGGCGTGATGCCGGTGAGGAAGCCGAACACCGTCGGCAGCACCAGGAAATAGGCGAAGGCGCAGCCGGTGTAGAACAGCAGCACCGCCGAGGCCAGCAGCGGTCGAGCCAGCTTCTGCTCGTGCCGGTACAGCCCCGGCGCGACGAAGGCCCAGAGCTGGTAGAGCACGACCGGCATGGCAAGGATCAGCGCCACGAACAGCGCCAGCTTGATCGGCGTGAGGAACGGGCTGGCCACGTCGATGGCCACCATCTGCGTGCCCGCCGGCAGCTTGGCGCGCAGCGGTTCGGCGAGCAGGGTGTAGATGCGGTTGGCGAAAGGCAGCAGCGCGAGGAACACCGCCAGCACTGCGAGCACCGCGCGCAGCAGCCGCGCGCGCAGTTCGACCAGGTGGCCGATCAGGCTCTGCTCGGTGTCGGATTCGGCGGAACCCACGGCTCAGCCCGCCGTGCCGGGGCCGGGTGGATCGGTGCGCTCCGGATCGCTGGCGAGGTACTCGCCGGATGCCGATCTTTCGTTGCCTGGAGGCAGGGGCGAAAGCAGGTTGCGCTGGGTGTCCTTCATCGCGCGCTTGAGGTCCTCGGCGGCCAGTTCGCGCTCGATGTCGGAGCGGATCGAATACCAGGTGGCGCGTGCCTTGCGCAGATACAGGCCGGCCATGCGCGCGGCGCGCGGGAGCCGTTCCGGGCCGAGCACCAGAAGCGCGACCAGGCCGATCACGGCCAGTTCGACCAGGCTGACCTCGAACATTGCCTGTGCCCGCGGCGGTCAGTCGTTGCGGGTTTCGGAAGGCGACTTCTGCGCGGGCGTCTCGCTGCCGCGATTCGAAGCGTCGTCGATCTGCTTCTTTTCCGTCGATTCGTCTTCCTGCAGGCCCTTGCGGAAGCTGCGGATGGCGCTGCCGAGGTCCGAACCGACGTTGCGCAGCTTCTTGGTGCCGAACAGCAGCACCACGACCAGAAGCACGATCAGCCAGTGCCAGATACTGAAGCCGCCCATGGCGTATGCCTCGTGAAGGAAAAGAGGTGCAGGATAGCGCAGGCCCCGTCGGGGCGGCAGATTCAGCGTGCGCCGTATTCTTCCAGGCGGTCGCGGAAATCCACGACCGCGGACGGGGTTTTCTTCACCCGGCCCTCGAAGGCCGCGCGCGGGGTGGTGTCGCGGCCGTAGGCGCGGGCGTTGGCGCGGTGGTCGATGCCCAGCACGGCGCCATCGAGCGCGACGCCGGCGAACAGGCCGCGCGAGCGGGAGTAGGAATAGATTTCGGCCTTGAGCTGGCCGTCGGTGGAGGCTTGCGCCATGCGCCCCACCGGGCCGGCGGCGACGGCGGCATCCGCGCCCAGGGTGAACTTGCCGTTGACGATCGAATCCACGCCGCGTTCGGAACGGAACACCAGCACCACGTCGGTGGCCTGCACGCCAGCCTGAAAGCCGATGCTGCCGCCGGTCAGGCTGATGAAGCTCGGGGTGCTCCAGGCGCCGTCGGGGAGGCGCACGGAAATGACCCCGCGCCCGTGCCGCCCGCCCAGCACCAGTCCGGCCTTGACCACGTCGGGAATGACGGCGATGGCGTAGGCGTCGGTCAACAGCTTGCGCGGGATCGCGTGCTCGGGCATGCGCATGACCTCGTCAAGCACCCGCACCGCCTGCTGCAGGCGTTCGTCTTCGGTGGGGCGGGCGTTTGCAGGTGCGGAAAGCGCGCCCAGGCCGAGCAGCAGCAGGATCGAAAGCAGGATGCGGGACATGGCGTCTCCGAAGGAAATGGGCGGCAAGCGGGCAGTATGGCGACGCGGGAATGAATCGTTGCCCAAATCCGCGTGCCTCGGGCGGAGGGGTGCGCGCGGGATCAGGCCGTGCGGCGCATCCGCAGGGCGCCGGCGAGCGCGGCGACGATTCCCAGCAGGAGCAGCATCGGCGCGTTCGGTCCGGGCACGGAAGCGATCGGGGTTCCCAGCCCGCCGCCGCCGGTGCAGCCGGCGGGTGGAGCAATGGCCATGCCGCGCACGCTGACGTTTTCGGCGATGCCGCTGATCGAGGCGATGACCTCGGCGCGGCCGGTGACGGTGTCGATGCGCGCCAGGCGCGTGGCGCGATTCACGTCGGGCGGCTGGGAATCCAGCGTGGCCCAGAGCGTGCCGCTGGCGTCGAAGTCCGCGCCGCCGCTGCTCAGGGTTTCGTCGATGAGCAGGCTGCCCAGGCGCGTGGCGATGGCCGTGGCCGGATCGAGGCGGTACAGCGCCTGCTGGTTGCGGTCGCCGAAGCCGTTCTGCACGCCCACGCCGAAGAGCAGGTTGCCGCGACCGCCCAGTGCGGTGAGCGGGGCGCCGGTGTTGCCGACGGCTCGCGCGGACGCGTCGATGGGGTCGATCTGCCAGAGCCCTCCGGTGGTATCGGAGGAAGCCCATAGCCGGCCGTCGCAGGTGAAGCTCAGGCCGTAGTCGAGCTGCCCGTTCGGGCCCAGGCCCTGGAGTGCGGACATCACGCCGACCAGCGTGCCGGTGCCGGTCGCCGTGTCGATGCGGATCAGGAAATCGGTCGACGCCGAGCCGCTGCCGGCGGTGCCGTCGGCCACGCCGTAGAGGGTTCCGTCCGGCGCGAAAGCAAGGCCTTCTACGTCATTGAAACCGATGCCGGTGCCAACGGGTGTGGCCTGGCCGGTGGCCAGGTCAAGACGATAGAGCGTGTTCCACGCCGAGACATAGGCCTGCGGCGCGGCCAACGCGGGCAGCGGGAGCAGGCAGAACAGCGCGGCCAGAAGCCGTCGGCGCAACAGGGGACGCATCTGTGTCGTCCTTCGATTAGTATTGGGGTCGTCGTCACTGCGCCTCTATTGGATTCTCTCGGGCGCTGTGCGCGAGCATAGCATTTTCCCTCGCCCAATCAACGCCGGCGCGCTTTTCGCGGCGTCGCCACGATCGGCCTTTGAGCCGTCCGCAGCCCGGAACACCATGCCCGATACCCCGAACCCCATCGACCGCGCCGGCGGCACCGGGCCGTCCACCGGCGTCCTGCTGGTCAACCTGGGGACGCCAGATGCGCCGGAACCTCGCGCATTGCGCCGGTATCTTGCCGAGTTCCTCCGCGATCGTCGCGTTGTGGAACTACCCCGCCCGCTCTGGCTCCCGATTCTGTATGGCTTCCTCCTGCCGTTTCGCGCGCCCCGGTCGGCGGCGCTGTACCGCAGCATCTGGACCGAGCGCGGCTCGCCGCTGGCCTTCCACAGCCGGGACCTGGCCGAGGCGCTCGCCGCGCGGCTGGCGCCGCGCGCGCGGGTGCGGCTGGCGATGCGCTATGGCGAGCCCACCGTGGCCTCGCAGCTTCGCGCGCTGCGCGAGGACGGCGTGCAACGCCTCCTCGTGCTGCCGCTGTACCCGCAGTATTCGGGCACCACCACCGCCTCGGTGTTCGACGCTGTGAGCGCCGAGCTGGGGCGCTGGCGGCGCTGGCCGGAACTGCACCTGATTGCCGATTATCACGACGATGAAGCGTGGATCGATGCAGTTGCCGGCTCGATCCGGGCACATCGCGCCGCGCAGGCGGTGCCTGCGCACCTGCTGTTCTCGTTCCACGGCATCCCGCAGCGCTGCGTGGACCGGGGCGATCCCTATGCCGACCAGTGCCGCGCCAGCGCCCGCGCCATTGCCGCGCGGCTGGGGCTTGCCGAGGCGGACTGGTCGATGTCGTTCCAGTCGCGCCTGGGGCGCGCGCAGTGGCTTGCGCCCTATACCGACCAGACCGTGCGCGCGCTGGCGGCGCGCGGGGTGCGGCATCTGGACGTGGTGTGCCCGGGTTTTGCGGTGGACTGCCTGGAGACGCTGGAGGAAATCGCGGTGCAGAACGCCGGCTTCTTCCGCGCGGCCGGCGGCGAGGCGCTGCGCTACATCCCCGCGCTCAACGCCGGTGCGGCCCACGTCGAGGCGCTGGCCGCACGGCTGGATCGGCACCTGGACGCCGCGCCCGGCGCGGAGTTCAGCGCGCCAGCAGGGCGCGCAGTTCACGCTTGAAAGGCAGTCCGTCCTCGCGCAGATAGCGTCGCTGCGCGCGCCAGTCGGGGAAGCGCTGCTCCACCTCGCGCCAGAACGCCGGCGAGTGGTTGGGCTGGATCAGGTGGCACAGCTCGTGCACCAGCACGTATTCGAACGCGGCCGGCGGCGCCAGCACCAGCGCCAGATCGAGCGAGAGCGTGCCCGAGGCGCTCATCGAACCCCACAGCGAGGACAGCGGGCGGATGCGCCACAGGCGCGGCGCGCGCGGCAGGCCGGGCAGGTAGCGCGGCAGCCAGCGCCCGACGTCGGCGCGGGCCTGGGTCACGAGGAATTCGCCGAGCGCGCGGCGCGCGGCATCGGCAGGCGCGGCAGCGGGCAGGTCGATCACCAGGCGCTCGTCCTCCTGCGCCACGCGCAGCCAGCGGCTGTCGCGCCAGAGCACGTCGAGCGGGCGGCCGCGCAGCGAGACCCGCGCCGGTTCTCCCGGCGCCAGCGCGCGCATCGATATCGGGGCGCCGGGGTCTTCGGCGAGGTGGTCGGCGAGCCAGTCCAGGTGAAGATCGAGGAAGCGCCGTGCTTCCTGCACCGAAACGCCGGGCGGCACGGTCAGGCGCGGGCCGCGCTCGGAAACCAGCAGCCGCAGCCGCCGCGCGCGCGGATCGATGACCCGCAGCACGCCGGCATCGCGCCCGTCCGGCAGGCGCACCGTGAGGGTGTCGCGCTGCTGGCGGCGGCGCAACACGCCGCTCAAGCCTCGGCGGCGCTGAGCGAGAGTTCGGCCTCGAGGCGCTCCAGCAGCAGGCGCAATTCGCCGCTCATCAGCGCGAAAGTCGCATCCAGCTCGGCCTCGCGCGAGGAGCTGTCGTCCTTTTCCAGCGATTCGGTGGCCGTTTCCAGGAACTTGAGCTTGCGGATCACCAGGTCTTCGCCCAGCACGAAGGACAGGCGATCGGCGAACACCAGCTCCAGCTGGAAGCATTGCTTTCCGACCTTGAGGTGCTCGCGCACTTCGTCGCTGTCGAGCATCTGGCGGCGGCATTTGACGATGGCGCCCGAATCCACCGGGTCGCGCAGCTCGCATTCCTCACCCAGCGCGAAGCCGTCCGGCAGCGCCTCGCCGGCCAGCCAGCCGGTCATCAGCGCGCGCGCGCTGGATTCGGCGTTGACCGGCAGCGCCGGGAACGAGCCCAGCGCCTCGCGCACGCCCGAGACAAGCGCTTCGGCGTTCTTGCGGCTGGAGGTGTCGACCACCAGCCAGTTCGCGTCCAGGTCCAGATAGGCCGGCACCCGCGAAGGCTTGGAGAAGGCGCGCGGCAAAAGGTCGGTGAGGACTTCGTCCTTGAGCCGCTTGCGCTCGCGCCCGCCGGGACTGCGACCCTCCTGTTCGCGGATGGCGTCGAGCCTGGCCGAAAGGGCCTCGTTCACCACCGAGGCGGGCAGGATCTTGTCCTCGCCGCCCAGCACCAGCAAAAGGCAATTGCCGATGCGGTGCGACAGCGCCTCGTGGCCGCGCCCGAAGGGAGATACGAAGCCGCGCGAGGAAAGCTCCAGCGGGCCGACCGCCTTGAGCGCGTGCTCGGGCAGGCGTTCGGGCAGGGCATCGAGCGCATCGCGCAGGCTGGAGGGAAAGCGGAACAGGGTGAGGTTGCGAAAGAGCATCGGATCGGGGATTCGGAAATGGAGAGTCGGGGGTCGGGGTCGGGTAGGGATCGGGAAGGACGGGCTTCAGCCGGTCAGGATCGACAGGCCGTCGTCGGCGCGGCTGTCGCCGTGCAGCGCCACCGGCACCTCGGCTTCATCCGCGTGCGCGCCGGCCGCTTCGCCCGCCAGCCAGGCGTGGGTGTCGGGCAGAGGCGCCTGGCTGCGGCGGCCGAGTGCATGGAAATCGAACAGGTTGCGGTCGGCCAGCTGCGAAGGCCGCACGTCGGAAAGCGCGCGCACGATCTGGTTGACCCGTCCCGGCGAGCTGCGGTCCCACTCGGCCAGCAGCCGCTCGGCCTGCTTGCGCTGAAGGTTGGGCTGGGAGCCGCACAGGTTGCACGGAATGATCGGAAAGCCGCGCTCCTCGGCATAGCGCGCGATGTCGGTCTCCTTGCAATACGCCAACGGCCGGATCACCACGTGGCGGCCGTCGTCGCTCAGGAGCTTGGGCGGCATCGAGGCGAGCCTGGCGTGGAAGAAGAGGTTCATCAGGAAGGTGGCGGCGAGGTCGTCGCGGTGGTGGCCCAGGGCGATCTTGGTGAAGCCCTGCTCGGTGGCGTGCGAGTACAGCGCGCCGCGGCGCAGGCGCGAGCACAGCGAACACTGGGTCTTGCCCTCGGGCACCACGCGCTGCACCACGGAATAGGTGTCCTGCTCCAGGATGGTGAAATCGACCCCGAGCCCGCGCAGGTAGGCCGGCAGCACTTCCTCCGGGAAGCCGGGCTGCTTCTGGTCGAGGTTGACCGCCACCAGCGAGAACTTCACCGGCGCGCGCGCCTGAAGCTGCAGCAGGATGTCCAGCAGGGTGTGGCTGTCCTTGCCGCCGGACAGGCACACCATCACCTTGTCGCCTTCCTCGATCATGCCGAAGTCGGCGATCGCCTGACCCACATGCCGGCGCAGGCGCTTTGCGAGCTTGTGGTTCTCCAGTTCCTGTTTGCGGGCAGGGGCGTTCATGGGATGGGTTCCGGCGGTGGACGCGCTGCGAAGGCGCGCGTTGGACCGGTCATTGTAGCCGGGCTTTCGCGCAGCCCGGCCGCCCCGTAAGCTAGGCGAACGCACGCGCCCGGCCGCCGCCCTTCGCCATGTCCGAAACCGCCGATATCGTCCAGCAGATTTCCGCCCTGCGCTGCGAGCACCGCCAGCTGGACGAGGCTATCGCCCGCATCACCCAGGACGCCTGGATCGACCAGCTCGACCTGACCCGCATGAAGCGCCGCAAGCTCCGCATCAAGGACATGATCGCCTACCTGGAAAGCCGGCTCATCCCCGACCTGGGGGCGTGAGGGCCGCAGGTTCTTTTGGGTTAGCCAGTTTCGGTTTCGCTTGCGCAGCTCTTCTTGATGTACGCCTGTTCCAATGCTTCGTGCTCGCCCTTGAGGCGCGATAATTCTTGAGCCTCTATGCCGTCGCCCTTCAGGAAGAACAGGGTTGGCCAAAACAGAATGAGACCCACCCCCATTTTGGTTTTGTCACCTGATGCGCGCTTGTCTACGGTGCCTGCTACTTCGCTGAGTCGGCCTTGGATACGTTGGTTTTCTTCGCGCATCTGTTGGCAGTTGTAGCCGTCGTATGTCATTGGTGACACATACATTGCCTTGATTTCCTTGGAATTGCTTGCGCAACCTGCCAACAGGGAAAAACAAGCCATCAATGCGAAAGTTGTTCCTGATTAGCCCTGAGTCTCAGCTGTAAAGCTCCCTCTCCCCCATGCAAATGGGGGAGAGGGTTGGGGTGAGGGGGCTTTCGGAGCCGTTCCGCGAAGACCGCAATAGCGCCTCCCAGCGCGTACCCCCCTCACCCTAGCC
>CAUJIN010000009.1 GCA_963205495.1 Pseudomonadota bacterium
CGGTTTCCAGCCCGGAGGCCGGCTTGCCGTCCTTTGCGGCGCGCTGCATGAAGTGCTGGTCCAGCCCGCGTTTGGGGTCCAGCCCCAGCATGGCCATCTTTCCGACCATGAGGTTCATGCCCATGTACCAGGGCTTGAAAACATCCGAGGACGCCATCGCCGCCTCGCTGCCGCCCAGAAAGGCCTTGAGCTTTTCCGCGTTCTCGGCCGAGATCACCCCGCGCAGGGTGCGCCCGTCGTCGAACTTCGCCAGCGCCTGGATTCTCGCCGGAAGCTCCGGCGAGGCCATTTCCGAAGGATCGATCTCGAACACCAGCCGCCCGGCCCGGACATAGGCCATCTCCACGCTCGGGTGCAGCGGATAGTCGTCGGCGCGCAGCAGGTGGAACGAACCCAGCAGATACACCGTGCCGGCTTCGCCCTGCGCCTTCCAGAGCAGGGGCGCGGGCGGCGCGGCCACGGCCAGCGTGGCCACCAGCCAGAGCAATGCGGTACTGAAAAAACGGATCATGCGGTTTCTCCATACACGGAAACGGAACCATCGGCATCGAACAGCTTGTGCGGGTTCAGGATGCCGTTGGGGTCGAAGACGCGGCGCACTCCGCGCATCAGCGCGAGCTCTGCCGGCGTGCGGGTGGAGGACAGGTAGGGTTTCTTCACCAGCCCGATGCCGTGCTCGGCCGAGATCGAGCCGCCGTGACGCAGCAACACCTGCGCCAGCAGCGCGGTGACGCGCCCGCATTCGCGCACGAAATCGGCATTCTCCATCGCCTCGGGCTTGAGCACGTTGATGTGCAGGTTGCCGTCGCCGATGTGGCCGAACCACACCACCTCGAAATGCGGGTACTCCTGTCCGAGCAGCGCCTGAATCTCGGCGAGGAAGGCCGGCATGGTGCCGATCCGCACCGAAACGTCGTTCTTGTACGGAAGATGGCGCGCCAGCGATTCGGTGATGCCCTCGCGCAGCCGCCACAGCGCCGCGGCCTGCGCCTGGCTCTGGGCGATGGCGCCATCGACCGCCAAGCCGGCCTCGACCAGCGCCTCGAACGCAGCCAGCGCGGCTTCGGGCGAATCGCCGTCGAATTCGGTGACGACGTAGTACGGGTATTCCTCGCCGAACGGCCGCTGCGCGCCGTGCGCGATCACGTGATGCAGGGCGCGGTCGGTGAAGAACTCGAAGGCCGAGAGCGTCAGGCGCGCGCGCAGCTGGGCGAACACCTGCATCAGCGCCTCGAACGAGGGCAGCGCCAGCAGCATCACCTGCGAGGCCGGCGGCGGATCGGTCAGCCGCAGCTGCGCCTCCACCACGATGCCCAGGGTGCCTTCCGCACCGATCAGGAGCTGGCGCAGGTCGTAGCCGCTGGAGTTCTTTACCAGCCCGCGGTTGAGTTCGAGCACCTCACCCGTACCCGTGACCACGGTCAGGCCCGCGATCCACTCGCGGGTGTTGCCGTAGCGCACCACGCGGATGCCGCCGGCGTTGGTGGCGATGTTGCCGCCGATGCTGCAGGAGCCGCGCGCGGCGAAGTCCACCGGATAGATCAGCCCCTGCGCCTGGGCCGCGGCATGTACCGCCTCCAGCGCCATGCCGGCCTGCACCGTGAGGATGCGGTCCACCGGATCGAAGCCCAGCGCGCGGTTCATCTTCTCCAGGCTCACCACCAGCTCGCCGTTGGCCGCGACCGCCCCGCCCGAAAGTCCCGTGCGCCCGCCCGAGGGCACCAGCGCCACGCGATGCTCGTTCGCCCAGCGCACGATGCCCTGCACCTCCTGCGAGCTCGAAGGCAGCGCGATCGCCAGCGGAGACGGCGTCCAGCGCCGCGTCCAGTCTCGGCCGTAGTGCTCCAGGTCGGAGGCGGATGTGCGCAGCACCAGCTCGGGCAGGCGGCGGGCGAGTTCGTCCAGTGGGGTCATGGCAGTGGCGGCAAGGAAAGGGATTCAGGGCAGCGCCCGCAACACGATGCTGCGGTGCGACAGACTGCCAGCCGGACCCGCGAGCGTCCATCCCCGCGCCGGAGCGGCCCGCGCTCAGTCCGCGCCTTCCGTTCCGGCCGCGATTTCGGTCGATGCGCCGCTTCCCCGTCGCGAAGCGGGCAGCGGGATGCGCCAGGCGTCGATGTCCTGATAGCCGCGCATCGGCACCACGAGCTCGCCGGCCTGCGCATCGAACTGCGGCCGGTACGCCGGCGCCCAGTCCCAGGCCAGGCCGTCCGCGGCCAGCAGCTCGGCCACCGACCGACCGCTTCCGGCCGCCGCGGAGCGCAGGCGAAGCAGGGTTTCGGTGGCGTGCAGCAGCGCCTGACCGTCCTGTGCCCGGCGGAAATACAGATCGAAATCGGGTGCGCCGATCCGGGCCAGCAGGCAGCCCACGAGGTTGCCCAGACAGGACGGCTGCCAGCGCGAGACCGGCGGCGGCGCGGGCGGCAGCTCGCCGCCGTTCGAGAGCGCCTGCCGCATCGCCTCGCTGCAGCCCCTCGCGTAAGCCGGCGCCAGCAGCGCCCTGGTGGCATCGACGTCATACAGCAGGGCGCGTTTCAAGCGATTTTCCGAGGCGCCGGCCCCGCCTGCCGCGGCCATCATCAGCCTTGCCTCCCCGCGCATCGCCGGGCACAGATCGGGCGCGATGCGCGCAGGATCGAAGGCGACGCCGCACGCCGCCGGAAGCGGGTGGTCCGGCGGCAGCTCGGCCAGCATGTCGGCGAACAGTCGCACTTCGATGCGCACCAGCCCGGCGGCCAGCATGGACACGACCAGGCTGTCTGAATTCGCGCCCAGACGACGCCAGGTTTCCACCTCGCGGCAGGTCGATTCGAGCGCCGGATCCACGCGGCCTTCGACGAAATCCAGCGCGCTGGCGGTCGGCCCTGCGAACAGCCGGGGCAGCGGCGGCAACGGCACGTCCGTCTGCGCGGACGGCGGCGTGCGGTAGCGGTCGAAGGCCGCCAGCGCGCGGATCCGCTCGACCAGCGCGCGGTCGCGCGCCAGCATCGCGGCGTAGGCCTCTCGCCCCTGGCGCACCATCGCCAGACAATCCCCGTGCGCGCGGTCGCACAGGGGCGGATCGCCCCGCAGGTCGGCAAGGCGTTTGAAGCCCACGCCCAGGCTCTGTCCCGGCCACTGGGGCTGGTCGGTATCCGCGCCGATCAGCGCATCGATGTCCTGCGCCGCCAGCGCATCGCGCTGCTTCGCCGGCACGTCGTATTCGATCAGCCAGATCGAGGCGAACGCGTTGCGGCCCGCCTCCACCGGCTCGGCATCTTGCAGCAGCGCCAGTGCCGCGCGCGCCGCAGCTCCCGGCCCGGCGATCCGGAAGAAGATCGCAGTTCCCACCAGCAGCAGGCATCCGCACAGGATCAGCCATCCCAGCCACCGCATCACCGCGCGCATTCCGCCTCTCCCGATCCATGAGCCATCCATTGTGGGACAGGAGGCGCCCCGTCGGGGTACCGCAGCGCAACATCGACGCGCGGAACCACGGGCATCAGGTCATGACGACACCCGATGCTGCACCGCCGCAACCGACCCGGAATTCTGGCATAGTGAATTTTCCCGACTCCGTGCCACGCGCCATGCTCACCACCTCGTTCCCCAAGCAGGACATCCGCATCCTCTTGCTGGAAGGCGTCAGCCCCAGCACCGTCGATACACTTCGCGCGGCCGGCTACTCGCGCATCGATTTCCACGAAAAATCCCTGCCCGAGGACGAACTGAAGGCGCGCATCGCCGAGGCCCACTTCATCGGCATCCGCTCGCGCACCCAGCTCACCGCCGAGGTGCTTTCGCACGCACGCCGCCTGATCGGCATCGGCTGTTTCTGCATCGGCACCAACCAGGTCGACCTCGTCGCCGCCAAGGCGCTCGGCATCCCGGTCTTCAACGCGCCCTACTCCAACACCCGCAGCGTCGCCGAGCTGGTGATCGCCGAGGCCATCGCCCTGATGCGGCGCCTGCCCGAACGCAATGCCGCCTGCCACCGCGGCGGCTGGCTCAAATCGGCCGAAGGCAGCTACGAGGTGCGCGGCAAGACGCTGGGCATCATCGGCTACGGCCACATCGGCACCCAGGTCGGCGTGCTGGCCGAATCGCTCGGGATGCGGGTGATCTTCCACGACATCGAGACCAAGATGACGCTCGGCAACGCCCAGCCGGCCGCCGGCCTCGACGACCTCCTCGCACGCGCGGACATCGTGACCCTGCACGTGCCCGACACCGCCGCCACGCGCGGCATGATCGGCGCCGCGCAGATCGCGAGGATGCGCCGCGCTTCGCTCCTCATCAACGCCGCGCGCGGCACCGTGGTGGACATCGATGCGCTCGCCGCCGCGCTGCGCGAAGGCCACCTCGCCGGGGCGGCCGTGGACGTGTTCCCGGTCGAGCCCAAGGGCAACGACGAGGAGTTCGTTTCGCCGCTGCGCGGCATGGACAACGTGATCCTCACCCCGCACGTGGGCGGCAGCACGCAGGAAGCCCAGAGCAACATCGGCATCGAAGTTGCCGCCAAGCTGGTGCGCTACAGCGACAACGGTTCCACGCTTTCCGCGGTCAATTTCCCGGAAGTCTCCCTGCCCGAACACCCCGGCAGCCGCCGCATCCTGCACATCCACCGCAACGTGCCCGGCATGCTCTCGCAGATCAACGAGGTGTTCTCGCGCGAGCAGGTCAACGTCAACGGCCAGTACCTGCAAACCGACCCTTCCATCGGCTACGTCGTCATCGACGTCGGCACCTCGGAAGCACGGGCCTCGGCGCTGCGCGAGGCGCTCGCGGCCATCCCCGGAACCTTGCGCACCCGCGTGCTGTACTGATCCCTGCGCAAATGAGGACGGCGCGCGGAAACCCCGCGCGCCGTCCGGAATCGGGGCCGCCGCCGGGCGACGGCGGCCACCGGGTCAGTCGTTGAACTCGCAGCGCCCGAACTCCGCCCCGGCCTGGAGCTTGCTCCGCAGGCCGCCGGGCAGTCGTGGCCACCGACTGCCCGGCCTCGCACACATACACCTCGCGCAGGTCGATGAGCCAGGAGAACTGCACGCCCGCCAGGCCGCCGATGATCGTGTCGCCGACGCCGCTGATGGCGGTGGGATTGTCGATCGGCAAGTCCTGCGCCTCGACCACGCCCTTGCGGTGCAGGAACTCGCTCATCAGCATCCAGCCCAGGTCCTGCACCCAGATCGCGCCGTAGGTGCCGGTCATGAAGCTGCCGGCGCGGCCCACCAGCACGGTTCCCGCATCGTTGCTGCCGAACACGTCGATCGGCACCGAGCCGGCCATGTCGTAGACCTCCTCGGGCGTTTACTGCTCGCAGAGATTGCTGCCGAAGAAGTCCAGGTACGGGATGTGGGTGCAGTAGCGCAGGCTGTCGATGTTGGTGAAGGCCGCGGGCGAAGTGCCCTGCAGCGCGTTCCACAGCAGGATGCCGGTAACGCGATAGTCCTCGTCCATGCCGCTGAGGGCCACCACGCTGCCGTCGTGGTTGACCGCATTGGCGTCGTAGGCACCGGTCAGCGCCGTCAGATCGATCTGCGGACCTTCGTCCACCCAGGCCCAGGCCTTCTCGAAGTTGGAATTGCCCAGCACCACGCGACCGTTCCCGGACACCGTGTTGGCGCGCGTCCAGGGCTGGTTCGGATCGTGCACCAGCTCGCGCATTCCCGCCGCGTCGCGGATCATCGGCACGATCTCGTCGTTGCTGCCCTGGCAGCTCCCGTTGCCGTCCCGGTCCACGTAGGCCAGCCCCACGACGGTACTCGCATCATCGGTGATGCCCATCGCCACCGCGCTGTCGGAACCTGCGTTGCTGTCGCCGCCGCAGCTGTTGCCGTTGAGGTCGCCCAGCGCCTGGATGCTGCCGCCCTCGGCCCAGATGCCCGGCTCGCGGATGCCGTTGCCGTCGGGGTCGACCTGCACCGCAAGGTGCGTTCCCGGCCCGTCGATGGAACCTGCGTAGGAGGCCACGCCGTCGGGCAGCACGGTGATGCCGGCAGTTCGATCCCACAGCTAGGGTCTGCTCGCCGCTGCCGACGGTACCGCCGGCGCGGTTGCCGTCGGTGGACAGAGACGACAGATAGGCCGCCACCAGCGGCGTGAACTGCACGCCGTCGTCGAAACCGTTGTAGGTGATGTCGGCCGTGGCGACCTGCCCTGCGACCGCCGCGATGGGCGTCAGGGTGCAGGCGGCGTCGCTGATCGGATTGGCGCTTTCCGCGGTGTTCCAGTATTCGCCCTGCGAAGCCATCGACTGCGGCTCGGTCGGATAGCCGCCTTCCGCGATCGGCCCGATGTAGAGCGCATAGCTCTGGCCCGGCGTCAGACCGCGCAGGGTGAAGCGGCCGTCCGGCCCGAGCATTGCCTGGGTGGGGCTGCCGGTCATGTCCGACACGGCATCGCCGACGGGATCGGCCACGTTGCGCGCGATCACGTTGATGCCCGAATACTGCGTGACGCCGTCCTTGAGCCGCAGCACGCCGCTGATGGTTCCGGTTTGCGCCAGGTACTGCGCGGTCGGATAGAGGTTGGAAATGCCGCTGACGTCGTCGGGCAGGTCGACGCTGGCCTGCGCCTCGCCGTCCGGCCCGGCCGAATCGATGAACGGGTACATGGTCTCGATGGAATCCGCACCGATGCGCTGCGACGGGTCGGAGCCCTGGTCGGTGTAGCTGTAGAGCGGCGCCACGCAGCCGGGAACGCCCGGATACCACGGCATCGAAGGGGTGCTCTGGTAAGCCATGACGCCGTTGACCTGCGAGTGCGACAGGTTGATGGCGTGGCCGATCTCGTGGGTGAACACGCCCGCGTAGCGTTCGCCGCGCGTGTCGGCCTCGAAGCCGCCGCGGAACAGCGAATCGGGCTCGTCGTACCAGTCGTCGCCCTGATCCAGCGCGTTCACCGCATAGCCGTTGAGCACGGTGAACGACTCGGTGATGTGGCCCTGGCCGTCGCCGAATTCCGGCGAGGAAATGCCCAGCACCCAGTTGCGGCTCACCCCGAAGTAGTCCTCCATGATGCTGCCGTCGGTGTCATAGATCACCCAGAATCCCGGGCCGTTCTGCGCGCCGATGAAGTCACCCGCGTTGGCGCCGGTCACATCGCTCACGCCGGTCATGGATTCGATGGTGCCCTGGATGGTCGCGGCGAAGGTGGCCGTCGGCACGTTCGACCACTGCTCGAAGGCGGCGGCGGTCAGCTCGTTCCCGCGCTCCAGCGTGACGAAGGGCGTGACTTCATCGAAATCGAAACTGAAGGCGCCGCCGCCGTCGGTGTAGACCGGAATCGGGCCGTTGGCCATGTTCCACACCACCGGCTTGAGGGTTCCGGTTTCGTCGGAAACAATCAGCGGCCCGGCCGCCTGCGCGGTGAAGGCGGTGGCCAGCGCGCAGGCGAACGCGGCGCGGCGAAGGATCAGGCGGCTCATCGGATCACCCCCCGCTCGATCATCTGTTCCTTCACGATGCGGCCGATCAGCCCGAGCAGGGCGGCGGTTCCGACCGGGCCGTGCGACTGGAGCAGCGCCTGCTCGTCCGCGCTGAGCGCGTTGGGCGAAACGGTGATGTTTTCGAACAGTCAGGCGTTGTCGTAGACGTTGGACAGGCGGTCATTGACCCGCGTCAGCTTGCCCTGGGCCAGACCGGAAGTCGTCTGCAGCCCGGTCTTGGCCGCCGGGTGGTAGAAGAAGGCCACGACGTATTCGTTCTCGCGCCACAGCGGGAATTCCGCCGGCGTCACCATCAGCAGGCGCTGGCCGTTGGGCAGAGTGCGCGGCTTGATCAGACCGAACTGGCGGAAGGTGTAGTCGCCCGGGCCGACGCCGCCCTTCGGGCTGACGCCCACGGCGATCGTGACTTCGGTGTAGGGCATGCCGTTGGCATCCACGCCGTCGCTCACCTTGCGCACCGTGCCGGCCACGATGCTCTGGGAACTGGCGATCAGCTGCACCAGGTTCTGCCGACCCGCAGGCGCGTTCGCCCCGGCGATCGGCACCATCATCAACACCATGGCTGCCACTGCAGACAGCCGCTTGCACCACGCGAACCCGCCCATGAAGACTCCTGAAAGGTTGAAGGACCGCCGGAACGGCCTCCGCCGACGGCAGACTGAACCCTATTTTTCCCATGGATTTCATGCAATTGGGAGAAACCCTTGGTTTCCTTAGGGGATTCCCCTAGGGAAGGTCTGATCAAGACTCCTCCGTCGTTCCAGCGCAGGCTGAATCCATTCTTGAACAGCAACATGGATCCCGGCCTTCGCTGGGATGACGACATGTCAGCCATGCGCGCCCGACCGGGCCGCTTCCGCGCTTTCCGTATAATTCCCCTTCTGACCTTTCGGAATCCGCCGCCTTGCACGAGAAAGTCGCCGAACTGCTGGACCTGCTGCGCCTGGAGCGCATCGAGGACACGATCTTCCGCGGCCAGAGCCGCGACATCGGCACCCGGTTCGTGTTCGGCGGACAGGTGCTGGGCCAGGCGCTGAGCGCGGCCCAGCGCACCGTCGATCCGGCGCGCCAGGTGCCTTCGATGCACGCCTACTTCCTGCGCGCCGGCGACATCGAGCAGCCCATCGTCTACCTCGTCGACCAGACCCGCGACGGCGGCAGCTTCTCGGCGCGCCGGGTCACGGCGGTGCAGCACGGCCAGCCGATCTTCGTGGCTTCGGCCAGTTTCCACATTCCCGAGGCCGGTCCCGAACACCAGCTCTCGCCGCCCGAGGTGCCGATGCCCGAGGACCTGCCCGAAGGCCCCAATCTTTCCGCCGAGGAACTGGCCCGCCTGCCGGCCAAGGTGCAGCGCTGGCTGACCAAGCGCGACGCCTTCGAGTTCCGCCACGTCTATCCGCGCAACGAGCTCAATCCGACCAAGCAGCCGCCCTACCAGCAGATCTGGTTCCGCCTCGCCGACCGCATCGACGACGATCCGGCCCTGCACCATGCGCTACTCGCCTACGCCTCGGACTTCCACCTGATCGGCACCAGCACCCTGCCGCACGCCGTTTCCTACCTGCAGCCCAATGTGCGCATGGCCAGCCTCGACCACGCACTGTGGTTCCACCGGCCGCTGCGGGTGGACGAATGGCTGCTGTATTCCTGCGACAGCCCTTCGATGCAGGACAGCCGCGGCCTTGCGCGCGGCAGCATCTACACCCGCGACGGCAGGCTGGTGGCTTCCAGCGCGCAGGAAGGGCTGGTGCGCGTGACCGGCAGCGGCGGCTGACGTGCGCAAGGTCTTCAGCTCGGTCCGGCTGGAAAACGCCGAGGGCGTCGCAGCGCTGCTGAACGCGCAGGGCATCCAGACCCGCATCACCAACGGACGCTCCTACAAGGGCAGCCGCCGGCGCGGCTTCTCGTATCGGGAAGGCTCGCAGCAGGAAATGCCGGAAGCCGCGGTCTGGGTGGTGCACCCGGACGACCAGCCGCAAGCGCGCGCGCTGCTGCGCGAGGCCGGACTGATGGATTCCACCCGCGACAGCTACCTGCCCGAATCGACCCTGCCCGCCGCCCGGCCGCGCAGCGCCGCGCAGAACGTGGCGCGGGTGCGCGTCTTCCTGCTGGCGACGATCGTGATCGTGCTCCTGCTCAGCGTCTCGCGCGGCTGTCGCCACGAAGCGGTTCCGGACGCGCCGCAGCCCAAACCCGCGCCCGAAAGTCACATCGTGCCCGTCGATCTGTCCCTGGACTGATCCTTGCATCCGCACCGTCCTCCATGAACCGCGCCGAAGCCCTCAATCTCCTGATCGACGAACACCTGCCGGCCGCACAGGCGGGAGATTCCGGCGCCTACGGGCGCATCGTCAGCGGCTGCCAGAACGGCATCACCGCCATCGCGCTGGCCATCACCCGCGACGTGCCGGCCAGCGAGGACATCGCGCAGGAGGCCTTCCTCAACGCCTGGACCCATCTGCCGCGGCTGCGCAACCGCGCCAGCTTCCTGCCCTGGCTGCGCCAGATCACCCGCAATCTCTCGCACGACCACCTGCGCCGGCGCCGCAACGAGCGCCGCATCGACGGCGACCTCGACGACATCCTCGCGGTGGTGGCCGATCCCGCGCCCGACGCGCCCGAGCACCTGGCCCGCCAGCAGGAAGAAGCCATCGCGGCCGAGCTGATCGACGAGCTGCCCGAAGAAACCCGCGAAATCCTTCTGATCTACTACCGCGAGGGCCAGTCGTCCAAGCAGGTGGCCGAACTGCTCGGCATGCAGGACGCGGCGGTGCGCAAGCGCCTGTCGCGGGCGCGCATGAGCCTGCGCGAGGACCTGCTCAAGCGGCTGGGCGAATTCGCCCGCGCCACCGCGCCCACGGTGGCCTTCACCGCGCTGATCCTCGCCGGCCTGAGCACCACGCAGACGGCCGCGGCGGCCGGTGTGGGCGCCGCGCCGCTGGCGGGAAAGCTGGCGGCGCTCAAGTCCGGCCAGCTGGCCGGAATGTTCGGCCGTGCGGAAATAGGCTCCGTCCTGGCGCGCGGCGGCGCCAGCCGCCTGATGATCGGCGCGATCGGCGGCATGGTGTTCGTGCTGATCCTGGGCGTCGCCACGGTGTTCTTCGGCGTGCGCCGGCACTGGATCACCTCGTCCGACGAGCAGGAGCGGCGCGAGCTGGCCTGGTTCGCCGCCACCGGCATCCTGGTCGTGCTGGTCTTCACCTCGCTGATGGGCGCCGCCGTGCTCAGCGGCTCGGGCCTGCTGCCGAGCCTGAGCCTGGTGGGCATGATGGCCCTGCTCGGCGGCATGAATCTGGTCTGGCTGCCGCGCATCCTGCGCCGCCGTCACGAGCGCGAGGCCGAGCGCGATCCGGTCACGGCATCCTTCAACCGTCGCGCCGAGCGCCGCATGGCCTGGGCCGGATTCGTCATCGGCGTTCTGGCCGGCGCCAGCGGCCTGCTGTTCGGCTGGTCGAGCAATCCGCCGATGTGAGCTGGCAACGGTCGGTTCGACCGCGCTGCGGAAGGGTCACGCGCTCGGAACCGGCTTGCCCTGCTCGGCCAGGGTGAGCGCGACGCGGTTGCGCAGATAGGCCGGCTGCAGGTCTTCCGGCGCCAGCCCTTCGCCGCGCGCCAGCGCGGCGGCGGCAAGTCGGGCGACGTCGCCGGCGCGCGGCAGGGCCTGCGCGTCCACGCGCGAAAGGCCTGCGCCCAGGCGCGCCGTGAGGACTGAATCCTGCGCGGAAAATCCCGTGCCCACGCCCACGCGCGCGCCGGCGTGCTCCGCTGCAAAATCCGCCGGCGCCAGCACCCGCTCCTCGCCGAGCCGCGCCCACGCGCCTGAGGCATCGCGCGCATGGTCGGCCAGATAGACCTCGCCCATGCGCGCGTCGATCGCCGCCAGCACGCCGGTGCCGGTGTCTCCGGCGGCCTCCAGTTCGCGCATCGCCGGCAGCGCCAGCGCCTCCAGCGTGGACACCCCGACGGCCGGGCGATCCAGCGCCAGCGCCAGCCCCTGGGTGATCGCCACCGCCAGGCGAACGCCGGTGAAGGCGCCCGGCCCACGGCCGCAGGCCACCGCATCGAGCTGGGCGCGCGCCAGACCGGCCTGCGCGAGGAGATCCTCGATCCACGGCAGGGCCAGCTCCGCGTGCCGGCGCGGCGCGACCTCGAAGCGCTCCAGCACCTCGCCCTCGATCCACAGCGCCACCGAACAGGCTTCGGTCGCCGTTTCCAGCGCCAGAATGCGGCTCACGGCCGCGCGCTCCCGCGCGCCGGCGGTTCCGGTCGATCCATGCGTGCCTCCCGGGCAATCAAAGTATGGAAATGGTACTGCGGACCATCCTCTCCCGATGCGCCGCGCGGCAATTGGCCGCGCTGTGAGGCACCAGAGATGCTTCGGGGCATAACCCCGGGCTATCGCGTCGATTCGCGTTGCAGCCGCGCCTCGCGCAGGAAGCGCAGCACGCGCTCGCGGTCGCGGGTGCGCGCGAAGGGTGGCAAGCTGTCGAGGAAGATGCGTCCGTAGGGCTTGCTGATCAGGCGCGGGTCGCAAAGCATCACCACGCCCTGGTCGGCGTGGGTGCGGATCAGGCGGCCCGCGCCCTGCTTGAGCGCGATCACCGCGCCGGGCAGCTGCCAGTCGCGGAAGGGATTCCCGCCGCGCCGGCGGATCGCCTCCAGCCGCGCTTCCAGCACCGGGTCGTCGGGCGCGGCGAAGGGCAGCTTGTCGATCACCACCAGCTGCAGCGCATCGCCCGCCACGTCCACGCCTTCCCAGAAGCTGGCCGCGCCCAGCAGCACGCCGTTGCCCGATTCGCGGAAGCGTTCCAGCAGGAGGTGGCGCGGTGCCTCGCCCTGCACGAACAGCGGGAATTCACGCAGCGCCGCGAGCCGCTCGGCGGCCTGGCGCAGCGCGCGATGCGAGGTGAAGAGAAGAAAGGCGCGGCCGTCGGAAGCATCCAGCAGCGGCAGCGCGGCCTCCAGCACGGCGTCCAGATGCGCCGGCGTGTTGGGCTCGGGCAGGCCCTGCGGCACGTAGACCAGCGCCTGGTTGTGGAAATCGAAGGGCGAAGGTTCCAGCAGGGTGCGCGGCGACTCCATGCCGAGCTGATCGGCCAGATGATCGAAGCCGCCGCCCACCGCCAGCGTCGCCGAGGTGTGGATCCAGGCCGCCTGCGAGGCGGCGCGGAAGTCGCGCAGCGAACCGGATACATCCAGCGGGGTCTGGTGGAACTGGAAGCCGCGCGCGGTGACCTCGTACCAGCGCACCTCGCCGATGCCCTTGGCGTCGAGGATGCGCTCGCTGTCCTGGACCAGCGCCTCGGCGCGGTCGCGGCAGCTCTTGAATCCGACGCTGCGTTCGGCCAAGGGCTCCAGCAGCGCGGCCACCGTGCCCAGCGCCTCGCGCAGCGCGGCCACCGCCGCGACCACCTCCGGATGGGCTTCGAACACGCCCAGCGCGGCGCGCGGCGGCAGTGGTTCCATCGCCGCGCGCAGCGTCTTCACCGCCAACTCGAGCGCCTGCGCCGGCACCTGCACTTCGGCGCGCGCGCCGCTCACGCCCTGGCTTTCCGACAGCGCATCGCGCGCCAGGTCCACAAGCTGGCGCGAAGACACCATCGTGCCGAAGAACTGCGCGGCCAGTTCCGGGAGCTGGTGCGCCTCGTCGAGCACGAAGGTCTGCGCGCCGGGCAGGATTTCGCCGAAACCCTCGCGCTTGAGCGCCTGGTCGGCGAACAGCAGGTGGTGGTTGACCACCACCAGATCCGCCTCCTGCGCCTTCTGGCGCGCGCGCGCCACGAAGCATTCGGCGTAGAAGGGGCATTCTGCGCCCAGGCAGTTGTCGGCGGTGGAAGTGACCTGCACGCGCAGCGGGGAATCCTCGGAGAGGAATTCGACGCCGGCCAGGTCACCATCCTCGCTGGTGCCGGCCCAGGCGTGGATCGCGGCGAGCTGGGCGGCCTGCTCTCGCGTGGTGAACAAGCCGTCGCTGCGCGCAAGTTCGAGCCGATACCAGCACAGATAGTTGGCGCGCCCCTTGAGCAGGGCGGTCTTGAGCCGCGCGCCCAGCGCCTTGCGCACGCGCGGCAGGTCGCGCTGGTAGAGCTGGTCCTGCAGCGCCTTGGTGCCGGTGGAAATGATGGTGCGCTGCCCGGAAAGCAGCGCGGGAACCAGATAGGCGTAGGTCTTGCCGGTGCCGGTGCCGGCCTCGGCGATCAGCTCGCCGCGGGACTGGATCGTTTCGGCGATGGCCTCGGCCAGGCGCAGCTGCGCCGGGCGCGGGACGAAGCCCGGGATGGCGCCGGCCAGCGCCCCGCCCTCGCCCAGCGCCGCACGCACGTCCCCGCTCAGTGACACGGCGCCCCGCCGATGGCGCCCGCAGCGCGCCCGATCCGCACGCGCGCCGCACTCACATCCGCACCGGCGGCGCGACCGTGCAGCGCGCCAGCTGCGCCTGCGCGGCGGCGGCGGCTTCCGGATAGCCGGTCAGCTCGCGCGCCACGCGGATGACCGCCCAGCTGCGCCTGCACAGCCCGCCCAGTCGCGGGCCGCGTTCCCAGGAATCCCCGGCCAGACGCACGGCCTCGTCGAAGGCGCCACGCGCCAGCGCCAGCTCGGCACGCCACTGCAAAAGTTCGGGGTCGCCCGGAACCAGCCGCAGCGCCTCGTCCAGCGATTCCTCGGCGCGGGCGTAGTCGCGCGCGGCTTCCTGGCGTGCGGCACGTTCGCGCAGATCCTCGACCACCGGATCGCGCAGCGGGGTCACGTCGATGCCGTCGTCCGCCTCCCGGCCTGCGGCGCGCACCTGCGCCAGCACGTCCGGAGACGGCAGCACGACCGCCGCCTCGGGTTCGGGTCTGACCTGCGGCGCGGCGCATCCACCCAGCAGGGCGGCCGCGGCCATTGTCGCGAGCAGCGGGCGGCGGCCCTTCGGTTTCCTCTGTCTCATCGTTCGTCTCCTGCGCCGAACCACTGGCGCAGCTGGGTCAATCGGCAGTGCCGGACCTGCTCGGGCAGGTAGCCGGCCACGAATACATGGCGTTGCGCGCCGGGGCAGGTTTCGTCGGTGAGCGCGTATTCCACGGCGTCCATGTAGGCCCATTCCAGTCCGTCGGGATCGACCGCCAGCGGCAGCGACGGAACCTGTCGGAACAGCTCGCCCCAGAGCTTCATCGCGCCGGTGGAACCGAACAGGCCGGTGGGCTGGTTGGCGTCATTGCCGACCCAGACCACGGCCAGGTGCGCGCCGGTGTAGCCGGCGAACCAGCTGTCGCGGCTGTCGTTGCTGGTACCGGTCTTGCCGGCGGCGTCGAGCCAGGCCAGGCCGCCGGTGCCCAGCGCGCGCGCGGTGCCTTCGCGCACCGTGTCCTGCAGCGCGAGCGACACCAGCCGCGCGGCGATGGTGTCGCCGCGCTGCGCCGGCGCAGGCGCGGCATCGTAGCGCTTCAGCGGCGTGCCGTCGGGGTCGAGCACCCCACGCACCGCGCGCAGCGGCTGGATCTGTCCGCCGGAGGCGAGGAACTGGTAGGCCTGGGTCATCTGCAGCGGGGAAAGATCCACCGCGCCCAGCAGCAGGGAAGGATGCGGCGCGGCATCGATCGCCGCCAGCACGTCGAGCAGCCGCGCCAACCGGTCCACGCCCACGTCCATGCCGATGCGCACCGTGGCCTGGTTGTAGGAGCGCACCAGCGCATCGCGCAGGCTCACCCTGCCGTGGCTGCGCCCGTCGGCGTTCTCCGGACTCCAGCTGCGGTTGCCCGGAAGGCTCAAAGTAATGGGCGCATCCTCCACGCGGGTGGCCAGCGCATAGCGGTTCGGCTGGGCCAGTGCCAGAAGATAGACGAAGGGCTTGAGCAGCGATCCGACCGGCCGACGTGCATCGAGCGCGCGGTTGAATCCGTGGTCGTTCGGGTCGCGCGCGCCGACGATGGCAAGCACCTCGCCCAGCCGCGTATCGGTCAGCACCAGTGCCGCCTGCAGCGGCGGCTTGCCCTTTTGTTCGAGCGCCGCCAACTGACCTGCCACGGTGCGCTCTGCGGCCTGCTGGGCAGAGGGCGAGAGCGTGGTCAGCACGGTGAGGCCGGCACCGCGCAGCGCTTCGGGCGTGTAGTCGCGCCGCAGCTGGTCGCGCACCAGCGCCATGAAAGCCGGATAGCGGTCATGCGACAGGCTGCCCGCAGGCGTGACGCCGAGCGGGCGCGAACGCGCCGCGTCAAAGGTGGTGCGGTCGATCAGGCCGGTTTCCAGCATCTGCCCGAGCACCACGTTGCGGCGCTTGATCGCATTCTCCGGTTTGCGGCGCGGGTCATGCAGCGACGGCCCCTGGATCAGGCCGACCAGCAGCGCGATGTCGGATTCGGAAAGCTGGTCCAACTCGCGCCCGAACCAGAAATCCGCGCCGGCCGCAACGCCATGCACCGCCTGGTTGCCCTGCTGGCCCAGATACACCTGGTTGAGATAGGCCTCCAGGATCGTGCGCTTGTCGAAGCGCGCCTCGATGAGGATGGCGTAGAGCATTTCCCGCAGCTTGCGCCCGAGCTTCTGCTCGCGGGTGAGATAAAGATTGCGCACCAGCTGCTGGGTCAGCGTGCTGGCACCCTGGCGCAGCTCGCCGTGGGTCAGGTTGACCCAGGCCGCGCGCGCGATGCCGCGCCAGTCCAGCCCGATGTGGTGCTTGAAGTCGCGGTCCTCGACCGCCTGCAGGGTCGTGATCAGGAGCGGCGGCACGTCTTCCAGCCGCACCAGCCGGCGTTCCTCCTGCGCCTCTCCGTAGAGCGTGGCGATGCGCGCCGGGTCGAGCCGCAACCGCGCAAGGTCGCGATCACCGCTGCGGATCGAGCGCACCCGGCCGCCGCCCAGCGTCACCACGACCTGCTGCGCGGGCCACGCGCCCTCCAGGTCGGTGAAGCCGCGCGTGGCAAGGGTGAACACTTCGCCGCGTCGCGCATAGCTGCCGGCGCGGCGCGGCGCATCGACTTCGAGGTAGCGCGAAGCCGCCAGTTCGGCTTCCAGCGCCTCGGGAGTCATGGCGCGCTCGGGCGCAAGCTCCAGCGGCTGCGCCAGCACCCGCGTGGGCACCTGCCAGGCCAACCGGCTGAAAGCCTCGCGCACCTGCCGATCGGCCACCCAGATGTAAGGCCCCAGCAGTCCCGCGCCCAGTCCCAGCACCAGCAGCAGGAGGGGCAGCAGGCGGCGGATCCAGCCCCGCTTCAGCGGCGGAACGGCGCGGATTTTCTTCGTGGGAACGGCCAAGGGAATGAAGACGACAGGAACGACAGCCGACAGTTTAGCGGCACCCGGCTGGCAGCAAGGAGGCGGTTGCAGGGATAATTGGCGATCTTTTGCCCCGGACCGAGCCTGCTCGGCAGTTCGTTGACCCAGGCCCACAGCGCACCACCGATCCTTTGCCTGTATGACGCCGGTGCCCGCGAGGCGGCGCCCGACGCCGTACCCGAAGGCCTGCCCGCGAGCACGGAGGTTTTCCGCTACACGGCGCCGCACCCACACCCGGCCCGCGCGGCGCTGCTCGCCTGCGCCGCCGCCCATCCGGGACGCGACATCGTGCTGCTGGATCGCGGCACGCGGCTTCCCGAAGGCGCATGGCGTCGACTGTGCGCCGCGCAGGCGCTGGAATTCGACGTGGTTTCCCCGCTCTCGCCGGGCCTTGCCGCCCTCGACCCGTTCGCGGAAACCCGGCGCCCGGCCACGACGGACGAGGCCGATGCCTGCGTCTGGATGCTGTCCGAACGCGAAGCCATCCCCTGCGCGCAGTGGCTGGCCGCCTGCGCGCTGTGGAAATCCACGGCGCTGGACGCGCTCGCCGCCGCCGGCGCCGACGGCGAACTTCCGCCCGGATTGCAGGCCGCCGCGCTCGACAGCCTCTACGTCGACTGCGCGCCGGCGCGCGGCGCGACAGCCCCCGCACCGCCCGCGATCGCGGTGCTGCGCGAACGCATCGCCGCGCTGGGCGGACGAATTCCTTCCTCCGCCGGGCGCGACTTGCGCCCGGTGCTGCTGCACCTGCTGCACGGCTGGGGCGGCGGCGTGCAGCGATTCGTCACCGACCTGATGCGCGCCAGCCGCCAGTATCGTCACCTCGCGCTGGTCGCACACGGCAGCAGCGAGCGCCACACCCCGGGCGAGGCGCTGGCCCTGTACGACGATCTCGACGCCGCCCCGCTGGCGCGCTGGCCGCTGGCGCTGGGCATCGGCGCCACGGCGCTGACCTCGGGCGAATACCGCGCCGCGCTCGACCGGGTGCTTGCGCGCTACGGCGTCGGGCAAATCCTCGTGTCCTCGCTGATCGGACACGGCCTGGCCGCGTTGCGCACCGGCCTTCCCACCGCCGTGGTCTGCCACGACTACTATCCGCTCTGGCCGATCCTGCACGCCGATTTCGGCGATGCCAAGGCCGATTTTTCGCCGGGCGCGATGGACGATGCACTGGCCCGGGCCGGCACGGATTTGCAGTTCTCCGAAACCCGCCCCGCGGCCTGGCACCGGCTGCGCGAGGACTATGTTGCCGCCCTGCGGGACGCCAGGATTCCCCTGCTGTGCCCCAGCCGCACGGTCCACGACAACCTCGCGCGCATCGAGCCGCGACTGGGCACCCTGCCCTGGCGCCTGATCCCGCACGGCATGGCGCCGTGGGACGAACCGATCGAGGCCGTCACGCCGCCGGCGCGCGAAGGGCTGCGCGTGCTGGTGCTCGGTCGCATCAACGGCGGCAAGGGCGAAGACCTGCTCGCCGACCTCCTGCCGCGGTGCGATCGGCGCATCGAGTTCCTGCTGCTGGGCGCGGGTCGCGCCGGCATGCGATTCTTCGGCACCGGCGGCGTGCACCTGCGCATGGACTATCGGCGCGAGGAACTGCCCGGGCTGATCCGCCGTTTCGCGCCCGACCTCGCCCTGATCCCGGCCACCGTCGCCGAG
Source organism: Pseudomonadota bacterium (assembly GCA_963205495.1). GTDB lineage: Bacteria > Pseudomonadota > Gammaproteobacteria > Xanthomonadales > Xanthomonadaceae > Denitratimonas. The sequence continues at coordinate 18,344 of CAUJIN010000009.1, forward strand.
ACCTTCAGCTACACCCTGTCGGAACTGTGGAGCCTGGGCGTGCCGGTGCTGGCCACGCGCATCGGCAGTCTGGCCGAACGCATCGAGCACGGCGCGAACGGCCTGCTGGTCGAACCTTCGCCCGAAGCGGTCGCGGCGGCGCTGGCCGGACTCCTGCAAGACCGCATGCGCCTGATCGATCTGCGTACGGTTCGCCCGCCGCGAACCCTGCGCGACATGGCCGCCGACTACGAGGCGGTGCTTCCACGCCAGCCACCGGCGCAGGCACATCCGACCGCGAAACCGGACCCGACCCGGTCCGCCGAACTCGGCGCGCTGCGCGCCGAGCACTCCCGCGCGCGCGCGGCACTGTCCGGCGCCCGGTCGCGGCTGGTCGAGCTGCAGCGCGATATCGAAGAGCGCACGCAGTGGGCCGACGGCCTCCAGGCCCAGCT
>CAUJIN010000010.1 GCA_963205495.1 Pseudomonadota bacterium
CGCAGCCGGCGCGCGGCCAGCAGAACGCCGACGAAGTTGGTGCCGGTGGAGCCGCCCACGCGCCGGCCGAGCCTGCGGCTGACGTGGCGCATCGCGGCCAGGCTCAAGGCGTCGGGCACCTTGGCCATCGCGTCCACGCAGGCCGGGATGAAGCTGGGCTCGACGTGCGGGCGACCGATGCCTTCGATGCGCGAGCCGCAATGGTGGGTGAGGTTGACATTGGCGCAACCGTCCAGCGCGCTGCGGTAATAGTCGAAGAACACCGAATGCTCCGGGTCGGTGCACAGGATGCGGGTGCCGTGCTGGCGATAGCGCACATAGCGCCCGAGCGTGGCGCTGGTGCCGCCGGTGCCGGGATTGCACACGATCCATTCGGGCACCGGATGCGGCTCCTGCGCCATCTGCTTGAAGATCGACTCGGCGATATTGTTGTTGGCGCGCCAGTCGGTGGCACGCTCGGCATAGGTGAACTGGTCCATGAAGTGCCCGCCGGCCTCGTGGGCCAAGCGCCGGGATTCGGCATTGATCGCCGCCGGGTCGTCCACCAGATGGCAGCGCCCGCCCTGGAATTCGATCGCGGCGATCTTGTCGGGTGAGGTGCAGGACGGCATCACCGCAATGAAGGGCAGGCCCAGCAGGCGCGCAAAGTAGGCTTCCGACACCGCCGTCGATCCGCTGGACGCCTCCACCACGGGGCTGCCTTCGCGCAGCCAGCCGTTGGACAGCGCGTACAGGAACAGCGAGCGCGCCAGGCGGTGCTTGAGGCTGCCGGTCGGATGGCTGGATTCATCCTTGAAATACACCTCGATGCCGGGAAAGCCCGGGAGGCCCATGGGGATGAGGTGGGTGTCGGCCGAACGGTTGAAGTCGGCTTCGATGGTGCGGATGGCCGAGGCCACCCAGGCGCGATGGTTCATGGGTCAAAGCCAGGATGGGATGGCGGCATGGTAGCCGGGCCCGCAGCGCAGGTCGCGCTGCGCCCCTCAGCCCGCGGCGGCCGGCGCGCCCGCCACCACGGCGTTGCGGCCGTGCTGCTTGGCGCGGTAGAGCGCGGCGTCGGCGCTGGCGGTGAGTTCATCCAGATCTTCGCTGTGCGGCGGGATGCGGGTGGAAACGCCCACGCTGATGGTGACGCGACCTGCGTCCGGATGGCCGCGGTGCGCGATGGCGCGCGCCTCGACGCGAGCGCGCAAGGTTTCGCCCAGCGCGCTCGCCGCGGCGCGGTCCGCGTGCGGCAGGATGACCGCGAATTCCTCGCCGCCGTAGCGCGCCAGCAGCGCCTCGGGGTGGTTCGCGGCCACGCTTTCGGACAGGATCGCCGCCACGTCCTGCAGGCAGCGGTCGCCATCCGGATGCCCGTAAAGATCGTTGTAGGCCTTGAAGTAGTCCACGTCGATCATCAGCAGGGACAGCGGCGCGCCGCTGCGCATCGCCGCGCGCCATGCGTCTTCCAGCACCTCGTCGAAGCGTCGGCGGTTGGCGAGCAGGGTGAGCGCGTCGGTCTGGGAAAGCTCGCGCAGGCGATCTTCCAGGCGCTTCTGCATCGTCACGTCGCGGAACACCAGCACCAGGTTGCCGATCCGTCCGCCGGCCTCGCGCACCGCATCGACGCTGGCGTCCACCGGAAAGGAATCGCCGCCGGCGCGCTGCGCCCACAGCGGGCCGCTCCAGTGCGAGGCCTCGCGCAACCGCGCGAGGATCTGCGGCGCAATCTCGGGCAAGTCCTCGCCCAGGATCGGCAGCGGCTGGCCGGTGATGGCGGTGCCGCGCCATCCGGTGATCCGCTCGAAACCGGGATTGACCCGCACCACGCGCAGCTGCGGATCGAGCACCGCGATGGCCTCGCCGGTATGGCGGAACACGGCGTCGGCCAGGGTGAGGTCGGCCTGGGCGCGTTCGAGCGCGGCCACTTGCTGCGCCAGCCGTCCGTTGAGCCGCGCCAGCTGCCCGGCGTTGCGCCGCTGCCGCGCGAGTCCCAGGAGGAAGAAGACCTCCAGCAGCAGCACCAGGGCGCAGATCGACAGCGCGAAGGCGCGATAACGGGCCAGGGTCGCATTCCAGGCATCGGCGCGCAGGTCCATGCCCAGGACGGCGACCACGGCCCCCTGCGCATCGCGCACCGGCGCGATGGCCGTCACCCAGCGCCCCCAGTCGTCCCGGTGCGGCGGCTGCACCTGCGCCTGCGCGCTGCGCCATGCCTCGAACAGTTCGTCCGATGGTCCATCGTAGCGATCGCCCGGCGCGGAGTAGTCGGGCGAATTGGCCTCTTCGGCGTCGGCGAGGAAGATCATCTGCCCGGGGCGATCCGGCGCGGGCCGCATCAGGTAGACGAAGCGGAAGTCGGGGTTGACGTCGCGCACGCGGCGAAGCTCGCGCCGCACGATGCCCAGCGCCGGCGATCCGGCATCGGCGGGACTGCCGTGCAGCTGGGCGACTTGCTCCGGTTCCAGGGTCGCGGTGACCGTCTGCGCCAGGGCCAGGATGCGGTCGTGCTCCTGCCGGTCGCCGATGCGCGTGACCTGCGTGGTGAACCAGAAGGACAGCAGCAGCGTCGGCACGAGGATCGCGCACGCGATCCACCGCGGATGCCGGGCAATCGGAAAGGACGAGGGCGCGTTGGTGGTCATGGCAATCCCTCGATTCTACGTTGCGGCAGCGGCGGCGCATGAACCGCAGTCTTCCGCGGCGCCGGCACTGTCGCACCCGACGCATGGCCCGTATCGTTGGCTTTTTCCCCCGCCTGGACCTCGCCATGCAGCCGCGCCACCTCGCACTGACCCTCGCCGTCGCCCTTGCCGCCTGCGGCGCGCCGCCGCCCGATTCCGGCACACCGGCGCCTGCCGTCCCGGTGCAAGCCGCCCCGGCTCCCGCACCCGACGCGGTGGCCGATGCCGCCTTCGGCACGCTGTCCGCCAAGGCGCTCGATGCCTGGATGCGGCTATCGCCGGTGGGCGCCACCCAGACCGGCGACCATCGCTTCGACACCGCGCTGGACGACCTGTCCGCCGCCGGCCGCAAGGACGCGCTGGACGCCAATCGCGCGCTGCTGGCCGAGCTTTCCGCGATCCCGACCGGCAAGCTCTCGCGCGAGAACCAGGTCGATGCCGCGATCCTGCGCAACGCGCTGGAGTCGAGCCTCTGGAATTCCGAAGTCATGCAGGACTGGGCCTGGAACCCGCAGGTGTACAACGACCTGGCCGGCGGGGCGATCTATGGCCTCATGGCGCGCGAGTTCGCACCCCTGCCCGAGCGCATCGCCGCCGCCACCGCGCGCATGGAGAAAATCCCGGCGCTGTTCGCGCAGGCGCGCGAGAACCTCGACCCGGCGCGGGTGCCGAAAATCCACGCCGAAACCGTCGCCAAGCAGAACCGCGGCATCCTCTCGATCGTCGCCACCTTCATCACTCCGCACCTCGGCGAACTTCCCGGGGAGCAGGCCGAGCGCACCCGCGCCGCCATCGCCGGACTGGAAAAAGCGGTGGCCGAACACCAGCAGTGGCTCGAAGGCACCCTGGTTCCCAACGCCCAGGGCGACTTCCGCATCGGCGCGGAGAAGTACGACCAGAAGCTGAAGTTCGCGCTGTCGTCCTCGCTGTCGCGGGCCGAGATTCGGCAGCGCGCCGAGGCGGAAATGAAGCGCGTGCGCGAGACGATGTACGGCATCGCCCAGAGCGTGCTCAAGGACAGGCCTGGTGCGCCCGAGATGCCCGCCCAGCCCACCCCCGAGCAGCAGCAGGCCGCGATCGAAGCCGCGCTGGAGCTGGCCTACGCCGACCATCCGGCGCGCGACGCGGTGGTGGAGGATGCCAAGGCCTCGCTCACGGTCGCCACCGACTTCGTGCGCGCCAAGGATCTGGTGACGCTGGCCGACTCGCCGGTGGACGTGATCCTCATGCCCGAGTTCCAGCGCGGCGTGGCGGTGGCCTACTGCGACTCGCCCGGCCCGCTCGACAAGAACCTCAAGACCTTCTACGCGATCTCGCCCATTCCCGAGGACTGGAGCGATGCGCAGGCCGAATCCTTCCTGCGCGAATACAACGGCAAGATGATCCACCTGCTGTCGATCCACGAGGGCATCCCCGGCCACTATCTCGAAGGCTGGCACTCGGCCAAGTTCCCCTCGGTGCTGCGCGGGGTGCTGCGTTCGGGCCTGTTCGCCGAAGGCTGGGCGGTCTATACCGAGCGGATGATGCAGGAGCAGGGTTACCTCGATAACGACCCGCTGTTCCATCTGGTCCAGCTCAAGTTCTACCTGCGCACGATCGCCAATGCGCTGCTGGACCAGGGCGTGCACGTCGACGGCTGGAGCCGCGAACAGGCGATGCAGCTGATGACCCGCGACGCCTTCCAGCAGGAGAGCGAAGCCGCCGGCAAGTGGACGCGCGCGCAGCTCACCTCGGCCCAGTTGCCCACCTACTTCGTCGGCGCGCAGGAGCACTTCGACCTGCGCGAGGCGATGCAGAAAAAACTGGGCGACAAGTTCGACCTCAAGGCCTACCACGACCAGGTGCTGTCCTTTGGGGCCCCGCCGGTGCGCTACGTGCGCGCGCTGATGCTGGACGAGTCGATCCACTGAGCCGCAGCCGCCCGCGCCACGGGACGCGATCCTGCGGCGCGGCGGCCCTTTCGAAAACTGAACCGCGGCCAACGGATTTTTCGCGCGCCCTGTCAGGCTTCGATGGCAAAGGTCGTTTCCCATCCATGAGCAGCCGCTCGCAACCCCTGGGAAATGCCATCACCATTCGAAACCGATTCCTTGCTCTCCTGCTGGGCGTCTGCGCCCTGATGGCGGCGGGCGCAGTTACCGCCGCCGGCAACCCGGCCGATCCCGACCCGACCTTCGGGAACTACGCGAGCTTCGGCAAGGGCTGGCAGCTCATCCCGGTGATGGAGGATCAGTTCGTCGTGGCCGTCGTGCCGTTCGGCGGCGGCATTCTGGTCTGAATGAGCGAGGAAGGCGGGGCCGGCGGACAACTGATCCGCCTCACCAAGCGCCACGCGGACGGCACCCTCGACACGTCCTGGGGCACCAACGGCCACGTGGTGAAGGACGCCTACCTCTACGGCGTCGCCGACATGATCCTCGACAAGCAGGGGCGGATCGTGGTCGTGGGCGCCACGCCCGCCGGGGGCGGCGGCTACCATATGGCAGTTGTGCGCTTCAAGGCGGACGGCACCGACGACGCCAGCTTCGCCGGCGACGGCGGCTTGGCCGTCTCCTTCAACGACTGGGACGGCTCCGGCAACCCTTTCGTTTGTGTCGCTCAATCGGCCATCGCCCTGCCCAGCGGGAGCCTGATCGTGGTCGGAAACGTGTTAGGCACCGGCGGCTGGACCGGCGGTACGGCCTTCATCTCGGCGGATGGAAACACGGCCCAGCCCCTCGGCGACATGCGATTCGAAACCGGTCGCCCCGCGGTGGTCAACCGGATCCTGGAAGTGGCGAGCAGCCCCGAAATGCCGCAGGGTGGCTACGTCGTGGCGGGCGCAAGCCAGAATTCGGCCGGCAAGTGGCGCTTCGGCGCGGCCCTGCTCAAGAAGGACTACACACCGCTCTCGATCACGACCTGGGCCTTCCAGAGCGATGGCCAAGCCGACGAGATCGTTTCGGACCTGACGGCGGTCGATGCGACCCACCTCCTGGTCGCCGGTACCACGAACGACCGCATGGCCGCGCTCCGGCTGCAGATCCTGGACGATCACGTCCATCCGATCCACCTGGCGCTGGACACCAGCTTTGTCGGGAACAGCCAGGCGGGCTATTTCGGGTACCGCTACGTCAGCCCGGAAACGGGCGTGCCGGACGTTCCTGTTTCCGGGCTTCGGCCCTTCGTGCGCAGCCTGCGGGACGCTTCCGGCCGCGTCCTGCTTGCCACCACGATTCCTTCGCCCGTCATCCCCAACGTCTATCTAGGCCTCGCGAGCCGCCTGGACGCCGCCGGCCAGCCGGATGTCGGCTTCGGAAGCGCCGGCAGCGCCAGCTACCGTTTCCCCGTGTCGGAAACCGGCTTCAGCAGCCTGACGGCCTTCACCGCGATGATGCTGCAGGGCGAAAAGCCGGTGCTGGCGGGCATCATGGAAAACCCGGACCTGATTAGCCCTGAGTCTCGGCTGTAAAGCTCCCTCTCCCCCATGCAAATGGGGGAGAGGGTTGGGGTGAGGGGGCTTTCGGAGCCGTTCCGCGAAGACCGCAATAGCGCCTCCCAGCGCGTACCCCCTCACCCTAGCCCTCTCCCCCGCCCATTGGCGGGGGAGAGGGGACTCGC
>CAUJIN010000011.1 GCA_963205495.1 Pseudomonadota bacterium
ATCGCGGGCCTGATGATCACCACCGAAGCCATGGTGGCCGAGGCCCCGAAGAAGGACGAGCCCGCCATGCCCGCCGGCGGCGGCATGGGTGGCATGGGCGGCATGGATTTCTGATCCGGCTTCCCGTACTTCCCGAAGCAACACGAAAAAACCCCCGCAGCGATGCGGGGGTTTTTTGTGCGCAATATCATTGCCTATTGCAGCTGCTTGTCTGAGGTCTGTGCACCACCGCGACCGTGCTGGCCCAGGCATTCATCCGTGAAGGTTGCAAGGCTGCGGCCGCAGGACGAATCGCAGGCTCAGGCAATCGCACATTTTCAGCAGGGCATGGAGCCGCTAATGCCGATTCGCATTACGTTTCCAGCCCCGCCCGCCGCAGCAGCTGCGCGTTGATCGCCACGATCACCGTGCTGGCTGACATCAGGATCGCGCCCACGGCCGGGTCGAGGAGGATGCCGGCCCAGGCCAGCGCGCCGGCGGCCAGCGGGATCGCGATGATGTTGTAGCCTGCCGCCCACCACAGGTTCTGCACCATTTTGCGGTAGCTGGCGCGGCTCAGGGCGACGATGCGCGCCACGTCGCGCGGGTCGGAGCGGACCAGCACCACGTCGCCGGCTTCCACCGCGACGTCGGTGCCGGCACCGATCGCAACGCCCACGTCGGCGGTCACCAGCGCGGGCGCGTCGTTGACGCCGTCGCCGACCATCGCGACCTTGCTGCCATCGCGCTGCAGTTCCTCGATCTTGGCGACCTTGTCTTCGGGCAGGACTTCCGCGAAAACCCTGTCGATGCCCAGCTCCCGTGCCACCGATTCGGCCACGGCCTGCGAGTCGCCGGTGAGCATGGCGACCCTGATGCCGGCGGCGTGCAGGCGCGCGACGGCTTCGTGCGATTCGGGCCGCACCGCGTCGGCGATGGCGAACACCGCGAGCACGCGCTCGCCCTCGATCAGCCAGGTGGCCGACTGCGCGTTGGCGGCCGCAGTCCGGGCCGCCTGCTGGATCTTTTCGCTGGGTTCCACGCCCAGCCGCCTGAGCATGCCGGGCCCGCCCAGGTGCAGCGTGCGGCCTTCGACCTCGGCGCGGATGCCGACGCCGGGCATGGATTCGAAGCCGGACGACGCGGGGATTTCCAGACCGCGCTCCTTCGCGCTGGTGGTCAGCGCATGGGCGATCGGGTGTTCGGCGTCACGCTGCGCCGCCGCCGCCACGCGCAGGGCGTCATCGCCGGCCACGCCATCCGCGACCGTCATCGACACCACGCGATGCGAACCCAGGGTCAGCGTGCCGGTTTTGTCGAACACCACGATATCGAGCTTGCGTGCTTCCTCCAGACCGCGCCGGTCGCGCACCAGCAGGCCGTTCTGCGCGCCGACGGTGGTGGAAATCGCGATCACCAGCGGCACCGCCAGCCCGAGCGCATGCGGGCAGGCGATCACCAGCACCGTCACCACGCGGGTGATGGTGAAATCCAGCGTTGCGCCCGCCACCTGCCAGGCAATGAAGGTGACCACGGCCGCCCCGATGGCGACCAAGGTGAGCCAGAGCGCGGCGCGATCGGCCAGCGCCTGGGCACGCGAGCGCGAGGTCTGCGCCTGCGCGACCAGGCGCATGATCCCGGCCAGCGCCGTGCTGTCGCCGGTGCCGGTAACTTCGATCCGCAGCGAACCCTGCGCGTTCACCGTGCCGGCGATGACCTTGTCGCCCTCGCGCTTTTCGATCGGCCTGGACTCGCCGGTGATCATCGCCTCGTTGACGCTGCTTTTGCCGCTTCTCACCAGGCCGTCGGCGGGGATGCCCGCGCCGGGGCGGATCAGCAGCAGGTCGCCGTCGTGGAGTTCACCGACCCGCACCACTTCGACTTCATCGCCATGGACGATCCGCAGCGCCGTGTCGGGCAGCAGCTTGGCGAGTTCCTTGAGCGCGCCCTGGGCCTGGAAGATCGAGCGCATCTCGATCCAGTGGCCCAGCAGCATGATCGTCACCAGGGTCGCCAGCTCCCACCACAGCGCGTGTCCGGGATAGCCCAGCGTCACCGCCGCGCTGTAGAGGAAGGCGACCAGGATCGCCAGCGAAATCAGCGTCATCATTCCGGGCAGGCGATTCTTCAGTTCGCCCCACGCGCCCTTCAGGAACACCCAGCCGCCGTACAGGAAAACGGCGGCACCGAAGATCGCGGGGATGTACTGCGAGCCGGGGAACCGCGGCGCGGTGTAGCCGAACCAGTCCTGCAGCATCGGCTCCCACACCAGCGCGGGAATCGTCAGCGCCAGGCTGAGCCAGAAGCGATCGCGGAACATTTCCACGCTGTGGCCGGCGTGCTTGTCGTGGCCGGCGTGTTCGTCCATGCCGTGTCCGCCGTGTCCGCCGCCGTGCGCGTGGTGGCGGGAATGATCGCCGGACGGCCGGGAATGTTCGATGGAGTCATGGTCTGTAGTCATGGGCCTGCGCTCGCGGGCGGATTGGAAGACGTCGGCGGGCGCGTTCGATCCTTCGCGCAGCGACGGCGCGCGATCCCGCAGCCGCGGCCTGCATCCGATCCGAGCATCGCCGCATCGAACGGGTGGGCCCGCTGCGGCGGTTTGCCGACGGCGGGCCGGGCATCGCCATGATGCCACAGCGCCGCGCGGCTCATCGGCTCGGCGCGCGGGGATGCCGGCTACGCCTGATCGCTGGCGGTCACCGGCGTCGCGCGCGGCTGGATTACGCGCCCGGGGCGTCGTGCACGCGCCCGGCCTGCAGTGCGGCCAGGCGCAATCCCGGAAATCGACCGAAGTCGCGGTCGAAGCTGCCCAGCTCGGCACCGTGCTCGATGGCGAGGGCGGCGAGATGGGCGTCGGTGACCAGGTCGCCGCCGACGCCGGCGCCGATCAGCAGGCGCGCCAGCACGGCGGCATGGCGCTCGGTGGGCGCGAGAATGCGGGCGCGCGGGTGGCTGAGCCAGTCATCCACCTGCCCCAGGGCTTCGTCGAGCGTGAGCGGGCGCGGAAAGATGCCGGGGCGTGTGGCGATGCGCAGGAAGCCCAGCAGCACCACCCATGCGTAGCCGATGCCGCCGGGCTGCTCGTGCGCCTCTTCCAGCCAGCGCGCCGCGACGGCCTGCTGCGCCGCGTCGGCGTTGACCGCGTACAGCAGCACGTTGAGGTCGGGCATCTTCACGGGCGGTAGCGCGCGAGGGTGCCCTGGTCGTCGAGTTCGCCGGCCAGCGCCAGCGCCTTGATCAGGTCCAGGCGCGGGCGGCCCATCGGATAGGACTTCTGCACGAAGGGAGCCGGCTTGCCCGGGGCGGACAGACCCTTGCGCAGGGCGTCGTTGACGACCTGCTTGAAGGGGCGCTGCTGCGCGTGCGTCGCCTGCTTGAGCAGAGCGATCACGTCGGGATCGAGGGTGAGCGTGGTGCGCATGATGTTTTAGGCATCAAAATACAAGACATCATGATGCGTCAGATGCGCCGGATTGGCAAATCCGGTGCGCTGGCCGTCTTTCGGGGCGCCGTCAGTGTCCGAGGATCAGGTCCGCCGCGCGCTCGGCGATCATGATCGTCGGCGCATTGGTGTTGCCGCCCGGCAGGTTGGGCATCACCGAAGCGTCGACCACGCGCAGGCCGTCCACGCCGCGCACGCGAAGTTCCGGATCGACCACCGCCGCCTCGTCACTGCCCATGCGACAGGTGCCGATCGGGTGGTAGACGGTTTCGGCACGCGACTTCACGAACTGCACCCATTCGGCGTCGGTCTGCGGGATTTTCGCCGGGAAGATCGGCGCGCCACGGTAGGGGTCGAAGGCCTTCTGCGCGAAGATCTCCAGCGAGAGCTTGCCGCACTCGACCATCACCTTGAGGTCGAAGCCTTCCGGGTCGCCCAGGTAGTTCGGGTCGATGCGGGCCTTGTCCTCCGGCCGCCCGCTGGCCAGCCACACGCGTCCGCGGCTGTGGGGGCGCACGTAGCAGGCGTGCATGGTGTAGCCGTCGCCGGGAAGCCGGTTGCGGCCGTGGTCGTCGATCATCGCCGGGATGAAGTGGAGCTGGATGTCGGGCCGATCATCCGGAGCCAGCGCCGAGCGTGCGAATCCCGCACCTTCGGCCACGTTGCTCGTGCCCGGTCCGCGCCGGCCGCGCAGGAAATAGTCGAAACCGGCCTTGACCTGGCTGATGCGGTCGTAGGTGATGGGGCGGGTGCAGTGTTGCAGGGTGGTGACGTCGAGGTGGTCCTGCAGGTTGGCGCCGACCTGCGGAGCATCGTGGACGACCGCGATGGCGTGCCGGCGAAGTTCCTCGGCCGGCCCGATGCCCGAGAGCATCAGGAGCTGGGGCGAGTTGATCGCGCCAGCGCTCAGGATCACTTCGCGCGCGGCGGTCAGACGCTCCGTGCGGCCGTCGATCCGGCATTCGACGCCAACCGCCCGGCCTTTTTCAAACACGATCCGCGCCACCTGCGCGCCGGTGCGCACGGTGAGATTGGGGCGCGATTTCACCGGATCGAGGTAGCCCACCGCGGTGGAACAACGCGCGCCGTTGCGCTGGGTCACCTGATACAAGCCCACGCCTTCCTGCGTGGCGCCGTTGAAGTCGTCATTGAACGGGAGCCCGGCCTGCTGGCCTGCTTCCACGAAGACGTGGGTGAGCGGGTTGACGTGTCGCAGGTCGGAAACCGACAGCGGACCGTCGGCGCCATGGAGCGCGTCGGCGCCGCGCACGTTGCCTTCGGACTTGCGGAAGTAGGACAGCACGTTGTCCCAGTGCCAGCCGGTGGCGCCGTTCGCCGCCCATTCGTCGTAGTCGCCCGGCACGCCGCGGATGTAGCACATGGCGTTGATCGAGCTCGAACCGCCGAGGAGCTTGCCGCGCGGGCACCACAGCCGACGACCGCCGAGCTGGGTCTGCGGTTCGGTCTGGTAATCCCAGTTGATCGAAGTCATGCCCGCGATGCGGGCAAGGCCGGCGGGCATGTGCACGAAGGGATGCCAGTCGCGCGGGCCGGCTTCGAGCAGCAGCACGCGCACGGAAGGGTCGGCGCTGAGACGGTTGGCCAGGACACAGCCAGCGGAGCCGGCGCCGACGAGGAGGTAGTCGTACATGCGGTTGCCTGTGGGCGGAATGGGCTGAACCTAGCGGCGGGACCATAGAGCAAATGCTCGGGCTGCGGCGGCGGGCCGGAAAACGTCATCAAAGCATGACGCAGGGCGATCGATCCCGGCCGAAAAGGCTTGGCGATGCTGCGCTGCATCGGATACTTTGCGCGCTGGACAGGCCCGCTGCCGGTCCGGTGAACCTGCACAAGCGGCGGAGAACGCCCTCTCGTGACCACGCCAATCCGTCACCGCACCGGCCCCGGCAGTGGCCTGAGGGATGCGATCGCCTCGCTGGGAGTCGATTCGCCCGCGCTGTGGTGGTCGCTGCTGTACTTCTTCTGCCTGCTGACCGGCTATTACGTGCTGCGCCCGGTGCGGGACGCCATGGGCGCCTCGGCCGACGCGCAGGCCATCTTCCCGCCGGCGCTGATCGACTGGGCGCAGGCGCGTGGCTTCCGTCTCGGCGATTTCACCCTGCAGTTGCTCTTCACCGGCACTTTCCTGTGCATGGTGGCGGCGCAGCCGATCTACGGCGCGCTGGTCTCGCGCTTTCCGCGGCGGGTGTTCCTGCCGGCGGTGTACCTCTTCTTCATCGCCTGCCTGGTGTATTTCCACTGGGCGTTCACGCACGGGCTGCCCGGGCGCGGCGCGCTGTTCTTCATCTGGGCGGCGGTGTTCAACCTCTTTGCCGTGACCGTGTTCTGGAGCTACATGGCCGACGTCTTCGACAACGAGGACGCCAAGAAGGTCTACGGCTACATCGGTGCCGGCGGCACCATCGGCGCGCTGACCGGGCCGGTCATCACCCGCCTTCTGGCCGAGCGCGTGGGCGTGGCCAACCTGCTGCTGGTCTCGGCGGGGTTTCTGGCGCTGTGCCTGGTGTGCATCCTCAAGCTGCGCCCGTGGGCGATCCGGCGCGAGCAGCGCCACCGCGCGAGGAGCGGTGAAGGCGCGATGGGCGGCTCGATGCTGGCCGGGCTCGTGCTGGTGTGGCGCGACCCGCTGCTGCGCGCGCTGGCGATGCTGATGTTCTTCGGCGTGGGCGTGGGCACGCTGCTCTACAACGAACAGGCCGCCATCGCGCGCCAGCTCGCGCAGGATGCTTCCCGCACCAGCTACTACGCCGGCCTCGATCTGGGAGTGAACCTCCTGACCATCCTGGTGCAGGTGTTCCTGACCCGCTGGCTGCTGCGCCGCTACGGCGTGGCGCCCTTGCTGCTGATCCCGGCGATGGCGATCCTGCTCGGCTTTGCCGTGCTTTCGGCTTCGCCGCTGCCGGCGCTGATCTGGGTGGTGCAGGTGATGACCCGTGCCGGCGAGTTCTCGCTCGCCAAGCCGGCGCGCGAGACGCTCTACACCCGGGTGGACCGCGAGGCGCGCTACAAGGCCAAGGCGGTGATCGACACCGTGGTCTATCGCGGCGGCGATCTCAGCTTCGTGTGGCTGCACAAGTTCCTTTCGGGGTTCGGCTCCCACGCCGTGTTCCTGGTCGGCGTGGGCGTGGCCGCGGGCATGGCGATGGGGGCCTGGCGCGTGGTGCGCGCGGAAAAGAACCTGCCCGAAGAAGCGCCGGACGCCGGGCTGGTCGAAGGTCGGTCGGCCTGAGCGCCACGTCGGCCGCGCAGGGCCGACCTACTCCACACCGTACGCCCCGGAACACGGCCACGCCATGGTCGGCCGCGCAGGTCGGGGCTACGCCCCCGACGCGGTGTTCGATGCCCGACGCGGTGTTCTACGCCGCCTTGCTGTGCTTCGCGGGCTGCTGCGCGAAGCTCGCCGCCACCAGTTCGGCCGGGTCGAAGTCATCCACGCTGATGGCATCGAGCGTGAGCGCCTGCAGTTCCTGCAACAGCTCCACTTCGGCGGCGTTCAGCACGCCCTTGAGGCGCGCCTCCTGCAGCTGCGCCTCGAACCCGTGCGCCTCGATCTGCCCGGCCTTGACCGCCTTGAGGAACTTGCGCTCCACCGGCTCGGCCGCGACCACCTTGGGCAGGGCCGCGTTGATGCGCCCGCCCGGGTTGTTTTCGCATGGGGTCAGGAAGGTGCCGGAGCCAAGGCGGTCGCGGGTGTCGCCGGGCGAGAGCAGCAGCGCGGCGACGCGGTGGCCGAGGCGGTCACCCGGCGCGTGCGCGCGGCGGCCCCACGGGAACACCAGCATCCACAGCGCCCAGCCCACCGGCTTGATCGGGAAGTTGCGCAGCGCCTCCGACAGGGCCAGCTCGATCTTGTGCGCGCAGTCGTGGAAGGCCCAGGCCAGGAGCGGGCGGTCGCCGGCCGGGCGGCCCTCGTCCTCGTAGCGCTTGAGCATGGCGCTGGCGATGTAGAGCTGGCTGAGCACGTCGCCCAGGCGCGCCGAGAGGCGCTCCTTGAACTTGAGGCGTCCGCCCAGGGTGAGCATCGAGACGTCCGCCACGAGCGCGAGGTTGGCCGAATAGCGGTTGAGCTTGCGGTAATAACGACGGGTGTAGGAGTCGCCCGGCACCTTGCCGAAGGCCGCGCCGGTCAGACCCATCACCAGGCTGCGCACGCCGTTGGAAATGGCGAAGCCGATGTGGCTGAACAGGGCGTGGTCGAACTCGCGCAGCCGCGTGGCCGGATCGGGATGGCGTGCGGCCTGCATCTCCTTGAGCACCCAGGGATGGCAGCGGATCGCGCCCTGGCCAAAGATCATCAGGCAGCGGGTGAGGATGTTCGCACCTTCCACCGTGATCGAGATCGGCGCGGCCTGCCAGTTTCGCCCGGCAAAGTTGCGCGGCCCCAGCACGATGCCCTTGCCGCCGATCACGTCCATCACATCGCTCACCACCTGCCGACCCTTTTCGGTGCAGTGGTACTTGGCGATGGCCGTGGCGACCGCGGGCTTCTCGCCGCGATCCACCGCCGCCGCGGTGGCCTGTGCCAGCGCGCTGCCGGCGTAGGCGTTGCCGCCGATGCGTGCGAGGGCTTCCTCGATGCCTTCGAAGCGGCCGATGGCCAGGCCGAACTGCTTGCGGATGCGGGCGTAGGCGCCGGTGACCAGCGCGCCGGCCTTCATGCCGCCGGCGGCGGTCGAGGGCAGGGTGATGCCGCGGCCCACCGACAGGCATTCCACCAGCATGCGCCAGCCGTGGCCGATGTAGTCCTCCCCGCCGATCAGGGCCGACAGCGGCAGGAAGACCTCGTTTCCGCGCACCGGGCCGTTCTGGAAGGCGCAGTTGAGCGGCGCGTGGCGGCGGCCGATCTCCAGCCCCGGGGTTTCGCGCGGCATGAGCGCCAGCGTGATGCCGCGGTCGCTGGTGTCGCCGAGCAGTCCCTCCGGGTCATACAGGCGGAAGGCCAGGCCGATCACCGTGGCGACCGGTGCCAGGGTGATGTAGCGCTTGTCGAAGCTGAGCTTGACGCCCAGCACCTTGGCGCCGTTCCATTCGCCCTCGCAGACCGTGCCGTAGTCTGGCAGCGAGGTGGCGTCGGAACCGACCATCGGCCCGGTCAGCGCGAAGCAGGGGATCTCGCGTCCGTCGGCCAGGCGCGGCAGGTAGTGGTTTTTCTGCTCGGCGCTGCCGTAGTGCAGGATCAGCTCCGCCGGTCCCAGCGAATTGGGCACGCCCACGGTGGAGGACAGCGTGGCCGAGATCGAGGCGAGCTTGGCGATCACCCGCGAGTGCGCCAGCGCCGAGAACCCCAGGCCGCCGTACTCCTTCGGGATGATCATGCCGAAGAACTTGTGCTTGCCGAGGAACTCCCAGATTTCCGGCGGAAGATCCGCCCGCACGTGGGTGATGTCCCAGTCGTCGGTCATGCGGCAGACCTCTTCCACCGGGCCGTCGAGGAAGGCCTGCTCCTCGGTCGTCAGCTCGGGCCGGGGCTGGGACATCAGGCTCTTCCAGCGCGGCATGCCGGAGAACAGCTCGCCCTCGAAGCCGACCGTGCCCGCTTCCAGCGCGGTCTGTTCGGTTTCCGAGAGCGTCGGCAGCATCTTCTGGTAGACCGTGAGCAGCGGCGCGGTGATGCGGCGCCGGCGCAGCGCGGTGTTGAGCAGCGGAACCGCCACCAGCGCCAGCAGCGCAGCGGCGATGACCGTGGCAAGCACGCTCGCCTTGGCCACCAGCGCGAGCGCGAGGCCCACCGCACTCAGGATCACCCAGGTCTTGAGCGAGGTCCGGAAGTAGGCCGCGATGGCGCCGGCCACCAGCAGCAGGAGGAAGGGAATGAGGATGTTCATCGGGATTCTCCGCGAGAGGGCGAGCCGTCGGCTTGCAGCGTGCTCAGGAAAGCAGAAATGGTTCGAGTAAAAGCGTCATTGTCGTCACCCACCACCATGTGGGTGGCCTCGGGCAGGCGGACGTGATGCGCGTGCGGCACCAGCGAGAGGAATTCGCGCACGTGGGTCTCGTTCACCAGCTCGCTGCGCCCGCCGCTGACCAGCAGGACCGGAACCTCGATGCGCCGGGCGGCCTCGATCAGGAGCGCCTGGTACTCCTCGCCGCGCCGGCCGATCGAGTCGACCATGCGCGGGTCCCAGTGCCAGCGCCAGCGCCCGGCCGGCGTTCGGGACAGGATTTTTTCCAGGTCCGCCGGCGACTTGCGCGCGCGATGCGGCAGGTAGCCGGCGATCTCGTCGGCGGCGTGCTCCAGACTCTCGAAGCCGTCCGGGTGGGCGGTCATGAAGCCCAGGATGCGCTCCACGCCGGCGGCCTCCCAGCGCGGGGTGATGTCCGCCAGCACCAGCGCGCGGAACGGCGGCGGGTCGCGGTGACCCTGGGAGAACAGTCCGAGCAAGCCCCCCATCGAGGCACCGACCAGCACCGGCGGCTGCGCCTCCGCGTCGGCCAGCCGCGTCAGATCGTCGATGAACTGCTCCAGCGCATAGTCCTGCTCCGGCGGGTTCCAGAGGCTCTGGCCGTGCCCGCGGGCGTCGAAGCTGGTGCCCGAATAGCCCTGCGCTTCCAGCTGCCGTGCAGCGCGCGTCCACGCCAGGCGCGTCTGGCCAAATCCGTGTGCGAACAGCAGGTTGGGCTGCGGCGAGCGTCCCGCAAAGCGTTCCAGCGCGATCGGGCCGGAATAGCTGTGGACGGACGCTTCGGATGCGGGCGGAAACTGGGATACCATACATATTAGTATGTTGACGGCGGCAACACCTGTCAATACGCACCCGTATGGTAAGTTTGTCCGCCGACTTCCTCCCGCCCCGATCACCGTTTCCCGGAGTCACGCCTGATGAGCGCAGCCGCCACCCTTTCAGCCAAGGCCGAACGCACCAGTCGCCTGAGCGCTTCGGACTGGGCCGTGGCGGCCTTGGACCTGATCGCCGAGGAAGGCGTCCGGGCGGTGGCGGTCGAGCCGCTGGCGCGCCGTCTCGGGGTGACCAAGGGCAGCTTCTACTGGCACTTTCCCTCGCGTGACGCCCTGCTGCAGGCCGCGTTGGAGCGCTGGGAGCAGGTCGAACTGGACGAGGTCTTCGCCCAGCTCGAAGCCATCGCCGATCCGCGCCAGCGCATGCGCGAGCTGTTCCGCCGCGTCGCCCACGAGGTGCGCTCGCACGTGATCTACTCGGAGCTGCTCAAGGCGCTGGACCACCCCGCCGTGCAGCCGGTGATGCAGCGCGTCTCCAAGCGCCGCCTCGACTACCTCATGCTGGCCTTCCGCCAGGTCGGCATGCCGCGGGCCGAGGCCCAGAACCGCGCGCACCTGACCTACGCCGCCTACGTCGGCTTCCTGCAGCTCTCCCTGCAGCTGCGCCAGCCGCGCCTGCAGCACGCCGAGTTCGAGGCCTATGTGGACCACGTCATGGCGACGCTGATCCCGGCAGGCGAGTGAGGTGCGATCCAGTGCACGAAGTGTTGCCTGGAAGCAACAGGTGTTGCGTGCGCCCGCCGGCGACACTTCCACCATTAAAATTTTGTTGTTATGATCCGGCGCTGCTGCAGGATCGGGGGTGACTTCGTTCGGCGGCAAGCGTTGAGGAACGCGGGGTTTCCCCGGCTTCCGCACAACCCAAACCACTCTTACACAGAAGTTGGAGAGAGAGAATGAAGTTCACTCGCAATCTACTGAGCAGCGCGGTGCGCACCTGCCTCGTGCTCGGCGCCACCGGCGTGATTGGCCTCACCGCCAACACGGCCTTCGCGCAGGACAACGGCGAAGAAGCCACCAAGCTGGACCGCATCGAAGTCACCGGTTCGCGCATCAAGCGCGCCGACATTGAAGGCTCGCTGCCGGTCGTCGTGATCGACCGCGCGCAGATCGAAGCCAGCGGCACCATCACGGTGGCCGACTTCCTGCGCGACACCTCGTTCAACAGCTTCGGTTCCTACCAGAGCTCCTCGGGCAGTTCGGGCCTCGGTGCCACGACCGTCAGCATGCGCGGCCTCGGCGCCGAGCGCACCCTGATCCTGATCGACGGCCGCCGCGCCCCGACCGCGCCGCAGCTCGGCCAGGGCCAGGACCTCAACTCGATCCCGCTGGCTGCGGTCGAGCGCTTTGAAATCCTCAGCGACGGTGCCTCGGCCGTGTACGGCTCCGACGCGCTGGGCGGCGTGATCAACATCATCACCCGCAAGGACTTCGACGGCGTTCAGATCAGCTTCGGCATGGGTCGCCCGACCCGCGACGGCGGCGACACCGAAGAAGGCAGCGTCATCATCGGCAGCTCCAGCGACCGCGGTCGCGTGCTTGCCGGCGCCTCCTATGCGCAGCGCGACATCATCTTCAACCGCGACCGCGACTACTGGTATCCGGGTCCGGGCTCTTCGGTCTACTCGAACAACTTCGCGACCCGCATCTCCACCGCGGCGTCCGCTCGCCTGAGGCATCCGGACTACGGCACCGCCGTTCCGGGCCTGTGCACCAACGGCGACGACAGCGACGGCTTCTGGCTGGCACCGACCAAGGTCTGCCAGTTCAACCACAAGGCCGTGTCGGCCAGCATCTCCGACATGAAGAACAACTCGGTGTTCGCGCGTGGTGACTACCAGATCAACGACGACTGGACGTTCTACTTCGACACCAGCTCCACCAAGGCGTCCGCTTTCGGCCGCTACGCCCCGGTTCCCTCCAGCCCGTTCCCGGGCGGTGCGATCCGCCTCGTCGCCGGCAGCCCCAACCATCCGGGCACCGCGCCTGAAGATGGCGGCCTGAACCCGTTCTACGACGCCTACTACGCGCAGTTCGCCAATCAGGACCTGTTCCTGTTCCACCGCTTCGCCGCGCTGGGCAACCGCGACTCGTACTCGGAAATGACCACCAACAACTACACGGGTGGCTTCCAGGGCATGGTCGGCAGCGTCGAGCTGGACTTCGGCGCGCGCTACGTCGTGAGCCGCGGCTGGGACAAGGGCGAGAACTACGTTGTCGGTGGCCTGGCGCAGGCGCCGATCACCTCGGGCGAGTACAACATCTACGATCCGTTCGCCGGCAACCCGAACGGCCTCGGCTTCACCACCACCATCCTGCGTGACCTCAAGACCTCCAACAAGGAGTTCTACGGCAACGCCAACTTCGACCTGTTCCAGCTCAGCGGCGGTACGGCTGCCGCCGTGGTCGGCGCCGAGTACCGCGAAGAGTACTACCAGGACAACTACGATCCGCTGTCCGAGTCCGGTCAGGTCGTGGGTTCGGCCGGCAACTCCGCGGCGGGTGGCCGCGATGTGAAGGCGGTGTACTTCGAAGTCCTGTTCCCGTTCCTCAGCAACTTCGAGGTTGACATCGCGGGCCGTTACGACGAGTACAGCGACTACGGCAGCGACTTCGCTCCCAAGGTCTCCTTCCGCTGGCAGCCGCTCGACAGCCTGACCCTGCGTGCCTCCTACGGCGAGGGCTTCCGCGCCCCGTCGCTGGACATCCTCACGGCCAAGCCCTCGTTCAGCGCGGATGACAGCAGCGACCGCGCCACCTGCATCATGTACACCGGCAACCCGAGCTGCACCACGCAGATCTCGACCTGGCGCATCGCCAACCCGAACCTGACCTCGGAGCAGTCCGAGCAGTTCAGCATCGGCGCGGTGTGGGATGCCACCAACTGGCTGAACCTGAGCCTTGATTACTACAACATCGAGATCAGCGACCAGATCGCCTTCATCGGCGCCAGCACGATCACCTCCTGCCTGCGCGGCAGCGCCACCATGTGCCCGACCGGCCTGTCCTTCCTGCCGACCGGCTCCTCGGCCACCGCGCCGAATCCCTCGCTGGGTCTGGGCCTCGAGCTGGATCCGACCACGGGCGGCATCGTGCTGGCGCAGACCGGCTACGCCAACCTCGGCACGGTCAGCACCGAAGGCTATGACTTCACCGCCCGTACCAACTTCGACCTGGGCAACTTCGGCTCGCTGCGCAATCAGCTGACCGTGAGCTATGTGGCCGATCAGCACACCAACGACAACGACAGCTACGTCGGTCAGCCGGGTGCCCCGCGCATGCGCGCCGGCCTGCTGAACACCTGGGCGCTGAACGACTTCGAGGTGAACTGGAACGTCAACTACATCCACCACACCCACTCGTGGACCTACCGCGACTGGATCGGTGAGACGATGAACGGCTACACCGGTTCCTTCGCGGAGTACTCCGAGGGTCTGGTCGGCAAGACCATGCCGTCGTACGTGTCGCACGACATCCAGGTCAGCTACAAGGCTCCGTGGGATGCCACGGTTTCGCTCGGCGTGCGCAATGCCTTCGATCGCGATCCGAGCTACGACTACTACTATCTGCACTACAGCGCGGACTCGGTCGACACCGACCTGTATGACGTGTGGGGTCGCGTGCCGTACTTCCGCTACGTCCAGCGCTTCTGATCCCTGCGGATCGACAGCGTAAAGCGGTACCTGGAGGGGCCTCGCAAGAGGCCCCTCTTTTTTTCAGGGCGTGGCTGGGCGGGCATTCCTTCCTGGCGCGGCCGCAGGATCGAGTCGCTACAATGAGCCACTCGCATCGGGAATGGCGCTCAGGCGCCTCCCGTGCCGCAGCGCCACATTCCGAAGGAAGATTCCATGACGCAGCCATCGACCGCGACCCCGCAGATCAGCCGCAGCGATGCCTGGTCGCACTACTGGGTGACAGGAGTCCAGCACTCCTGCCCCGGGAGTTTCTCCGCCAACTACACCGGCCGGATCGGGAAGTTCTGGGAGGACGTGTTTGCGGAGCTGGCCGAGCAGGCGCGCGTTCTGGACGCCTGCTGCGGCAACGCCACCATGAGCCAGCTGCTGCTGGATTCGCAGTACGGCGCGCAGGTGGCGGGCGTGGATGCCGTGGATGCGGCGCGGGTGGATCCGCACTGGCTGCGCGATGCGCCCGAACAGGTCGCAGCACGCTTCCACCTGCATCCGGAAACCGATGTCGCGGCGATGCCCTTCGCCGCGGCGAGCTTCGATCTTTGCATCAGCCACTACGGCATCGAATACGCCGGCGCGCCCGCGCTGCGCGAATGCTCGCGCGTGCTCCGACCGGGCGGACGACTGGCTGCGGTCATGCACCATGCCGACAGCTTGCCGGTTCGGATCGCGCTCGAGGAAATTGCCCACATCGATTGGCTGCTGTCCGACGAGGGACTGCTCGCCTGCGCGCAGGCACTGATCCCGTCGCTGGCGCGCGCCGGCACGCCGGAAGGGCGCGAGGCGCTCAGATCCGACGCACAGGCCAATGCGTCGCGGGCTGCCTTCAACGCGGCGTTGCAGGCGGTGAAGACGCGCATCGACAGCGCGCATTGGGCCGACGTGTTGCTGGAGCAGCGCGAGCTCCTGATGCAGCTCGTATCACAGGTGCCTCATCTTGGTGCGGCGGTGGCCATTCAATATCTGGAGCAGATGCGCGAAGCGTTGCGGGCGGCGCGCCTGCGGCAGCAGGAATTGCGCGAGTTCGCGCTGGACGAGGCCGGCATCAGCAGGCTTTTCGAGAGTTTCGACGGCTCGCTGGACCGTCGTGAAGTGCTGCACTTCGAGAACGGCGAAATCGCCGGTTGGGCGCTCGTGGCGACCCGCGCCTGAGCGGATCTGCGACGCTGCGCGATCGCGTTCGTTTCTTCCGGAGCCCGGCATGGCCAAATCCAAAACCGCCTACGTTTGCTCCGAGTGCGGCGCCACCGCCAGCAAGTGGCAGGGCCAATGCCCCGACTGCGGGGTGTGGAACACGCTGACCGAATTCGCGCTGGAGTCGGCCGCCGAAGGCAAGGCGCGCGGCGCGCGCGGCGGCTATGCGGGCGCGGGCGGTGCGGCGCAGGTGACGCGCCTTGCCGATGTGGCGCAAAGCGAGGAAATCCGCCAATCCACCGGCATCGGCGAACTGGATCGGGTACTCGGCGGCGGGCTGGTGGAAGGCTCGGTGGTGCTGATCGGAGGCGATCCGGGCATCGGCAAGTCCACCCTGCTGCTGCAGGCGGTCGCGGCGATGGAAGCGCGCCTGCCGGGCCTCTACGTCACCGGCGAGGAAAGCCTGGGCCAGGTCAGCGGGCGCGCCGCGCGTCTGGGACTGGCGCTGGGCGGGCTGCGCTGCCTCACCGAAACCTGCGTCGAGCGCATCCTGCCCCAGCTGGTGAGGGAAAAGCCGCGGCTGGTGGTGATCGATTCGATCCAGACCATGTACTCCGAACCGCTCGCGGCGGCGCCGGGCTCGGTCAGCCAGGTGCGCGAATCGGCCGCCAAGCTGGTGCGCTTCGCCAAGGAAACCGGCACCGCCGTGTTCCTGGTCGGCCACGTCACCAAGGAGGGCGGCATCGCGGGACCGCGCGTGCTCGAACACATGGTCGACGCGGTGCTGTACTTCGAGGGCGAATCGGGCAGCCGCTTCCGCGTGCTGCGGGCCTTCAAGAACCGCTTCGGCGCGGTCAACGAACTGGGCGTGTTCGCGATGGGCGACGCCGGCCTGCGCGAGGTGCCCAATCCGTCCGCGATCTTTCTTTCCGGCAGCCGCGAGCCGCAGCCGGGCAGCTGCGTGATGGTCACCCGCGAGGGCACCCGCCCGCTGCTGGTGGAAGTGCAGGCGCTGGTGGACCAGAGCCCGCTCGCCAACCCGCGCCGCGTGGCGCTCGGTCTGGAGCAGAACCGCCTCGCCATGCTGCTGGCGGTCATGCACCGCCATGGCGGCATCGCGGTTTACGACCAGGATGTCTACGTCAACATCGTTGGCGGCATCCGCCTGCAGGAAACCGCCGCCGATCTGCCGGTGCTTTTGGCGATCCTGTCCAGCCTGCGCGGCCAGCCGCTGGCCGTGCCGACCGTGGCGTTCGGCGAAGTCGGGCTTTCCGGTGAGCTGCGCCCGGTGCCCAACGGCGAGGAGCGCCTGCGCGAGGCCGCGACACACGGTTTCCGCCGCGCCATCGTGGCGCGCGCCAACGCGCCGAAAAAACGCTTCGGCGAGCTGGAAGTCATCGCCGTCGAACGCCTCGTCGATGCCTTGGAAGCAACGTCGTAGGCCGGCTCGAAGCGGTTGGATTTCCTGCACTGGAGGCAGGGCGGAACCCACGCAGTGGTTTCCGCCGTCCTGCCGAGCGCGATCTTGTAGCTGCCGAGCTTGCTCGGCGGTGTGCGGAGCAAGCTCCGCACCTGCGGTGGTTGTGCGGTGTGCGGAGCAGGCTCCGCACCTACAAGGCGTTGTCGTGCTCGCCGAGCACGGAAAGCTCGTGGGTCATGGTCTGGTGGTTGCCGAGGTTCAGTTCGATCAGGCGCTTGAGCTGGGAAAAGCTGCCCAGGTCGATCTTGACGCAGGTGAACCCCAGCCCTTCCTCGTCATCTATGCGTGCCAGTTCCACGCCCATCGCGATCAGCACACCGCCTTCCAAACGAAGGTCGAGGCGGAAACGGTGGCCGATCGCGCCATTCCAGTCGGGTGGGCGCTCCACCAGCACGCCGGACAGCGAGAGGTCGAGCAGGCGCGTGTTCCACATGGCGTTGCCCGAATACAGCCGCACGCTGCCGTCGATCGGGAAGCGGTGGAACTTGCGTCCGGCGGCTTGGGGGGCGGTGTGGTTGAGAGAAGGAAGACTGCTCATCTGCCTCGCGCCAGGATGAGTTCGAGCACGAACTTGCTGCCGAAGAAACCCGCGGCCAGGAGAACCATGGCGGTCAGGGTGAGCCGCACCGCGCGGCGTCCGCGCCAGCCGTAGCGCATCCGCCCCAGGAGCAGCGCGCCGAATGCCAGCCAGGCGAGAAGGGAAAGCACGGTCTTGTGGACCAGGTGCTGGGCGAACAGGTCGGCCACGAACACCGCGCCGGAAAGCAGAGAAAGCGTCAGCAGGGCAAAGCCGACCGCGATCAGGCGGAACATCAGCGCCTCGACCAGGGTCAGCGGCGGAAAGAACCGCAGCAGCGGGCCGAGCTGGCGCTGCCGCAGGCCGCGTTCCTGCAGCCAGAGCATGATCGCCAGCAGCGCGGCCAGGCTCAGCGCCGCGTAGGCGAGCAGGGAAAGCCCGGCGTGCAGCTGGATCTGCCAATCCATCGACGGGGTTGGCGCAGATCGGGTGGCGAATCCGTGCAGCAGAAGCAGGGTGGCCGCCAGCGGATAGGCAACCACGCCCAGCGCGCCGATGGGGCGGCTCAGGCTCAGCGCGGCGGTGAGCGCCGCGGTGCCCAGCGCAATGAGCGCGAGCGCCGCGAAGAAGTGCATGTCCGGCCCGCCTGTCGCGCGCCAGGCGGAGAGGTGCGCCGCCGCGTGGGCGCCGGCGCCCAGCAGCGCGAGTGCGGCAGGCAGCCGCGATACCTTTTCGCCGCCACCGGACAGCGCACGCGCCTGCGCGATCGCTGCGGCGACATAGGCAGTGATGGCAAGGGCGACGAGGGGCATCGGCATCCGCGAAGTTTGGCACAGGGCAGCGGCGCTTGGGCAGACGGCCCAGCCGCAAGGCGACGTGCGGCCCGGGGCGCGCGATATACTGCACGGCCGTATCGCCTGATTGCCGCCATGTTCGATTCCCTCAGCCAGCGTCTTTCCACCACGATCCAGCGCCTGCGCGGGCGCGGTCGGTTGACCGAGGAGAACATCCGCGAGGCCACCCGCGAGGTGCGGGTCGCGCTGTTGGAGGCCGACGTCGCCTTGCCCGTGGTGCAGGCTCTGGTCCAGCGCATCAAGGTGCGCGCGGTCGGTCAGGAGGTGATGAAGAGCCTCACCCCGGGCCAGGCGCTCATCAAGGTGGTGCGCGACGAGCTGACCCTGGTGATGGGCGCGCAAAGCGCCGAGCTCGACCTCAACGTGCCGGCTCCTGCGGTGATCCTGATGGCCGGCCTGCAGGGCGCGGGCAAGACCACCACGGTCGGCAAGCTCGCCAAGCTCCTGAAGGAACGGCGCAAGAAGAAGGTGATGGTGGTCTCGGCCGACGTGTATCGCCCGGCCGCCATCAACCAGCTCAAGACCCTCGCCGGGCAGACCGGCGTGCTGTTCTTCCCTTCCGATCCCTCGCAGAAGCCGGTCGATATCGTGCGGGCCGCGATCAGCGACGCCAAGAAGAGCTTCGTCGACGTGCTGCTGGTCGATACCGCCGGACGCCTCGCCATCGACGAGGCGATGATGGCCGAGATCAAGGCCCTGCATCAGGCGGTCAATCCGGTCGAAACCCTGTTCGTGGTCGACTCCATGACCGGCCAGGACGCCGCGGTCACCGCCAAGGCCTTCTCCGAGGCGCTGCCGCTGACCGGTGTGGTGCTCACCAAGACCGACGGCGACGCGCGCGGCGGCGCGGCGCTCTCGGTGCGCTACATCACCGGCAAGCCGATCAAGTTCATCGGCACCTCGGAAAAGATGGACGGGCTGGACGTCTTCCATCCGGACCGCATCGCCAGCCGCATCCTCGACATGGGCGACGTGCTCTCGCTGGTGGAGCAAGTCGAGCGCGACGTCGATCAGGAAAAGGCCGCCAAGCTGGCCGAGAAGGTCGCCAAGGGCAAGAAGTTCAACCTCAACGACATGCGCGACCAGCTCGAACAGATGCAGAACATGGGCGGCATCCACGCGCTCATGGACAAGCTGCCGGGCATGGGCCAGGTGCCGGACAACCTCAAGAACCAGGTGACCGGCAAGGAAGTGCCGCGCATGATCGCGATCATCAATTCGATGACCCAGAAAGAGCGCCGCAATCCCGCCCTGCTCAACGGCTCGCGCCGCGCGCGCGTGGCGCGGGGTTCGGGCACCAGCCCGGCGCAGGTCAACCAGCTGCTCAAGCAGTACCAGAACATGGAAAAGATGATGTCCAAGCTTTCCATGGGCGGCATCAAGGGCATGATGCGCGGGATGAAGGGCCTGATGGGAGGTCGCGGCGGATTCCCGATGCGCTGAGGCGGTGCGGCCTTCTGCCGGAAACGGCCGGCGCGAGCCGGCCCGGGAATCAGTCTCTCCCGCGCGCGGCTGCGCCAGCGCGCCGCTCCATCCACCAAACCGAAACGGCCAGCGCCAGCCAGGCCGCAAGCCACGGCCAGGGCGAGCCGCGGCGCCACGATGCGGCGGCCAGCACGGGCAGCGATGAAGCCGGACGCGCGGCGAGCGCGGCTGTGGCCTCGCGCCGGCGCTCGCTGCGCCAGGCGCGACCGGCCTGCTCGGGCAGCACGAAGAACGGCACGAGTGCCTCGCCCTCGCGCAGCCGGTGCCAGCCGGATCGGGTCGGCCAGAACGCCGCGCAGCGCGAAGCGCCGAGCGCGGGATCGAGGCGCAGGGGCGTGATCGCGCCATCCGGATGAATCACCTCGGCGGCTTCGTCCAGGCCGCACAGCGCGGCGCGTGATTCCGGCCACATCGGCTGCGGGATTTCCTGTTCCGGCGGCTGTGCGCGGGTGCGGGCCAAGGCGGCGAAAACGTCGCTCCACAGCGCACCGTGGAGCGACGCGTACCCGCTTGGCACCAGGCGATAGCTGTCGAGCAGGCCGAGCGCGCCGACCCGTCCGCGGCCGCGCGCGCGCCAGTGGCCCAGCGCTGTGCCGCGCCCGTCGCGCAGCAGGACCGCGGCGCCGGAGGCCGGCGCGCCGGAGCCCAGCCGGGTCAGCAGGGGCAGGTTCTCCGCGGCGTTTCCGGTCCGCGAATCCAGGTGCACCGCCGCCACGCGGGGCGCGTCTTCCCACCCAAGGCCCCAGCCGGAAAGACGCGTGCGTGCGCGCCGGCCGGGTGCGGCGTCGATCCGCACCAGCACGCCCAGCCCCGAATCCAGCGCGGCGTCGAGCGCCGCGAACGCGGGGTCCGGCAGGCTCTCCAGGCTGCGCGCGTCCAGCACGAACAGGTCGCTCCCGCCCAGCGCCTCGGCATCCAGCGGCTGCGCATGATCGCCCAGCAGGATGCCCGCGCCTGCGCCGATGCGCGAATGCAGGCGCGCACCGGCATCGCTCGCCCAGCGGCGCAGGTACTTGAGTTCGGGGGAAGGCGCGGCGGCGAGGAAGCGGATTCGCAGCGGGTCGGGCGCATGAACGCGCAGCGGCAGCGGCATCCGCTCGCGTTCGGACTCGTCCGCATCGAGCAGGCGCAAGTCGAAGTCGGCGGTACCGATGCCGCGGACGCGGCCCTCCAGCGCAAAGCGTCCGTCCGCGTCGGGTCGTGCCAGCGCAATGCGCGCGCCGGAGGGATCGAGCAGCTCCACGGACGATTCCGGCAGCCCGGAAATCCGCCCGCGCACGGAAAAACCCGCGCCTGCGACGACCTGTGCCGGGGCGTGGAGTTCGACCAGGCCCGATGGCGCGGGCGCAGGGAAGAACTCGACCGGACGGCCGCGCGCGGCATCCAGATCGCGCGCCTCCAGACCCTCGCCCACGATGTGCAGCTCCGCCGTTTGCGGGTGCCGGCGCAGCGCGCTGGCGAGGTCGGGCACGCGTTCGGCGGATAGCCCGGCCGGTGCTTCGGGCAGGGCCACGCGCAAACCTTCGACGGGCCTGGAATCCTCGATGGGGCCGGCGGTGAAGACCGTCATGGGTTCCGGCGGCACGCGTTCGCGCGGAGGAAACAGGCCGAAGAAAAGCAGGACGGCCAGCGCCGGCTGCAGCAGCAGGCGCAGCGCGAAGCCGGCGCGACTCGGCCCGAATGCGCCGCGCCGCCGGCCGCGCGCAAGGCGCGCCCAAGCTGCCGCGACGGCGAGCGTCAGCGCGAGCAAGGTCAGGATCTGGGGCGAGGTCACGGCGTGGCCTTTTCGCGCAGCGCGTCGAGGTAGCGCGCGCCGGTTTCACCGACTCGCGCACGGCGCGGAACGGTGGTTGCGGGAACGCCGAGCAGCGGCCAGAGCCGCGCTCGCAGGGCGTCGCGGCATTCGCCGCAGTCGGGCTGGCGGAGCACGGCGTCGAGGGTTTCCTGCAGGGCGAGCGGGTCGGGTGCGTCGTCCGAGGCGGCGCGCAGCGCGTCGAGCGCGGCGGCATCGAGCGGTGAATCTGGCTCGCCGAGCGCGCTCCACAGGGCGGAGAAATCCGCGCCTTCGCGCTGTGCGCGGCGCAGCGGATCGGGGCGCGAGGCGATGCCCTCGCGCTTGCCGCCCAGGCGCCGGCCCTCGTCGATCGGAGGCAGGTCCGAACCCAGTCGCGGCAGGTAGATGCGGTCGGCCTGCTGCACTTGTTTGATGTAGTCGAGCGCGCGGTAGGCGTGCGGCAGCGCCGCGCGCGGGTCGCCCTGACGCAGGCCGAGTTCGGACTGCCACATCTGCCCCAGCGCCTTGCGCAGCACATCGCGGGTGCGCGGGTCGAGCAGGGTGGCCGCTTCCGGAATGTCGTGGGTGTGGCCGAATTCTGCGATCAGGTCCATGTCCTGGCCGAAGGCGGCCGGTTCTTCCTCGGCCGCGTGGTCGTCCTGCGCGTGATCTGCCGCGCTCGCATCTTCGGCTTCCTCGCCGAGGAACTGGCCGTAGCGCAGACGCAGGATGCGCTGGTCCACACCGAGCGCATCGGAACGCTGCGCGAAGGCGTTGGCATCGAGCCTGGAGCGTTCCCGCAGCAGGGCTTCGGCGTCGAGAATGATCTGGCGCTGGCTGCGGAAATAGGCCGGCATGACGCGCTGCACCGCGCCCTCCAGATCGCCGCCTTCCGGCGCGGCTTCGGGGGGCCAGCGCAGGATCAGGCTGGGACTGCGCGTTTCCTGCGGCTGCGGGGCGCGGGTGTCGCGCACCGCGAGCTGCACGATGAGGTCGTCGCCGGGCGCGGGTGCCAGCGCGACCAGGTCGATGAGGTGGCGGTAGCGGCGCGCGGCGATTGCGCCCTCGCCACGCAGGCGCAGGCTGCGTTCGGCCACGGCGATGTTCTCGCCGGTGCCCTGGGTGCGGGTGATTCGCAGAGTGGCGAAGTCGGCGAGCGCGTAGTCGTCGCTGGCCTCGAAGTCGAGCGCCCAGCGCCGCTGACCGGGCGCGGCCAGGCTCAGGCTGCGCCCGGGCGCGAGCACGCGCAGCTGCGGCGGATGGTCGGTGCTGGCATCGAGACGTTCGGGGGATTCTTCCAGCGGCACGCCGTCGGCTTGGATGCGGTAGAGCGTCGGGCGGTCGAGCACGAGCTCGCCTTCCCAGGCATCGCTCTCGCGCGCGAGTGGCACGCGACGCCCGTCGAGCAGGGCGAGTTCGACCGTCGCGGGTGCGGTGGAAAAACGCAGGTGCCAGCGCAGCCGCGAGCCTTCCGGCGCGCGCAGCGAAAGCGTGGGTTCGGTGCGCATGGGCAGGCCGGTGTAGGCGGGCGGTGTGACGCTGACGCGCGATTGGAGCAGCGCTGGCATCCGGGTTTCGGGGGGCGCGATGGGCGGCGCTTCGACAGCCGCGGGTTCGAACCTCGCCTGCGGGAAAAACAGGATCGCCAGCGTGGCCGCCAGTCCCAGCGTGACCGAAAGCGTCAGCGCACCGATGGGCCAGGGTTGGCGAAGGTCCGGCGGCCGCGCCGCCAGGCGCGCAGCCAGCCGTCCGCGCTGGAGCCGCTGCACGGTGGTGCCGGCGGCGTCGGACGTCAGCAGGTCGGCGCTGTCTTCCAGATCCGGACGCGCCGCGTCGAGCGCGCGGCGCAGCCAGAGGAGGTCGCGTTCGCGCCAGCGCCTTGCGATCCAAAGGAGCAGCCCCGTGCCCAGCGCGCCGGCTGCAAGAACTGCGTCGCGCACTTCCCCCAGGCGCAGTGCCAGCGCCGTCGCGGCGGTGATCCACGGCAGCGCCAGACCGATCGCGATGGCCGCGTCGCGCCGGCACGCGGCGCGCCAGGCGCGTTCGACCGGCGCGATCATGCCGGTACCTTCCGCGGCGCGCGCGCCGCCAGCCCTCGCTCCAGCGCGAAGCCGAGCGCAATCGCCAGCGCCAGCCAGGAGCGCAGGTCGCGCGGGGTTTCCGGCCACGGCGCGGCACCGTCGAGCGGACGCCAGAACCGGGCGTCGGCGCGCGCAGGCTGCGGCGGCTCGAGCTGGAGCAGGGCGCGCAGCCGATCGGGAAATCCCGGGTCGAGCAGTTCGGGCATGGCCTCGGGCGAGAGCGCGCGGGTGAAGCGCACGATCCGGCCCTTGCCGAAAGCCGCGCCTTCGGCCAGCGGTGCGCCTTCCGCGTCGCGCCACAGCGACACGGCCGCTGCGGGCTCGGGAAGCGATGCATCCGCAGCCACGAGGATCGTGGCGCCTTGGGACGCTCGCTCACGCAGCGCCTGCGGCAGTTCGCCTTCCGCCAGCCAGACGAAGGTGAGGTTTCCTGCTGCCGGGAGAATTTCCTCCGGATCGTGCCGCGCCGGCGGTTCGATGCCCTCGCGCCAGGCTGCGGCGGCGGCCTGCAGGTAGCGCGCGCCGCCTGCGTGCGCGACATCGGCGATGAGGTGCAGTGCGGGCATTTCCGGCTCGGGTGCGGACTGCGGTGCCGGCGCTTCGCCCTGCGCGATGCGCCAATCCACGGCACGCGCCAGGTGCGGGATCTGCGCGTCGGTGCCGTCGAAGGCGGTGGTGGCCAGCACCGTCAACGGCGCCTGCGGGTCGAGTTCGGCGTCGAGCTGGCGCAGCAGGCTGGCAATGGGTTGTGTGGTGTCCGGAGCGGTTTGATCGAGCGCGGGAAAGCCCGGCGCGAGCCAGTGCGCACGCGCGTCCGGCGGCAGCGTGCCCAGGGCTTCGCGGGAAACGCCGGGCATCACCGCAATGAAAGGGCGCACGTCGCCGGCACCGAACAGGAGCGGCTGCCCCAACCACAGCGCCAGCAGCGCGATCAGCAGCAGGCGTGCGGCGAGCAGGGCGCGTTCCTCCAGCCGCAGGCTGTGGCGCGGGCGCGGTGCGGATTCCAGCCAGCGCAGCGCGGCAAAGTCGATGCGCTGCGGCTCGCTGCGGCGCGCCAGATGGATCAGCAGCGGCAGCGCCAGCGCGGCCAGCGCCGCCAGCGCACCGGGCAGGAGCAGGGAGAGGTTCACGCCCGCGATCCGGGCGCGAGCACGGCGCGCAGGAGGCGGTCGGGTGGCTCGTCGAGGGCGCCGCGCGCGTGCGCGATGCCGGCGGCGTCGAGGCGCGCGTCGAGCGCGCGCTGCGCGGCGGAAAACCGTTCCAGGTAGCCCGCGCGCATGGAGGTGGCGTCGCCCTGAAGTTCGACACCGGTTTCCGCGTCGTGGAAGAGAAAGTTGCCCGCAAACGGGAAATCGCGTTCCTCGGCAGTGAGGAGCTGTATTGCACGCACTTCGCGCCCGGTTGCGGCAAGGCGTTCGACCAGCGTCACCGCGTCCTCGTCGAAGAAATCCCCGATCAGGAACAGCAGGTCGCCGGCGCGGGTGCGCTCCCACAGCGGCATGAGGCGAGCGGATCCGGGAAAACGCCCTTCCGCCGTCAGCGCCTGCAATTCCAGCCACAGGCCGTTGTGCGCGCGGCTTCCGGTTCGCGGTGGCAGCCCCCGCAATTCGTCCTCGCGCAATCCGGCCAGCCCGACGCGGTCGCCCTGGCGCAGCGCGATTTCCGCGATGCAGGCGGCAATCAGGCGCGCGCCGTCGAGGCGGCTCCAGCCGGGCCGCGCGCGGTCGCACTGCGCCATCGAGGCAGAAGCGTCCAGCAGCAGCCAGACGGTCAGGGGACTTTCGCGCTCGGCCTCGCGCACGAAGAACCGGTCCGAACGCGCGTAGAGCTTCCAGTCGATCTGGCGCAGCGAATCGCCTTGCTCGTAGCCGCGATACTGCACGAACTCCAGCCCCGCGCCACGCGCGGGACTGGCGTGCTGGCCGATGCCGCCGTCCCCGCGCGAACGCGTTGTCGCGAGCCGCAGGGACTTCAGCCGGCTCAGCAGTTCGGGCGGGATCAGCGCGTGCGCCACGGCGCGCGACTCAGCGGTCGGGGAACGGAACGGCCAACAGCAGCGCGGCGACCACTTCGTCGGCCTGCTTGCCTTCGGCTTCGGCGGCGAAGGACAGCAGCAGGCGATGGCGCATCACCGGAGCGGCGAGCGCGGCGACGTCCTCGCGCGTCGCAGCCAGGCGGCCTTGCAGCAGGGCGCGCGCCTTGCTCGCCAGTACCAGCGACTGGCCGGCGCGCGGTCCCGCGCCCCAGCGCACGTAGCTGCGCACTGCGGCGGGTGCGAGCGCATCGTCGGGGCGGCTGGCACGAACCAGCCGCGTGATCCAGGTGAGGAGGTCGTCTCCGACGTGGATCTCGCGCGCCAGCGCCTGCGCCGCGAGCACGTCGCCGGCGTCCATCACGCGCGGCACGGCGGCGCTCGCACTTCCCGTGGTCTGGCGCAGGATCTCGCGTTCCTCGCTTTCCTCCGGATAGGCCACTTTCACGTGCAGCAGAAAGCGGTCGAGCTGGGCCTCGGGCAGCGGGTAGGTGCCGGCCTGCTCCAGCGGATTCTGCGTGGCCAGCACGAAGAACGGCGCGGGCAGGGTGTGGGTGGTGCCGGCGTAGCTGACGGTGCGCTCGGCCATGGCCTCCAGCAGGGCGGCCTGGGTCTTGGGCGGGGTGCGGTTGAGCTCGTCGGCCAGCAGCAGGTGGGTGAACACCGGCCCCTTCTGGAAGCGGAAGGCGCGGTGCCCGGTACCGCGGTCCTCTTCCAGCAGTTCGGCACCGAGCAGGTCGCTGGGCATGAGGTCGGGGGTGAACTGCACGCGGCGGAAATCGAGATCCAGCGACTGCGCCAGCGAGCGCACCAGCAGGGTCTTGCCCAGGCCCGGCACGCCTTCGATCAGGCAGTGGCCGCCGGCCAGGAGGCCGATCAGGAGCTGCTCGACCACCGCCTCCTGCCCGACCACGGCGGTGGCGATGGCGCGGCGCAGGGTCGCAAGGCGTTCGATCTGCCGCGCGACGTCGGCTTCGGTTTCTGGAGTATGCATCGGGGGTTCAGGCCATCAGGGCGTACATGACGATATTGACGCCGAACTTGGTGTTGTCTTCGGCGAGGAAGCGCTTGTTGCGCCAGTCGTAGTCCCACTCGCAGCCGTAGTCCTTGTTGCTGTAGAGCAGGCCCAGGCGGCCGTCGATCTCGATGCCCTTGAGGTAGTCGTGCACCAGGTCGTCGCCCCAGCCGTTGAGCTCGAAGCTGGTGGCCGGCGGGCCGTCGGGGAAGCGGAAGAAGCTGGAGTAGATCGGGTGGCTGTTGGGCAGCTTGCGCAGCGCGCGCGGCCCGAAGATCGAGGCCATCTGCGCCTCGAAGGAGCGCGCGAACAGGCCGTCGATGTCGTGGTTGCAGTCGTCCACGAAGACGAATCCGCCGTTCTTCACATAGCGCTCGAAGTTGCGGCGCTCGTCCGGATTGAACTCCACCAGCTTGTGCCCGGCGAGATAGCAGAACGGCGCGCTGAGCATGCGCGGGTCGGCCAGGTCCACCACGTGCTCGACCGGGTCCACCCGCAGGTGGGTGTAGTCGATCAGCGCGGTGATGAGGTTCGACGGCATCCGCGCGTCCACGTCCCAGTCGCCCGATTCGTAGCGCAGGCGGGTGAAGTGGAAGTCCCAGGGGCCTTCGGCGGGAATCGGGAATGGGGAATCGGGAATGGTGGCCGCATCGCGCGCCCTGGCCAGAGGCAGGCGCGATGCGCTGAACACAGCCGCACCGGCCACCAGCAGCCGCAGGAACTGCGCACGCGACAAGGGTCGGGCAGGAGTTCGCTCCCTCTCCCCCGTCGGCGACGGGGGAGAGGGCTGGGGTGAGGGGGCAGCGGAGCCGGGCAGAAGAACATGGTGCCGAACCTCACGGCGCGGCAGTTCCCCCGCGATTCCCGACCCGCGATTCTCCATTCCCTACTCCCTATTCCCCCTCACACCGCATCCGACAGCGAGGTGAAGGTGAAATCGCGCAGTCGCATCGGCGGCAGGACCATGGCGATCGGCGATTCGTCGCCCTGCACGCGCACCGGCTTGCCCAGCTCGTCGATGTTGTTGAGCATGATCACGGGCGACTCGTTGAAGCGGAAGTTCTTCACCGGGTACTTGATCTCGCCGTTCTCGATGTAGAAGGTGCCGTCGCGGGTGAGGCCGGTCAGGAGGACCGTCTGCGGATCGACCATGCGGATGTACCAGGTGCGGGTGACCAGGAGCCCCTTCTTCGTGCCCTTGACCAGTTCGGCGGTGGACTTGCTGCCGCCGGCCATGAGGATGTTGCCGGGCATGGCGGTGGCTTGCTTGCCCTGCTTTTCGGCCCAGTAGCGCGAGTAGTTGAGGAAGGCGACCTTGCCGTCCTTGACGAGATCCTGGCGCTGGCGCGGCAGGCCCATCATGTCCCATGGCAGAGCAGGCGTGCCGGCATCCCAGGGGTCGGTGATGATGTTCACCTGCTTGTCGAAGAGTTGCTCGCCCAGGCGGTTTCCGCCGCCCTTCTTCGACAGGAAGCTGCGGCCCTCGTCGGCGCTGCGCGCGTCGAAGAAGAACATCATGAAGCCGACCAGCCCGGCCACGGCGGCCGGTTCCAGCACCACGGTGTACTTGCCCGGCTCCAGCGCGCGCGCCTCGGCCGACTCGGTGGCCTTGCGGATGGCGACCTGGATCTCGTCTTCGACCTTGAAGTCCGTAGCCTCCTTGAGGCTGCGCCCAACCCAGCCCGAGCCGCGCCCGTCTTCGGTGCGCACGGTGCAGGTGTAGTTGAAGGAAGTGGCTTTCTGGTAGCCGAAGTTGCCCTTGGAATTGGCGATGGCAGAGAAGCTCTTGCCGTCCTCCAGGAAGCCGGCCGCGACCAGGTTCTTCTCCTTGCACGGGGCGATGGATTTGGCAGCCACTTCCGCACGGTACTCGGGCGTGATGGCGGCGGTGGATTCGCTGAAGGTGGCGCTGGCCTTGTATTCCTGCTTGTCGATCGCCGGCATGAACTCGGGGTTTTCCGGTGCGAGCCTTGCCAGCTCCTCGGCGTGGCGCACCACGCGTTCGAGCGAGGCGTCGTCGAACTGGTTGATGCTGGCCATGCCGGTGCGCTTGCCGAACGCCACCATCACGATGAGCTCGGCGTTGTCGATGCTGCCGCTGGTGGAAACGCTGTTGAGCGCGAAGCGGATGTTGCCGGAGGTTTCTCCGTTCAGCATGGCCGAGCATTCGTCGGCCTTCGAAAGCTGGATGACCTTGCCCAGGATCGCGCGGGTCTGTTCTTCGTCAAGGATGCTCATGAAATTTTTCTCCGGTCCGGATCAGCCGAGCGAGCGCGCGGTGTTGATGACGTTGATTCCGTTGAAACGCGCGGTGCTGGAACCGTGCGAAACCGCCGAGGATTGGCTGGGCTGGCCCTTGCCGTCGAAGAACGAGCCGCCGAGGCGGTAGTCGCTCTCGTCGGCCACGGCCACGCAGGCGTTCCAGAATTCCGGCGTGCGGATCTGGTAGGCCACGTCTTCCACAGGGCCGGTGACCTTGCCGTCCTTGATCTCGAAGAACAGCTGGCCGCCGAACTGGGCGTTGTAGCGCTGCTGGTCGATCGAGAAGGAGCCGGCGCCGACGATGTAGATGCCGTTCTCCACGTTCTTGACGATCTCCGCCGGGCCGAGCTTGTCCTTGCCCGGGGCGAGCGAGACGTTGGCCATGCGCTGGAACTGCACGCTCGACCAGGAATCGGCGTAGCAGCAGCCATCCGATTCGCTCTTGCCCAGGATGTGGGCCTGATCGCGGATGGTCTGGTAGTCCACCAGCTTGCCTTCGCGGATGAGATCCCAACGCTTGCACTTCACGCCTTCGTCGTCGTAACCCACCGCGCCGAGGCTGCCGGGCTGGGTCTTGTCGGCGAAGATGTGGACCTTGTCGCTGCCGTACTGGAAGTGTTCCTTGCGCTTGTCGAGCGTGGCGAAACTGGTGCCGGCGAAGTTGGCCTCGTAGCCGAGCACGCGGTCGAGCTCCAGCGGATGGCCGACCGACTCGTGGATGGTCAGCCAGGTGTGCGAGGGGTCGAGCACCAGATCGTACTTGCCCGGTTTCACCGACGGCGCCTTGAGCTTGTCCTGCGCCTGACGAGCGGCGGCGATCGCGTCCTCGCGCATGTCGTAGCTCATGCCGTACACGGTGCTGCCGACGGGCAGCTCGGTCTTGTCGGCGGAATTGCCGTCCAGATATTCCCAGCCCAGTCCCATCGGTGCGGAAAGCCCGTCGCGGGAGCGGAACTTGCCGGTGGACTTGTCGATCGCCGTCACGCTCATCGGTGCCCAGATGCGGTGCACGTCCTGATCGATCCAGGAGCCGTCGGTGGAAGCGAAGTATTTCTGTTCGTTGACCACGAAGAGCGTGGAGTTGACGAAGCTGGCGCCGGCTTCGAGCGCCGCCGCGTTCACGCCAAGCAGCAGTTCGACCTTCTCCTTGATCGGAACTGCCATCGCGTTCTTCCGGATCGGCGTCTTCCAGCTCACCTCGCCGAAGGCCGGCGCTTTGGCCAGCTGCACCGGCGTGGATTGATACTTCGAATTGGCGCGCGCAATCGCGGCGGCCTGCTTCGCTGCGGCCACCACGCCCTTCGGGCTGAGGTCGCTGGTGGCGGCAAAGCCCCAGGCGCCGTTGACGATCACCCGGATGCCCGCGCCGGTCGATTCGCTGTTCATCACGTTCTGCACCTTGTCTTCGCGCGTCATCACCGCCTGACTCAGGTAGCGGCCGATGCGCACATCGCAGTAGGTGGCCCCGGCATCCCGCGCGGCCGAGAGCGCGTCATCGGCCAGCCGCTTCTTGATCGCAGGATCGAGCACGGTGAGCAGTTCTTCGGCGGCGATGGCGCGGCCGAAGAACGAAGGCACCAGCAGGCCGCTGGTGGCAAGCCCGGACAGGGCGAGGAAGTCACGGCGTTGCAAGGTCGTTCTCCTGAGGGTGGGATGCCCGGGCGGGCGAAATGCCGGTTGGACGCGAACTCCTGCGGCCTGAGCGATCCTCACGGCGGCGATGGCTCGGGCGCAAGTGACTTTCGGCATGGAAACCCCGAGAATCAGGAAGTTTGCAGTGCGTCGTGAAGACATTCCGGCGCGAATGCCGCAACGGCCGGGCGCGCCGCGATGACGCCCGCACAGGAGGAATCCATGCAGCCGCGTCTGGACTACACGACCGCTTCCCCGGAAGCCTTCAAGGCCATGCTTCAGCTCGAACACCGGGCCCATCGGCTCGGGCTGGAGGACTCCCTGCTGGAGCTGGTCAAGAGCCGCGCCTCCCAGCTCAACGGCTGCGCCTGGTGCCTGGACATGCACACCAAGGACGCGCGCGCCAAAGGCGAGAGCGAACAGCGCCTCCATCTTCTTGCCGTCTGGCGCGATGCGCCCTGCTACACCCCGCGCGAGCGCGCCGCGCTGGCCTGGGCCGAATCCGTGACCCTGGTCGCCTCGGTGCAGGACGTGCCTGATGCCGTGTACGAGGAAGCGCGCCGGCACTTCGACGAAAAGGCGCTGGTGGACCTGACCCTCGCCATCATCGCGATCAACGGCTGGAACCGGCTCAACGTCGCCTTCCGAACCCCGGTGGGCGATTACGTCAGCCCGAATGCCGAATCGAGGTGATCGCGACATGGCGCAGGAAGGCATCCGATTCAATTCGCGCGTAGTGCGCGGATTCATCGCGTTTTCCCGTGTGGTGGGCGTGATCCTGCTGCTGAGTGCGTTCATGACCTTCGCCGCTTCGCTCGGATGGAGCGATTCCGAGTCGCGACTGACGTGGATGATGAACGTCACGCCGCGTCTCAACAGCGCCTGGGCCTGCCTTCTTTCCGGCGGAGCCCTGCTGCTGCGCGAGCGCAGCGCGGCGCTCGGCGTGCTGCTCTCCTGCCTGGTGGCGATCCTGGGCGGGTTCGAACTCATCGGACACGTCCTGATCGCGTGCGACAGCGGGCTTGCGCGCTTCTGGCTCGGAATCGATCCCGCCTCGCGCATGACCGAGCTGCCCTCGCTGTCCTTCCTGCTGCTGGGCGTGGTCGGCATTGCCGTGGTTCGCGGGTATGTGCTGTGGCTGCGCGAAGCGCTGGTGCTGGTCGTGCTTGCCATCGCCCTCGCGGCCTGGGCGTCGTGGGGGCTGGTGCTGGGTGGAGAGAGTGCGAACCTGCTGCGGCGCCTGCCCATCGCCACGGTCATCCTGCTCCTGCTCCAGGCGTTGGCGTGGATGTCCGCCGTGCCCACGACCGGTCTGACGCGCATCGCCGTGGCCGACAGCCTCGGCGGCGCCTTTGCGCGGCGATTGATCCTTCCCTCGCTGCTGCTGCCGGCGCTGCTCACCTTCGGGCTGGCGGTGGCCCAGTCCCGCTTTGCGTGGTCGCCTTCGCTGCTCTATGCGCTGGCGGCGGTGCTGACCGGCGGCGCCATCACCGCGCTGATCGTCTGGGTCGCCTTTCTGCTGGATCGCAGCGAGCGGATGCGGCGCGTCGTATCGGTGCTGCGCGTCGATGCCGACACCGATGCCCTGACCGGGCTGGCGAACCGGCGTGCATTGGATGCGGCGCTCGCGGGCGTGGGGCGCGATGGCGCCATGGGCGGGGCGGCGCTGCTGATGCTGGACCTGGATCGATTCAAGAGTTTCAACGACAGCTTCGGGCACCAGGCGGGCGACGAGGTGCTGCGAGAAACCGGGATGCTGCTGCGCGCGGCGGTGCGGCCGGGAGACATGGTGGCGCGCTACGGAGGTGAGGAGTTCGCCATCCTTCTGCCGGGGGCAGATGCCGCCGCCGCGCAGCGCGTCGGCCAGCGCGTGCTGGAGGCGTTCCGCACCCATCATTGGCCGCTGAGGGCGGTGACCATCAGCATCGGGGCCGCCGTCGCGGGGCCACAAGACACGACCGAAAGCCTGGTGCAGCGCGCCGACCGCGCGCTCTATGCCAGCAAGCAGGGCGGTCGCGACCGGATCACGCTTGGCGAGGCGCTCTGAATCCCGGAAACCGGCGGTGCTGGTCGGCCCGGCAAAACCTGCTATACTGCGCGGCTCAACGGGCCATCCCGGCTCGCTGGCAACACCGAGAACACCATGGTCAAGATCCGCCTCACCCGCGGCGGCGCCAAGAAGCGCCCCTTCTACCACATCGTCGTGACCGACCAGCGCAACAAGCGCGACGGTCGCGCCATCGAGCGCATCGGTTTCTACAACCCGGTGGCGCAGGGCAACGAGCAGCGCGTCCAGATCAACACCGACCGCGTGCAGCACTGGGTCGGCGTCGGCGCGCAGATGACCGAGAAGGTCGATCAGCTCTACCGCGACGCCGTCAAGGCGGCCAAGGCCGCCTGATTCGGCGCGGATCTGCCGGCATGGGCGGCGAACGCCTCATTCGTGTCGGCAAGATCGTGGGGGTCCACGGCGTTTCGGGCTGGTTCAAGCTCGAATCGGACACCGATCCCCGCCGCAACATCTTCCGGTACGCTCCGTGGACGGTTGTCCAGCGGGGCGTTTCCTCGTGCGTGGATGCGGTCGAAGGGCGCGAACAGGGCAAGGGGCTGGTGGGTCATTGGCCGGCGCTGGAAACCCGCGAGCAGGCCGAGGCGCTGATCGGTGCCGAAATCTTCGTGCCGCGTACCGCGCTTCCCGCCGCCGCGCCGGGCGAGTTCTACTGGGTCGATCTGGAAGGCCTGCGCGTGGTTGGCTTGGACGGCTTCGAGTTCGGTCGCGTCTCGCACCTGTTTTCCACCGGCGCCAACGAGGTGATGTCGGTGATCGGCGAGCGCGAGCGTCTGGTTCCCTTCCTGCGCGACGAAGTGGTCCGGGACGTGGACCTCGACGCCGGCCTGATCCGCATCGACTGGGACCCCGAGTTCTGAATTTCCGCGCCGATCGCTGCGATCCGGCGATGGGCCGGCGGCGCAAGAGGGCCTGGTCAATGGCCAGCGCCGCACCGATGATTCTTCCGTGACCTTGCCGGCCCCAAGCGTGCGCATCGACGTCCTCACCCTGTTCCCCGAGTTCATCCAGGCCGCCGCCGCGGTCGGCGTGGTCGGACGCGCGCAGCAGCGCGGGCTGCTCGAGGTGGCGACATGGAACCCGCGCGACTTCACCCACGACAACTACCGCCGCGTCGATGAGCGCACCTTCGGCGGCGGGCCGGGCATGGTCCTGTCCACCGCGCCCCTGCGCGAAACGCTGGCCGCGATCCGCGCCGCCGCGCCCGAACCTGCGCACGTCATCTACCTCACTCCGCAGGGCGCACGCCTGACCCAGCGCCGCGTGCGCGAGCTGGCCCTGCTGCCGCGTCTGGCGCTGGTCTGCGGACGCTACGAGGGCATCGACGAGCGCGTGATTGCGCGCGAGATAGACGAGGAACTCTCCATCGGCGATTACGTACTGTCCGGCGGCGAACTGGGCGCGGCGGTCATCATCGATGCGGTGGGGCGGTTGCGGCCCGGCGCGCTCAACGACGCTGCCAGCGCCGCGCACGATTCCTTCGAGGACGGCCTGCTCGACTGCCCGCACTACACCCGCCCCGAGGTCGATGCGCAGGGCGATGCCGTGCCCGCCGTGCTTCTTTCCGGAGACCATGCCGCGATCGCGCGCTGGCGCAGGCGCGAGGCGCTCGGCCGCACCTGGCTGCGTCGTCCGGATCTTCTTGCTCGCATGCGCCTCACGCGCGCCGATCGCGCGCTGCTGGAAGACTTCCAGCGGCAGTGGCTGGCGCAGTCGCCCCGCGGGGGCGGGGCCGATTCCGGCGGCGGTTCCGCGCCGGCCTGAGCGGGGCCACGCGCCGGGTTTCTTGGTGATTCAGCGCCGCATCCGCTCCAGGATGCCGTCCAGCTCGTCGTGGCTGTGGTAGCTGATGACGAGCCTGCCGCGCCCGCCGCGACCCGACTGCACGCTCACCTTTGCGCCGAAGGATTCGGACAGTTCGCGCTCCAGCGCGGCGACGTTGGCGTCGGTTCGCTGGCTGGCGGGCTTCGCGGGCGCGGGAACGCCTTTTTGCAGCGCCTGCACGCGGCGCTCGGTTTCGCGCACCGACCAGCCTTCTGCCGCGGCCTGCTGCGCCAGCGCCAGCGCCTGGTGCGCGGGCAGGGTGAGCAGGGCGCGGGCGTGACCCATTTCCAGCGCGCGTCGCTCGACCATGGCGCGGATGGCCTCGGGCAGCTCCAGCAGGCGCAGGAGGTTGCTGACCGAGGCGCGCGAGCGGCCCACGGCTTCGGCGGCCTGCTGGTGGGTGAGGCTGAACTCGTCGATCAGGCGCTGCAGCGCGAGGGCTTCCTCCAGCGGGTTGAGATCCTCGCGCTGGATGTTCTCGATCAGCGCCATCGCCAGCGCGGTGTTGTCCTCGATTTCGCGGATCACCACCGGCACGTCGCGCAGCGCGGCGAGCTGGGCCGCGCGCCAGCGGCGCTCGCCGGCGATGATCTCGTAGCGCCCGGCACCGATGCCGCGCACGATGATGGGCTGGATCAGGCCCTGGGCGCGGATCGATTCGGCCAGTTCCTCCAGCCGCTCGGGATCCATGTGGCTGCGCGGCTGGTATTTGCCCGGCTGCAGCTTCTCGATGGGCAAGGTGGCCATCCGCTCGCCCGCTGCGGGCGCATCGACCGCCACGGTTTCGCGGATCAGGCTGGACAGGCCGCGCCCGAGCGCAGGTTTCTTGGCCATCAGTGTGCCTCCGGACGATGGGTGTGCTGGCGCTCGCGCCCGATGATCTCGCCGGCGAGGCCGAGATACGCCACGCCGCCGCGCGAGCCGCGGTCGTATTCCACGATGCTCTGGCCGTGGCTGGGCGCTTCGGCCAGTCGCACGTTGCGCGGGATCACGGTGCGGTAGAGCTTGTCGCCGAAGTGGCGCTGCAGTTCGGCGGATACCGCGTTGGTCAGGCCGGTGCGCACGTCGTACATGGTGCGCACGATGCCTTCGATTTCCAGCGCGGGGTTGAGGCGGCGGCGCACGGCTTCCATGGTGTCGGTGAGCGCGGCGATGCCTTCCAGCGCGAAGTATTCGCACTGCATCGGCACCAGCACGCTGTCGGCCGCGGCCAGCGCGTTGAGGGTGAGCAGGCTGAGCGAGGGCGGGCAGTCGATGATGACGTACTGGTAGCCGCGTGCCACCGGCTCCAGCGCCAGCTTCAGGCGACGCTCGCGCTCGGGCAGGTCCATGAGCTGCAGCTCGGCCGCGATGAGGTCGGTGTTGCTGGGCAGCAGGTCGAACTTGCCGGGCGTGGTGCGGATTGCGGCCTGGGCCGTGGCTTCGCCCAGCAGTACTTCGCAGCCGGAGGGGTGCGCTTCGCGCTTGTCCACGCCCGAGGCCATGGTGGCGTTGCCCTGCGGATCCATGTCGATCAACAGCACGCGCCGGCCGGTTTCGGCCAGCGCCGCCGCGAGGTTCACGGCGGTGGTGGTC
The DNA here is from genome assembly GCA_963205495.1 of Pseudomonadota bacterium. GTDB lineage: Bacteria > Pseudomonadota > Gammaproteobacteria > Xanthomonadales > Xanthomonadaceae > Denitratimonas. Next base: position 35,604 of record CAUJIN010000011.1, read on the forward strand.
TTGCCGACCCCGCCCTTCTGGTTGACCACTGCAATGATGCGCGACATGGACGTTCTATCCGGTTTTTTCGATGAGGATCAGGTGCCGTTCGGCATCCAGGCCCGGGACGTGGAGCGGGTGGGTGGCCAGATGGCGGTAGCCGTCCGGCAGCGCGGCGAGTTCTTCTTCCGGCACGCGGCCCTTCATCGCCAGCAGCCGGCCGCCGGGCCGCAGCAGGTGCCCGCCCAGTGCGAGGATACCGGCAAGCGGGGCCAGGGCGCGCGCGATGAGCTGGTCGTGCTGGCCCGATTCGGGCACATCCTCGGCTCGGCAAGCGTGCACGGTCACGTTGGCGAGCCCGAGGTGGCGTACCGCTTCGCGCAGGAAACGCGCCTTCTTGCCGGCCGTTTCCACCAGGCTCACGCGCAGGCTCGAATCGTTGATCGCCAGCGGAATGCCCGGCAGGCCGGCACCCGTGCCGATGTCGGCCACGCGTCCGGAAACGTGCGGTGCGATGCTGAGCGAATCGAGCAGGTGCCTGGACACCATCTGGGCCGGATCGCGGATCGCGGTGAGGTTGTAGGCGCGGTTCCACTGCGCCAGCAGCCCGAGGTAGGCGAGCAGGCGTTCGGCCAGGCCGGGCTGTGACAACCCCATTGCCGCGAGGCCGGCTTCGAGCGTGGGCAGGAGGTGGGACGGCGAATTCACGGCAATCAGCGGGCGGATGGGCCGGGCAGTATCCCCAGCCGGTGTCGCGCTGACAATCGCTGCGGCGCAAACCTGCGCTCGCCGCTGTCGGCAGCGAAGGACGTCAGGCGGCAGCGTTCGGGTGCAGGTTGCAGCGCGTCACGCGCAGGCCCAGCGCCGCCAGCCCTTCGTTGAGTTCGCGCTTCAGGCGGGCGGCGATCAGCTCTGCGCTGTCTTCGCCCTCCGTCGCGGCGAGGGAGGAGAGTGCTTCGAGGGCGTGCTGTTCGACCAGCGTATCGACGTGGTCGAGCGCATTGCCCGCGCGCTGCGGCTCCAGGATCTGGTAGTAGACCGCGGCGCGGGCAGGGGATTCGCCGCGAACGGGGATTTCCACTTGATGACCAACCAGACGCACCCGGTGCGCGATCCGATCCAGCACGGGAACCGTGAAGCGCAGGCCCGGGCTGAGGGTGCGGGCGTAGCGGCCGAAGCGATGCACGGTCAGCGCGGTGTCTTCCGGGACATAGCGCAGTCCGGCAAGGGCCAGCAGGGGCAGCAGCAGAAGGGCAAGTTCCATGGCCGCTCAAACCGTGATCTGTTTCTCAGTGTATTCAGGGGTTTGGTAAATCTTGCTGAGTCGGAATCTAGCATTCCGCGGCGGCAGTTGCAGCAGGTTGCGGCATTTTCCGGAGCTTGGTTTAACTTGTGGTTAACAAAACCGACGGGCGGGCCGTTTATCGTCCCGCCGTTCATTTCCCGGAGTCTTCCCATGCGCAGCGGCAATCCCGTCCTCAGCGATTCGACCTTTCTCGATCTGGGCAGCGGCGCGGTGCTGTCGCGCCCGGCCGATGCGATGACGCTCAACGGCACCATCACCAAGACCGGCATCCTGCTGTTCCTGACCGTGCTGACCGCGGCCTTCGCCTGGACCCAGTCGGTCACGGCCGCCGGCCCGACGGCGGCGGCACCGATCTTCCTGTGGGGCGGCGCGATCGGCGGCTTCATCCTGGCGCTGGTCACCACCTTCAAGAAGACCTGGGCGCCGGTCACCGCGCCGCTGTACGCGATCCTGGAGGGCTTCTTCCTTGGGGCGATCTCCGGCATCTATGCGCATCTGTATCAGGGCATCGTGATGCAGGCGGTGATGCTGACCTTCGGCACCCTGTTCGCGCTGCTGTTCGCCTACCGCAGCGGCCTGATCCAGGTGACGCAGAAGTTCCGCGCCGGCGTGGTCGCGGCCACCGGGGCGATCTTCCTGATCTATCTCGCCAGCATCGTGCTGGGCTTCTTCCACATCAACATCCCCTTCATCCACGAGTCCGGGATGATCGGCATCGGCTTCAGCCTGGTGGTGGTGACCGTGGCCGCCCTCAATCTGGTGCTGGACTTCGATCTGATCGAAACCGGCGTGCAGCAGGGCGCGCCGAAGTACATGGAGTGGTTCGGCGGCTTCGCGCTGCTGGTGACCCTGGTGTGGCTCTACCTCGAATTCCTGCGCCTGCTGTCCAAGCTGCGCGACTGATCGCGGCGGCTCGCATCGATCTCAAGGGGCGTCGCTGCCTCCGGCTGCGACGCCCTTTTTCGTGGGCGAAGTACAATGGCGCATCGTTCCCGATCGACAGCGTTTCCATGAGCCAATTCGCCATCCGCCCGCGCCGCATGCGTCGCGACGACTTCTCGCGCCGGCTGATGCGCGAAACCGTGCTGACCGCCGGCGATCTGATCTGGCCGGTGTTCGTGCACGAGGAAAAGGGGCGCGCGCCGGTGGGTTCGATGCCGGGCGTCGAGCGGCTGTCGATCGACGAGCTGTTGCGCGAAGCCGAGCGCGCGCTGGAGCTGGGCATCCCGCTGATCGACCTGTTCGGCGTGCCCGATCCTTCCGCCAAGACCGCCGACGGGCGCGTGGCCTGGGACGAGGGCGGCATCGTGCCGCGCGCGATCCGCGCGCTCAAGTCGCGGTTCCCCGAACTGGGCGTGATGAGCGACCAGGCGTTGGACCCCTACACCACCCACGGGCAGGACGGACTGATCGACGAGACCGGTTACATCCTCAACGACGAGACCATCGAGGCGCTGGTGAAGCAGTCGCTGGTGCACGCCGCCGCCGGGGTGGACGTGCTCTCGCCCTCGGACATGATGGACGGGCGCATCGGCGTGATCCGCGCGGCGCTGGAATCCGCGGGCTTCATCCACACCCGCATCATGGCCTACAGCGCCAAGTACGCGAGCAGTTTCTACGGCCCGTTCCGCAGCGCGGTGGGCAGCGCCGGGAGCCTGGGCAAGGGCAACAAGTTCACCTACCAGATGGACCCGGCCAATTCCGACGAGGCCCTGCATGAAGTGGCTCTGGACCTGGCCGAGGGCGCCGACATGGTGATGGTCAAGCCGGGTCTGCCGTACCTGGACGTGCTCTACCGGGTGAAGCAGCAGTTCCGCCGCCCGACCTGTGTCTATCAGGTGAGCGGAGAGTACGCGATGATCCGCGCGGCCGGCGCCAACGGCTGGATCGACGAGCGCGCGGTGGCGATGGAGGCGCTGCTGGCGTTCAAGCGCGCCGGTGCCGACGGCATCCTCACCTACTTCGCCCCCGCGGCCGCGCGCTGGCTGCGCGAGCCGTGACTGCGCAGGTATTTTCGTACACCGATCCGCCCGAATTCCCGCAGGGCGGAACTCGCGCAGTGGTTCCCGCCGGGGCCCGTTGCCACCGCGCACGCCATCGGCCCTGCGATCCTTGCTGCGGCGGAATCGCCTGCGGCGGTTCCGCCCTGCCTGCCTGATCCGCGAGCCGACCCGCCGCGGTGCCTGCGCGGGTCGGCGCTCCGCCCCGACGGAAAGGCTAGCGCGCGCGCAGGTCTTCGATGATTTCGCCGCTCTTGGGCGCCTCCGCGTCGTGGGCGGCGTCGCGCCAGGTTTCGGCCAGCGCGTCGCGTTCCCACTCCCGCATCGAGGCGAGCGACAGCAGGCGACGAGCGTAGTCGGCCGCCTTCTCCCCAAGGGGGAAGCCGTAGGTCTGCCAGCGAAACGCAATCGGTGCGTAGAAGGCGTCGACGGCGCTGAAGCTCGGCCCGGCGAGGAAGGGGCCGCCGTGGCGCTCCAACCCCTGCGCCCAGAGTTCCTGCAGACGCGCCAGGTCCGCCGCGATGGCGCCACGGGCTTCTTCGTGCAGCCGCACGCGGATGCCGACGCTCATCGTGCACCAGCGCCGCAGCTGGCCGAAACCGGAGTGCATCTCGGCCGCGGCGCTGCGGGCGAAGGCTCGCGCGGCGCGGTCCTCCGGCCAGACTTCCCGATGCGCCTCCGCAATGTGATCCACGATGGCGAGGGAATCCCACACCCGCAGCTCCCCGTCGTGCAGGCAGGGCACCTGTCCGGAAGGGGAGAAGGCGAGGAAGCGCGCGCGGCTGGAGCCGGAGGGGCCTTCGACGAAGGCTTCCAGCCGCTCGTGAAACGGAATGCCCACCTCGCGCAGCAGCAGCCAGGGGCGCAGCGACCAGGACGAGTAGTTCTTGTTGGCGATATAGAGTGTGTACACGAGCGTTCTCCGGTATACCTCCCTTCATCCTAGACCCACCGCGCGCGCTGCGCCCCTCCGCCATGGCCCTGCCCATCTCCACGCCCGTTTCCGACCTTGCCCCCACGCTGGAGCGACTGCGCCGCGCGCAGGCCGCGAAGGTTCCGGACTTCGCCCAGCGCCGTGACGACCTGCGTCGCCTGCGCAGCGTGTTCAAGGCGCGCATGGACGAGATGGTGGGCGCGATCAACGCGGATTTCGGCGGCCGCTCGCGCCACGAGACGCTGCTCACCGATGCGATGACGGTGTTCAGCGAAATCGACCACACCCTGCGCCACCTCGGGCGCTGGATGCGTCCGCAGCGGCGCTCGGTGGACTGGCTGTTCCTGCCGGCGCTCGCGCAGGTGCGCTTCCAGCCGCTCGGCGTGATCGGCGTCATCTCGCCGTGGAACTATCCGGTGAACCTCGCGCTGATCCCGCTGGTTTCCGCGATTGCGGCGGGCAACCACGTCTACCTCAAGCCTTCCGAACATGTGCCGCGCACTTCCGCCTTCCTGGCTTCGCTGCTGGCCGAGGTGTTCCCGGCCGATCGCGTCGCGGTGGCGCTGGGCGGCGCGGATGTGGCCGCGGCGTTCTCCGCGCTGCCGTTCGACCATCTGTTCTTCACCGGCTCCACCGCCGTGGGCCGCCACGTGATGGCCGCCGCGGCACCGAACCTGACGCCGGTGACGCTGGAGCTGGGCGGAAAGTCCCCGGCGATCCTCGCGCCCGGCTATCCGCTCGACACGGCGGCGGCGCGCATCGCGACCGGCAAGTGGCTCAACGCCGGCCAGACCTGCATCGCGCCGGACTACGTGCTGGTGCCGCGCCAATCGCGCGACGCCTTCGCGCAGGCACTGCGCAGCGAGGTGGGCGCGCGCTATCCGCAGCTCGACGCCAACCCCGACTACACCCGCATCGTCAACGAGGGCCAGTACCGGCGCCTGCGCGCGCTGCTGGATGAGGCGAGGGAAAAGGGCGCGACGGTGCTGCCGCTGCGCGAGATCGATCCGGCCAAGGCGGATGCCGAGCGTCTGATCGCGCCCACGCTGGTGCTCGATCCGCCGTCCGATACCCGTCTGATGCGCGAGGAGATTTTCGGGCCGATCCTGCCGCTGGTGAGCGTGGACTCGGTGGACGCGGCGATCGACTACGTCAACGCGCGCGAGCGCCCGCTGGCGCTCTACCACTTCGATCTGGATCGCGCCCGCATCGAGCGCGTGCTGGATCGCACCATCGCCGGCGGCGTGTGCGTCAACGACACCATCCTGCACATCGCCCAGTCGAACCTGCCCTTCGGCGGCATCGGCCCCAGCGGCATGGGCGCCTACCACGGCTACGAGGGCTTCCTTGCGCTGAGCAAGCGCAAGCCGGTGTTCTACCAGTCGCGCCTGAGCAGCATGGCGCTGTTCAAGCCGCCCTACCGCGGCCTGGCCGACCGGCTGGCGAAGTTCCTGACGCGCTGAGGCGCGTCAGTTCCACTTGTAGAGCGTGTAGTACACCGGCCCAACCGGTCCGTCGTGGTCGCTGCGGTCGAGCAGGCCGTCGCCGTTGGTGTCGAGCAGGGTGTAGCTGATGCCTGCCGGGGTGGTGACTTTCACCATCGTCAGGCGGCCGTTCTCGCGGTATTCCTGCACGGTGTCGCCGTTGTCCTGACGGCGAATGGTGACGGCCGGCAGGTTGGAGACATCGTCCTCGGCGCGGATCTTCTCGGGCAGCGCGGCGGGTGCCCGGGTCTTGGCGGGGGATTCCTGCGCAGGGGCGGGCGCTTGCGCCCAGGCTGCGGTGCAGGCAAACAGCGCGAGGATCATCAGGCTGGCGGTTCGCATGGCGGATTCTCCGTGGCGGGACGCCAGCATAGCCGCAAGGGCGTTGGCCGCGCCTGAACCTTCCGCATGATCGCGGCCGGTTCGGCACGCCCCTACACTTGCGCCATGAAAAAGCTCGTCCTCATCGATGGTTCTTCCTATCTCTACCGCGCCTTCCACGCGCTGCCGCCCCTGACCGCGCCGGACGGAAGCCCGACCGGTGCGCTGTTCGGCGTGTTCAACATGCTGCGCGCCACGCTCAAGGAAAAGCCCGACTACGCCGCCTTCGTGGTGGACGCGCCGGGGCCGACCTTCCGCGATGCGATGTATCCGGAGTACAAGGCCAACCGCCCGCCCACGCCCGACGACCTCAAGGCGCAGATCGAACCGATGCTGGCGATCGTGGAGGCGCTCGGCTTCACCATCCTGCGCGAATCGGGCGTGGAGGCGGATGATGTGATCGGTACCCTCGCCGTGGCCGCGGCGGGGCAGGGCATCGAGGTGGAAATTTCCACGTCCGACAAGGATTTCGCCCAGCTCGTGGCGCCGCGCATCGCACTGGTCAACACCATGACCGGCGGCCGCACCGCCAGCGATGCGGACGTGCTGGCCCGGTTCGGCGTGTCGGCGGCGCGCATCGTGGACTACCTCGCCCTGATGGGCGATGCGGTGGACAACGTGCCCGGGGTGGAGAAGTGCGGGCCCAAGACCGCGGCCAAGTGGCTGGCGCAATTCGGCTCGCTGGATGAAATCATGGCGCGCGCGGACGAAGTGGGCGGCAAGGTGGGAGAAAACCTGCGCGCCGCGCTGCCGCGCCTTGCGCTCAATCGCGACCTGGTCACGATCCGTACCGACGTGCCGCTGTCGCTGGGCGTGCAGGACCTGGCGCTGCGCGAGCGCGACGCCGATGCCCTGCGCGCGCTGTACGCGCGCTATGGGTTCCATCAGGCGCTGCGCGAGCTGGATGCGGGCAGCGGCGGCGCGGCGCTGCCCGTGGTGGAGGAGAAGGTTCCGGCGCGCGCGCGCGGCGCGGGATTTTCGGGCGCAGTCGCGGCGGCTTCCGGAATCGATCCGGCGCTGGCTGCGGCCGGCGAATACGAAACCGTGCTGGATCGCGCGGCGCTGGAAGCTTGGGCGAAGCGCCTGCAGGGCGCCGCCCTGGTGGCGCTGGACACCGAAACCGATTCGCTCGACCCGATGCGCGCGCGCCTGGTCGGCCTGAGCTTCTCGATCGAGCCCGGACGCGCCGCCTACGTGCCGCTGGCGCACGACTATCCCGCGGCACCGGTGCAGCTCGCCCGGGACGAAGCGCTCGAACTCCTGCGCCGGGTGCTGGAAGACCCGCGCGTGCCCAAGCTCGGGCAGAACGGCAAGTACGACCTGCATGTGCTCCGCCGGCACGGGGTCGAGGTGCGCGGCTACGCGCAGGACACCCTGCTGGAAAGCTTCGTGCTCGATGCCGCCGCCGGTCGGCACGACCTGGACTCGCTCGCCCAGCGCCACCTGGGCTACGCCACCCTGCGCTACGAGGACGTGGCCGGCAAGGGCGCCCGGCAGATACCCTTCTCGCAGGTGGATCTCGAGACCGCCACGCGCTACGCCGCCGAGGACGCCGACATCTGCCTGCGCCTGCACGGCGTGCTGTCGGCCCGGCTGGAAGCCGAGCCGGCGCTGCGGCAGGTGTACGAAGAGATCGAGATGCCGCTGGTGGAGGTGCTCGCGAAGATCGAGGCCAACGGCGTGCTGATCGACGTGGAGGAACTGCGCCGCCAGAGCCGGGATCTTTCCGCGCGCATGCTGGCGGCGCAGACCCGCGCCTTCGAGCTGGCCGGGCGGAACTTCAATCTGGATTCGCCCAGGCAGCTGCAGGCGCTGCTGTTCGACGAAATGGGCCTGACCGCGACGATCCGCACTCCGACCGGACAGCCGTCCACCAACGAGGAGGCGCTGGAGGCCATTGCGCACGAGCACGAACTGCCGCGCCTGATCCTGGAGTACCGCGGGCTGGCCAAGCTGCGCGGCACCTACACCGACAAGCTGCCGGAGATGGTGAATCCGGACACCGGCCGGCTGCACACCAGCTACCACCAGGGCGGGGCCGCGACCGGGCGGCTGTCCTCGTCCGATCCGAACCTGCAGAACATCCCGATTCGCAGCGAGGACGGGCGCCGCATCCGGCGCGCCTTCCTCGCCCCGCCAGGCCGGCGCATCGTGGCCTTCGACTATTCCCAGATCGAACTGCGCATCATGGCGCACCTGTCCGGCGATGCCGGCCTGATCGCGGCCTTCGAGCAGGGCCTTGACATCCACCGCGCCACCGCCGCCGAGGTGTTCGGCGTGGCGCTGGATGCGGTCGAGCCGAACCAGCGCCGCGCCGCCAAGGCGATCAACTTCGGCCTGATCTACGGCATGGGCGCGTTCGGACTGGCGCGCCAGTTGGGCGTCGGCCGCGGCGAGGCGCAGGACTACATCAACCTCTACTTCAACCGCTACCCGGGCGTGCGCGCCTTCATGGACCGCACCCGCGAGCAGGCGCGCGAACGCGGCTGGGTGGAAACGGTGTTCGGTCGGCGGTTGCAGCTTCCCGAGATCGGCTCACGCAACGCCAACCAGCGCGCCGGCGCCGAGCGCGCGGCGATCAACGCCCCGATGCAGGGCACCGCCGCCGACATCATCAAGCGCGCCATGCGCCGCGTGCACGACTGGCTCCTCCCGCACGACGGGCGCGCGCGGATGCTGATGCAGGTGCACGACGAACTGGTGTTCGAGGCCGATGCGGGGTTCGTCGATACGCTGATCGCGGAGGTTCGTGGCCTCATGCAGGGCGCCGCCGAGCTGCGGGTGCCGCTGATCGTGGATGCGGGGGAAGGCGAAAACTGGGACGAGGCGCATTGATTTTCCCGCTTCCCGATGCCTGAGGCTAAGGGATTCCCTTATTGCATTCCGGATATATTCGTTATTCCCGGTGTTTCGCGTGGAAAACGGCAAAAATCCTTTCCGAACCATGACTTCCGGCAGGGTTGGCGGGGCAATGAATACCTACTGAATTCGACTTTGGTTGCAGGTGAAACTCAGGGAACCTTCAGGCTGTTCTGCTAATCTATGCCCACGGTGGACGCAACGCCACCCGTGATCCACTCGCCCCCCCTCGGGTGGATCCGCTGGAAGCCTGGCCCTCCCCCTGGCCCCCTTCCAGCCCGGCCCCGCAGGTCCCTCCCCTGGCCTGCGGGGCTTTTCTTTTGCGGCACCTCCAGCCGGTATTCTTCGCTCACGGGGGCGGATGCGGCGGATGAAGGCTTTTGCCGCCCGCCTGCGTACTGGGTTGGACCGCGCCATCCGGCGCTTTTGCCCCCCAGGCACAGCCATGAATCGCAGGAACCCTTTCCCTTTCCGCACCGAAGCTCCGCCGCGCCTGAGGAATTGGCCAGCGCAGAGCATTGCCGCCGGTGTCTTCGCGGCGCTGTCCCTTGCGACGGCGGCCGCAGCGCCTGCGGGCGCTGCGCAGAACGAAGTGCCGATTGCGCAATACTGGATGGATCTGGCCACGTTCAACCTGATGGGCATGGACGAAATGCCCGACATGCAGGGCATCCCCGGCGGGCTCCTTGGCGGCATGATGGGCCGCAGTTCGGCCATGGGTCGGGACGGGCGGCACGCGCGCGGCGTGGGAAATTTCGGGCAGACCAAGGTGCAGACCATCGGCCGGCAGATCGACATCGCGCTCCACACCCGAGAGCGTCCGGCCGGGACGAGCGCCGTCCAGCAGGTGCCGGGTGGTGCGGACCTCGGCGCGGAACCGCTGCACCTGGTGACGCCGCCGCGCGAGGGCGGGCAGCGCGGCACCGACGAACCCGATTATCCGGAGCCGCCGCGCGGCCGCATTTTCTTCTACTGGGGTTGCAGCGAGACGGTGAAACCCGGCCAGCCGCGCGTGATGGACATGGCCAATTTCTCCGCCAGCGACTATGCCGGCTTCATGCAGGGCCGCAGCGTCCGCGACCGCGGCGCGCGCGCGGAACCGGGTCATGCGATCTGGCCGAACGAGCGCGAAAACTCGCGCATCCAGCGGCAAAGTACGCTGGTCGGCGAGCACGCGGTCGCAGGTGAAGGCGTGCCCGATGGCCTGCGCTTCCGGATCGATGCCGCGCACGACTTCATGCCGAGCCTGCAAGTCAGCTCCTCGGGCGATCCGCGCCAGAGCGTGCGGGTGCGCTGGCAGCCGCTTGCTTCCGCGCGCGCCTACCTCGTCACCGCCATCAGCGGCGGCATGGACGGCGACAGCGTGCCCGAAATGGTGATCTGGAGTTCTTCGGAGCCGCCCGAATCGGGCATGGGTCTGCTCGATTACGCCAGCAATGCCAATATCGACCAGTGGCTGCGCGAGCGCGTGCTGCTGCCGCCGACGCAGAGCGAATGCGCCATACCCGAGGGCATCTTCGCCGGGCGCGAAGGCACGATGCTGCAGACCATCGCCTACGGCAACGAGCTCAACCTCGTGCATCCACCGCGCCCGACCGATCCCAAGGCGGTGTGGAATCCGCAGTGGTCGGTGAGGGTGCGCAACAAGTCGCTGGCGATGAACCTGCTGGGAGAGGATCCGATGCAGATGCCTGACGGGGAGGACGAGCGCGGATCGGCACCGGCCCGGCAGGAAAAAACCGGGGTGCGCAGGCTGTTCCGAGGCATCCTGGGGCGCTAGTGGCGGTGTTTCGGGAAGCGGCGGGATGCCGGGGAAAGACGCAAAAGCGGGCTACACTGAGGAACCATTTTCCTCTTCGGTGCGCATCGCCATGCAGAGTTTCCACCCGCCCCGCCGTCTCCTGCTCGGTCCCGGTCCTTCGGACGTTCCGCAGCGCATCCTCGACGCGCTGGCGCGCCCGACCATCGGCCACCTCGACCCGGCCTACGTCGGCATGATGGAGGAGCTCAAGACGCTCCTGCGCTACGCCTTCAAGACGGCAAATCCGCTCACCATTCCGGTGTCCGCGCCCGGTTCGGCCGGCATGGAGGCCTGCTTCGTGAATCTGGTGGAGCCGGGCGACACGGTGATCGTCTGCCGCAACGGCGTGTTCGGCGGGCGCATGCGCGAGAACGTGGTCCGCTGCGGCGCGAACGCGGTGATGGTCGAAGACGACTTCGGCAGGCCGGTCGATCCGGAGAAGGTCGAAGCCGCTTTAAAGGCCCATCCCGCTGCCAAGGCGGTCGCCTTCGTCCACGCCGAAACCTCCACCGGCGCGCGCTCGGACGCGGCCACGCTGTGCCGCCTGGCGCGCGAGCACGGCGCGCTGTCCATCGTCGATGCCGTGACCAGCCTGGGAGGCTGCGAGGTCGACGTGGACGGCTGGGGCGCCGATGCGGTGTATTCGGGTTCGCAGAAGTGCCTTTCCGCGCCGCCCGGGCTGTCTCCCGTCACCTTCAGCCCGCGCGCCACCGACGCGGTGAAGGCGCGCAAGACCCCGGTGCAGAGCTGGTTCCTCGACATGAGCCTGGTGATGGCGTACTGGGACGGTGCCGGCGGGCGCAGCTACCACCACACCGCGCCGATCAACATGACCTACGCCCTGCACGAGTCGCTCGTGATCCTGCGCGCGGAAGGGCTGGAAGCCGCATGGGCGCGCCATCAGGCCAACCACGAGCGCCTGCGCGCGGGGCTGGAAGGACTTGGCCTCTCGCTGCTGGGCGACGACGACCGCCACCGCCTGCCCCAGCTCAATCCGGTCGTGGTGCCCGAGGGCGTGGACGAGGCCGGCGTGCGCCGCGCGCTCCTCAACGACCACGGCATCGAGATCGGCGCGGGCCTGGGTCCGCTGGCGGGCAGGATCTGGCGCATCGGTCTCATGGGCGCGTCGAGCCGCCCGGAAGCCGTGGACCGGCTGCTGGAGGCGCTCGGAAAGACGCTCGGCCGCTGAAGCATCCGACTGCGAAAGACCGCGACGCCGCCGATCGCGCGGCGTCGTCACCGCGGCGCATCCGGGCTACCCTGCGCGCTGGTTCCTATTGCGCGAGTGGCCCCATGAAACGATTCCTTCCCGTCGCCTGCCTCTGCGCGCTGGCGCTGCCGGCGCTGGCCGCAGACATCCGCTCCGACCGCATCGCTGAAAGCGTCAAGACGATGACCTCGGATTTCTTCGAGGGCCGCGCGCCGGGCACCGTGGGCGAGGAGCGCACGGTCGGCTACCTGATCGGCCAGTTCCAGGCGCTGGGGCTGGAGCCGGGCGGGCGCGAGGGAAGCTGGGTGCAGCCGGTGCAACTGCTGCACACCCGGCTGGGAGAACCGACCCGGCTCGGGCTGGAAGTGGACGGCCGTCTGCAGCCCTGGCGGCGCGGCGAGGAAGTCTACGTCTCCACCGTGCGTGGCGACGACCGCGTCGTGATCGACCGCGCCCCGCTGGTGTGGGTGGGCTACGGCGTGCACGCGCCCGAGCGCGGTTGGGACGACTACAAGGGCGTGGACCTCGCCGGCAAGGTCGCGGTGTTCCTGGTCAACGACCCGGACTTCGAGGCGACGGCCGACGAGCCCGCGGCCGGGCGCTTCGGCGGCAAGGCCATGACCTACTACGGGCGCTGGACCTACAAGTTCGAGGAAGCTTCGCGGCGCGGCGCGATCGGTGCGCTGATCGTGCACGACGCGCCCGGCGCGGGCTACGGCTGGAACGTGGTCACCAGCCCGCAGGGCGAGAACTACGACATCGTGCGCGCCCCGGGCAAAGGCTCCACGCTGGCCTTGCAGGGCTGGATATCCGGCGGCACCGCCAAGGCGCTGTTCGAGGCCGCGGACCTGGACCTTGCCGCCCAGCGCCGCGCCGCGCGCCGCGACGACTTCCGTCCGGTCGAACTGGAGAAGCTGCGCTTCGTCGCCGAGGTGCCGGTCGAGCACCGCGTGGTGCTCAGCCACAACGTGCTGGCGAAGATTCCAGGCAGCCGCCATCCGCAGGAAACCGTGTTCTACGGCGCGCACTGGGACGCCTACGGGAGCGGCCCGGCCGATGCGCAGAGCCGCACGCTGCGCGCGGGCGCCAACGACGACGCGCTGGGCGTGGCCGGGCTGTTCGAGATCGCGCGTGCGTTCAAGGCGGGCACGCCGCCCGAGCGCAGCGTCGTGTTCGGCGTCTGGACCGCGGAAGAGCGCGGCCTGCTGGGCTCGGAAGCCTACGCGCTCGATCCGGTGTATCCGATGGAAACCACGGTCGCCAACCTCACCGTGGACGTGCTCCAGACCCGCGGCAAGGCGCGCGATGTGATCCTGGTCGGCGTGGGGCAAAGCGGGCTGGAGGACGATCTGGCGCGCTTCGCCCGCGCGCAGGGCCGCACCGTCACGCCCGAGAGCCTGCCCGAGCGCGGCCTCTTCTTCCGCGCCGACCACTTCTCCTTCGCCAAGCGCGGCGTGCCGGTGCTGCTGATGATGGGTCTGGCCGGCGCCTCGGACCTGGTCGAAGGCGGGCGCGAGGCCGGGCAGGCCTGGGTCGACGACTACACCGGGCGCTGCTACCACCAGCCCTGCGACGCCTGGGGTCCGGACTGGAACCTGCAAGGCGCGGTGGACGACATCGCGCTGCTCCACGCCATCGGCGACGAACTGGCGCGCTCGCGCCGCTGGCCGGCGCTGCGCGAGGGCTCGGAGTTCCGCCCGCTGCGCGAAGCGAGCGCAGCGCAGCGGCGCTGATCGGCTTGAGGCTGGCGGCGGCGCCTGCCTCGCGCGATCCTTTTCGCCATGAAACGCTGGCTCGCTCTCGCACTCGTCGTCGCGGCATTCGGCTGGTGGACCTCGCCGCCGATGGGGCGCAGCCGCCCGCCCGGCGTGCTTGCCCCGCAGGTCCCGGTGCAGGAGGACCTGAAGGACGCGCCGGTGATCGAGCGCGGCGAGTTCCGGCTGACGCCGCTGGCGCACTTTCGCGTCAACGCGCGGGTGCTGGGGCGCGAGGACTACCGCTTCGATGAAGGCGCGGCGCTGTCGCCGATGGACCTTGCGCTGGGCTGGGGGCGGATGAGCGACTCCGCGGTACTCGACCGTCTCGATATCGACCAGAGCGTGCGTTTCTATTCCTGGCGCTGGCGCAACGAGCCTCCGCTGCCGCCGCAGGAAATCGTGGAGTCCAGCGCCAACATGCACCTGATTCCAGCCGATGCCGGAGTCGAGCGCCAGCTGCGCCGCGTGCGCCGTGGCGACGTGGTCGAGATCGAGGGATACCTGATCGAGGCGCGGCGCGACGACGGCTGGTTCTGGCGCAGCTCGCTCACCCGCAAGGACAGTGGCGCCGGCGCCTGCGAGCTGGTCTACGTCACTTCCGTGTCCCGATCCTGAGCCTGTGGTTCCAGTGCGGAAACTGCCTGCGCCATGCGTCATGGACTTCTGGTGTGCATGAAGCGAAGAGGGCACGTTGGAGCCGCGGGCGGCCGCGGCGCCAGCGGCCGGTTTCGGGCGAAGCCTCAGATCAGCTCTTTCACCACTTCGGCGGGGCGACAGACCCGTGCGCCGCGCGGCCCGGTCACGATCGGGCGGTTGAACAGTTCCGGATGCGCGGCGATTTCCGCGAGGATGCGTTCGTCTTCGACCTCGGGGGCATCCAGCCCCAGTTCGGCGCAAAGCGGCTCCTTGCTGCGCAGCAGGGCGCGCGCCGAACCGCCGAGGGCATGAGCGAGCGCGCGCAGCTGTTCCACGCCCAGCGGGTTTTCCCGGTACAGCACGATCTCGGGCTCGATGCCGGCCTCGCGCAGCAGGGCCAGCGCGCTGCGCGAGGTGCCGCAGCCCGGGTAGTGGTAGATGACATGGCCCATGCGGGAAGCTCCGTGGTTTCGGTGGGGGTGCATTGCCAGACGCGCTTCAGTGCCACTGGTTCCCGGACACCCCCGCGGCCGCGGGGTCGGCCGCGTCCGGGTCGGGGGTCTCGTCGGTCGGACATTGCGGGCGGTGGCGCAGCTGCAGCGACAGCGCGGCCTTGGACATCATGTGCGCGCTGATGGGCGCGGTGATGATCAGAAAGGCGGTGATGAGCAGTTCGTGCGGATGCAGCCCGTTGCCGATCAGCGCGTGGTAGCAGATCGAAACCACCAGCGCCGAACCCACGCCCATCGTGGTGGCCTTGGTCGGTGCGTGCAGACGCTTGAAGAACTGGTCGAAACGCACCAGTCCGATCGAGCCGACCAGGGTGAAGAAGCTGGACGCCAGCAGCAGCGCCGACAGCAGGAATTCGATCCACGGGTTCATTCGATGATGTCCCGGCGCAGCACGTAGCGGGTAAGCACCACGGTGCCGGTGAAGCCGAACATGGCGAGGATGAGCGCCGCCTCGAAATGCACCTGGCTGCGCGCGTGCATGCCGTAGAGCACCAGCATCAGGATGGCGTCGATGTTGAGCGTATCCAGCGCCAGGATGCGATCGGGCACGGTGGGGCCGCGCACCAGCCGCCACAGCGCCAGCAGCATGGCCAGTCCGGTGGCGTGGAGCGCGATCAGGATGGCGATCTCGATCACGGGAAAATCTCCTTCAGCGGCGCCTCGTAGCGCGCCTTGATCTCGGCGATCTCGGTTTCGGGATCGCGCATGTCGAGCACGTGTACCAGCAGGTAGCGGCGATCGTCGCTCAGTTCTGCGGAAACCGTGCCCGGAGTCAGGGTGATGAGGCTGGCCAGCGCGGTGATGCCGTGGATGTTGGTCAGCTCCAGTGGAATCCAGATCCAGCCCGGATGGATCGCCGAGCGTGGTCCCAGCACCTGAAGCGCCACGCGCAGATTGCAGCGCACGATGTCGTACAGCATCACCGCGAGCAGCCGAGGTACCGGCCGCAGCGAGCCGATGCGCGCGAATTCCCGCTCCAGTCGCCCGGCCAGGTGCGGCAGGCCCAGTGCCAACCCCAGCGCCAGCGCGACCTGGCCCGCGCCGATGCGCTCGGAAAGCAGCAGGCCGGTGGTGAATACCGCCAGACTGAGCGGCAGGGAGGGCAGAAGGCGACGCAGCAGGCGCTTCATGTCACGGCTCCCGCAGGCGCGGTGTCGCGGCGCGCATCGCATGGATGTAGTTCGCAGGCTCCACCAGTTGTGCGCCGGCGGCCTGGGCATAGCGCAGCAGCGGGCCGGCGGCGATCGTCATCGCGAACCCGTAGCCCAGCAGCAGGACGATGGCCGCAAGCTCGCGCCGATACACCCGCTGCGGTGGACGGGCGGGGCGCGCGTCCTGCTGCGCGACGGCTTCCGGCAGCAGCCAGAACAGCCGGCTGCCGGCGCGGCCCATCGCGACCAGGATGAAGAAACTGCTCAGCAGGATCGCGCCCCACACCCAGCCCACCTGCGCCTGCGCGGTGGCGTCGAGCAGCGCGAACTTTCCGACGAAGCCCGACAGCGGCGGCAGGCCGATCAGGGCGATGGCAACGATGAAGTAGAGGCTGCCCGAGAGCCAGCGGTCGCGCATGGGCAGGACCACGTTGGTGCGGTCGGTGCTGCGCTGGCGACGAACCAGGGCCACGATGAGGAACAGCGCCGCGCCGGCGAAGGCGCTGTGGGCCAGGTAATAGATGCCCGCCGCCGTGGTCCGGGCGCCGGGCAGGGCGAAGGCGATGAACAGGGTGCCGGCCGAGGCCAGCACCAGATAGCCGGCCAGAATGCGCAGGCGCACCGCCGCCAGCGTGCCCAGGCCCGCCATCAGCAGGGTGGCGATGCCGGCCGGCAGCAGCCAGCTCACGCCCATCCCGGCGAGCTCGCCGGCGTGCGTGCCGAACAGCAGCGAGAACACCCGCAGCACCGCGTACACGCCGACCTTGGTCATGAGGACGAACAGCGCCGCGACCGCCGGCTGCGCGCGTCCGTAGGTGGCTGGCAGCCACAGGTAGAGCGGCAGCAGCGCGCCCTTGGCGCAGAACACCACCAGCAGGAGCCCTGCGGCCGCCTGCAGCAGCACGCGGTCCTGCGGCGCAATCCGCGATACGCGCGCCGCCATTTCGGCCAGGTTGAGCGTGCCCAGGATTCCGTACAGCAGGCCGAGCGCGATCAGGAACAGGGTCGAGGCCGCGACGTTGAACATCAGGTAGTGAAAGCCGGTGCGGATGCGCCCGCCGCGCGCCCCGCTCAGCAGCAGCCCGTAGGAAGCGGCGAGCAGGATTTCGAAGAACACGAACAGATTGAACAGGTCGCCGGTCAGGAAGGCGCCGTTGAGGCCCATCAGCTGGAACTGGAACAGGGCATGGAAGTGCGGCGCGCGCCGGTCCCAGCCGCTGCCGGCGTGCAGCAGGCAGGCGACGGCCAGCAGCGTGGTGACCAGCACCATCCAGGCGGAAAGGCGGTCGACCAGCAGCGCGATGCCCATCCGTGCCGGCCAGTCGCCGAGCAGATAGACACCGATCTCGCCGGCGTCTGCCTGGCGCAGCAGCGCGACCGACAGCGCCAGCAGCCCCGCCAGGCCGATCCAGGCCACGCCGCGCTGCAGCGCGATGCCGCGCCGTTCCACCAGCAGCAGGATCGCTCCGATCGCGAGCGGCCAGGCGATCGGCAGCACGGGCAGGTGCGCGCTCATCGGTCACGCTCCGCCGGCTCGTTGCCGTCGACGTGGTCGACGCGGTTGTCGTGCCGCCCGCGCATGGCCAGCGTCACCGCCACCGCGGTCATCGCGAAGGAAATCACGATCGCGGTCAGCACCAGCGCCTGCGGCAGCGGGTCGGCGTGGTGCGCGAGCGTGGGCGCCACGCCGTCGCGCAGTACCGGGACGACTTCGGTGCGCAGCCGGCCCGAGGCGAAGATCAGCAGGTTGGTGGCGTAGGAAAGCAAGGTCAGCCCGAGGATCAGGTCGAAGCTGCGCGAACGCAGCAGCAGGTATACGCCGGCCGCGGTGAGCACGCCGATGGCGCTGGCGAGTGCGACGTCCATCAGGCGCGCCTCCCGCGCGAGCGCGCCGGATCGGGGCGGCGGATGTTCGCGCTCCAGCTGGTACGGGTGAGCGAGGGGCGGATGCCGCCGAGGCTGGAGAGAATCTGCATCGAGGCGCCGAACACCACCAGGCACACGCCTGCGTCGAAGACCATCGCGCTGGCCAGCGGCACCGGGCCCACGAGCGGCAGCTCGGGCGTGGCGTGGCCGCTGGTGAGGAAGGGCAAGCCCCAGGCAAGCGGCGCCAGCCCTGCCGCGAGCGCGACCAGCAGGCCCGCGCCGATGCAGCGCAGGTAGTCGATGCGGTACTGGCGCTCGAACGCCGCCATGCCCTGGATCAGGTATTGCAAAAGCACCGGAATCACCAGCACCAGCCCGGCGATGAAGCCGCCGCCGGGCGCATCGTGGCCACGCAGGAACAGGTAGATCGCCACCGTCAGCGCGAGCGGGAACACGATCTGGACAAGATCCGCCGCCATCGGCAGCAGCACAGGAGGTTCTTCGACCTTTTCCTCGGGCGCCATCCGGGTGCGCTTGAGCAGGGCGTGCACGATCAGCGCGGCGATGGCGAGCACGGTGATTTCACCGAAGGTGTCGAAGCCGCGGAAGTCCACCAGGATCACGTTGACCACGTTGTGGCCGTGCCCTTCGGGCAGGCTGCGGGCGAGAATTTCGTCGGCGACGGTCTGGCTGGGGCGGCGGAGCATGCCCCAGGCCAGCGCCGCGGTGCCGAGCCCTGCTCCCAGCGCAATGCCGATGTCGCGCCAGCGGCGCGCTGGCGAGGGGCCGGCCAGCGACTGCCTGGGCAGGTAGTTGAGCGCCAGCAGCATCAGCGTCAGGCTCGCCATTTCCACCAGGATCTGGGTCAGCGCCAGGTCGGGTGCGGAAAAGTAGGCGAACGTCAGGCTGACAGCCAGCCCCACCGCGCCGATCAGGATCACCGCGATCAGCCGCTGGCGGAAGCGGGCCAGGGTGGCGAGCGCGGCGACGACCAGCAGCAGCCAGACCAGCCAGCCCAGCGGCGGCAGCGTGGTCAGGTCGGCCAGCGTCGGGAGTTCCGGGCGCAGGCCTGATGCGGCCAGCGGCACCACGCCCAGCAGCAGCGCCACGAACACCAGCAGGAACAGGCTGCGCTGCACGCTGCCGTTGGCGATGGCGCGGGTGAAGCGGTCGCCCAGCGCGAACAGGCGTTCGACGTTGATCTGGAACAGTCGCCGTCCGATCGATTCACGCACGATGGCGTGCAGGTCGAGCAGCCGGTTCAGTCCGAAATAGAGCGCCACGCCCCCGACCAGACCCAGCAGGCTCATGAAGAACGGGCGGTTGAAGCCGTGCCAGATCGCCAGACTGTAGTCGGGTACGGCCGCGCCGAGAACGCCCACCGCCGCCGACTTGAGCAGTGGTCCCACGGTCCATGCCGGTGCCATGCCCACCGCCAGGCAGGCCACCACCAATACCTCCACCGGCAGCTTCATCCAGCGCGGTGATTCGTGCGGCGCTTCCTCCAGCGCGCGCGGCCCCCGGCCGAAGAAGGTCTCGTGCACGAAGCGCAGGCTGTAGGCCACGCCCAGCATCGCCGCCAGCACCGCTGCGGCGGTCATCAGGTCGCGCATGGTGTCGTTGGCGCTGATGTCCAGCGCTTGGGCGAAGAACATTTCCTTGCTCAGGAAGCCGTGGAGCAGAGGCACCCCCGCCATCGCCAGCGAGGCGATGATCGCCAGGGTGCTGGTGACGGGCATGAAACGCCGCAGGTTCCCCAGCCGGCGCATGTCGCGCGTGCCGGTTTCGTGGTCGATGATGCCCGCCGCCATGAACAGCGAAGCCTTGAAGGTGGCGTGATTGAGGATGTGGAACAGGCCGGCGACCAGCGCCATCGGCGAGGACAGGCCGAACAGCAGGGTGATGAGGCCCAGGTGCGAGATCGTCGAGTAGGCGAGCAGGCCCTTGATGTCATGCTGGAAAATCGCGTACCAGGCTCCCAGCAGCAGGGTCAGCGCACCGATGCCGCTGACGATGTAGAAGAACATGTCGGTGCCGGCCAGCACCGGGTGCAGGCGCGCCAGCAGGAAGACGCCTGCCTTCACCATGGTGGCCGAGTGCAGGTAGGCGGAGACCGGCGTGGGCGCGGCCATCGCGTGCGGCAGCCAGAAGTGGAACGGGAACTGCGCGCTCTTGGTGAATACCGCCAGCAGCACCAGCGCGAGGATCCACGGATAGCTCGCGCTCTGGCGGATCAGCTCGCCCGAGGCCAGCACCACGTCCAGATCGAAGCTGCCCACTTCGCGCCCGATCAGCAGCACGCCGGCCAGCAGCGCGAAGCCGCCGCCGCCGGTGATCGCCAGCGCCATCTTCGCGCCTTCCCGCGCATCCTCGCGCTGCGACCAGTAGCCGATGAGGAGGAACGAACTGATGCTGGTCATCTCCCAGAACACCACCATCACCAGCAGGTTGCCCGACATCACCAGTCCCAGCATGGAGCCCATGAAGAGCAGCAGGAAGGCGAAGAAGCGCGGTGCGCTGTCCTCCTCGTCGAGGTAGTAGCGCGCGTACATCACCACCAGCGCGCCGATGCCCAGCACCATCAGCGCGAACATGCCGGCGAGCCCGTCCAGACGCACGCTCAGGAGGAGACCCGCCTGCGCCGCCCAGGCCAGC
>CAUJIN010000012.1 GCA_963205495.1 Pseudomonadota bacterium
CCGTGCCGCTGGCTGCGCCGCGCCAGGTGGCGATCCTGAGCTTTGCGCTGCTGGCGAACGAAGGGATCGGGCACAACGCGGCCGATCCCGCCGATCCGCACTCGCCCTGGGCCGCGCGCGACGGCTGGCGTCTCGGCGAAGCTTCGCCGCGCATCCTGCGCTGGCTGGGCAAGGCCGGCCTGCGCGAGGCGACGGCGCGGCGCGAAGGCGAGGGCTGGCGCATCGAAGTCGATGGCGAGGCGTTTGCGATCAGCGGTCGCCTCGACGGCGCGCGGCTTTCCCTGCGGGTCAACGGCGAGCGCCTCGAAGCCAGCGCCCACCGCGCGGACGGCACATGGCACCTGTTCGACGGCGGCCCGCCCTGCGCCCTCCATCCGGAAGACCCGCTCGCGGTCGAACCCACCGACGCCGGCCACGGCGGCCTCGGCGCACCGATGCCCGGCCGCGTGATCGCCCTGCTCGCCCGGCCCGGCCCGGTCGAGGCCGGCGCGCCGCTGCTGGTGATGGAAGCGATGAAGATGGAGCACACCCTCACCGCGCCGGCCGCCGGCACGCTGGACGGCTTTCTCGTCGCGGTGGGCGACCAGGTGGAAGAAGGCGCGGCGCTGGTGGAATTCACCGCAGAAGGGGATCCGGCATGAGCGCTAACGACTTCGTCCGCATCGTCGAGGTCGGCCCGCGCGACGGGCTGCAGAACGAGGCCAGGCACGTTCCCGCGGCCACCAAGATCGCCCTAATCGACCGGCTTTCGGCCTGCGGCCTCTCCGTGGTCGAGGCGACCAGCTTCGTCAGCCCCAAGTGGGTGCCGCAGATGGCCGATGCGGCGCAGGTGCTGGGCGGCATCGTGCGCGCGGACGGCGTGCTCTATCCCGTGCTCGTGCCCAACGACACCGGCCTGTCGCGCGCGCTGGAGGCCGGGGTGCGCGAGATCGCGGTGTTCACCGCCGCCTCGGACGCCTTCAACCAGCGCAACATCAACTGCGATGTGGATGAATCCCTGCGCCGCCTCGCGCCCGTGGTCGCACGCGCCAAGGCGGAAGGCCTGTGGGTGCGCGGCTATGTCTCCACCGTGCTGGGCTGCCCCTATCAGGGCCGCGTGCCGCTCCACGACGTGGTGCGCGTGGCCAGGGCGCTGGACGCCATGGGCTGCGCGGAGATCTCGCTCGGCGACACCATCGGTGTGGGTACGGCGAAGAAGGCGCGCCAGATGCTCGAGGCCTGCGCCGCCGAGGTGCCGATGGCGCAGCTGGCGGTGCACTTCCACGACACCTACGGCCAGGCGCTGGCCAACGTGTACGCCTGCCTGGAGGCCGGCGTGCGGGTGGTGGATTCCTCGGTCGCGGGGCTGGGCGGATGCCCCTACGCGCAGGGCGCCAGCGGCAACCTCGCCAGCGAGGATCTGGTGTACCTGCTCCACGGCCTCGGCCTCCAGACCGGCGTGGACCTCGATGCGCTGTGCGACACCGCGCGCTGGATCAATGCGGAACTGGGCCGCGAGCCGGTCAGCAAGCTCGCGCGGATCGCCGCCGAACGCCGCTTCCGCGGCTGAGCACCCGCACCGGAGCCGCGAGGCTGCCGTTGCGGGCGCGCGACGGCCTTACAGCACCACGCCGATCGAAGGCAGGCGCGGCGCGGCCGGAAGCGTGAGCGACCAGCGCAGGTGAAAGGCCACCCGCTTGCGCTGCGCCGCATCTTCGTCCGCGGCCTGCGGGCGACGGGTTTGCGGTGCGGCAACGCCCGCAGCGGACGCGCCGTCCGCATGGGAAAGCGCCCCGTGCGCCGTGCCGTGGATCGGCTGGCCGGTCAGCGCAAGCGCGCCCAGCGCAATCGCCGGAACGATCAGGCGCATCATCAGGCGATAGCTCGTGTGGTTCATGGCAGCATCCTCGTTCTCGTGTGTCATTCCTGCATGAGCAAGCCTCATGCCAACTTTCCAACCCACGCACATTCAACGGCTTGCGCTTTCCTGCCGGTGTCCGGGCGTCCGGGTTCCCGGTCCGGTCGTCCGCGTCCGGACGGTTTTTCGAACGCCAGACCGGATTTGAAACAACCGGACGGCGAAAGGTTCCCGCCGTGACATTGGCATCGCGCATCCCGAGCCATCAGAATGGGCGTCTGGCTGGACGAGGGAAGAACATGAGCCTGAAAGAAGCGCGCGTTCCCGACATCGGGGACCATTCGGACGTACCGGTGATCGAGCTTTTGGTCGCTCCCGGCGACATCGTGGCCAAGGATCAGGGCCTGGTCACGCTGGAATCGGCCAAGGCCACGATGGAAGTGCCTTCGCCTTTTGCCGGCGTGGTGAAGGAAATCAAGGTCAAGCTCGGCGACAGCGTGGGCGAAGGCACCGTGGTCGCGCTGATCGAAGAGACCGACGCCGCGGCCACGCCCAAGGCGGATGCGCCCAAGCCGGCACCTGCACAGACGCCCGCGCCTGCCGCGTTCTCCATACCCGCTCCGGCTGCGCCCGCACCCGCGGCTGCATCCGCGCCTGGCCCCGCGAGCGAGGCGACAGCGACGCGCACCCCACCGATCAACTTCGATGCCGACGCGGTGCTGCCCTCCAAGGTGCCCTATGCCACTCCGGC
>CAUJIN010000013.1 GCA_963205495.1 Pseudomonadota bacterium
AACGGCCTTCGGCAGGATGGCTCAGGCCGGCACCTACTCGGCCAACGCGCTACGGGTCGGAAAAGTGGTCGCGCACGGCATGGCCGGCGGAGTGATGAGCAGCCTGCAGGGCGGCAAGTTCGGGCACGGGTTTGCCAGCGCCGGTGCCACGCAGGCGCTCAGTCCGGGAATCGACCGGATCGACGCGGGCAATATGGGATTCAGCGCCCAGCGCACCCTGGCGGCAGCAACGCTGGGCGGCACCGTCTCCGCGATGACCGGCGGCAAGTTCGCCAATGGTGCGGTGACGGCGGCGTTTTCGAGGGCGTTTAATGATGAGGTGCATGGAGCGGAACGTCGGGCAGCGCAGCGGCGCTTGGCTGCTGCAAACTTCCGCTTGCTGATGAGCGGGGGAATGCGCCCGTTTGCGAGTGCTGATGAAGCGGCAATGTTCTGGCATGAGTCCATTGGAACACTCCCCGAATCCGTTGAGTTTGGCTCCCTTATTTTTCGCCTCGGCAAAAATTACTATCTAGGGGGGTGTTTCATCTTTTAATACTAGTCAGGTTGACGTGTTTGGATTATCCTCAACTGGCTCAATGAGTGGCGCAAGCATTGCCGGATTCATTCACAATCACCCGGGCGGCGGTGTGTTCTCTGGCCAGGGGGCATTTATTAGATCATCCTATTCCGGAAGTGATGTGTTCTTCGAATCGGGCAGGTCCGGCGATCTTTCGATTGCGTGGAATCAGAACCTGGACTATATGTATGCATCACAAGGGACTGGTTTGCTCGGGTGGAGTCGATCACAAATGCTGAGCTTATTTAATGGCTCGGCCCCGTATCATGGAAGGTACTATCTTCGGGATGGAAGCTATTGCGTAACCGCTGCATGCCAGAAGTAAAGGAGTTAAACATGAGGCTCGATGGGATCATCGCGGCAGTCATTGTGTCGTTGACACTATGCTCGCCTGCTAAAGCGAAAGAAATATGCCTCCCATTTGGCGGACTTTCCGAGCCGGTTTGTGGGATTTCCTACGTCAAACTTATATCAAGCCCGGATAATTACGATGGGAAGTTTGTGGATTTTCTTTCTGTTATCAGCTTGAATGTTGATGAGGAAACTATCTTTCTCTATCCATTCACCGAGTCGCGCGAGATAAATAATATCTCAGAAGTGGTGCGGCTCGATTCGAGCGCCCAAAAATATATTGCCGAAAGGCGTATCAAGAGTGGAGACTGGGTCAGAGTCGTAGGGCGCTTCCACAAGCGTGATCCCGAAGGCGAATGGCAACTCCATCTGGGCGTGGTTGCTGACCTGGTGTTGGTGAGTCCACGAGAGCGCGGTAACTTGCCTCACGAAAAAAAATGATGAGCTTCAATTCGTTGCGCTGGGCATCCGGGTTCGGCGACATCTTCTGTGGGGCGTGCCGCCACACAGCCAACGGTTTACCCTGAGGAGGCACGGCGATGAACATGATTCGTCGGGCGCAACTACTGGTTGCCGTGATACTGATGGGGGTCAGCATGTCAGGCTGCGGACGCGGAATTCTCAACACAGCAAGTAGGGCGGAACCCGCAGTGCGGATTCCGCCGCTACAGGTAGCTACCGATGCCCAGCCTCGCCCCTTCGCTCATCACGGATCGCCACGCGCGTCGTCAGCGGCATGACCGAAGCGCGCCATCACCGCATCGGCGATGGCCCAGCCGCGACAGCACCATGGACGCGCGCACCTACCGCGAAGAGACCCGGTACAACGGCTACGGCCGGGCCTGGAAGACCCGCGATGCGAGCGGCGGGTGGCTCAAGCAGCAGTTCGATGCGCGCGGGTTTCCGACCCGCCTGTGCGAGTCCACCGAGGCGGACACCGCGCCCAGCTGCGGCACCGCGTTCTATGCCACCGTGGACGAGGTGGACGCGCGCGGCGCGGTACTGGTGGAGCGGCGCGGTTCCAGCAAGCAGGGCGGAACCCGCTGTGCGGATTCCGCCGCTTCATGCAGCAGCCCATGCCCAACCTCGCCCCTTCGCTCATCACGGATTGCCGCGTGCATCGTCTTTGGCGTGGACGGCGCGCGCTACCGGCGCATCGCGATGGAGGGAGGCGTCGGCCGCATCCGGCGCTGGCCGGAATCACGGCCTCCGCCGATGGCTTACTTGAAGTTGTAGACCAGGTTGACCTTGGTCAGGCGGTCGGTCTTCTCGATGCCGGGGCCGACGTCGGTGTTGTGGCGCACGTCGAAGCCGGCCTTGAGCGCCAGCTTTTCGTTCATCGCGACCGCGATGCCGAATTCGTTGCTCGCGAACGTGTTGTCGCTGCCCGCTTCCACCAGCAGCGTGTCGAACAGGGAGGTGTTGGCGGTGAGCATGTGCTTGTAGCCGAGCAGGCCGCGCGCAATGAAGTCGCCCCGGGTTTCACCCGTGATCGCGTCCTTGGCGCGGCGGTAGCCGGGGCCGATTTCCGTGGTCAGCGTGGTGCGCGAATTGTTGATGAAGGTATGGCCGTAGCCGATCGAGAAGGTGGACTGGTGCTCGTAGGGCGCGAAATCGTCGTTCTCGTAGCGCAGCGCAGCCACCCAGGAGCTGACTTCGCTCATCTTGATCGCGCTGCTGGCGCCGAACTCGTAGCGGTTGGCGGAGGTCTGCATGAACTTTTCCGCGATGCCGTCGCCGTTGGTGTCCACGCTCACTTCGGCCTTGTTGCGCAGCGCCGCGACGTAGAAGCTGTGCTTCCAGCGGTCGTCTTCCTTGGTGAAGGCGATCTTGCCGTTGGCGTTGTCGGACTTGGCGTTGCCGCGCGCCATGGCCAGGCCGAACTCGCCCGTACCGGACCAGCCACCATCGTCGGCGGAAGCCGCGAGCGGCAGGCAGGCCAGCAGGGCGGCGGCGAGGAGGGTCTTCTTCGACATCGTGATTCTCCGTGTTTGGGGCAGGGCGCGCCGCAGGGCGCAAAGCGCGCGATCCTACGGACCACGCCTGATGCGCATGTGAATCGGCGGGAGATCGTTCAGGAGCGGTTTCGGTGACTGCCGCCGAACGGATGCGAATGGGACGCTATCATTTCCTCCTCGCTTGGATACCCGATTGCTGCGATGCGTCCGATTTCCTTTCTGCTGCTGTTGCTGATCGCGCCATGCGCGCAGGCCGGTTTTCATCTGGGACTGGGCGTGGCCGATGAAATCGACGGCGTGCACAGTCAGTCCGCAACCCTGAGCTGGGAAACCACGGAGCGGCACCCCTGGGAGTTCATGGGGGGCGTGATCCGGGCGCGCCATGATTCCCGGCTGCATACGCCACGCGTGCTCTTCGCCTCGGTCTCCAAGCGGTTCACCTGGAAGGGATGGTTCGTGCAGGGAGGCATCACGGCCACCAACTCCGATACCGACGTGCTTTCCCGCCATCTCGAATTCCAGACCGGCATCGGCTATCGCTACCGGCACCTGACCCTTTCCCTGCGCCACCTCTCCAACGCCAACACCGGCGGGCGCAATCGCGGCGAGAACCTGCTGCTGGCGCAATACGCCTTCTGAGAGACGGGAGCGGTTCCCCGGCCCGCATCTTGCGCGCCTGCGCTCATCGACAGCG
The DNA here is from genome assembly GCA_963205495.1 of Pseudomonadota bacterium. Taxonomy (GTDB): domain Bacteria; phylum Pseudomonadota; class Gammaproteobacteria; order Xanthomonadales; family Xanthomonadaceae; genus Denitratimonas. The sequence goes on from CAUJIN010000013.1 coordinate 3,563, forward strand.
CAGGCGGCGCTCGCGGTCGATCAGCAGGCTCAGCTCCGCGTCGCCGATCGGATCGTTGCGTGCGGCCAGGTCGCGGATCCTGCGGACGGTATCGGGGCAGGGATCGTAGTTGCCGCCGACCAGAGAACCGATCATGGCCACGATTTTTTCCGGCGTCAGTTTCTCGCGCAGCACCACCGCGCTGGGCGTGAACGGCTCGGCGCGGCCGGGGATAGGTTCGGCGCGGTGCTGCAGGAAATCGCGCACCGACGCTTCTCCCCGTGCCTCGCGACGCGCGCCGGCGCGCAGGGCGTCGAGGAGGCGCTGGTCCGCGCGGTCGGCGAAGTCGGGTGAAACCCGCGCGCGCGGTGCCGGATCCGGCGGAGCCGAGCGCGTGGCCCGGGAGGGCGGCGCGATTCGGGCCGCAGGCGCGCGGTGCGGCGCGACGGGAAACGGCGGCGCTGGCGCGGTCGAGGCAGGACGCTCGGCAGGAAGGAAGAACACTTCCATGGCCGCGTCCGGCGAGCTTTCCGGTCGCTGCGACCGCATCAGCCAAAGCCCGAGCGCCAGATGCCCGAGGAGGACGGACGCGAGCACCGCAGCCTGCGGTGCCCGCGCGCGCCACCGATCTTCCCTGATCGTCATCCTTGCCCTGCGTCCGTTGCGGGGGCGCCACCCTACGCGGAACCGGATTAGGGCCGGGTTAACCGGATGCGAAGTTTTTGTTGGCCGGGGAAGCCCTCAGGCCACCATGCCGCCGCCATCCTGCGGGGTCTCCGGAAGCGCTGGTGCTTCGCGGGTGATGGCGCTGCCGAAGACGTCCTTCCAGGCCAGGTACATCGAGGCGCCGGCGAGTGGCGTGATCAGGACCGATACGACGAACTGCCCGAGCAGGCTGGAAATGACCGAGAGCACGGCCATCGCCAGGATCGCCCCGCACACCAGCACCAGCAGGTAGACGAGCACCGCGCCGAGGTTGTCGCGGCAGGCGTGCAGGCTGCGCCGCATCGCGGCGAAGGCGTCCTTCTCGCCGAACATCACCTCGGGGATCGCGAAGAGGGTCACCGCGAAGACCACCACCATCAGCGCCACGACAACCAGAACGAGCACGAGTGCGCCGGCACCCGCCGCGCCCAGGAGCGCCTCGGGGCGCTCCAGCACGGCGGAGGCGCCAACACCCGCCAGCGCCACGCCGATCCAGATGGCGATAAGCACCACGGCGATGAAGCCGGCAACCACGCCCGGCAGGCACAGGAGCAGCAGCGGCCCGAGGCGACCTTCCTCCTTGAAGCCCTGGAACAGGTGCGCAAGTTCGGCGGTTCCGTCCTGCGCCTGCACGCGCGCGGCCCAGATGATGCCGGCATAGAGCGCCGGAGAGATCACCGCCAGCACCATCGAGCCCAGGATCGGCAGGGCGCCGATGACGGTGACGATCAGGCCCATCAGCAGGAAGGCGGCGGGGTTGCGCAAGATCAGCTGCGCGCCCTGGGTGAGCCAGGCGACGCCGTTGGCGGCGGGAAGGTTGCGGGCTGCGGTCATGGGGCGGTTTCTCCGGAAGCGTGGATGGAAGAAGGTGCCGTGCTCATTCCGGCGGCGGCAGCACGTCGAGCACTTCGGTGATGGTGGTGAGGCCCTGGGCCACCTTTTGCGCGGCCGAGGCGCGCAGGGTCTGCATGCCCTGCCCGACCGAATCGCGGGTGAAAGTGGCCAGGTCCATGTCCTTCTGGATGCGGCTGCGCAGCGGCGGGGTGATGAGCAGCAGCTCGTAGAGGCCGACGCGGCCGAGGTAGCCGCTGTGGCGGCATTCCAGACAGCCGCGCGCGGTGTAACCCGTGGCGGGTTTTTCCACCGCCAGCCCGCTCGACAGCACCGCCCAACCGTCCTCGTCCAGCGGCGCGGGTTTCTTGCAGTGCGGGCACAGGGTGCGCACCAGCCGCTGCGCCAGCACGCCGTTCAAGGTGGACTGGATCAGGTAGTGCGGCACGCCGAGGTCGAGCAGGCGGGTGATCGCCGAGGGTGCGTCGTTGGTGTGCAGGGTGGACAGCACCAGGTGGCCGGTGAGCGAGGCCTGCACCGCCATCTGCGCGGTCTCCAGATCGCGGATTTCGCCGATCATGATGATGTCGGGATCCTGGCGCAGCAGCGAGCGCACCCCCGAGGCAAAGTCCAGATCGATGGCGTGGTGCACCTGCATCTGGTTGAGCTCGGGCGCGATCATCTCGATCGGATCTTCCACCGTGCACACGTTGACGTCGCTGGTGGCCAGGCGCTTCAAGGTGGAATAGAGCGTGGTGGTCTTGCCCGAGCCGGTCGGGCCGGTGACCAGGATGATGCCGTGCGGGCGGCTGGTGAGTTCCCGCCACGCCTCGGCTTCGGCGGCGTCGAAGCCCAGCTCCTTGGTGGACTTGACCGCCGTATCCGGGTCGAAGATGCGCATCACGCACTTTTCCCCGAAGGCGGTGGGAATGGTGGACAGGCGCATTTCCACCTCGCGCCCACCCGGCGAGCGGGTCTTGATACGGCCGTCCTGGGGCCGGCGTCGCTCGCCCAGGTCCATGCGCCCCAGCACCTTGATGCGGCTGATCGCCGCGATCATCACCGGCGTGGGCAGCTCGAACACCTTGTGCAGCTTGCCGTCGATGCGGAATCGAACGTGGCTCAGCTCGCGGCGCGGTTCCATGTGGATGTCGCTGGCGCGCTGTTCGTAGGCGTACTGCAGCAGCCAGTCCACGATGTGCACGATGTGGCGGTCGTCCGCGCCCACTTCGCCGGCACGGCCCAGTTCCACCAGCTGCTCGAAGCTGGGCATGGAAACCGCCGGGCCTTCCTCGCGCTGGTCCTTGGCGCCGCGCACCGAGCGCGTCACGCCGAAGAACTCCATGGTGTAGCGCGCGATGTCGAGCGGATTGGTCACCACCACGGTGATTTCGCGCCGCAGGATCTGCGACAGATCGGCCACCCAGCGCCGATCGGTCGGTTCGCTGGTGGCGATCACCACGCGCTCCGGGCTGACCGCCACCGGCAGGATGCGGTGGCGCTGGGCGTAGGCGTGGGAAAGGATCGCGGTGACGGCCGGCACGTCGATCTTGGTAGGGTCGATGCGCAGGTAACGCAGGCCCACCTGGATTGCCAGCCAGCGCGTCAGGGTTTCCAGATTCAGCTCGCTGCCGGCGCGCTTGCGGTTGGGAAACTTGAGGTTGGCCACCAGCACCAGCGGATGGATCTCCACGCCCGGGCGCTGTTCGCGCAGGGCCTGCTGCGCGCGCGCCGTGTCTTCGCTGCCGATGAGTCCGTCCTCGGCCAGCGCCGCCAGCACCTGGGCCGTACTGAGCCGGGCACCTTCGGCAAAGCGGCGAACGGGCGCGTCTGCGCGCGGGGGTTTGGCGTGACTGGTCATGATGCGCCCAAGCATGACACGAGCGCCGGCCCTTGTTCATCCGCCCCGCGCGTGCCGGTCGCCGGTGTCGCGCGCGTTGTCCGTATAATTGACGGTTTCCACGCGATGCACGCCAAGATGACCGGCCCCACCTTCCAGGAACTCATCCAGTCGCTCAACGCCTACTGGGCCAAGCAGGGCTGCGTGCTGATCCAGCCGCTCGACCTCGAAGTCGGCGCCGGCACCTTCCATCCCGCCACCTTCCTGCGCGCGCTCGGCCCCGAGCCGTGGAACGCCGCCTACGTGCAGCCTTCGCGCCGGCCCACCGACGGGCGCTACGGCGAGAATCCCAACCGCCTGCAGCACTACTACCAGTACCAGGTGGTGATGAAGCCCAACCCCGACAACATCGTCGAGCTCTACTTCGACTCGCTCAAGGCGCTGGGCATCGACCCGCTCACCCACGACCTGCGGCTGGTCGAAGACAACTGGGAATCGCCCACGCTCGGCGCCTGGGGACTGGGCTGGGAGGTCTGGCTCAACGGCATGGAAGTCACCCAGTTCACCTATTTCCAGCAGGCCGGCGGCCTGGAATGCAGGCCGGTGCTGGGCGAGATCACCTACGGACTGGAGCGCCTGTGCATGTACCTGCAGGAGTGCGACAACGTGTACGACCTGATCTGGACGGTCGGCCCGCAGGGGCCGGTGACCTACGGCGACGTGTTCCTGCAGAACGAACGCGAGCAGAGCGCCTACAACTTCGAGCATGCCGACGTGGCCGAACTGTTCCACCGCTTCGATGCCTGCGAGGCCGAGGCGATGCGTCTGGTCGAACTGGGCCTGCCGCTGCCGGCCTACGATCAGGTCTGCAAGGCCAGCCACAGCTTCAACCTGCTCGACGCGCGCCGCGCCATCTCCGTCACCGAACGCCAGCGCTACATCCTGCGCGTGCGCAAGCTGGCGCAGAGCGTGGCGCAGGCGTATTTCGAGCAGCGCGAGAAACTCGGGTTTCCCGGCCTCAAGGGCGTAGAGCAGGAGGCCGCCGCATGAACATGCAGCCGCTGCTGATCGAACTGGGTACCGAGGAGCTGCCGGTCAAGGCCCTGCCCGGGCTGGCGCTGGCCTTCTTCGACGGTGTGATCGCCGGTCTGGAAAAGCGCGGCGTGGCGGTGGATCGCGGCGATGCCGCGCCGCTGTTCACCCCGCGTCGTCTGGCCGTGCGGCTGCCGGGCGTGGCCGCGCGGCAGGCCGAGCAGGCCAGCGAAGTGCTCGGTCCGTACCTCAACATCGCGCTGGATGCACAGGGCCAGCCGACCCGCGCGCTGGAAGGATTTGCCGCCAAGAACGGTGTCGAATGGACCCGGCTCGAACGCATCGCTGATGCCAAGGGCGAGCGTTTCGTGCACCGCGCCGTCAGCGCCGGCGCGGCGACCGAGTCGCTGCTGCCGGAAGTGCTGCGCGAGGCCGTCGCCGCGATGCCGATTCCCAAGCCGATGCGCTGGGGCGCGCACGAGTTCGCCTTCGCGCGCCCGCTGCACTGGCTGGTGCTGCTGCTGGGCGGGCGCGTGGTCGAGGCCGAGCTGTTCGGCGTGCGCGCCGGCGGGGAAAGCCGCGGGCACCGCTTCCACGCGCCGCAGGCGGTGGCCATCCCGCATCCGGACGAGTACGCGGCGGCGCTGGAAAAGGCGTTCGTCCTGGTCGATCCCGCCGCGCGGCGCGAGCGCATCCGCGCGCAGGTGTCCGAGGCCGCGCGCGCCGCGGGCGGCGTGGCGCGCATTTCCGGGGACAACCTCGAACAGGTCGTGGCGCTGGTCGAATGGCCCGCGCCGGTCACTTGCGGCTTCGAGCGCGACTTCCTCGCGGTGCCGCAGGAAGCCCTGATCGAGACCATGGAGATCAACCAGAAGTTCTTCCCGGTGCTGACCGAGGGCGGCGCGCTGACCGAACGCTTCATCGGCATCGCCAACATCGAGTCGGCCGACGTCGGCAAGGTGCGCGCCGGCTACGAGCGCGTGATCCGACCGCGCTTTGCCGACGCGCGCTTCTTCTTCGACGAAGACCTGAAGCAGGGCCTGGTGGCGATGGGTGCGGGGCTGGCCACCGTCACCTATCAGGCCAGGCTCGGCACGGTGGCCGACAAGGTGCAGCGCGTGGCCGCGCTGGCGGAAACCATCGCCGCGCAGGTGGGCGTGGCCCCGACGCAGGCGCGCCGCGCGGCGGAGCTGGCCAAGAACGACCTGCAGTCGCGCATGGTCAACGAGTTCCCCGAGCTGCAGGGCATCGCCGGGCGCCACTACGCCGCCGCCGCCGGTGAGCCGGAAGCCGTCGCGCTGGCGATCGACGAAGCCTACCGCCCGCGCTTTTCCGCCGACGACATCGCCGCATCAAAGCTGGGCCGCGTGCTGGCGATCGCCGAACGCCTGGACACCCTCGCCGGCGGCTTCGCCGCGGGCCTCAAGCCGACCGGCAACAAGGATCCGTTCGCGCTGCGGCGCGCGGCGCTGGGACTGGCGCGCACGGTGATCGAAAGCGGTTTCGAGCTGGACTTGAAGGCCCTGCTCGCGGCGGCCAATGCCGGCCTGTCGGGTCGCGGCGTGCAGGCCGACCTCGACGACCTCTACGACTTCTTCCTCGACCGCCTGCGCGGCTACTACGCCGACCGCGGCGTGCCGGCGACGCACTTCCACGCCGTCGCGGAATTGAAACCCGTCTCGCTCCACGATTTCGACCGCCGCATCGACGCCATCGGCCAGTTCGCCCAGCTTCCCGAAGCGCAGGCGCTGGCCGCCGCCAACAAGCGCATCGGCAACATCCTGCGCAAGGTGGAAGGGGCGGTTTCCGACGCCATCGATGCCGCCGCGCTGGCCGAACCGGCCGAACGCGCGCTGGCCGAGGCCCTGCTGGGCGTGGAAACGGATGCCAGCGTCGAACTGGCGCGGCGCGACTACGTCGTCGCGCTCAAGCACCTGGCGCGGCTGCGCGAACCCATCGACGCCTTCTTCGAGGGCGTGATGGTGATGGCCGAGGACGCCCGCGTGCGCGCCAACCGCCTCGCCCTGCTCAAGCGCATCGGCGAGCGCTTCCGCAGCGTCGCCGACATCTCGCTCCTGGCCGGCGGATGAGCCGCCGCACCGGCGTTGCAGTGTGCCGCATGGAGGGACGGAATAACGGTATGTTCCGATGGCGCACATGACCGACATCACCCGGCTTCTCGATCAGGCCGGTCACGGCGACCGCGTCGCCTGGGTCAGGCTGGTCGAACTGATCTATCCTGACCTCAAGCATCTGGCGCGCAAGGCGTTCTCCGGCGATGCGGCACGAACGCTGGACACCACCGAACTGGTGCACGAATGCTACCTGCGCCTGGAAGGCGCGCAGGGAGCGCCGCGTGATCGCGGGCACTTGATGTCACTGGCCGTGAGAATCATGCGGCAGGTGTTGATCGACCATGCGCGCGAACGACTTGCCGCCAAACGGGGTGCGGGTGCGCCGATGCTGGATGTGCAAGACGTGCAGGTTCCCGATGCGGGCCAGTTCGAGCTGCTGGTGGAGATCGACGCCGCGCTCGATCGACTGGCTGCAACCGAACCGCGCCAGGCAAGGGTCTTCGAATGTCGCTATTTCGGTGGCCTAAACGAGGTTGATACCGCACTGGCGCTGGGGATCTCGCCGCGCACCGCGCGTCGGGATTGGGATGCGGCGCGGGTGTGGCTGGCGGAGAGCGTGGGCTAGGGAAGGTCTGAACTGGTCTCTTCCGTCGTTCCAGCGCAGGCTCGCCGCTTCTGACAGACGCAGGTCTGACCAACCCATTCCAAAACAGCAACATGGATCCCAGCCTTCGCTGGGATGACGGCGTTCGAACCTTCCCCGGGCGCTGCGTGCCGTGCAGGATTCCGGCTCTGACCCGCGCAGGTTCGTTCGAAGGGATTCCAGGGAACGGTCGGGATGTTCCGGGAAATCGGAGCAATCAGGGTGGAGAAAGTGCACGACGTGCCGCAACCAGCGGTTTGAGCATGGGATTGTCGTCGGTGGTGCGGGCCTGCATCGCGGAAATGCTTGCGTCCAGCAGCGCCAGGCCGCTGGCGCGTTCGCCCATCGCAATCAGCAGTCGCGCACGGCTTCCCTGCAGGGCAAAACGGCGCAGGTCATCCGGGCCCAGTGTGGCCGCGACTTCATCGCCCGCGTCGAGCGCGGCCATCGCCTCGCGGTAGCGTCCCAGTTCGCGCAGACAATCGCCCAGGCCACGCAGGAGGATGCTGCGCATTGCTGCGGGCGCATCGGGCAGCCGGTCGAGGATGTCGAGGGCGCGCCGGAAATCGGCCAGCGCCGCCTCGTGGTGTCCGAGCCGCATGCGCACGTGCGCCAGATTGCTCAGTGGAGGCACTACCTGGATCGTATCCTCGCCCCATGTGGCGATGCGGCGTGGGGCAAGATCCGCGAACACCGCTTCGGCTTCGTCCAGCCGGTCCACGGCGCTTAGCAGGAATCCGTATTCGTTCTGGAGGAACAGCGTGTCGATGCTGTCGGGGCCGTATCGATCGCGCTGAAGTTCGAAGGCGCGCCGCGCAGCCGCGACAGCGGCGTCGTATTCGCCGCGTGCCTGCAGGCCGTGGGCGAGCACCGACAGTGCTTTCAGCGTGGAAGGATGATCCGCGCCCAGCGTGGCGGAAAGATCATCGTGGGCGCGCTGTGCCGCTGCGGCACCGTCCGCCGGCGTGCCGCTCATGCGTTGGCCCTGCGCGATGAACAGGCGCGCTTCACCGGAGATCTCGTTCGGTGTTCCGAGGGTGGCATCAGCCGCCTTCGCCAGGGCTTCGAACTCGGCGTGCAAGCCGACGTCGGCACCCTGCCGCGAGCGGGCTTCGAGCAGGCGCAAGCGCCATTTCCACAGACGAGGATCGTCACGCGCGAGGGTGCGTTCGCCCAGTTCCGTCAGAGCTTCGAATGTGGCGATGCCACGCGCGAAATCCTGTTCGCTGATGTCCAGGGCGCCCAGTTCGGCCTGCGCCCGCAGCCGGGCCGGGTGTTCCGGTTCGAGAACGGCCGTGGCGTCCAGTGCGGCCTCGTACAAGGCGCGGGATCGCTCGTATTCGCCGAATTCATAGCGCACCACGCCAAGCGTGACCAGCACATCAGCACGTACGTCCGGGATGGAGGAAAAACGCGAGTCAACCTGTGCTTCGGCCGCATCCAGCGCCTGTCGCACCGTGACCTCGGGCGAGCCGGGGGGGCGTCGCAGTGGATTGGCGGAATCCAGCAGATCCTCGTTGAGGAAGCGGTTGATTGCCTCGCTGGTCGCGCGTGCGCGCTCGGCCGCGTCGCGTTCGGACTGGGCGATGTCTCGCTCGTTTGCCAGTCGATGGGTGAAGACCAGGCTGACCGCCAGCAACGCTGCCAGCGCAGTTGCGCCCAGCGTTACTCCGAGAGGGTGACGCTGCACGAAACGCGTCGACAGGTAGCCTGCGGTGCGCGGTCGCGCAGCAACCGGCCGTGTGTCCAGAAACGCGCGCAAGTCTGCCGCCAGCGCGTCCACGGTCGCATAGCGGCGCGAGGGATCCCGCTGGCAGGCGGTGGCGAGAATGGCGGCCAGATCGTGCGGAAGGTTTTCCGGCAGGGCGGGTGCCGGCGCGCGAGCGGATGTCTCCGCCAGCATCCGCGTGGCTTCGGCGCAAGCCACGGTATCGCGCTCGTCGGAGTTGCGACTGAGCGTGGCGGCCAGCAGACGGCCCAACTGGTAAATGTCAGAGGCGGCAGTCAACACGCCCCCGGTCAGTTGCTCGGGGCTGGCGAAACCCGGTGTGAAAGCGCGCGGGATCAGGATGTCGTTGCCGTCCATCAGTTGCGCGATGCCGAAATCCAGCAGCTTTGCGCCGCCCTTGCCATCCACCAGCACGTTGGATGGCTTGATGTCCCGATGCAGCACGCCATGCGCATGCGCGAAAGCTACTGCCGAGCAAACCTCCAGAAACCGTTCCAGCCGCTGGCGAAGCGGCAGCGCGGCGTCGATGCAGTACCTGTCCAGCGGCGGCCCGTCGATGAACTCCATCGCAAACCACGGTCGACCCTGGGGCGTGCGTCCACCGTCGAGCAGACGCGCGATGTGCGGATGGTTGAGGTTGGCCAGGGCCTGGCGTTCGCGCCGGAACAGTGCCTCGCCGGTGCTGTCGCCCTGTCCGGCCTGCATCCACTTGAGTGCGATGCACTGTTCGTATTCGCCATCGTTGCGCTCGGCCAGATACACCACGGCCATGCCGCCCCGACCCAGTTCGCGGATCACCCGGAAGCTTCCGATCGTATCGCCAGCCTGCAGTTCCGCCGCGGCCTCGTGTTCGCGTAACAGAGAGGCCGCAACCGCGCCTTGAAGCGCGCCGCCAGTTTGGAGTAGGGCAGGGTCGATGGGCATGGAGGGCGAACTCGGGCAATGCGCAGGAGTTTACGGCGTCATGGCGAAATCGGCCGCGGATTTCCGTGATGTCCAACAAGAGGCTACGCCATGCCGGCGAACAAGGGAGCAGGTCATGTGGGGAATCGGGAGTGCCATGGGGGTGTTTCGGCTGTTTGGTTTGGCTGGGTTGCTGGCCGTCGCGCCGACGCTGGCGGCGCAGTCGACGGCGTTTACCTATCAGGGGCAGCTTGAAGTCGCAGGTTCGCAGGCAAGCAGCTACGACTTCCAGGCCGATGTGTTCCCGCAAGCTTGCAGCGTCGAGCCGTGCAGCGGTACGCCGCTGAATGCCGCGCCCCTGCTCTTTCCCGGGGTTGTGCTGCGGGATGGCCGATTCCTGCTGGTCATCGATCCCGGCGCGGATGTGTTCACCGGGCCGGAGCGTTTCCTGCAGCTGCGGGTGCGGCGCGCCGGCACGGGAAGCTTCACCACGTTGCTGCCGCGCCAGAAGATTTCCGCGGCTCCATATGCCCAGCACGCAGCGGATGCCGATTTTGCGGCGCAGGTTGCGCCCGGCAGTGTGGGTACGGGAGAACTGGCGACGGGTGCGGTGGGAACATCGAACCTCGCCAATGGTGCCGTGACGGCGGCAAAGGTCGATGCCACGCAAATACAGCGGCGCATCAGTGGAACGTGCGCAGCAGGCAGTGCCATGCGCGCGGTGGATCAAAGCGGGGCCGTGCTCACCTGTGAGCCGACGGGCGCCAACAATTCATGGTCCACGCTGGGCAATACGCCATCGAGCGGACAATTCCTCGGCACCCTCAACACCCAACCGCTCGAGCTTCGCAGCAGCAACCAGCGAGTGGCGGATTTCAGGGTGGCGGGAAACGCCGTCAATGTTCTGCTGGGCTACAAATCAAACCAGATCAGCGCCGGCGCAACAGGCGCAACGATTGGCGGCGGCGGCTACTCTCTGGGGATCAACCGCGTCACGGACAATTTCGGGACGGTGGGCGGAGGCAATGACAATCAAGCGGGGGATGATGCGGGAGCCGCGAATGATTCGGAAGGAGCCACGGTTTCGGGCGGCTTAAGAAACGACGCCAGTGCGCCGGGAAGCACGGTAAGCGGAGGCATCCAGAACAAGGCAAGTGTTCAATACAGCAGCATCGGAGGGGGTGTCTCGAACTTCGCTGGCGGGGAGGGGAGCAGCGTGGTCGGGGGGCTTGCCAACCGTGCGCTCGGATCGCACAGCACGGTCATTGGCGGGGATAGCAATATTGCATTCGCCCATAAGAGTGTCGTGAGCGGCGGTGCATTCAACTGTGCTGGTGGCTGGCACAGTTGGGCGGGAGGCTTGGCTGCCAAGGTCCGGTTGCCTTCTGGCACCGGAGCCGATCCCGTGGGATTGGCATGCGATGGCGTGGAGAACGTTGCGGACACACGAGGGGATCGCGGCACGTTCGTATGGGCCGACGCTCAGGGGGACAGTTTCGTCTCCAATGGCCCCAACCGCTTTCTGGTGCGGGCTCAAGGCGGAATGACCTTGCAACAGACGGGTACGCAGGCGCGCAGCCATCGCGGATATCTCAACGTGGTGAAGGGGGATTCCGGGTTGCCTCTCTCTTCCACCACGCTCAGCAGTAGCGCCGTTGCCGTATTCGAGAATGACGATGGCGCGGATCTGTTCCTGATCGCAGGTGGTACCAGGAACAAGGGACTGCGCTTTGGTGATGCCGGTGATGCATTCACGGGTGGAATTCTCTACACCCCCGGACACAGCATGCAGTTCCGTGCCGACGGCAACGTCACCCGCATGACCTTGAGTCCCAACGGAACCCTGACCCTGACGGGGGGCTTGCTTGTGCCCCTGCTCGGGTCTGGGGGAAGCACGCAGCTATGCCGCAATTCACTCAACCAGGTGGCCACCTGTTCCTCCAGCGCA
>CAUJIN010000014.1 GCA_963205495.1 Pseudomonadota bacterium
CGGATTTCCGGCACCTCCCACAGCGCGGGGGTTTCCAGCGCCTCGGTGCCGCCCTGCGAAAACTGCGTGCCCAAGCCTTTGAGCACGATGGCGGATTTTTCCTCCATGCCCGCGAACCACGCCGCATTCGCCTGCATGTAGTGCGCGCCGCGCTCGGGGCGCTTGAAGGCGCGGGCGTGGTAGCCGTGGTGGCCAAAGAAGTCATACAGATCAAAGTCAGCCATCTGGTCGATTTCGCGGATGGTTTCCGGGCTGAAGTTGTCGCCCAGCAGGTGGTCGATCAAGCTGCGGCGTTTCTTCGCCTCGATCCACAGCGCGCGAAAGTCGTCCAGGTTGTGCGCCTCGTGCAGCACGCGGGCGACGACTTCCCGACGGTATTCGTCCACCGGAATGGGTGTGGCCTTGCCGTCGCGGTTGGCAAGGATGAAGCGCCCCTGCGCGTTGATGATCACCTTGTACGGTGCCCGCATTTCGGCGACGTACGCCCGGTTATCGTCGTCGCCATCATCACCGTCCTCGCCCGTGCCGCCACCGCCACCACCGCCGGAGCGCGACGGGTTGGTGATGAACTCCGCGCCGAACAGGTCGGTAACGCCGGTGTAGTCGTAGAGCCAGAACTTGTATTTCTGCGTCTCTTCGTGGATGCGCGTGCCGCGCCCGACCATCTGGTAGAACTTGATGCTGGATTGCAGGTAGCGGAAGAACACCACGGCATTCAGGCGCTCGATGTCCACGCCCGCTTCCAGCAAATCGACCGTGCAGGCGATGAAGGCACGCTCGCCACTGCCGCGCATGATCTCGATCTTGTCCGCGCCGCCCTGCCCGGTGCATTTGAAAGCGTAGTCGTCCTTGCGCGGCCTGCCGTTTTCCTTGCACCAGCGGGCGTAGAGGTTGTTCATCTGCATCGCCACGCGATCGGCGTGCAGGTCGCGGGTGCAGAAGATGATGACTTTCTGTTCCGGCCCGCCGTTTTCGCAGAGCTGGCGGAACAGGTCTTCGCACATCCTGGGCGTGCGCAGGTCGATGAACAGCTCGTCGTCGAAGTCCTTGCCGGTGTATTCGGCCTTGGTCAGATCGTCTTCCGTGAGCGGCCTGCCGGTCTTGATGTCCTTCACGCCGGCCTTGAGGATTTCTTCGCGGGTGAAAACGCGGGCGTCGATATCGGCCTTGCGTTTGACGATTTCGCAGGCGGCGAGATAGCCATCTTCCTGCGCCTGCGCCAAGGTGTATTCGTACACCGGCTCACCGAAGTATTGGACGTTGTGGGCGGTGATGGCGTCATCCTCGGCGGCGGCTTTTTTGACCTCCGCAGATTGCTTGCCGCCTTCGGATTCCTTGAGCTTGCGCGGCGTGGCGGTCAGGCCGATGTGGATGGCATTGGGGTTGCGCGTGAGCACCTGCGACCACTTGCCCCAGGCGCTGCGGTGGCATTCGTCGATGATGATGACGCTGAAGGCATCTTCGCCGTAGTGATCGGTGAGGAAGCTGCCGTCGCCGTTTTCGTCGATGCCCAGTGTTTGATAGGTGGCGATGTGGATGCGCGCATTGGCTGCCGCGTTCTGCCCGCGCTCGGTCTGCACGATGCGGGCGTTGCTGCCAAACGCGGCCTTGAGCTTGGTGTAAGCCTGCTCGCGCAGTTCGTCACGGTCGCACAGGAACAGGGCAGGCTTGGGCAACAGGCCTGCCTGCGCCATGCGCCACAGCAGGTTGGTGGCAATGATGGTCTTGCCCGCGCCGGTGGCCAGGGTGAGCAGCACGCGCGCGGCGTGGCCCGACTGGCGTTCGAGAATGATCTTCTCGAAGGCTGCGCGGATGGCAGCATCCTGATAGTAGCGGCTTTGCGACCATGCCGGACTATCGGCCTGGAACAGCAGCGCGGCATCGGGCGAGGCCAGGTTGATGCCCTTGTCCTTCACGTAGCGGGCGCAAAGGTCGGGATGACTCGGAAAGTCCTCCAGCGGATGCGGGCCGGTCTGGATACCGCTGGGCTTGTCGTAGTCGCCATACAAATGGCCATTGCTGGCGAATACGTACTGCACGTCAAAGCGCGTGCAGTCCGCGTAAGCCTTGGCCTGCTCCATGCCTTTCAAGGGGTCTTCGGTTTCCTTTTTGGCTTCGAGCACCGCCACCGGCAGCGCCTTGGGCATATCACCTACCTGCACGCATAGCAGGTAGTCGGTGCGGCCGGCACCCGGGCGACGGCGGCCCTTGGGCCCGGTCGGCTCCACCGGCGCGGGGGTTTCCAGGCGCAGGTGGTGCACCGAGTCATAGCCCTTGCGGCGCAGCACCGGGTCGATGAGGTGGAAACGGGTTTCCTGTTCGTTGAGTGGCACCGTAGTCCCTTTGATCCCCGGTTTGCGCGAGCGTCGCCACCGTCCGCACGCATTCGCCGCCGCGGCCGGTGCGGGAACGATAGCGCAGATGCCGGCCGCCGCAGTGCTTTGGCCGGTGCGGGCCGGCGCCGATTTGGGGGTCCGGCCTCCGCGGCGCGACACTGTGGCTCTCTTGGCTTCCGGGAGCACCCGATGGACACCGCATGGGCCCGCCGCATGATGGGCAAGCTCGAACCCTGGTTCGAGACGCTGCAGGGATTTTCCGACCGCGCCAACGCGCACGCGCTCTACGACCCCGCCACCCCCGAGGGGCGCATCCGTTTTTCCAACCTGCAGGTCTTCCTGCGCCAGCTCCTGCCGTGGAAGCCCACGGTGCTGCTGGTGGGCGAGGCGCCGGGCTACCGCGGCGCCTGGCGCACCGGGGTCAACTTCTGCGCCGAGAGCAACATGATGGGCCCGAAGGACCGCTTCGGCCTGTTCGGCGGGGCGGAGGCCGGCTACCGGCTCATCGTCGAAGGCCAGCGCCTGCGCAGCGAGGCCAGCGCCACCGTGGTGCAGCGCGTGTTCCAGGATCTGCCCGAGCCGGTGCTGGTGTGGCCGGCGCTGCCGCTGCACCCGCACAAGCCGGGCGTGGACGAGTCCAACCGCACGCCCACGCCCGCCGAGCTCAAGCGCGACGGCCGGCCCCAGCTCGAACGGCTGATCGAACTCTTCCGTCCGGCGCACATCGCCGCGGTGGGCAACGTCGGACACGCCACGCTGGCGGAACTGGGCATCGAGGCGACGAAGATCCGCCACCCGGCGCACGGCGGCGGGCCGGAATTCCGCGACGGTCTGCTGGCGCTGATGCGCGACAAGGGTTGAGTTCGATCAGTCCAGCCGCCGCTGGAAGGGGCAGAGGAAATCCCAGGTCTCGGCGAAGTGCCACGGATAGACCAGATGGCCTTCCGGGAAGCTGCCATAGATCAGGGTGTCGCCCGCGCTCCAACCGGCGGCGAGGAAGGCGTCTCGGTCGGCCTGGACGTGCGGATAGTAGTAGTCCTCGGTTCCCACGCGCAGGTCGACCGGTACCTTGCGCGCCACCTGCGCCAGCGCCGCCGGGCAGGTGGCCGGAGTGCACACCAGCGCCTGCAGCACGCCCGCGCTGATGCCGTAGCCGGCGAAGGTGCGGATGTCGGGCACGCCGCTGCGCTGGCGCAGCGCCAGGTCGTGCATCACATGCCCGCCGGCCGAATAGCCCCAGCCGTGGATGCGGCTCAGGTCGATATCGTAGTGGGCCGCGACGTCGTTCAGGATCGCCTGGAACATCGGATAGTCGAGCGATGGCAGCCAGCCGCCCTGCGAGCCGGACGCCACGGGCGCTGCGACGAGGAAGCCGCCGGCCTGCGCCTGAGCCGACCACGCGTCGCGCATCCACTGCGCCGCGGTGGGCGCGGTGCCCGCACCGCCGGCCCCGTGCAGCACCAGCAGCAGCGGAGCGGGCGCGGCGAAGGGATAGCCGGCGGGAATGTAGAGATGGTAGTCGCGCGGCTGGCCCAGCACCGTGACGCTGCGCGTCTGCGCACCCGGATAGGCGCCGCCGCTGCCGTGCGTGGGCTCGCGGTGGAGCGCATCGCCGCTCTCGAATCCATCGAAAAACAGCGGCGGCTCGCCCTGCCCGCAGACCCAGCCGGGCAGGCGCCCGGTGGAAAGCGCGGCGGCAGGCGCGGCGGCGGCAAGCAGCCACGCAGCCGCGAGCAGGAATGGGAACGAGGCAATTCGCATGTCCGCACTTTCCGCCCGTGCGCCCGAACGGCGCAAGCGCGGCGGGGAATTTCCCGGACCGCCGGTATCATCGCGCCGATGAAATTTCCCGACCCGCCCCGCCTGCCGCCCTACGCCGACGCGCTGACCGGGCTGCGCGGCGTGGCGGCGCTGTGGGTGCTGGCATTTCATCTCTGGCAGCACGCGGGCGCGCCCAGGATGGCGCTCGGGCCGCTGGATTTCACCCCGCTGGCCGCGCACGGCTACCTGGGCGTGGATCTCTTTTTCGTGCTGTCGGGCTATCTCATCGGCGGGCCGTGGGTGGCGATGCGGCTGGGCGGGGCGAAGGTGGCGTTCGGCACGTTCTGGCGGCGGCGCTTCCTGCGCGTGTTTCCGGCCTATTGGGCACATTGGGGCGTGCTGGCGCTGCTGGCCGCATTCGGCCGCGGCGGCTTTCCGATGGGTGCCG
This sequence comes from Pseudomonadota bacterium, assembly GCA_963205495.1. Classification (GTDB taxonomy): domain Bacteria; phylum Pseudomonadota; class Gammaproteobacteria; order Xanthomonadales; family Xanthomonadaceae; genus Denitratimonas. The sequence goes on from CAUJIN010000014.1 coordinate 4,546, forward strand.
GGGAAGCCCTGCTCAGCGTCACCCTGACCTCGAACCTGATGGACGGAGCCCCCACGCTCAATCCGGTGTGGTGGTCGCTGCCGGTGGAGTGGGACTTCTACCTTGTCGCGCCGCTGGTGGCGTTCGCCTTCGCCTCGCGACGATCCTTGCCGCGTGGGCTGCTGCTGATCGTGCTCGCCTGCGTGGCCTTCCGCATCCTGACCTGGTGGCTGATCTTCCATCAGGGCATGGAGTGGGTGTCGCTCTACCGCTGGGTGATCCAGCTTCCCGGCCGTATCGATCAGTTCGCGCTTGGCATGCTGGTGGCGCACGCGCTGGTGCCGGGGCGCGGCGGCTCCGAGCGCAGGCTCGCGCTGTTCGGCAGTGCCACGGTCCTGCTCGCGATCTGGCTGCTTCCGCGCGACGGCTACGTCGTCGATCAGGCGCTGGCGCCCTGGCTGTTTTTCCAGTTCACCGTCTTCGGCTGCGCCTTCGCCGCCCTCGTCGGGGCCGCGGCGATGTCGCGCTCGCCCCCGGTGCGCGCGCTGCTGGCGAACCGGCCGATGGTCTTCCTCGGCACCATCAGCTACAGCCTTTACCTTTGGCACTACCCGGTGCTCGATGCGCTGTCGCGCCATGCAAAGGCCAGCGGGATGGACACGGCAAGCTGGCGCTGGGCGGCGCTGGCGGTGATCGCGAGCGTGGGGGTTTCGGCACTGTCCTACGCGCTGACCGAGCGTCCCTTCCTGCGCCATCGGCGCGAAAGACCGGCCGCGACTTCGCCGTAGTTGATCGATCAGCCGGCGGGAAGCTCGGCCAGCCAGTCGCGCGGGCGCAGGTAGTCGGCCAGTCGCGCCTCCGCGCTGCCCGGTTCGGGCGCATAGCCGTATTCGAAGCGCACCTGCGGCGGCAGGCTCATCAGGATGGATTCGGTGCGCCCGCCCGACTGCAGGCCGAACAGGGTGCCGCGATCCCAGACCAGGTTGAACTCGACGTAGCGCCCGCGCCGGTAGAGAAGGAAGTTGCGCTCGCGTGCGGTGTACGGCATGTCGCGGCGGCGCGCCACGATCGGCAGATAGGCTTCGAGGAAGGCTTCGCCGACGGCCTGCGCATAGGCGAAGCTGCGCGCAAAGCCCCAGCCGTTGAGATCGTCGAAGAACAGGCCGCCCACGCCGCGCGCCTCGTTGCGGTGCCTGAGGAAGAAATAGCGGTCGCACCAGGCCTTGTGCTCGGCGTAGACGCCCTCGCCGAAGGGCGCGCAGGTGCGCTGCGCCACTTCATGCCAGTGGCGGATGTCGGAATCGACCGGATAGAACGGGGTGAGGTCGAAGCCGCCGCCGAACCACCACACCGGCTCCGCTCCGGGCGGGCGCGCCTCGAAGTAGCGCACGTTCATGTGCGTGGTGGGCACATGCGGATTTTTCGGGTGCAGCACCAGCGAAACGCCGCAGGCCGTCCACGGCGCGCCGGACAGCTCGGGCCGATGCGCGCTGGCCGAGGCGGGCAGCGCGGTGCCGTGGACTTCGGACAGGTTGACCCCGCCCTGCTCGAACACGGCACCGTTCTTCATCACGCGGGTTCGTCCGCCGCCGCCGCCCTCGCGGCTCCAGGCGTCCTGCGCGAATGCCGCCGCGCCGTCCGCCGCGGCCAGCGCCTCGCAGATCCGGTCCTGCAGCCGGCGCAGCCAGTCGCCGACCTGCGCGGCTTCGGGTCGCGAAGCATTCCCGGGCGACATGTTCACGCGCCCGCCTGCTTCTCCTGCTGGCGCAGCATGCCCAGCAGACCGCCCTGCAGCGCGTACACGTCGAAGCCCAGGCGGGTGAGGATGAAGGCCGCCGCCGAGCTGCGCTCGCCGGTGTTGCAGTAGACGATGAGCTTGTCGTCGCGGCCGAAGCGGTCGACCGCATCCTCGCGCAGCCGGTACAGCGGCAGGTTGATCGCATCGCGGATCGCGCGCTGCTCGAACTCGGCCGGCAGGCGCACGTCGATCACGGTCGCGCCGGTGCGGGCCAGGAGCGAGGCCTGCGCGGGGTTGACCCATTCCACCACCGGCGGCTTGAGCACGTCTTCGAAGGTGCGCCGGGAAAGCCGCATCAGGCGGCCGTCCTGCATCATCTTCACGGTGGCGTTGCGGGTGGTGTTGGCGAGCAGGGCGTCCTCGCCGAAGCAGTCTCCGCGCACCAGATAGGCGACGACCGATTCGCTGTCGTCCAGGTGCTTGAGCACCGAGGCGGCGCCGTCCTTGATGACGTAGAAATAGTCGCCCGGATCGCCCTCGCGCACGATCACTTCCCCCGCACGCGCCGTGATCTCCTCGAAGCCCTGGAACATGCGCTCGATGTTGCCGGTGGGCATCTTTCGGAAGGCGCGGCTCTGCAGCAGGCGGAACACCCAGCGGTTGGCGTCGGCGCCGCCGTCGGACCGGCTCGCGGTGCGGGCGATCTGGTCCCAGGCGATCACTTTTTCCAGATAGCGCCGGTCCAGACGCACGACGCGCGCCGAGGCCGAGCTTACCGTGGCGGTGAAACGGCGCGGCTGCGAGTCGCCGAGCGAATAGCGCCCTTGCAGCGAATGCGCCGCGAACTGGCGGGTCTTGCCGTCGGGATATTCGGCCGAGACTTCCCCGTCCAGCAGGTAGAGCGTGTCGTCGTCCATGTCGCCGGCGCGAAACAGCACCTCGCCGCGGGCGTAGCTGGTGAACGCGGCCTCGCCGGCAAGCTGCTCGCGGGTTTCGGCGCGCAGGCTGTCGATCGGATAGAGCCGCGCCAGCGCCTCGGTCATCGTCGCGTCCATCGGCAAATCTCCCCCGGAATCCGGAGGCCAGTGTAGCGTTCCGCAGGCAGCGGGAAAACGCGTAGCCAGGCGGCGGCATCGAAAAACGACGAAGCGGCCCGCAGGCCGCCTTGTCAGGTTCGGAGAAGCGCCGCCGCGCGGCTCATTCGATGTCGAGGAAGGAGCGCAGCTGTTCGGAGCGGGACGGGTGGCGCAGCTTTCGCAGCGCCTTGGCCTCTATCTGGCGGATGCGCTCGCGGGTCACGTCGAACTGCTTGCCGACCTCTTCCAGTGTGTGGTCGGTATTCATGTCGATGCCGAAGCGCATGCGCAGCACCTTGGCCTCGCGCGGGGTGAGCCCGGCGAGCACGTCGCGCACGGTTTCCGAAAGGCCGGTGACGGTGGCCTGCTCGATCGGCGATTCGACGTTGGTGTCCTCGATGAAATCGCCCAGGTGGGAATCCTCGTCGTCGCCGATCGGGGTTTCCATCGAGATCGGCTCCTTGGCGATCTTCATCACCTTGCGGATCTTGTCCTCGGGCATCTCCATTTCCTTGGCCAGTTCCTCCGGCGTCGGCTCGCGGCCGTACTGCTGGAGCATCTGGCGGGAAATGCGGTTCAACTTGTTGATCGTCTCGATCATGTGCACCGGGATGCGGATGGTGCGCGCCTGGTCGGCGATCGAGCGGGTGATGGCCTGGCGGATCCACCAGGTGGCGTAGGTCGAGAACTTGTAGCCGCGGCGGTATTCGAACTTGTCCACCGCCTTCATCAGGCCGATGTTGCCTTCCTGGATCAAATCCAGGAATTGCAGGCCGCGGTTGGTGTACTTCTTGGCGATGGAAATGACCAGGCGCAGGTTGGCCTCGACCATTTCCTTCTTGGCCTTGCGCGCCTTGGCCTCGCCATAGGCCATGGCGCGGTTGATGTCCTTGATGTCGGGCAGCGACAGGAACAGCGCCACTTCGATCGCGGCCAGCTTCTCCTGTTCGATCACGATGTCGTCGCGGTGCTCGCGCAGGCCCGAGGCCCATTTCTGCTTGCGGCGGATCATGTCGTCCGCCCAGCCGGTGTTGGTTTCGTTGCCCGGGAAGGCGCGCAGGAAGTCGCGCCGCGGCATCTTCGCCAGGCGCGTGCAGATGTCCATCATCACGCGCTCGTGGGTGCGAATGGCGTTGACCACTTCGCGCAGCTTGCGCACCAGGCCGTCGATCTGGATGGCCGGCAGCTTCAGGCGCAGGAATTCGGCGGCCATTTCCTCGCGCAGGGCAGCGACCTTGCGGTCGCCCGGGCCGGCCTTTTCGTAGGCCTTGCGGAATTTCTCGTAGCCGACCTTGAGCGCTTCCATGCGGCGCGCGACCTCGGCCGGATCCGGGCCGGTTTCCACCGCGGTTTCTTCCTCGTCCCCGCCGGCGGTTGCCTCGTCCTCTTCGTCCTCGACGTCCTGGTCCACTTCCTGCAGCACCGCCGGCGCGGGTTCGGGCTCCTCCTGATCGGCAAAGCCCTGCACCACCTCGGACAGTCGCTTCTTGCCCTCGACGTGCAGGTCGTATTCCTCCAGCAGCAGCTGGATCGACCAGGGGAAGCTGGCCAGCGCGGTCTGGACCTGGCCCAGGCCCTCTTCGATGCGCTTGGCGATGGCGATCTCGCCCTCGCGGGTGAGCAGCTCCACCGTGCCCATCTCGCGCATGTACATGCGCACCGGGTCGGTGGTGCGGCCGGCTTCGGAATCCAGCGCCGACAGCGCCGCCACGGCTTCTTCGGCCGCGGTGTCGTCATCGGTGGAGCCGGCGGGCGCGGCGTCGGACAAGAGCAGCGACTCGGCATCGGGCGCAACTTCGTGCACCTCGATGCCCATGTCGTTGATCATGCCGATGATGTCTTCGATCTGCTCGGAATCGATGATGTCGTCGGGCAGGTGGTCGTTGACTTCAGCATAGGTCAGGTAGCCCTGCTCGCGCCCTTTGGCGATGAGCTGCTTGATCTCCGACTGGGGGTCTTGATTGTCGATCAACATGTGCGACCTGACGGGAAGGGTGCCAAAGGGAAAGAACGCGCCAGTATAACGATTTGGGCCACTTTCGGCCACGAATGGGCTGAACAGGACCACACGACGCGATGTGACCGCGACCGCAGCACGGGGTTCCGCGTGCCGGAAAGGGGGTGTCGTGCCGGGTTTTCAGGCGTCCAACCGAAGCGTGACCGGGCCATCGTTGACCAGGCTGACCACCATATGCGCCCCGAACTCCCCGGTTTCAACCGGGTCGTGGTGGGCGCGGCATTCGGCCACGAGCCGGTCGAACCAGCGCCGTCCGTCCTCGGGCGAGGCCGCGGTGGTGAAACTCGGGCGCATGCCCTTGCGGGTATCGGCGGCGAGGGTGAACTGGCTGACCAGCAGCAGTCCGCCGCCGGTGTCGGCCAGGGATCGGTTCATGCGGCCGGTGTCGTCGGCAAAGACGCGGTAGCCGAGAAGACGTTCGCGCATCCGCACCACCTGCGCCTCGCGGTCTCCTGGCTCGATCGCGACCAGCGCCAGCAGGCCGGGGCCGATGGCGCCGACAGGGTGCCCATCCACGTGGACGCTGGCCTGGGTGACGCGCTGGATGAGGGCGATCATGGGGTCGGGCCGGGAATCGGGAATGGGGATTGGGGAATGGGGAATGGGGAATGGGGAATGGGGAAAAGCTGGAGCGAGGCCGCGGCAGCGGGAAATGATAAGGCATCCCCACAAGCGCCAGCCCGCCATTGCTCTTACCATTCCCGACTCCCCATTCCCCATTCCCCATTCCCGCCCAAGATGCCCGCCCGCCTGCTTCACGCCGCTCTGTGGCTGATCGGCTGCCTGCCCTACCGCGCCCTGCACGCGCTGGGCGGGATGCTGGGTGGGCTGGTGCGCGGTCTGGGGCTGCGCGAGGCGCGGGTCGCCCGGCGCAGCCTGGAGCTGTGCTTTCCCGCCATGGACGAAGCCGCGCGCCGGGCGCTGTGGCGCGAGAACATGGCCGAAACGGGCCGCACGCTGCTGGAAACCGCGCGTTTCTGGACGCGCCCTGCGGCGCGCAATCTTGCGCAGGTGCGCGAGGTGGAAGGGCGCGATCGCTTCGATGCCGCGCGAGCGGCGGGGCGCGGCCTGATCATCGCCGCGCCGCACCTGGGCAACTGGGAGCTGCTGAACCAGTGGCTGGCGGCGCAAGGCGAACTGGCCATCCTCTACCGCCCGCCGCGCCAGCCGTGGGCCGATGCGCTGATCCGCCGACTGCGCGCGCAGCCGGGCGTCACGCAGGTGCGCGCTGAGGCGTCCGGGGTGCGGACCTTGTTCAAGCACCTGAAGGACGGCGGCACCGTGGGCATCCTTCCCGACCAGCAACCCAAGCGCGGCGACGGCGAGTTCGCCCCTTTTTTCGACATTCCCGCCCTGACCATGAGTCTTCTGTCGCGTCTGGCCTGCAAGACCGGCGCGACGGTGCTGATGGCCTTTGCCGAGCGCCTGCCCGACGGCGCAGGTTTTCGCATCCGCATCCTTCCCGCGCCTGCGGCCATCGGCGGGGAAGACACCGCGCGCGCCTGCGCCGCGCTCAACGCCGCGCTCGAGGCGTGCATCCGGCTGGCGCCGGCGCAGTACCAGTGGAGCTACAAGCGGTTCACCATCCGACCCGAAGGCGAGGCGCCCATCCGCTATGAATGAAGCCCGATCGACTCCCGCAACCGCGACCACGTCGTCCGATGACGGCTGGCGCTTCGAGCACCTCGATCCGCGCGCCCGCTGGGGCATGCGGCTGAACGCGCTGCTGCTGGCGCTGCTCTTGTTCGGTGTGATCTGGGTGCTGGTGGCGGTGGTGCTGGGCGTGGCGCTGGATCTGGACTGGCCGGCAGCCACCGCGTTCGCCATCGTGCTCGCAAGCTTTTTGGCGGCACCGCCGCTGGCCTGGTTCCACGGCAGCGCGCGCTGGCGCCGCACCCGTTACGCCCTGACGCCGCAGGGCCTGCGCATACAGCGCGGGGTGTGGTGGCGCAGCGACACCGTGGTGCCGCGCTCGCGGGTGCAGCACACCGACCTGCAGCGCGGCCCGCTGGACCGCGCGCTCGGCTTGGCCGGCCTGCGCGTCTACACCGCCGGCAGCGAGCTTGGGCGGGTGGCGCTCGACGGCCTGCCGCTGGCGCGCGCAGAGGCGCTGCGCGATGCCCTGATCCGGGTCGATGATGATGCCCTCTGACGCCTCCACGGAATCGGCTGCGACCGCGGGAGACGAGGCGCGCCTGGGTGCTGGAACCGAACGGCGCCTCCACCCGCTGTCCTGGCTGTTCGTGCTGCTGGCCCAGCTCCGCAGCTTCGCGCTGCCGCTGGTCGCACTGCTGGTGTTCGGAGACCGCGGGGAAAGCTGGCAGTGGTGGGGGCTGGTCGCGGTTGGCGTGCTGACCCTGGGCGCGGCGGCCCGCTATTTCACCTACCGATTTCGCATCGACGCCGACGAACTGGTGATCCGCTCGGGGCTGCTGGAGCGCAACGTCCGGCACGTGCCGCTGGCGCGCATCCAGTCGGTGGCGCTGCACCGCAGCCTGCTGCATCGCCTGGCCGGCGTGGCCGAAGTGCGGCTGGAGTCGGCGGTGGGTGGGGAAGAGCCGGAGGCGCGCATGCAGGTGCTGTCGATGGCCGACGCCGACGCGCTGGAACGGCTGGTGGAATACCACCGCGGCGCGGCGCAGGCGGTGCCCGTCGCCGTGCGCGGCGAACGCGCCGAGGCGGCGGCCTCGAACGGGGACGAAACCGGAACGCGCCGGCTGCTGCACCTGTCGCTCCTTGATCTGGTCAAGCTCGGCCTCTCATCCGGCCGCGGCACGGTGCTGCTCGCCGCGGGCCTGGGCGCGCTGGAGCAGTTCGGCGACGAGCAGGTGTGGAAGCGGGTCGCCTACTGGCCAAACGAACTGATGGACTGGTTCCTGGCCCGGGACAACTACCTGCTGGGCTGGATGCTGCTCATTCCGGCGCTTCTGCTGCTGGCCACCGCGGTCAGCCGCATCCTGGCCATCGCGCTGGCGCTGCTGCGCGACTTCGACTTCACCCTGGAGCAGGTCGGGCCGCGCCTGTCGGTGGAGCGCGGCCTGCTCACCCGGATGCGCGCCAGCGCGCCGTTGCGCCGAATCCAGCACTGGACCCTGCGCCAGAACCTGGTGATGCGGCTTTTCGGGCGCAGCAGCCTGCGGGTGGAAACCGCCGCCACGCGCGCCGGCAACGAGCCGCAGACGCTTTCGGAGCTGGTGCCCATCGCGCCGCCGGACGTACTGGATGCGCTGCTGCGCGGCTGGCTGCCGGACTGGCCCGGCGTCTTCGATTTCCGGCCGCTGCATCCGCGCGCCTGGCGCCGCATGGCGCTGGTGCCGTGCCTGCTGACCCTGGCCGCCAGCGCCGGCCTGACGGCCGCTTCCGGCGCGATCGGCCTGGCGCTTCTGGCGCCGCTGCCCTTCTGGATCTGGCTCGCGCGCCGGCAGTCCGCCTGCGCCGGCTACGCCGTCACCGATCGCTTCGTGGTCTGGCGCAGCGGATGGCTGGACAAGCGCCTTTCCTTCGCGCAGATCGACAAGCTCCAGGGCCTGCGCTGGGTGCAGTCGCCCTTCGACCGCCGCCACGGCATGGCCGGGGTGAGGATCGACACCGCAGGCGCCCACCCGCTCGGACACCGGCTGCACCTGGCCTGCCTGCCCGAAGCCGAAGCACGGGCGCTGTTCGCGCGCCTTTCGATCCGGTTGGCGAAGTCGCCCTGGCAGTGGTGAAGCACCCGCGCCGGCGAGCTATTCCCGCCAGAACGAGGGCTCGAACAGCACCAGCACGGTGAACACCTCCAGGCGTCCGAGGATCATGGCGAAGGAGCAGATCCACAGCGCCGCCGGCGGCAGCGTGCCGAAGCTGGCGGACACCTCGCCCAGGCCCGGACCCAGGTTGGTGATCGAAGCGGCCGCCGCACTGAACGCGGTGACCAGGTCCAGCCCGACCGCGGCGAGCGCCAGCGTCACCAGGACAAAGCACAGCACATACAGCGTGCAGAATCCGCCCACCGACAGCACGATGCTCTCCGACACCCGCCTCCCGCCCATCTTCACGATGAACTGGCCCTTGGGATGCACCAGTTGCTTGATTTCGCGCAGACCCTGGCGGATCGCCATCGTCACCCGCGCCACCTTCATGCCGCCCGAGGTCGAGCTGCTGGAACCGCCGACGAAAGCCACCATGACCAGCAGCAGCGGCGCGAACGAGGGCCACAGGCTGAAGTCGTCCTTGGTGAATCCGGTCGTGGTGATGTTGGATACCGACTGGAAGATCGCGTGGCGGAACGCCTCGCCCAGGGTTGGATACGCGCCCCCGAGCCAAAGAGCCATCGTCACCGCCAGAGTCACCAAGGCGACGAGCAGCAGGAAAAAGCGCAGCTCCGTGTCGCCATGGTACGGGGCCGTGCTGGCGCGGCGCCAGGCCATGTAGTGCAGGCCGAAGTTGATGCCGCCCACCAGCATGAAGCCGGTGGCCACGACTTCCACCATGGGATTGTTCCAGTAGCCGAAACCCGCGTCATGGGTGGAAAAACCCGCCGTGGCGACCGTGGACAGGGCGTGGCAGATGGCGTCAAACAGGCTCATGCCCGCTGCCCAATAGGCCAGTGCGCACAGCAGGTTGAGGCCAAGATAGACCTTCCACAGCGCCTTGGCGGTTTCTGCGATGCGCGGCGTGAGTTTGGTATCCTTGGTCGGGCCGGTCACTTCGGCACGGAACAGCTGCATGCCGCCGACGCGCAGCATCGGCAGGATCGCTACCGCCAGCAGCACCAGGCCCAGGCCGCCATAGAAGTTCAGCGACTGGCGGTACAGCAGCATGCTGCGCGGCAGCCCGTCCAGGCCGCTGAACACCGTGGCGCCGGTGGTGGTCAAGCCGGACACCGCCTCGAACATGGCATGGACCAGCGGCACCTGCGGCAGGCCGAAGACAAACGGTAGCATCGCCACCAGGCAGGCCAGCACCCAGGCACCGGTAGTGATGAAGAAGCCGTCGCGCAGGCGCAGCTCGTAGCGGACCCTGCGCACCGGCCACCACAGCGCGGCGCCCAGGCCTGCAGTCAGCAGGGTGGTCTTGGCGAAGGCGGCAATGGTGTCCTCGCCCAGCACCAGCGCCAGCAGCAGCGAGGGCAGCGGGAACAGCGAAGTCAGCGCCAGCAGGGCGCCCAGCACCTTCTGCATCGACAGGAAGCGGCGCGGCAGCATGGCCTCAGAGCCAGGTGGCGCCGGCGCGGAACACGGCTTCGACCTTGGGCAGGTCGCGCTTGTCCAGCAGAAACACGATCAGATGATCGTTGCTCTCCACCACCACGTCGCGGTGCGCGATCAGGAGCCGCTCGCCGCGGATCACGCCCACCACGTTGGCCGATCCGGGCAGGTCCAGCTCGCCCAGCGCGCGGCCGATGACCCGCGAGGTGCGCGAATTGCCCACCGCCACCGCTTCGATCGCCTCGGCCAGCCCGCGCCGCAGGCTGTGCACCCGCACCATCGTGCCGGCGCGCACGTGGGTGAGCAGGGCGCCGAGCGTGACCTGCTGCGGGCTGACGGCAATGTCGATGCTGCTGTCGCCCTCCACCAGCTCCGCATACGCCGGCCGGTTGATCAGCGCGATCACGCGCGGGCAGCCCATGCGCTTGGCCAGCATCGCCGAGAGGATGTTGGCCTCGTCGTCGTTGGTCAGTGCGCAGTAGACGTCGGTCTGGTCGATGTTCTCCTCGCGCAGCAGGTCCTCGTCGGTGCAGTCGCCCACCAGCACGATGGTGTTCTGCAGGTCCTCGGCGATGGCCTTGGCGCGGTCCTTCGAACGCTCCAGCAGCTTCACCCCGAACTGCTTCTCCAGCGCGCCGGCGAGCGAGACGCCGATGTTGCCGCCGCCGGCGATGAACACGCGGCGCACCGGCTTGGTGCGCGGCCGCAGCGTGTCCATGATGGTGCGGATGTCGCCGCGATCGGCGAGGAAGAACACTTCATCATCGGCCGCGATCCGGGTTTCGGGTTCCGGGATGATGGGCTGGCCGGCGCGGAAGATCGCCGCCACGCGGAGGTCCACGCCGCCCGGCAGGCGCTCGCGCAGCTGCTTGATCGGCTCGCCCACCAGCAGCCCGCCTGGGCGCGCGCGCACCGCCACCATCTGCACCTGGCCCTGGGCGAAATCGAGCACCTGCAGCGCGCCGGGGCGCTCGATCAGCCCCTGCACGTGCCGGCACACCAGCGCCTCGGGGCTGATCGCCACGTCCACCGCGTTGCCGCCGCGCCGCAGCAGTTCCGGATGATGCAAGTATTCGCTCTTGCGCAATCGGGCGATCTTGGTCGGCGTCTTGAACAGCGCATCGGCGACCTGGCAGGCGATCAGGTTGACTTCGTCGCTGGAAGTGACCGCGATCACCAGATCCGCATCGCCCGCGCCGGCGGCCTCCAGCACGCTGGGCAGGGAGGCGTGGCCGGTCACGGTGCGGATGTCCAGCCGCTCGGAAAGTTCGCGCAGCCGCTGTGGCGCGTTGTCCACCACGGTGATGTCGCTGTTTTCCGAAACCAGCGCCGCCGCCACCGAACTGCCGACCTGGCCGGCCCCGAGGATGAGGATTTTCATGGAGTTCTTCGGAAAGGATTGGCAACCTGGGGAGCGGGTGCGCGAACCCTGCCCGGCGACCCGCCGATCGCCATCACCGAAGCCCCCGAATCCGATGCACGCTCATTCATGCCCGCCCCCGAGGCTCACTCCCTGCCGTCCTTGTCGATGCCCAGGTCGCGCAGCTTGCGGTACAGGTGGGTTCGTTCCATGCCCGAGAGCTGCGCCAGTCGGCCGACGCTGCCGCCGGCGTTCTGGAGCTGGCGCAGGAGGTAGGCGCGTTCGAAGCTGTCGCGCGCCTCGCGCAGCGGCAGGTCGAGATTGAGCGGGTGATCGGAACCATCACCCGACGCCGCCGGGCGGGTGCTCTGGCCATGCAGCGCCGGCTCCACTTCGGCCAGCGTCACCTCGCCGCTGCCCAGCAGCGCCAGTCGCTGCGCCAGGGCGCGCAGCTCGCGCACGTTGCCGGGCCAGGCGTGTTCACGCAGCCGCGCCAGCACCGGCGCACTCCAGGTGCGCGGCGCGATGCCGTCGCGCGCCGCGAACGCCTGCCCGAAATGGCGCAGCAGCGGCTCGATGTCCTCGCTGCGCTCGCGCAGCGCCGGCACCTGGATGGGCAGCACGTTGAGCTGGAAATACAGCTCGTCGCGCAGCCGGCCGGCGGCGCGCTCGGCTTCCAGGTCCTGCGAGCTGGCGGCGACCACGCGCACGTCGATCGGCACCGGCGCGCGCCCGCCCACGCGCAGGATCTGGCGCCGCTCCAGCGCGCTGGACAGGCGCAGCTGGGTGTCCGGCCCCAGCTCGGCGATGCCGTCGAGGTAGACCGTGCCGCCCTGCGCCTGTTCCAGCAGGCCGGGCGCGACTTCCCCGCCCGACTCTCCGCCGAACAGCGCCACCGCGGCCTGTTCATCCGGAATGGCGCCCGCGGCGACGGTGACGAAAGGCGCATCGCGGCGCGCGCTGCGTGCGTGCAGCCAGCGCGCCAGCGCTTCCTTGCCGGTGCCCGGTTCGCCGCGCAGGAGGATGGCCGCGTCGCGGCTGGCGAGGCGGTCGAGCTGGGCCAGCACCGCGGTGAAGGCGGCCGAGACGCCGATGGGTTCGAACAGCGAGGCGGCCTGCTGCTGGAGGCTGCGGTTGGCTTCGCGCAGGAGCCGGGCTTCGAGCGCGCGCTCGATCGTGATGAGCAGCTTGGCCAGCGCGATCGGCTTTTCGATGAAGTCGTAGGCGCCAAGGCGCGTGGCCTCCACCGCGGTTTCCACCGTGCCGTGGCCGGACATCATGATCACCGGCTGCGCCAGCTCGCCCGCGTCCACCCATTCGCGCAGCAGCGCCAGTCCGTCGGTGCCGGGCATCCAGATGTCGAGCAGCACCGTGTCGAACGCCGCCTCGGCCAGCCGCGCGCGCGCCTGCGCCGCATCGGCGGCGGCGCTGACGCGGTAGCCTTCGTCCTCGAGGATGTCGGTCAGCCCCGAGCGGATGTCCGGCTCGTCGTCGATGACCAGGATGCGTGCGGCGGGCATGGCGGCGTTCTTAGGCGCGAAAGCCTACAGTCTGCGGCCGCACCCTTCGTGCGGCAAGCCGGGCGTGCGCCGCACGCCGTTCCCCGCCCTGCCGCGTCATGCTGCAGGCTGGACCCATCCATCCTTCGGGAGGCCCGAAAACCCATGTCCACTTCCGGCATCGTCGCCCTGCCCAGCCCCGTTTCCTTCTCCGACACCGTGACCCGGCTCGTCTCCGCATTCCAGGATCGCGGCATCCGGGTGTTCGCGGTGATCGACCAGCAGGAGGAAGCGCGCGCGGTCGGACTTTGCATGCCACCGACCACGCTCATCGTGTTCGGCAGCCCCAAGGCCGGAACGCCGCTCATGCTCGCCAATCCGAGCATCGGCGTCGACCTTCCGCTGAAGGCGCTCGTCTGCGAGAACGAACCGGGACAGGTGCGCGTCCTGTTTACCTCGGCGGCGACCCTGATCGAACGGTTCTCCCTGCCGCCGCGGTTTCAGGACAATCTGGCGGCGGCCGAGCGGCTCATCGCCGAGGTGCTGGCTCCTGCGGATCCGGCCGGGACGGCACCCGCGCCACGCTGATTTCCGGCCGTCCCTTGCTTGCAGGCCGAAGGAACGGCGCGGAAGGCATGAGCTCATGCCGCCGGATTGGTTCTGCCGCGCGCCGCACCCGCCTACAGTGGCCTTCGCTGCGCGCTGCGCGTCCGAGGCGATGTCCGTGTTCCGCTCTCCCTGCGATCGTCTGGTCCTCAACAACGGGGTCAGCCTGCCCTGGCTTGGGCACGCGCTGCACGGCCAGCCCGGACCGATGGCCGTGGAAAGGGCGGTGTCGGCGGCGCTGGAAGCGGGATGCAGGAGCTTCCACGCGGATCTGGACGAAGCCGGCGACAGCGCATGGGCGAACGCACTGCGCGCCTCCGGGCTCGCGCGCGGCGAGCTGTTTCTCAGCATCGGCTCCGGCGGCGGCAAGCAGGGCTACGCACAAACGCGCGAGTCCTTCGAACGCCGCCTCGACCGCCTTGGTCTGGAAACCCTCGACCTCTGTCTGCTCGACGCATCGCCCGCCAGCCGCTTCCTCGATGCCTGGCAGGCGCTGGAAGAACTGCACGGCGAAGCCCGGGTCCGGGCGATCGGCCTGCGCGGCTTTCCGATGCAGGCGCTGCGCGAGCTGCTCGGCGCCTGCGACGTGCGTCCGGCGCTGAACCAGATCGAGCTGCACCCGCTGGCGCCGCATAAATCCCTGCGTCAATTCTGTGCGGCCCAGAACCTCCAGCTGCGCGCGCTGCCACCGCTGCCGGGCAGGCGCCGGGCACCGCCTTCCGCCCTGCTCGCCCTCGCCGAACGCCACGGCTGCAGTGCGGCGCAGATCGCGCAACGCTGGTGCCTGCAGCGCGATCTCCCCGTGCTGACGGAGGAAACCTATCCGGCGCTGCTGCGCCGTGCCGGAGAAGTATTCGACTTCCATCTCGATCCGGACGAACTGGCGCTGCTCGATGCGCTCGCGCCCGACGCCTTCTCCGAGGCCCCGCGCGGTCTGCTGCGGCTCCTGCCCGGCGGGCGGCGGCGCGCGGTGGCAACGGCCGCCTGACCCTTCCGCGGCCCGTTGCCGGCGCAGCGCCGGGGCTCATGGCGCAGGAGAACAACCCTCATGCCGTGCGGTTTGGTCCACGCTCATGCCGACAGGGCATGATGGCGTTCCCCCTCACTGCCCCAAGGCCGAGCCATGAGCCGAGATCACTGGAAACCCGAAACCATCGCCGTGCACGGCGGCTATTCGCCCGACCCCACCACCCGCTCGGTGGCGGTGCCGATCTACCAGACCGTCGCCTACGCCTTCGACAGCGCGCAGCACGGTGCCGACCTCTTCGACCTCAAGGTGCCGGGCAACATCTACACGCGCATCATGAATCCGACCCAGGACGTGCTGGAGCAACGCGTCGCGGCGCTGGAGGGCGGCATCGCGGCGCTGGCGCTGGCTTCCGGGCAGGCCGCGATCACCTACGCCATCCTCACCATCGCCCAGGCCGGCGACAACATCGTCTCGGCCGGGACGCTGTACGGCGGCACCTACAACCTGTTCGCCCACACCCTGCCGCAGTACGGGATCGAAGTGCGTTTCGCCGACTACCGCGACCCGG
>CAUJIN010000015.1 GCA_963205495.1 Pseudomonadota bacterium
GACGATCCCAACGCCACGCTCGGTGCATCGCCGTACTCCGAAGCAGTACCACGCGGGGTGAAGGTCGCCACCGCCGTGGTGTTGGCCTTCAACACCAGCGGCTGGTTGTCGACAAAGCCCAGAAAGCTCCCGGCCGGTGCACCGGAGTTGCCATCCAGCGCCCAAGCGCCTGGACAAGTGCTGTTGGCCTTGGACACCGGCTGTGGTGCGCCCAGCACCACATAGTCGTCGCCGCTGCCGGCCTTGCGCACCGCCACCTCCACCCAGGTGATGCCGTCGGCGTCGTCGGGCACGTCCAGGCTCACGCTGAAGCTGCCCTCGCGGAATATCACCCCGGGGAGTTCGGTGGGCTCGCCCAGCGCCGCCTTGGCGCCGGGGTGGGCGAAGCTGCGCACGCGCAGGTCGTAGGCGCCGTCGGCCGGCGCGTCGCCGTCCATCATCTCGCCGTGCCAGTTGAAAGTGCCGGCGTGGGCGCCCAGCGGCAGCAGGGCGGCGAGGGCGAGGGCAAGAATCGAGGGTTTCATTGAAGTTCCTCCGGATGAAAGGGGCGAACGCCGGCGCGCAGCGCGTGGCGTTGCCGGGGGAAACGACATCTTGCGCCAAACCCTGACATGGCTCGCGAGACTGCGGGCGGGTGCCGGATGGCACCAAGGTCCGAGTGCGCGCGTGCGCCGGCGGGGGTATGTTTGCCCCATGAACCCGATTCCCTTCCCACGCCTGATCGCCGCGGCCGCCGCGCTGGGGCTGGCCGCCTGCGCCTCCACGCCCATGAGCACTCGAACCTCCTCGCCGGACGCGAACTTCGGCCCGATCCGCGAGACCGCCCACCGCGGCGCGGACGACCTCCTCACCGCGGGCCTTGGCATCGACGGCCTGCGCGCGATGACCGCGCCGCCCGTGGAAAATCCCGCGTCCCCCACGCCTTCGGAGTTGCGCCGGCGGGCGATCTGGGCGAACTGGCGGGGCATCGCGGACCTGCGCCCGGGCGGCGGCGCGGGCGATGCGCTGCCTTCGGTGCCGGGACGCGAGTTCACCGCGTTCGCGCGGCTGGACGGCGCGCACCAGCCACACCGCGTGCTGCTGCAACTCCCCGACGCCTTCGATCCGGCACATCCCTGCCTGGTCGTGGCCCCGGCCTCGGGTTCGCGCGGGGTGTACGGCGCCATCGCGGTCGCCGGCCCCTGGGCGCTGTCGCGCGGCTGCGCGGTGGCCTACACCGACAAGGGCGCGGGCACCGACTACTTCGACCTCGACGCGGGCGTCGGAGTGCGGCTGGACGGAACGACAGGCGCGGCGAGCGCGGGCGACGAACTGGCGTTCGCGCCGGACGCCGAGGCCTCGCTCGCGCTGCGCGGCGTGGCCTTCAAGCACGCCCACTCCAGGGACAATCCGGAGGCCGACTGGGGCCGGCACGTGCGGCAGGCCGCGCGCTTCGGCCTTGCGGTGCTGGCCGAACAGTTCCGCGCGCAGCGCATGGACGCCTCCCGCGTGCGGGTGATCGCGGTGGGCATCTCCAACGGCGGCGGCGCGGTGCTGCGCGCGGCCGAAGCCGAGGATGCCCTGATCGACGCGGTGGTCGCGGGCGAACCCAACGTCTACGCCCGCGCCGAGGGCGCGCGACCGCTCTATCAGTACGCCACGCTGGCGGCGGTGATGATGCCCTGCGCGCTGCTCGCGCTGGACGACCTGCCGCAGCCTCCGCTTTCCGAGGCGCTGCGCGCGGCCGGCGAGGCGCGCTGCCGCACCTACGCCGAACTGGATCTCCTGCCGAAGGGCGACCTCCAGGCGCAGTCGCGCGAGGCGCTGGCGCACCTCAATCGCTTCGGCTTCGACGAGCCCGCCCTGCGCAGCGGCGCGATCTCCAGCGGCTTCGACCTGTGGCGCGCGGTGGCGGCGGCCTACGCCTCGGCCTATGGCCGCTACGGCACGGGCGAGCATCCCTGCGGGTTCTCGTGGGCGCCGGTCGGCCCGGACGGCGCGCCGCGCGCGGCCACGGTCGAGGAGCGCGCGCTGTGGTGGAGCGATGGTTCGGGCATCCCGCCGGGCAACGGCATCGCCCTGATCGACCCGAACCGCGCGGGCGAGGACGCGGACTTCCCGGGCATCGGCTGCCTCAACCGCCTGTGGACGGACCACGAGGTGAACGACCCGGT
The DNA here is from genome assembly GCA_963205495.1 of Pseudomonadota bacterium. Lineage (GTDB taxonomy): Bacteria > Pseudomonadota > Gammaproteobacteria > Xanthomonadales > Xanthomonadaceae > Denitratimonas. The sequence goes on from CAUJIN010000015.1 coordinate 2,154, forward strand.
GCGCAGGGGCGTCGAGGAAACCCGCGCCGCGCCGCCGCGCGCGGGGCTGCCGGTGATCGTGGTGCACGGGCGCGACGACGGGCTGATTCCCGTGGTCTTCAGCAGCGTGCCCTACGCCGAAATGGCGCGCGCCGCCGGGCGCGAGGTGGCGCTGTGGATCGTGCCCAAGGCCCAGCACTTTGACGCTTTCCTCGCCTTCCCCGACTACGGCCGTCGCTTCGTGCCGCTGCTGCCCAAGGTCCACGCCGCGCTCGATGCGGTGATGGCACATCTGGACGATCCGAGCGTGCCCCTGCCGGAGGAAGCACCGCGCTGATCCGGGATATTCAGGCGCGCCCCCGGTAACCGGCGGAAACCGCTGCGCGGGTTCCGCCCTGCACGGGATTTTCGTAGGACGGAACGGCCGGAGGCGTTTCCCCCGTGACTGAGCGGGTTCCGCCCTGCACGGGTTTCTCGCAGGGCGGAACCGCCGAAGGCGATTCCGCCGAGTCAGCGCGGGTTCCGCGTTGCGCGGGGTTTTCGTAGGGCGGAACCGCCGAAGGCGTTTCCGCCGCGTCTGCGCGGGTTCCGCCCTGCGCGGACTTGGCTTCTCTGGGGCAGGGGCGCAGCGCAGCAAGCTGCGCTCTACGGCGGGCGGAGTTCCGGTTTTAGAGCATCTGCTCGCCATACTGCACCGTATTGTCAGACGACCCATTTCCCGCCGGAGCATCCGCCATGAGCACCGCCTTCACCCCGCCCCTCGACGACCTGCGCTTCGTGCTCGATGAACTGATCGACGTGGCCGCCGTGCAGGCGCTGCCCGGTCAGGCCGATACCGGCCGCGAGCTGATCGACGCGGTGCTGGAGGAAGCCGGCAAGTTCTCCGCCCAGGTGCTGGCCCCGCTCAACCGCGAGGGTGACACCAAGGGCAGCACGTGGAAGGACGGCGAGGTCACCAGCGCGCCGGGCTTCAAGGATGCGTACCGGCAGTACTGCGAGGCCGGCTGGAACGCGCTGCCGTTCCCGACCCAGTGGGGTGGCCAGGGCCTGCCCAACATCGTTTCCAGCCCGGTTTCGGAGCTGGTGATGGCATCCAATCTGTCGTTCTCGCTTTGCCCGATGCTGACCGCGGGCGCGGTCGCGGCGCTGGTGCTGGTGGGTTCGGACGAGCTCAAGAAGACCTTCCTGCCGAAGATGATCGACGGCAGCTGGACCGGCACCATGAACCTGACCGAGCCGCAGGCCGGCTCCGACCTGTCGCTCGTGCGCACCCGCGCCGTGCCCGAGGGCGACCACTACCGCATCAGCGGGCAGAAGATCTTCATCACCTGGGGCGAGCACGACATGACCGAGAACCTCGTGCACCTGGTGCTGGCGCGCCTGCCCGATGCGCCCGAGGGCGTGAAGGGCATTTCGCTCTTCATCGTGCCCAAGTTCCTGGTCAACCCGGACGGCACGCTCGGCGCGCGCAACGACGTGCGCTGTGCCTCGATCGAACACAAGCTCGGGATCCACGGCAGCCCTACAGCGGTGCTCAACTTCGGCGAGAAGGACGGTGCAATCGGGTATCTCGTGGGCGAGGCCAACCGCGGCCTGGAGTACATGTTCATCATGATGAACGAAGCCCGCTACGCCGTGGGCGTGCAGGGCGTCGCCATCGGCGAGCGCGCCTACCAGCAGGCCGCCAGCTACGCGCACGAGCGCCTGCAGGGTCGCGACGTGGCCAACCCGCGCGCGCCGACCGTACCCATCGCGCGCCACCCGGACGTGCGTCGCATGCTGCTGACCATGCGCGCCCTCACCGAGGCCAACCGGGCGCTGTCGATGACGCTCGCCGCGCTGCTCGACCACGGCCACGCCGGCAACAAGGAAGCCCAGGCGCTGGCCGAATTCCTCGTGCCGATCCACAAGGGCTGGGCCACCGAGGCGGCCAACGAGGTCGCAAGCCTCGGCGTGCAGGTGCACGGCGGCATGGGCTTCATCGAGGAAACCGGCGCGGCCCAACATTTGCGCGATGCGCGCATCACCGCGATCTACGAGGGCACGACCGCGATCCAGGCCAACGACCTGATCGGGCGCAAGACCGCGCGCGATGGCGGCGCGGCGGCGAAGGCCATCGCCGCGCAGGTTCGCGCCGCGCTGGAATCGCTCGATGCCAGCGACGCCGATCTGGCAGCAATCCGCGCGCGGCTTGCCCCGGCGCTGGAGGCCTTCGAGGCCTGCGTCGCGTTCGTCGCGCAGAACTTCATGAAGGACCCCGTGGCCGTGCACGCGGGCTCGGTGCCCTTCCTCGTGCTCTCGGGACTGGTCTGCGGCGGCTGGCAGATGGCGCGCATGGCCGCCGCCGCCCGCCGCCGGCTCGACGCAGGGCAGGGCGACGCCGGGTTCAACACCTCCAAGCTCAAGACCGCGCGCTTCTACGCCGACCACCTGCTGACCCGCGTCGCCGGCCTGCGCGAGCAGGTGCTCGACGGGGCCAGCGCGGTGGCGGAGTTCCCGGAGGAGCGGTTCTGAACTCGACCCGCCGGCCGCGCTGAGCTGCGGCCTGCGGCGATGCGGGCAGGTCGGGGCTGCGTCCCCGACGCACGGACGCCGGGAGCGAGGTGACAGCTTTCTCCGAACGCGCGCCCGTCGACCGCGCAGATTGCGCAGGCAAACGGGGACTTTTCGCACAAGCCGTCCGCGGCGCGAGCCGCTACAGTTGCGGTTTCGTTCCCCGCTGTCGGACCGCACCATGATCGATCTCTACTACTGGCCCACGCCCAACGGTCACAAGATCACCCTGTTCCTCGAGGAAGCCGAACTGCCCTACACCCTGATTCCGGTGGACATCGGCGCCGGAGACCAGTTCAAGCCCGACTTCCTCGCGATCTCGCCCAACAACAAGATGCCGGCGATCGTGGATCGCGCGCCGGCCGACGGTGGGGCGCCGGTGTCGGTGTTCGAATCGGGCGCGATCTTGCTGTATCTGGCCGAGAAGACCGGCAGGCTCCTGCCCGACGACCCGCGCCAGCGCATCGAGACGCTGGAGTGGCTGTTCTGGCAGGTCGGCGGACTGGGGCCGATGCTGGGCCAGAACCACCACTTCGGCAGCTACGCGCCGGAGAAGATTCCCTATGCGATCGAGCGCTACGAGCGCGAGACCAGGCGCCTGTACGGGGTGCTCGATGCGCGGCTTGCCGGACGCGAGTTCATCGCGGGCGGCAGGCTCGGCATCGCCGATCTGGCCTGCCACCCCTGGATTGCCTCGCACGCCAAGCAGAACGTGGACCTGGGCGACTTCCCGAACGTGCAGCGCTGGTTCCAGGCCATCGCCGCGCGCCCGGCGGCGCAGCGCGCCTATGCCTTGAGCGAGAAGTTCCAGCGCGCGCCGCTGGACGATGCCCAGCGCGCCATCCTGTTCGGCGGCGCCAAGCCCGCCTCCTGACCCGGAGAGTTCCCGTGCGCCTTGCCCCGATCCTCGCCGCCTTCGCCCTTGCCATGACCGTTCCCGCCCACGCCGCCACACCCGCGCCGCAGAAGCTCACCCTCGAAGCCATCAACGGCGAGGTGCCGCTCGCCGGCCCTTCGCTGATGCAGCCGCAGATTGCCCCCGACGGCAGTCGCGTGACCTTCCTGCGCGGCGGGGAAACCGAAGGTTTCCGGCTCGATCTGTGGGAGTACGACGTCGCCAGCGGCAAGACCCGCCGGCTGGTGGCGGCCCGCGACGTGCTGCCGGGCGAAGAAACCCTGTCGGACGAGGAAAAGGCGCGGCGCGAGCGCCAGCGCATCGCCGCCTATTCGGGCATCGTGGCCTACCAGTGGGCGCCGGATTCACGGCGGCTGCTGTTTCCGCTGGGCGGCGAGCTGTACCTCTACGACCTCGACGCCGAGCCCGGCAAGGCGGTGCGCAGGCTCACCTCGGGAAGCGGCTTCGCCACCGACCCGAAGGTCTCGCCCAAGGGGCGCTGGGTCAGCTTCGTGCGCGCGCGCAACCTGTGGGTGGTGGAAATCGAGAACGGGCGCGAGATCCAGCTCACCTTCGACGGTTCGGACACGATCGGCAACGGCGTGGCCGAATTCGTGGCCGACGAGGAAATGGGCCGCCACACCGGCTACTGGTGGGCGCCGGACGACAGCGCCATCGCCTACGCGCGCATCGACGAGGGCCCCGTGCCGATCCAGAAGCGCTACGAGGTCTACCCCGACCGCACCGAGGTGGTCGAGCAGCGCTATCCGGCGGCGGGCGATCCGAACGTCCTGATCGATCTGTTCGTCACCCGCCCGGCGGACTTCCTCCGGCCGCCGGGCAGCACCGCGCACACCATCCAGACCGATTCCGGACCGAGGACCGTGCGCGTGCAGCAGCGCATGGGGGCGCCTGCGCCCAAGGCAATCGATCTGGGACCGGAATCGGACATCTATCTTGCGCGGGTGGACTGGCGCGACGCCGGCCACCTGACCTTCCAGCGCCAGAGCCGCGATCAGCGCCGGCTCGATCTGATCGAGGTCGATCTGGCCACCGGCACCCAGCGCACCCTGGTCACCGAAACCAGCGAAACCTGGGTTCCGCTGCACAACGGGCTGCGCTTCCTCGAGGACGGCAGTTTCCTGTGGATGAGCGAACGCAGCGGCTTCGAGCACCTGTACCGGATCGACGCGGAAGGCCGCGCCAGCGCGTTGACCTCGGGCGAGTGGATGGTGGACAGCCTCCTGGGCGTGGACGAAAAGGCGGGACTGGCCTATGTCAGCGGCACGCGCGAATCGCCGACGGAGTCCCACGCCTACGCCGTGCCGCTCGCGGGTGGGGAACCGAAGCGCCTGACGCAGGAATCCGGCTTCCACGCCGTGAGCTTCAGCAAGAACGCCAAGGTGTACGTGGACAGTTTCTCCAGCCCGACCCAGCCGCCGCAGAGCAGCCTGCACGAGGCCGGCGGCAAGCGCCTGGCCACGCTCCTGCGCAACGATCCGGCCGATTCCTCGCATCCGTACGCACCCTACCTGGCCGCGCACCTCACGCCGGAATTCGGCACGCTTTCCGCCGCGGACGGCAGCGTCCTGCACTACAGCCTGATCCGTCCGGTCGGCTTCGATCCGGCGAAGAAACACCCGGCGATCGTGTACGTCTACGGAGGTCCGGCCGCGCAGACGGTGCTGCGCAACTGGCCTTCGCGCGGCGACACGGTGTTCGCGCAGTATCTGGCGCAGCAGGGCTACGTCGTCTTCAGCCTCGACAACCGCGGCACTCCTCGGCGCGGGGCGAAGTTCGGCGGCGCGCTGTTCCGCCACCAGGGCACGGTGGAAGTGGAAGATCAGGTGATGGGTGCGAAGTGGCTGGCGCGGCAGCCGGGCGTGGACGGCTCGCGCATCGGCGTGTTCGGCTGGTCCAACGGCGGCTACATGACCCTGATGCTGCTGGCCAAGGCCTCGGATACCTACGCCTGCGGTTCGGCCGGCGCGCCGGTGACCGACTGGGCGCTGTATGACACCCATTACACCGAGCGCTACATGGATCTTCCCGCCAACAACCCGGAAGGCTATGCCGACTCGCGCGTGTTTGCGCATCTCGACGGCCTGCGCTCGCGCCTACTGCTGGTGCACGGCATGGCCGACGACAACGTGCTGTTCACCAACAGCACCCAGCTCATGAGCGAGCTGCAGAAGCGCGGCATCGGGTTCGACCTGATGACCTATCCGGGCGCCAAGCACGGGCTGGAGCGTGCCAGCAGCCTGCACCGCATGCGCCTGACCGAGGAATTCTTCGCGCGCTGCCTGTCTCCGGGAGAGTGAGCATCATGGATATCTTCAAGCGCTTCCACATCGAGGCGGCCCACCGCCTGCCCAACGTGCCCGAGGGTCACAAGTGCGCGCGCCTGCACGGCCATTCCTTCCTCGTGGAGCTGCACGTCAGCGGCGAACCCGGCGCGGATACCGGCTGGGTGATCGACTTTTCCGAGATCAAGCGCGCCTTCCAGCCGGTGTACAACCGCCTCGACCACCACTACCTCAACGAAGTCCCCGGGCTGGAGAACCCCACCAGCGAGAACCTCGCACGCTGGATCTGGGAGCAGACCCGTCCGGCGCTGCCGCAGCTGTCCAAGGTCGTGGTGCACGAAACCTGCACTTCGGGCTGCGTGTACCGCGGTCCGGACTGATCGTTCCAGCGGCATTTCCCGGGCGCGATTCGGACGGATGCGCGCACCGTGGAGTGATGCATTGCAACACGGGTTGCATGGGGCGGAGAGGCGAGAGAAACGCGGGTTCCAACTGGTTTGGCGAAGGAAAGCAGGACGGAATTCACGCGTCTTGTTGCACTGCACAAAAAGATGCGCTAGACTGTCTCCACAGTCCACCATTCCCAAAGGGGTTTCGCCATGTCCAACCAGTTCACTCTGCCGTTCGCTTCCGTGGCCCGCCAGTTCGCCCAGTCGGCGCTGAAGGCCAACACCCTGGCGTTCGAAGGCTTCGAGCGCATCGTCAGCCTGCAGCTCAAGTCGGCCGAAGCCGGCCTGAAGTCGTCGGTTGCCTTCCTGTCCGAAGCCACCGATGTGACCGATCTGGAAAATGCCAAGGAAATCTGGCCCAAGAGCGTTGCCCTCGTGAAGAACTCTTCCGAGCAGCTCTATTCCACCAGCCAGGAAGTGCTGGGTCAGGCGCTCAAGACCTCCGAGGCCATCGGCCAGCTCTTCCGCGCCGAGTTTCAGGCCGCGAACGAGACCGTGACCAAGGCTGCGAGCAAGGCCGCCAAGGCCGCTGCCTGATCGGCAGCAAAACCCTGCAAGCGCGTCGCCGCTCTCCCTCCCTCGATTTTTGCGGCGACGCTTTCCCACCGGCGAGGCTTTGGCCTTGCCGGTTTTTTTGTGCCCGCATCCGGGAAACCAGCAGCCTCAGCGCTTCTTCGGACGCTGCCAGCCTTCGATGGTGGTCTGGCGGGCGCGGGCCACGGTGAGGTGGTTGGCCGGGGCGGGTTTGGTGAGCACGGTGCCGGCACCCAGGGTAGCCCCTTCGCCCACCTCCACCGGTGCCACCAGCGCGCTGTTGGAGCCGATGAAGGCGTCGTCGCCGATGGTGGT
>CAUJIN010000016.1 GCA_963205495.1 Pseudomonadota bacterium
CCGCGACCTGCTGTTCGCCTGGAAGGTGGCCAAGTTCGTCAAGTCCAACGCCATCGTCTATGCGAAGGACGAGCAGACCGTCGGCGTGGGCGCGGGCCAGATGAGCCGGGTGTATTCGGCCCGCATCGCCGGCATCAAGGCCATCGACGCGGGGCTGGCTGTGCCCGGCTCGGTGATGGCGTCCGACGCCTTCTTCCCGTTCCGCGACGGGCTGGATTCGGCCGCCGAAGCGGGCATCGCCGCGGTGATCCAGCCCGGCGGCTCGATGCGTGACGCCGAAGTGATCGCCGCCGCCGACGAGCACGGCATCGCGATGGTGTTCACCGGCGTGCGCCACTTCCGCCACTGAACCCGCCGTCGCGCGCGGGCGCCGTCCTCCGGGCACCACCTCGCGCGCGACCGATCTGACAGAATGGCGATCCTGCCGCATCCACGCCGCCGATGACGCATCCGCCTGCCCGCAATTCCACCCGTCGCGTGCTGATTGCCAGCATGGCGGGCACGACGATCGAGTTCTTCGATTTCTACATCTACGCCACCGCCGCGGTGTTGGTGTTTCCGACGCTGTTCTTTCCGTCCTCCGATCCCACCTCGGCCACGCTGCAGTCGCTGGCGACATTCGCGCTGGCGTTTTTCGCGCGGCCGGTCGGATCGGCGATCTTCGGGCACTTCGGCGACCGCATCGGGCGCAAGGCGACCCTGGTGGCCTCGCTCATGACGATGGGCGTTTCCACCGTGCTGGTGGGGCTGCTGCCGACCTACGCCACGATCGGCGTGATGGCACCGGCGCTGCTGGCCCTGTGCCGCCTCGGACAGGGCCTGGGGCTGGGCGGGGAGTGGGGCGGTGCGGTGCTGCTGGCCACGGAAAACGCGCCGCCCGGCAGGCGCGCCTGGTACGGCATGTTTCCCCAGCTCGGCGCGCCCGTGGGGTTCCTGCTTTCCAGCGGCAGCTTCCTGCTGCTGGCCCACTACCTCACCGAGGCGCAGTTCTTCGCCTGGGGCTGGCGCCTGCCGTTCATCGCCAGCGCGGTGCTGGTGGGCATCGGGCTGTGGGTCCGCCTGAAGATCGAGGAAACCCCGGACTTCCGCCGCACGCTCGACGCCAACGCGCGCGTGCGCCTGCCGATGGGCCGGGTGGTGACCCACCACCCGCGCGCGCTCGTCGCCGGCACCTTCGCGGCGGTGGCGACCTTCGTGCTGTTCTACCTGATGACGGTGTTCACCCTGAGCTGGGGCACGAGCCGGCTGGGCTACTCGCGCGAGGCCTTTCTCGTCATGCAGATGATCGGGGTGCTGTTCTTTGCGCTCACCATTCCCCTCTCGGCGCTGCTGGCCGACCGCTGGGGCAGGCGGCGCGTGCTGGTGCTGGCGAGCGCGGCGATCGCGCTGTTCGGCCTGGCCTTCGCGCCGCTGTTCGCCGCCGGCAGCCCGGTGGCCACGGTGGCCTTCCTCGCGCTGGGACTGGCCCTGATGGGCTTCACCTACGGCCCGCTCGGCGCGGCGCTGGCGGAGCTGTTTCCCACGCCGGTGCGCTATACCGGTGCCTCGCTCACCTTCAACCTCGCCGGCATCCTGGGTGCCTCGCTCGCGCCTTACGCCGCGACCTGGCTGGCTTCGCAGTACGGGCTGGGATCGGTGGGGCTGTACCTGGCGGTATCGGCGGCGGTGTCGCTGCTGGCGTTCCTGGCTACGCGGCCGGCGGCCGCGGACTGAACCGCGGAGGACGGCAAGAATGTTCCCGGATGCGCTGCGACGAGTCCGATCGCCGCAGCGACCCTGCGCGGCGCGACCACTGGCCGCTGCCCGCCGCGCGCGGTAGCCTTTCGCGATGAATACGCTTTCCCAGCACGATTTCGCGCTCAGCCCCGAAGACAACGAGCGCCTGGCCAGCCTGTGCGGTTCGATGGACCAGCACCTGCGCCAGGTGGAGCTTCGCCTGGGCGTGGAGGTGAGCAACCGCGGCTTCGTGTTCCGGGTGATCGGCGACGAGCCCGCGGTGCGGGTGGCCGAGCGCGCGCTGCGCGCGCTCTACGAACAGGCCGCAACCGCCACCCTCCAGCCGCACGACGTGCACCTCGCGCTGCAGGAATCGGGCGCCGAACGGGTCGCGCGTGAGGCGTCCGAGGACGCCGCCGGGGGCGCGCAGGAAGTCGCCATCAAGGTCAAGCGCGGCACCATCCGCGGGCGCGGCGCCAACCAGGTGCGCTACCTCCACGCCATCGCCACCCACGACGTCAACTTCGGGATCGGCCCGGCCGGCACCGGCAAGACCTTTCTCGCCGTGGCCAGCGCGGTGGAGGCGCTCAACCAGTCGCGCGTGCAGCGCCTGATCCTGGTGCGCCCGGCGGTGGAAGCGGGCGAGAAGCTCGGCTTTCTGCCCGGCGACCTCACCCAGAAGGTCGATCCCTACCTGCGCCCGCTGTACGACGCGCTCTACGAAATGCTGGGCGTGGAAAAGGTCGCCCGTCTGATCGAGCGCAGCGTGATCGAAGTGGCCCCCTTGGCCTACATGCGCGGACGCACGCTCAACGACGCCTGGGTGATCCTCGACGAAGCCCAGAACACCACGATCGAGCAGATGAAGATGTTCCTGACCCGCATCGGCTTCGGCTCCACCGCGGTCATCACCGGCGACCTGACCCAGACCGATCTTCCGCGCGGGCAGAAGTCCGGCCTGCGCGACGCGGTGGAGGTGCTGCGCGCGGTGGACGGGCTGAGCTTCACCTTCTTCACCTCGCACGATGTGGTGCGCCACCCGCTGGTGGCGCGCATCGTGCGCGCCTACGAAAGTCGGGACGGGGCATGATTCTTTCCACCGGCGAAACCCTGGAACTCGAGCTGGGGGTGAGCTACGCGCTGCCGCGGCGCGGGCTGCCGGCCTCGGTCTCGTTCCGGCGCTGGGTCGCCGCCACGCTGCAGGGCCGGGTGCGCCGCGCCGACCTGGCGCTGCGGCTGGTGGACGAGCGCGAAGGCCGCGCCCTCAACCGGCACTACCGCGGCAAGGACTACGCCACCAACGTGCTGAGCTTCCCGGCCGAGCTGCCGCCCGGGGTGGAACTGGAGCTGCCGATCCTGGGCGACCTGGTGCTGTGCGCGCCGGTGGTGGCGCGCGAGGCGCGCGAACAGGGCAAGCCACTGGCCCACCACTACGCCCACCTCACCGTCCACGGCGTGCTGCACCTCCTGGGCTTCGACCACATCGACCCGCGCGAAGCCGAGGCCATGGAGCTGCTGGAGCGCCAGATCCTCGCCGGCCTGGATATCGACGACCCCTATCGGGACTGATCGGCGCGTACGCCGCCACATCCGCTTGACAAGATAAATTACACCTGTAATCTGTGCTTGTGATTACAGGTGTAAACATGCAGATCAGCGAAGCCGAATCGGTCGTGATGGAGGTGCTCTGGGCGCGCAGCCCGCTGGGTGCCGACGAGGTGATCACCGCTCTCACGGGGCGTCAGGAATGGCAGGAAGCCACCGTGAAGACCTTGCTCAACCGGCTGCTCAACAAGGGCGCAATCACTGCCGAGCGCGACGGTCGCCGCTATCTGTACGCACCGGCGATCCGACGCGAAGACTGGGTGTTGCGCGAAAGCGAAGGGCTGCTCGATCGGCTGTTCGGCGGCCGCGTGGCCCCGCTGGTGGCGCACTTCAGCGCGCGTCAGCAGCTTAGCCAGCGGGACATCGCCGAACTGCGCCGGCTGCTGGAGGAGATCGACGATGACCGCGAGTGAGCTGCTGCGCCTCCTGCTGGCCCTGACCGCGGCCGGCAGCTTCGGGATCGCGCTGGTCCTGCTTGTGCGGATTCCGGCGCGCCGCTGCTTCGGCGCGGGCGTCGGCTACGCGACGTGGCTGCTGGTGCCCGTGGCGATGGCGGCCTCCCGGCTTCCCGCCAACGGGCTGACGGCCGAGCTGCTGTACAGCGTGCCGACGCTGGGCATTTCCACGCAGGCGGTTTCGGCGGCCTCCGAGCAGCTGTCCACGTCCTCGGGCGGGGCGATCGTCATCTGGCTGACGCTCTGGCTCACCGGCGCGGCGCTGGCCGCGTTCGGAATGCTCCGCGCGCAGCGCCGCCTGCTGCGTCGCCTCGGGCCGCTGACACCCGGTAACGGCTACTTCACCGCGCGGGCCGCTCCGGAGCTACCCGCGACCTTGGGCCTGTGGCCGGCGCGCATCGTTCTGCCGCACGACTTCGAAGCCCGCTTCGACGCGGTCCAGCGCTCGCTGATGCTGGCACACGAGCGTTGCCACATCGCGTGCGGCGACCCGTGGATCAACGCGCTGGTCGCGCTCTTGCGGTGCGCGTTCTGGTTCAACCCGCTGTTCCACCTTGCTGCCTCGTGTTTGCGTCAGGACCAGGAACTGGCCTGCGACGCAGCGGTGCTGGCGACCCGCGCCCGCGACCGCCGCCGCTATGGCGAGGCATTGCTCCAGACACAGCTTTCGGGCACGCCCGCCACGCTGGGCTGCCACTTCGGCTTCGGCCACCCGCTCAAGGAGAGAATCCTCATGCTTCGCACTACGCCACCCTCGCTCCCGCGACGCCGCACCGGCCTCGCCGTGCTCGCGCTTGCCGCTGCAACGCTCACCACCGCCGTCTGGGCCGCCCAGGGCAGTGGGCCCTCGTATCAGCCCGTGAGGGAAATCCAGGCAAGCCGCGAGAGCCATCCACCGCGCTATCCGATCGAGGCGATACGCGACGGCGTCGGCGGCACGGTGACGGTGCTGGCCGATATCGATGAACGCGGCCACGTGGTGGGTGCCCGGATCGAACACTCCGATCCGGAGGGCGTATTCGATGCCGCATCGCTGCAAGCGGTCGTCCAGTGGCGGTTCGAACCGGCCACCCGCAACGGCGTGGCCATTCGCGAACAGGTCCGGGTGCCCATAACGTTCAGCGTCACCGACGAGCCGGACGACGCGACGAACTGAGCGCACAGGAAAATTCGGCCGACGCGTGGGGCCTGCTGCGGCGACGCCCGGCCATTTGGGCTAGACTCGCTCTCCCCAGAGCCGACGGTCCATACCGCGCCCAACATGCCCGAGGAACCCAGCAGTAGCAGCGGCTCGCCTTCGAAATCCTGGCTGGAACGCCTTGGCCAGGCCCTTTCGAGCGAGCCGCGCAACCGTGAAGAACTGATCGAGGAGCTGCGCGCCGCCCAGGCCAACGGCCTGCTTTCCGCCGATACGCTGGCGATGATGGAAGGCGCGATCACGGTGACCCAGCAGAGCGTGGCCGACGTGATGGTGCCGCGCGCGCAGATGGTGTCGATCGACGTCGAGTCGCCCTATCTCGACGTCGTGAAGATCGCGGTCGAGTCCGGCCATTCGCGCTTTCCCGTGCACGGCGAGGACCGCGACGAGGTGCTGGGCATCCTGCTCGCCAAGGATCTCCTGCGCGCGGTCGCGGAGGGTCGCCAGCCCGAGACCCTGCGCGAACTGCTGCGCCCGGCGGTGCTGATCCCCGAGTCCAAGCGCCTCAACGTGCTGCTCAAGGAGTTCCGCCTCTCGCGCAACCACATGGCCATCGTGGTGGACGAATACGGCGGCGTGGCGGGTCTGGTCACGATCGAGGACCTGCTCGAACAGATCGTGGGCGAGATCGACGATGAATACGACGACGAACCGGCCGAAGGCCTGATCGAGGCGCAGGCGGACGGGCGCTATGTGGTCGACGCGCTCACCCCGATCGGGGACTTCAACAAGCAATTCGGCGCGGACTTCGACGACCGCCAGTACGACACCCTGGGCGGCATGCTCACCGCCGCGATCGGCCACCTCCCGGAAACCGGCGAGGAAGTCAGCATCGGCCGCTTCGACTTCCGCATCGCCCGGGCCGATGCCCGCCGCGTGCACGCGCTGCACCTGACCGTGCGCGGCGATGCCTGAGTCTTTCCTGCGGGCCGTCCGCCGGCTGGCGGCACTGGCCCTGCTCTGGCCGCTGCTGCAGCCATCCGCCAGCGCCCAGGCGCTGCCCGACGGCCCGCCGCCTCGCATCGGCGTGGTGACGATGACGCCCGGCGAAGAGTATTGGGCGCGCTTCGGCCACAACGCCATCGTGGTGGACGACCCGGCACGCGGACTGCGCATCTCCTACAACTTCGGCTATTTCGACTTCGACCAGCCGGGATTCTTCATCAATTTCCTGCGCGGCCACATGCGCTACCGGCTGGTGGCGATGACGCTGGAAGACGACCTGCGCAGCTACGCCGAGGAGGGTCGCGGCGCGACCTTGCAGTGGCTCGATCTCGAACCCGGGCAGGCCAGCGCGGTGCGCGACCATCTTGCCTGGAACGCGCTTCCGGAAAACGCCGAATACCGCTACGACTACTTCAGCGACAACTGCTCCACGCGGGTGCGCGACGTGCTCGATCGCGCGCTCGAAGGCGAGCTTTCGCGCCAGCTTTCCGGGCGCTCGCACGGGCTGACCTACCGCATGGAGTCGCTGCGGCTCGGCGCCGGCGTGCCGTGGATGGCGCTGGGCATGCACGCGGCCCTCGGCCCCTCCGCCGACCGGCCGCTGTCGATCCGGGACGAGGCTTTCGTGCCGCAGCGCCTGGCCGACGCGCTCGCCGAGGCCCGCAGCACCACAGGTCAGTCACTGGTCCGCGACACCGTGATGCTGCTGCCCGACCGTCTGGGTCTGGAACGCGCCGCGCCGCCCGCGCTGCGCACGGCATTCGCAGGCACCGGCATCGCCCTGGCGCTGGCGCTGGCGATGCTGCTGCGCCCACGCGCCGGGCGCATCCCGCGCCGCATCGGCGCGGCGCTGGCCGGCACGGTCTGGCTTGCCTGCGGAGTGGCCGGCCTGGTGCTGCTGGGGCTGTGGGGGTTCACCGACCACCGCGCCGCCTTCGGCAACGAGAATTGGCTGCTGCTCAATCCGCTCTGCCTGCTCCTGCTGGCGGCGCTGCCGGCGCTGGCGCGCGGGCGCCGCACCTTCGCGTTCCTGCGCCACACCGCACGGCTCGTGCTGGCGTGCTCGGCGCTGGCGCTGTTCCTGCGCTTCCTGCCGTTCCGGGTGCAGGACAATGGCGATTTCATCGCGCTCCTGGCACCGGTCCATGCGGTGCTGGCGTGGCGGCTGTCGCAATGGATCTCCCATCCCCCCACAAACGAGGGGCTGCCCGACCCGAAGGACTGACGCAGGATGTTCCCGTCGCACACCACGGAGAGCTGCGCCATGTCGTCTCCGTGTCGTGACGCGTTTCAGCTTCCGCTTCGACTGCACTGACCTGCTTCTCCGAAAACCGCTTCGCCCTGCACAAGACCCCGACGGCGCCGCGCGCGCCGATCGGGGCTTTTTTTGGTTCTCCACCTGTTTGCGGGCTGGCGCGGTGCGATTGTCCGGACCTGCACGCGGAGAATCCGGCCGGGATACACGCAGGAGCGTGCGAAACTGAACTACGCCTTCAGTCGAATGCCCGGAACTTCGGGGCAGCAGCTATAATCGGCGGCTGCCAGCCCCTTGATTCACCGGCTGCGCCTTACCTCTCCTTCCCCACCAGCAGCGCCGGCACTGCCGGCCCCGGCAAGGCCATCGTGAGCAGCCTCATCCAAGAATTCCAGCAGTCGTCCCAACTGGCCGGCGGCAACGCCGACTACGTCGAAGGCCTGTACGAGGCCTGGCTCGAAGAACCGTCGTCGGTTTCGCCGGAGTTGCGCAAGTATTTCGAAACCTTCAAGGGCCGCGAGGCCGGTGACGTGCCGCACTCCGAAGTGCTCGCACGCATCGCGCTGGCCGCTCGCATCGCCCCCACGCTCGGCCCCAGCTCGGTGGTCAGCGACACCTATTCGGAAAGCCAGGGCGGCGTGCGCAAGCTCGTCACCGCCTACCGCTCGCGCGGACACCTGGGCGCCAGCCTCGATCCGCTGGAGATGATGCCCAAGCCCGGCGCACCCGACCTCGACCTGCCCTTCCACGGGCTTTCGCAGGCCGACCTCGACGTGGAATTCACCACCGGCGCCTTTTTCGGCGCCGAGCGCATGAGCTTGCGCAACCTGCTGTCCGCGCTGCGTGCCACTTACAGCAGCACCATCGGCGCGGAGTTCATGCACATTTCCGACGCGGTCCAGCGCAACTGGATCTACCGCCGCATGGAAAGCGCCGGCGGCAAGTTCGGATTCAGCGCAGTGCAGAAGAAGCGCATCCTCGAACGCCTCTGCGCGGCCGAAGGGCTGGAGCGCTACCTGCACACCAAGTACGTCGGCCAGAAGCGCTTCTCGCTGGAAGGCGGCGACAGCCTGATCCCGCTGCTCGACCACGTGATCGAGCGCGCCGGCACGGCCGGCATGAAGGAAATGGTGATCGGCATGGCCCACCGCGGCCGCCTCAACGTGCTGGTCAACACCCTCGGCAAGCCGCCGCACAAGCTGTTCGACGAATTCCTCGGCAAGTTCGACGCACCCGATTCGCCCGACCACTCGGGCGACGTGAAGTACCACATGGGCTTCTCCTCCGACGTGCAGACCTCGGCCGGCCCGGTGCACCTGGCGCTGGCCTTCAATCCCTCGCACCTGGAAATCGTCAATCCGGTGGTGGCCGGCTCGGTGCGTTCGCGCCAGATGCGGCGCGAGGACGCGGCGCGCGAGGAAGCCATGCCCATCCTGATCCACGGCGAGGCCGCCTTCGCCGGTCAGGGCGTGGTGATGGAAACCCTGCAGATGTCGCAGGCGCGCGGCTTCGCCGTGGGCGGCACCCTGCACGTGGTCATCAACAACCAGGTCGGCTTCACCACCAGCCGCGTCGACGACGCGCGCTCCACGCTCTACAGCACCGACGTCGCCAAGTTCGTCGGCGCGCCGGTGTTCCACGTCAACGGGGATGATCCGGAAGCGGTGGCCTTCGTGGCCCAACTCGCCTTCGACTACCGCCGCGAATTCAAGCGCGACGTGGTGATCGAGCTGGTCTGCTACCGCCGCCACGGCCACAACGAGGCCGACGAGCCGGCCGCGACCCAGCCGCTGATGTACCAGAACATCCGCAGCCGCAAGACCACGCGCGAGCTGTACGCCGAACAACTCCAGTCCGCCGGCACGATCGCCGCGGGCGAGGCCCAGCAGATGGTGGACAGCTACCGCGACAAGCTCGACCGCGGCGCGCTCACCACCGAACTGGCCGCGCCCGACGCCAGCATCCGCACCGTGGACTGGACGCCCTTCCTCAAGGGCACCCTGGCCGACGAAACCCCCACCAGCGTGCTGCGCCGCGACCTGTCGGCGCTGGCCGCGCAGATCACCGCGGTGCCGGAAGGGCTCACCCTGCATCCGCGCGTGGGCAAGATCTACGAGGACCGCCGGAAGATGGCCGCCGGCGAGCTGCCCGGTGACTGGGGCTTCGCCGAGAACCTCGCCTATGCCAGCCTCATCAAGGAAGGCTACCGCCTGCGTCTGGTCGGTCAGGACGCCGGGCGCGGCACCTTCTTCCACCGCCACGCCGTGCTGCACGACCAGAAGGACGGCCACACCTGGATGCCGCTGCGCCAGCTGACCGGCAACCCCGAGCACGTCACCATCATCGACTCGCTGCTGAGCGAGGAAGCGGTGATGGCTTACGAGTACGGCTACACCACCTCCGATCCGAACACGCTCGGCATCTGGGAAGCGCAGTTCGGCGACTTCGCCAACGGAGCGCAGGTGGTGATCGACCAGTTCATCAGCTCGGGCGAGGCCAAGTGGGGCCGGCTGTGCGGCCTGGCGCTGTTCCTGCCGCACGGATACGAGGGTCAGGGTCCCGAACACAGCTCGGCGCGTCTGGAACGCTTCCTGCAGCTGTGCGCGCTCGACAACATGCAGGTCTGCGTGCCGACCACCCCGGCGCAGGCCTTCCACATGGTCCGCCGCCAGATGAAGCGCCCCACCCGCAAACCGCTGGTGGTGATGACGCCCAAGTCGCTGCTGCGCCACAAGCTGGCCGTCTCCACGCTCGACGAGCTGGCCAACGGCCACTTCCAGCGCCTCATTCCCGACAGCTTCGCCAAGGATGCGTCCCAGGTGAAGCGCGTGGTGGCCTGCTCGGGCAAGGTCTACTACGACCTGCTCGAAGAAGCCCAGAAGCGCGGGCTGGAAAACATTGCACTGGTGCGCGTGGAACAGCTCTATCCGTTCCCGCGCGAGCTGCTGATCGAGGAGATCAAGCGATTCCCCAACGCCACCGATCTGGTCTGGTGTCAGGAAGAGCCGATGAACCAGGGCGCCTGGTACCAGATCCAGCACCACCTGCGCTTCTGCCTGCAGGGCAAGCAGAAGCTGAGCTACACCGGCCGCGTGCGCTCGCCGGCGCCGGCTGCCGGCCAGCACCACACCCATGTGGTCGAGCAGGAGCACCTGGTCGAAGCCGCACTGGTCGCCCCGCTCAACGGCGACGCCGCGCGCGAGTGACGCCCTCCCTTTCCGTCGTACCCACGCCACCCAAGAACAGATAAAGGACGAACGCCATGTCCATCGAAGTCAAAGTCCCGGTACTGCCGGAATCCGTCTCCGACGCGACCATCGCCAACTGGCGCAAGAAGGTCGGCGAAGCCGTCGCGCGCGACGAAAACCTGGTTGACCTGGAAACCGACAAGGTCGTGCTGGAAGTGCCCTCGCCGGTCGACGGCGTGCTCAAGGAAATCCGCTTCGACACCGGTGCCACCGTGACCTCCGAGCAGGTCATCGCGGTGATCGAGCAGGGTGCGGCGGCTCCTGCCCCGGCCAAGGCCGAAGCGCCCAAGGCGGCCCCTGCGGCGCCCGCCAAGGCAGCCGCGCCCGCCGCTGCGGCACCCGCGCCCAGCCAGCTGCCTCCCGGCGCGGCCTTTGCCGCCGCGGTGAACCAGGTCAACCCCGCCGAAGTCGCCGGCACCGGCCGGCGCGGCGCGGTGACCAAGGAAGACATCGTCAACTACGCCAAGGCCGCACCGGTCGGCGGCGGCGCGCGTCCGGAAGAACGCGTGCCGATGACCCGCATCCGCACCCGCATCGCCGAGCGCCTGATGCACTCCAAGAACTCCATCGCGATGCTGACCTCGTTCAACGAGATCAACCTCGGCAAGGTCATGGCGATGCGCAAGGAGATGCAGGAGTCGTTCGAGAAGACCTACGGCATCAAGCTCGGCTTCATGAGCTTCTTCGCCAAGGCCGCGGCCGAGGCGCTCAAGCGCCACCCGATCGTCAACGCCTCGGTCGACGGCAACGACGTCATCTACCACGGCTACTCCGACATTTCCGTCGCGGTGTCCACCGACAAGGGCCTGGTGACGCCGGTGCTGCGCAACGTCGAGCGCATGAGCTTCGCCGACGTCGAGCGCGCCATCGCCGGCTACGCCAAGGCCGCGCGCGAGGGCGGCCTGAAGCTGGAAGACCTGCAGGGCGGCACCTTCACCATCACCAACGGCGGCACCTTCGGCTCGCTGTTCTCCACCCCGATCGTGAACCCGCCGCAGTCCGCCATCCTGGGCATGCACGCCATCAAGGAGCGCCCCATCGTCGAGAACGGCCAGATCGTCATCGCCCCGATGATGTACGTCGCCATCTCCTACGACCACCGCATCATCGACGGCAAGGACGCGGTGCTGTTCCTGGTGGACATCAAGAACCAGCTGGAGAATCCGCACAGGATGCTGCTCGGGCTGTAAGCCCGCGCGTGATTCGTGATTCGGGATTGGTGATTCGCAACAGCCAAAAGCTCGCGATTCCCCGCTCTTACGAATCACGAATTACCAATCACAAATCACGGAAACAAGTGCAATGAGCGAACAATTCGATGTCATCGTCATCGGTGGCGGCCCCGCCGGCTATCACGCGGCGATCCGCGCGGCGCAGCTGGGGCTGAAGACCGCCTGCGTGGATGCGGCGCTGGGCAAGGACGGCAAACCGGCGCTGGGCGGAACCTGCCTGCGCGTGGGCTGTATCCCGTCCAAGGCGCTGCTCGATTCCAGCCGCCAGTTCTGGAACATGGGCCACCTGTTCGCCCAGCACGGCATCAGCTTCGAGAAGCCGGCGATCGACGTGGGCAAGATGGTCGCGCGCAAGGACGCCATCGTGAAGCAGTTCACCGGCGGCATCGCGGCGCTGTTCAAGGCCAACAAGGTCACCGCGTACGCCGGCTTCGGTCAGCTGCAGCCGGGCAAGGTCGTGAAGGTCAAGCAGCACGACGGCTCCGAGGTCGAACTGGCGGGCAAGAACATCATCCTGGCCGCGGGTTCCGACTCCATCGAGCTGCCCTTCGCAAAATACGGCGAGCACATCATCGACAACGTCGGCGCGCTGGACCTGCAGGAGGTTCCCAAGCGCCTGGGCGTGATCGGTGCCGGCGTGATCGGTCTGGAACTGGGCAGCGTGTGGAAGCGCCTGGGCGCCGAGGTCACCATCCTCGAAGGCCTGCCGGACTTCCTCGCCGCCGCCGATGCCGAGGTCAGCAAGGTCGCCGCGCGCGAGTTCAAGAAGCAGGGTCTGGACATCAAGCTCGGCTGCAAGGTGTCCAACACCGAGGTCAAGGCCGACGGCGTGCACGTTTCCTACACCGACGCCAAGGGCGCGGCGCAGGAACTGGTGGTCGACAAGCTGCTGGTGGCCGTGGGCCGTCGCGCCGCGACCAAGGGCCTCCTGGCCGAAGGCACCGGCGTTCAGCTCAACGAGCGCGGCCAGGTCGTGGTGGACGAGCACTGCCACACCGGCGCCGAGGGCGTCTGGGCCGTCGGCGACTGCGTGCGCGGGCCGATGCTGGCGCACAAGGGTTTCGAGGAAGGCATCGCGGTGGCCGAGCTGATCGCGGGCCTGCCCGGGCACGTCAACTACGACACCCTCCCGAACGTCATCTACACCGAGCCGGAAATCGCCTGGGTCGGCAAGACCGAGGAGCAGCTCAAGGCCGAGGGCATTCCCTACAAGGCCGGCAGCTTCCCCTTCGCCGCCGTCGGTCGCGCCGTGGCCATGGCCGAACCGGCGGGCTTCGTGAAGGTGCTGGCGCACGCCGAGACCGACCGCGTGCTGGGCATGCACCTGGTCGGCGCCAACGTCTCCGAGCTGGTCCACGAGGGCGTGCTGACCATGGAGTTCTCCGGCGCCGCCGACGACCTCGCCCGCATCTGCCACGCCCACCCCTCGCTCTCCGAAGCCGTCCACGACGCCGCCATGGCGGTGGACAAGCGGGCGATTCAC
This sequence comes from Pseudomonadota bacterium, assembly GCA_963205495.1. Taxonomy (GTDB): domain Bacteria; phylum Pseudomonadota; class Gammaproteobacteria; order Xanthomonadales; family Xanthomonadaceae; genus Denitratimonas. The sequence continues at coordinate 13,138 of CAUJIN010000016.1, forward strand.
AAGGTGAATTGAGCCGGGACGGGAATGGGGAGTCGAGAATAGGGAATCGGAGTCGGCGTGACAGACCACCGTCGTCCCAGCCTTCGCTGGGATGACGGGGTCGGGCAGACGCCGTCATCGCGTGGTCCGCAGGTTCCTTCGGTGACCAGAGAGCGGACGCCCTGCGTTTACATTCTCGCCAGCGCTCCGCGCGGCACGCTCTACATCGGTGTCACGTCCAACCTGCGGCAGCGTGTCTGGCAGCACAAGAACGATCTGGTGGAGGACTTCACCCGCGAGTACCAGGTGCACACTCTGGTCTGGTACGAGGTGCATGAGACGATGGCGTCCGCCATCGTGCGCGAGAAGGCGATGAAGGAATGGAAGCGGCTGTGGAAGCTGCGCCTGATCGAAACCACCAACCCCGACTGGCGCGACCTGTATCCTGAGAACCTCTGAATGGATCCCGGCCAGCACGGAGCCACGACACATGACGACACTGCCCGAGACCTTCCACGCCTTTCGCATCCGCGGAGAAATCGAGGGCGCCTGGCGCGCCGGGGTCGAGCCAGTGTCGCTGGACGAGCTGTCGCCCGGCGAGGTGGTGATCCGCGCCGCTTGGTCGTCGGTGAACTACAAGGACGCGCTGGCCGGCAGCGGCAAGGGCAGAATCCTGCGCCAGTTTCCGCTGATCGGCGGAATCGACGTCGCCGGCACGGTAGTGTCTTCGGAAAGCCCGGACTTCGCGCCCGGCGATGCGGTGCTGGTGACCGGCTGCGGCCAGTCGGAAACCCGCGACGGCGGCTATGCGCATTTCGTCCGTGCCGAGGCCGGCAGCGTCATCCCGCTGCCGGAAGGCCTCAGCCTGCGCGAGGCCATGATCCTCGGAACGGCCGGCTTCACCGCCGCGCTGGCGCTCCTGCGCATGGAACGCCTCGGGCAGCGTCCCGAACACGGTCCGATCGTGGTCACCGGCGCCAGCGGCGGGGTCGGGATGCTCGGCATCGACATCCTCACCCGCGCCGGCTACGAAGCCCACGCCATCACCGGCAAGATCGAGCACCTGGATTTCCTGACCGCGCTCGGCGCCCGGCAGGTGATCTCGCGAGAAAAGCTCCACTGGGGCCAGCGGCCGCTGGAGCCCACCCACTGGGCCGGCGCGCTCGACGGGGTGGGCGGGGAGATGCTCGAAGGCCTGACCCGGGTGATCCAGCCGCGCGGCTGCATCGCCAGCTACGGCATGGCGGGCGGCACCGAACTCCACACCACGGTGATGCCCTTCATCCTGCGCGCGGTGTCGCTGGTGGGCGTTTCCGCATCCACCGCGCCGCGCGACGATCGCGAAGCGGTCTGGTCGCGGCTGGCCGGGGCGTGGCGCCCCGCCCATCTGGAAAAGATCGCCACCCGCGAAGTGACCCTGGACCAGCTCCCGGACGTGTTCTCCGACCTCCTCGCCGGCCGCGCTTTCGGACGCACCCTGGTGCGCCTTGCCGGCTGAATCCGCCCGGGAGTCGGAGCACGTCGCAGTTCCGTCGCCCCACTCTTCAACCCGGGCGAGCAACCGGCTAGAATCGGGCGAACAAACGGGGGGCGCCCACTTGTGCGGCGGCCAAAGCGACATTCGAGGAACCTATGGCACGAGTTCTGATCGTTGACGATTCTCCCTCGCAGCTGATGGGCATGAAGCTCATCATCGAGCGCCTGGGGCACGAAACCATCACCGCCGAGGACGGCGCGCAGGGCGTGGAAGTCGCCAAGCGCGAAATGCCCGACCTCATCTTGATGGACGTGGTCATGCCCAACCTCAACGGCTTCCAGGCCACGCGTTCCATCTCCAAGAACGCAGATACCGCACACATCCCGATCATCCTGGTCACCACCAAGGATCAGGAAACCGACCGGGTGTGGGGCATGCGCCAGGGCGCCAAGGCCTACCTGACCAAGCCGGTCAACGAGGGCGCGCTGATCAAGCTGGTGAAGGAACTCCTGCCCGGCTGATCCATCCACGGCCGGGCTGCTGCCGGCCGCAGACGCCGACTTCGGAGAGCCGCGCATTCCCGGTGCGCGGCTTTCGCGTGTTCAGGCCTTGCGCAACAGGTTGACCACGCTGGAGAAATCCAGCCCGCCGCGACCGGCCTGGCTGTTCATCGAATACAGGTTGCGGGCCAGTTCGCCCAGCGGGATCGAGGCGCCCGTGCCCAGCGCGGCCTCGGCCGCCAGGCCCAGATCCTTGAGCATCAGGTCGTTGCCGAAACCGCCCTCGTAGCCGCGCGAAGCCGGCGCGTTGGGCAGCACGCCCGGCCACGGGTTGCACACCTCCGTGGCCCAGCTGCGGCTGGTGCTGACCGCCATCATCTGCGAGAGCACGGCCGGATCCAGACCATGCGCCACGCCCAAGGCGATGGCTTCGCCCGTGGCCGCCATGATCACGCCCAGCGCCATGTTGTTGCACAGCTTGGCGACCTGGCCTGCGCCTGCGGCGCCCATGTGGAAGATGTTCTTGCCCATGGCCGAAAGCACCGGGCGGGCACGCTCCAGCGCCTCGGCCTCGCCGCCCACGATGAAGGTGAGCGTGCCGGCCGCGGCCCCGGCGGTGCCGCCCGACACCGGCGCGTCGATCATCGCCAGTCCGCGCGCGGCCGCGGCTTCGGCCACCTTGCGCGCCGATGCCGGCGCGATGGTGCTGGAATCGATCAGCAGCGCGCCCGGCTCGATCGCGCCCAGGATCCCGTTCTCGCCCAGATACAGGCCCTCGACGTGGCGGCTGGCCGGCAGCATCGAAACCACGACCTGCGCGCCCTTCACCGCGTCGGTGGCGCTGGCGGAGACCGTGGCACCGGCCGCGGCGGCGGCATGGAGCGCCGCGGGAACCAGATCGAATACCCGCACCGGGAATCCGGCCTTGACCAGGTTGGCGGCCATAGGCCCGCCCATGTGGCCCAGACCGATGAAGGCGACGGTGGGATGTGCTGTCGTGGTCATGTCGATTTCCTCTTGAATGGCGGATTCCACGTTTCCGTAGAAGCGGTTCCGGTTCCAATCCGTAGAGCGCAGCTTGCTGCGCTGAAGCGGTGGATGAAAAACAACAAACAACAAAGAGCAGCGCAGCAAGCTGCGCTCTACGACATCTCCAATGGTTTGCGCTGCGGATCATCGCACCCCAGATCGGCGAGCGGATGCGCTCCCGTCGCCCGGGGCGCGGTGAAGAAGGTTTCGATGAAGGCCCCGCCGGTTTCGTTCAGCGTCGCCGGAATCCAACTCGGATTCCTGTCCTTGTCGACCAGAAGCGCGCGGATGCCCTCGGCGAAGTCGCCATGCGCGGCGCAGGCGAGCGCGGCGGCGAGTTCGAGCCGGAACACCTCGGCCAGCGACAGGCGGCTGGTGCGGTGCTGGAGTTCCCAGGACAGGCGGATCGAGGAAGGGCAGCCGCGCGCCAGAGCGGCCTGCGCCTTCTGCCACCACGGGTCTTCGACCGCGGCCTGTGCGATCGCCTCGACCGCCGCCTCCAGCGAATGCCCGGCGCAGCAGGCGTCGATGTGCCCGCGCAGGCGCTGCAGCGGCCCGGCCTCCAGACCCTCCAGGGCGAACCTTCGCAGCAGGGCGTCCAGCCGCGCGGCGTTTTCCCCGGCCGCATCGCACCACGTCGTCGCCGTCATCGCTGCAACGAGTTCTTCGTAGCGATTCCCGGCCACGGCGTGGTCGGCAAAACCCGCGTAGATGGCATCGGAAGCGTCGATGCTGGCGCCGGTCAGCGCGAGGAAGCGCCCGGTCGCACCCGGCGCGCGCGCCAGCATCCAGGTTCCGCCCACATCGGGGAACAGCCCGATGCCGATTTCCGGCATCGCCAGGCGCGAGGTTTCCGTGACCACGCGATGGCTGGCGCCGGCCATGAGGCCGATGCCGCCGCCCATCACGATGCCCTGGCCCCAGCACAGGATCGGCTTGGAAAAGGCGTGGATGCGGTAGTCGAGCCGGTATTCACGCTCGAAGAAGTCGCGCGCGGCGGGGATCGCCAGCGGATCGACGCGGGCGCCGCCGCCCACGCCCGCTTCGCGCATCCCGGCGTAGAGCGCGTGCAGGTCGCCGCCCGCGCAGAAGGCTTTTTCGCCTGCGCCGCGCAGCACCACCACGGCGATGCCGGGGTCGGCCTCCCAGGCGTCGATGCGCTCGGCCAGCGCATCGACCATCGCCAGCGACAGGCCGTTGAGCGTCGCCGGCGCGTTGAGCGTGGCGATGCCGATGCGGTGCGCGCCGGCGGCGCGCTCCTCGAACAGCACCGGGGCGCTCACCGCAGCTCCCGGTCCGAACCCAGCAGGCGGCGCGCGACGATCATGCGCATCACCTCGTTGGTGCCTTCCAGGATGCGGTGCACGCGCAGGTCGCGCAGCAGTCGTTCGAGCGGAAACTCGCGGGTGTAGCCGTAGCCGCCGTGCAGCTGCAGGGCTTCGTCCACCACCGCGAAGCAGGTGTCGGTGGCAAAGCGCTTGGCCATGGCGCACCAGGCGCTGGCATCGGCACTGCCCGAATCGAGCTTGGCCGCGGCCGCGTGCACCATCTGGCGGGAGGCCACGAGGTTCGTGGCCATGTCGGCAAGGCGGAACTGCAGGGCCTGGAACTCGGACAATGCCTTGCCGAACTGGCGGCGCTCGCCCAGATACCTGCGCGCCTGATCCAGCGCGGCCTGCGCGCCGCCGAGCGAGCAGGAGGCGATGTTGATGCGCCCGCCATCCAGCCCCTTCATCGCGAAGGTGAAGCCCTCGCCTTCCTCGCCCAGGCGATTGGCCAGCGGCACGCGCACGTTTTCGAAGCTGATGCCGCAGGTCGGCTGGCTGTGCCAGCCCATCTTTTCCTCCTGCCGCCCGTAGCTGATGCCCGGCGCATCGGCCGGCACCGCGAAGGCGCTGATGCCCTTGGGGCCGTCCTGCCCGGTGCGCGCCATCACGATCAGAAGGTCGCTGGAGCCGCCGCCGGAAATGAAGGCCTTGCTGCCGCTGATGAGGTAGCCCTCGCCCTCGCGCACGGCGCGGGTCTTGAGCGAGGCGGCATCGGAACCCGAGCCCGGCTCGGTGAGGCAGTAGGAGCCGATCTTGCGCCCCGAAGTCAGCGCCTCGCCCCACTGCGCCTTGATCTCGGGCGTGCCCCACTGGCCCAGCATCCAGGTCGCCATGTTGTGGATGGTGAAGTAGGCCGCGGTGGACGGGCAGGCCGTGGCCAGCTCCTCGAACACCACCGCCGCCGACAGGCGCGAGGCGCCCAGCCCGCCGATGCCGGGGCTGGCATACAGGCCGCAGAAACCCAGCTCGCCGCCGGCGTGGAGCACTTCCTTGGGGAAATGGTGCTCGGCATCCCACTGTGCCGCGAACGGCGCCATGCGCGCCTGCGCGAACTCGCGCGCGGCCTCGCGGAACGCCTGCTGTTCCTCGTTCAGTTCCAGATCCATGCGTGTCTCACTTGAGCGAAATGGTGGTGTTGACCCCGTGCGAGGCGGTTTCCTCGTCGAACCAGCGCGCCGTGACGGTCTTGGTCTGGGTGTAGAAGGCCACCACCTGCTTGCCGTAGGGGCCGAGGTCGCCCAGCTTGGAGGCGCGCGAGCCGGTGAAGGAGAACATCGGCAGCGGCACCGGGATCGGCAGGTTGACGCCGACCTGGCCCACGTCGATTTCCTCCTGGAACTTGCGCGCGGCCCATCCGGACTGGGTGAACACCGCGGTGCCGTTGCCGTTGGGATTGGCGTTGATCAGGGCGATGGCCTCGTCGAGCGTGTCCACTTCCAGGATGATCAGCACCGGTCCGAAAATTTCCTCGTCGTAGATGCGCATCCCGGGCTTCACGCCGGCAAAGATGGTGGGGCCGACGAAGTTGCCCTTTTCGTAGCCGGGAATGACCGGATTGCGGCCGTCGAGCACCAGTCTTGCGCCCTCTTCCACGCCCGCGGCGATCAGCCCCTCGATGCGGCTGCGCGCGGCGCAGGAAATGACCGGGCCGACATCGGTGCCCGGTTCGGTGCCGGCATTGATCCGCAGCGAACGGGCCTTGGCCACCAGCTCGGGAATCCACTCGCGCGCCTGTCCCACCAGCACCAGGGTGGAAGCGGCCATGCAGCGCTGTCCGGCGGCACCGAAGGCCGCGCCGGCCATCGCGTTGAGGGTCTGTTCCTTGTTGGCGTCGGCCAGCACCACCGCGTGGTTCTTGGCACCCATCATGCACTGCGCGCGCTTGCCCGCGAGCGAGGCGCGGTTGTAGACGTGGGTGCCCACCCTGGTGGAACCCACGAACGAGACCGCCTTGATGTCCTTGTGGTCGCAGATCGCGTTGACCACGTCCGGGCCGCCGTGCACCACGTTGAGCACGCCCTTGGGGATGCCGGCCTCCAGCGCCAGTTCGACCAGACGCATCGTCACCATCGGATCCTGCTCCGAGGGCTTGAGCACGAAGGTGTTGCCGCAGGCGATCGCCATCGGGAACATCCACAGCGGGATCATCGCGGGGAAGTTGAACGGGGTGATGCCGGCGCACACGCCCAGCGGTTGCAGCAGGGTGTAGGTGTCCACGCCGTTGGCGACGTTGTTGGCCAGTTCGCCCAATTGCAGGTTGGCGATGCCGGCGGCGTGCTCGACCACCTCCAGCCCGCGGAACACGTCGCCCTCGGCATCGGGCAGGGTCTTGCCCTGCTCGGCGGTGAGGATCGCCGCGAGCTCCTGCATGTGTTCGCGGATCAACTGCTGGTACTTGAGGAAGATGCGCGCGCGCGTGCTGATCGGGGTCTTGCGCCAGGTCTTGAAGGCCTCTTTCGCGGCGGCCACCGCCGCATCGACTTCCTCCGCCGTGGCGAAGGGAACGCGGGCAAGAACTTCCTGCGTGGCCGGATTGACGACATCGCGCCACTCGGAGGTGCGGGACTCGACGAACGCGCCGTCGATCAGGAGCTTCACCGTCGGGATGCCCGCGGCGGCCTGGGTTGCAGTGTTCATGGGCGGATGCCTCTGGAGGATGCGGAAGTCGCGGACGCGGCCGAACCTGGCGCACGGCGGCTGAAATACAGCACCCGCCAGTCTAGCAGCGCGCTCGCGCGCACCGCACGCGGTAGCGCATCAAGACCTGCGCGTATGGAATCATCGCGACAGCGGCGCTTTCAGCACGAGCGCAGCTTTTCCACCACGGGCGCGACCTGCGCCATGCGTCCCAGCGCCTGCCCCGCGCGCTCCAGGCCCTGCACGAGTTCTTCCGCGGTATCGGCACACAGCGTGGCGTGGCCGACCTTGCGCCCGGCGCGCGGCGCCTTGCCGTAGTCGTGCAGGTGCAGGCCCGGCACGGCGAGCGCGGCGGCCGCCTCCGGCACTTCGCCCAGGAAGTTGAGCATGCAGGAAACCGCGCGCGCACCGGTGTCGCCCAGCGGCCAGCCGAGGATCGCGCGCAGGTGATTTTCGAACTGCGAGGTGCGCGCGCCTTCGATGGTCCAGTGCCCGGAGTTGTGCACGCGCGGAGCCATCTCGTTGGCCAGCAGGCGATCGCCGGCGTCGAACAGCTCCAGCGCGAACACGCCGACGTAGTCCAGCGAATCGGCCAGCCGGCGGGCGTGGCCGATGGCCTCGCGCGCCAGCGGCTCGGGCACGTCGGCCGGCGCGAGGCTGGCCGAGAGCACGCCTTCGACGTGCCAGTTCTCGGTGATCGGCCAGGCCGCGAACTCGCCCGTGCGCGAACGCACCGCGACCACGGAAAGCTCGCGCCGGAACGGCACGAAGGCTTCCAGGATCAGGCCCACGCGCGGTGCCTGCTCGCCCAGCGCGGCCCAGGCGGCGTCGAGGTCGGCCTCGCCGCGCAGGCGGAACTGGCCCTTGCCGTCGTAGCCCAGTCGCCGGGTCTTGAGGATGGCCGGCAGGCCCAGCGCGCGCGCAGCGGCGTCGAGTCCTGCGCGGTCGTCCACCGCCATGAAGCCCGGGGTGGGGATGCCCAGCGCGTTGAAGCGGGTTTTTTCGACGAGCCGGTCCTGCGCGGTGGCGAGCGCGTCGCGCCCGGGCCAGGCCGGAACCCGCGCGGCCAGCACGTCGAGGCTCGCGGCCGGCACGTTCTCGAAATCGAAGGTGGCGATATCGATGCTCTCCGCGAAGGCCGCAAGGGCCTGCGTGTCGTTCCAGTCCGCCTTGCGCAGCGGCGCGAGCTGGCCGGCGCAGGCGTCCGGGGCCGGGTCGAGCAGGGAAAAGCGCAGTCCCAGGGGCAGGCCAGCCAGCGCCATCATGCGGGCAAGCTGGCCGCCGCCCAGGATGCCGACGCGGCGCGTCATGGCGCGGCAGGGTCCGGATTTGCGCGCACTTCGGCGGTCTGCCTGGCGCGGAAGTCGTCCAGCGCCTCGCGCACGCGCGCATCACCCGCGGCCAGCAGGGCCGCGGCGAACAGCGCCGCATTCACCGCACCGGCGCGGCCGATGGCAAAGGTGGCCACCGGCACGCCGGCCGGCATCTGCACGATGGAGAGCAGCGAATCGAGCCCGTTGAGCGCGCGCGACTGCACCGGCACGCCCAGCACCGGCAGCGGCGTCATCGAGGCCAGCATCCCCGGCAGGTGCGCGGCGCCGCCGGCACCGGCGATGATCGCCTTCAGGCCGCGTTCGCGCGCGGTTTTCGCGTACTCGAACAGGCGCTCCGGCGTGCGGTGCGCCGACACCACCTCGCGCTCGAAGGCGATGCCCAGCGCCTCGAGCTGCGCCGCCGCATGGCCCATGGTTTCCCAGTCCGAACGCGAACCCATCACCAGGCCCACGTCCGGCCGCACCGACACTTGGCTCATCCATTTCGTCCGTGGCGAGTCGAGGGCGTATTGTAGTGGCTGCACCGCGCTGACAGAATCCTTTGGCATCCGCCTGTCCGCGGGCTCCCGATTGGAGGCAAGACCGGCCGTGTCGCTCGATCCCCGACTTCTGGAAATCCTGTGCTGCCCTGCCACCGGGCAGGCGCTGCGCGCGCCCGATTCAGGCCATCTGGCCGCGATCAACCGCGCCATCGCCGCCGGCAGCGTGCTTCTGGCCGGCGGCGGCGCGGCACGGGATCGGCTTTCCGACTGCCTGCTCACCGCCGACGCCCGCCGCGCCTACCCCGTACTGGACGGCATTCCCGTGCTGCTCGTGGACCAGGCGCTGCTCCTTCCCCCGGGCACCGAGGCCGCATGAGCGAAACCGAGGCCAGCGCGATGCTGCTCGGGCGCCTGCGCGAGGCGCTGCAGGAGCATCTTGCCCAGCCCCTGCACGACCTGTTCGACGAGCTGGACGCGCACCTGTTCGATCTGGCCGAGCGCAGCCGCAACAGCGTCCAGGCGGAACTCTACTTCGACGCGCTGCGCCTTCTGCGCAGCGAGCGCGTGCAGGTGGAAACCGGCTTCCTGGAAGCCACCGACGTGACGCTGAATCCGTCCCTGCCGGCGGATGGCGCCGAGCGCCCGTCCGGCCCGCTGCGGCTGGTGGACAAGGACGAGCTGGAAGAGACGCTGACGCTGGAAAATCTGGTCCAGCGCCTGTCCGAACGCCTCGCCCGCCCGCTGCAGCTGCTGCTCACCCGATTGGCCCGCCTGACCGGCACGTCCGCGCCCGAGCGCCCGCAGGACAGCGCGATCTCCCCGCGCGGCCTGAGCCGACTGTTTCGTGCGGCGCTGGCGCCGGTCGGCTTCCACGTCGAGATCCGCCTGATCGCCTTCGGCCTCTTCGGTCAGCATGTGCTGCGCTCGCTGGCCGCGCTGTACTCCCGCCTCAACCGCATCCTCGCCGAAGGCGGCATCCTGCCGGAACTTTCGGAATCCGATTCCTCGCCCCAGCTGCGCGCCGTGCGTTCGGCGCGGCGCAGTGCCCGGCATCGCATTCCCGAGCCGGGCAGCCTGGCACCCGCGGCGGCGCAGCCCGCACCGCCGCCGGGAACGGTTCCGGACGGCTACGACGAGCGCCTGGGCGAACTTCACCGCCTGCTGCGCGCGCGTGAAGCCACCACGTCCGATCCAGCCGAGCACGGTGACTCGTCGACGGCCCAGCCGCTCGACGTGACCGCCATCGATCTGGCACTCGACCGCCTCTGGACCTTCGAAGGCGATCCGTTGGCCTTCAAGGCCTATCTGGTCACATCGGCGCGCCGCGTGAGCGGGCAGGATGCGGCGACCCTGACCCGGGAACACGAGGACACCGTCGACCTGGTGAGCCTGCTGTTCGCGCGCGTGCGCACCGACCGCAACCTGCCGCCTCCCATCCGCCATCTTCTGGTCCGCCTGCACGTTCCGTTCCTGCGCACCGCGCTGCGCGATCCTTCCCTCCTGCACGCGCCCAGCCACCCGGCCCGCGAGCTGCTGGACGAACTGGCCGGCGCCACGATCGGCTGGTGCTCCAGCGCCGACGCGGGCGAGGCGCTCCTCAAGCAGGTTGCTTTGATCGTCGAGAAGCTGGCATCGCACCACGAAAGCGATCAGCCCATCGAATTCTCCGCCGCCGTTGAAACCCTGCGCCAGCACGTGGAAGCCCACCTCCGGCGCGCCGATCTGGTCGAGCAGCGCGCGGTGGAAACCGTACTGGGGCGCGAGCGCCTGAGCCTTGCCCGCAACCGCGTTGCGGCACTGCTCGAACAGGTGCTGGAACAGCACGAACCCATTCCCTGGGTACGGCAGCTGCTGCGCGGCCCCTGGTCCAACCACCTCGCCCTGCTCTGGTTGCGCCAGAGCGAAACCAGCGCCGCCTTCCGCGAGGCGCTCGCCTTCGCCGAAGAGCTGGTGTGGGCCGACGACCCCAACGCCTCGCGCACCGATCCGCTGCGGCTGGAGCGCGCCCGCGACACCCTGCCGGAAATGCTGCGTCAGGGGCTGGCAGGCGTCACCCTGTACGACAGCGAAATCGTCTCATTGACCGTACGGCTGCGCGAATTCCTGGACATCCAGATGCGCGGCGATGAGCCACCCGACGTGCTGTACGAAATCGACCCGAGCCTGGCGCAGGCGGACTTCCGCAACCAGTGGCGCGAATCGCTCGAGGAAACGCGTGCCAGCCATCCGGAGCGCGATCCCGATGCCGACCTCAGCGCGCACGTCGGCGCGCTGCCCAACGACTCCTGGGTCGAGTTTTCCCCTGACGCAGGCGGCGAGGATGACCCCGATCGCGGCAAGCTGTGCTGGACCAGCCCGTATACCGGGCAATCGCTGTTCGTGAACCGCAACGGCACCCGCCTGCGCGAATACACGCCGGAAGCGCTGGCCGCGGAGATCCAGTCCGGCCGCGCCTTCCTGATCGACGGCGGACGCCTGCTGGAGCGCACCCTGCGCAGCCTCGTCGACGAACTGCAGCAGGCGGTCGAACTGCCCTCGCGGCTTTCCTCTAACGACTGATCCACCGGCTCCACGAAGCGCCCTCCTGGTCCCTCCTTCCGACCTCATCCCCGCTTCCGGCAGGGAAGAGACGGCTTGTCGCGTGCCCGCGCAGCAGCAGGGATCCTCCGTTCCGGATTTTCGAAGCAAAAAAGAGGCCTCCCCGAAGGGAGGCCTCCAGACTTGCGTGACGCGGGAGCCGATCAGGGAATCGTGATCGGGTTGCCCGCCTTGTTGTAGCCGAATTCCAGCACTTGTGCCGGATAGCCGTCGGGACTGCTTGTGGTGATGTGGATGTAGCCATAGTTGAACTGCGATGTCGTCTCGTTCCAGAACTTGACACCGAGGTAACCGTCCGCGCCGCTCAACCAATTGTTCATCGGCAGCTGCCCGCTGAGGATGAAGGTCGAGGCCGGTCCAATCACCGCTCCGGATTGAAGAATCGCATACTGCCCCGTGCCATCGTCCACACCGCCGCTTCCGGAAACGACGTCGCCGTACCAGTACGGCACGATCCCGCTACCGGCGTTGTACAAGTTCACGTCATCCACGCGACCTGCGTCGTAGACGCCCCATTGCAGGGTGACGAAGTCGAACGTGTTTCCATCCGCATTATTGACGACCGGCTGGTTGATCGTGCCGGTGACGATGTTCGGATCCACCACCGGATCATCGCCCTCGAAGCCATCCGAGAAGATCGCCGGCGGCAGCGGGGTCACGACGAACGTCACCGGGATGTCGAATCGCGGGCTGCCCGGGTCGTTGGTGTTGACGCACACCAGGGCCGAGTAGGTGCCCGGCATCATGCCGGCCGCATTGGCGGTCACCGTGACCGCCACGCTGCCCGGGCCGTTGAGGACACCGCTGAGCGGAGCCGCCGAGAGCCAGGACACGGCGGTCGGCGAACCACAGCCGCTGCCGGGCGTGCCGGTCGTCACCTCGATCGCGCGGATGAACATGGACTTGTAGTCCACATTGTCATCGATGATCGGGTTCCACGCACCGCTGGCGTAGAAATATCCGCCCGCATTGGCTGCGCTGGTTTCATCCGAGGCGAGGAACAGCCCGCTGAGTGCGGTCGCATCCCACTCCAGACCGATGTATACGCTGCCGCTGGCGATGTTCAGCCCCATGGAGGTGATGTCGATCGCCTGGAACGACTGCAAGAGCCCGGCGCCGATGTTGTTGGCCGTCGCGCTGACGCGGCCCAGCTCGGTGCCCGGCGCGCCGGCGGCCCCGTCATCGGCATACACCACCACCTGCACCGGTGCCGAGGTCAGGCCGGCGTTGGTCAGGAGCGTCACGCAGACGGTGGAATAGCTCGCCGGGTACGCGGCCGGAGTGAACTTGTCCACGATCCGGGCATTGGTCCCTGCCGAGGCGTTCCAGCCGTAGCCGTTGTCCGGCGCGGCATTGCCGTCGTGCACCACCAGCCCCGGCGTACCGACTTCGCACATCGGGTCGTTGGCCAGAACGGCGTTGACTACTTCGGGCTCGCCGCCATCGCGGGCGTAGGCGCCGATCAGGTCATCACTTGCCGAAGGCGGCAGCGAAGCAAGCTTCTCGGCCCGCACGGCCAAAGACCTGGGCGTAATGCGGGTCGGCGAAACGCCGCGCATCGGATCCGGCAAGCCCTGCATCGGCAGCGCGCGGGTGATGTTGAAGGTCAGTCGGCCGGGGCCCACGTTGCTCACCGTCAGCGTATCCGTGTCGGAGGTGCCGACCTGTGCGGTCAGGCTCAGGGACAGCGGCGACACCTGGGCTTCAGGCAGCGGCAGCGGGTTGTTGTCGACCGTGATCGTGTAGTCCTCGGCCTGGCCATACCCGGTGGTGTTGCAGGGGTCGGCCGCTGTGCTGAAGCGCTTGATCACGCGCATGCGGGTCGCGCCGAGCGCCGCCGTGGCGGGCACGGTGATGACCCCGGTGGCCTGCTGGCCATCGGCGCCGGTGGAGTTCACCAGATCGCTCAGGTTGTACACCTCACCCGCATCGGCGAAGGAGTTGTTCTGGTTCCAGTCGACGTAGACGCGCACCTTGTTCGTGTAGGGGCCGTCCGAGTTTCCTTCGACCGCGATGTCGTACAGACCACCCAGCGACACCGCGCCGCCGGTCACGGAGAGGAAGTCCTCCAGCGCCGGGCTGGCACCCACCGTCGGATCGCTCGGGTTGTCGATGCCGGTGAACGCCACGCGACTGATCGGTTCGACGGCACTCGGGAAGGTGACGTTGCAGTACGGCGCCGGGAACGGCAGCACCGTGAAGGTCACCTCGACCGTGCAGTCAGCGGTGACCGGCGCGGTGGTGTAGACGCTGCCCACCAGCGTGCCGCCGCAGGTACCGCCGACCGAACCCACTTGATAACCCGCAGCGGGCGCAAGGGTGAACGCGGTGGTGGTGCCGGCCGCGACCGACTGCGGCGTATTCGGCGTGATCGTGCCGAGGCCCGCGGTCACGCTCGGGGTCACCGTGTGGGTGGCCCCCGCCGCAATCGTCAGGGTCACCGGAACCGAGGTCATCGCAGCCGCCGGATCGTTGGTGGCCACGCACACGTTCGCGGTGTGGGTGCCCACGGCCAGTCCGGTCGGATTCGCCGTCATCGTCACCGTGTCGCTCGCTCCTCCTGCCACCGCACCCGACAGCGGCGAGGCGCTGAGCCAGGGGATGTCGCTCGGGTTGGTGCAGCCGGTCGGAACCGGGGTGCCGTTGTCGATCACCACCCGATCAATTCCGATGTAGTTGGAATTGGCGCCGGACGGGCCGCCGTTGGCGACGAAGTAGCGGAAGGCGATGCGCCCCGTGCCCGAGGTCGGCAGGCCGCTCAGCGTGAACTGGGTCCAGACATCCGGATAGCCGTTCGCGCCGGTCGGGTCCGCACCGGTTTGCAGGGTCGGGTTGATCGTCAGCAGCACCGTGGTGAAGTTCCCGACATCGGCAGCTCCGGTGCCGAAGTTGGTGCAATCGCCGCTGGTGCACAGGCGCACTTCGAGGCGGTCCGCGAAGGGAGCGGCATCGACAGTTCGCGTGTAGAAGCTGCCCGTCGAACCCGGGTTGAAGGTGATTTCCGGAGTGACCAGCCAGTTGCTGATGATGCCGGCCCCCGCGGTGTTGTTGAAGTTCGCGCCGATGTAGGCCGTCGTTGCGCCGTCAAACGCCGCAAACACCCCGCCGTTGCCCTGGAACCAGCCCGTGCTGCCGACCGGCTGGCTGTGGTTGCCCATCAGCCAGCCCGCGCCGGCCAGCGTGGTGATGTCGTCATAACCTTCGTCCGCGACGACCGCCAGCGGTGCAGGATTGGCCCGCGGCGCGACGCCGCCGGTCGAACCCGCTCCGTTGCGCGCGCCGCGCTGCGCCAGCTCGGCCGGCGTAGCCGCCACCGGCGTCGAACGCGGCAGGCTTTCGGTCACGGCATAGGTCAGCGAACCGCCGCCGGTATTGGCCACAGTGAGCGGCGCGCTGGCGCTGGAACCGCCGAACGTGGCCGAAATGCTCAGCGCGGCCGGGGTGATGCTCGCCACCGGATCGGTCGGTGCCACCTTGAAGTTGGCGATGACGGTGCAGTCGGCCGTGATCGCCGCCGTGGTGAACGTGCCGCTGGCGAGCGTGCCGACGCAGGTGCCGCCGACGTTGTCGATCTCGTAGCCCGGATCCGCCGTCAGCGTGAAGCTGATGGTGT
>CAUJIN010000017.1 GCA_963205495.1 Pseudomonadota bacterium
GATACTGCCCGGCAGTCTCCTGGCGGAAGTAGCAGGACCGGTCGGTGGGGTACGGGGGATGGCTGAAGCCGTTGGTCACGGCCAGGTCCAGATCTCCATCCAGATCGCCGTCGACGAAGGTGACGCCCCAGCCCCAGGCCGACTCGCCGACGCCGGCCGTTGCGGTCGCATCGATGAACTGCAAGGACGAACCGCCCTGGTTGCGGAACAACACATTGCGTTCGCCTGCGAAGTAACCGTCCACGATATTGGTCAGGTACAGGTCGAAGTCGCCGTCGCCGTCGTCATCGCCGAATGCGGCGCCCATGTCGTTGCCGCCCGACTGCCCGGAATCGTTGCCGGCATAGGCCACGCCGATGGCTGCCGCCTGGTTGCTGAACTGCCCGTTCCCCAGGTTGCGCCACCACAGGTTGGGCCCGAAATCGACGCTGACGAAGATGTCGGTCCAGCCATCGCGATCCAGGTCGACCATCAGCGGCTGCCACTGGCCGACATTGCCGCCCAGCAGCACGCCGGCGGCGGCACTGACATCGACGAAGCTGCCGTCGCCGTTGTTGCGGTAGAGCCGGGAAGCGGCAGCGCCGCTGGAAGATCCCCGTGTCGCTGGCTCGGCGGAGTCCCAGATCGCCGCGTAGAGGTCGAGGTGTGGCCGCCGGCCAGAACCCGCGTCTTTTCGCCGGTGAGGCCGCGGTTTGATAGCGGGCGGTGTGACATTCGGGTTGCTTGTCTGCCTAACTCGAACTGCCCTCGAACCGAGCGTTGTTCCGACGGACATGCGCCGGCCATGGTGCGGGCGCGCGGTCGCTGATTGGAAGGATTGCTGCGCTTCTTCGCGCTGAGCGTGAGCGCGGATGACGAGATTCGCTGGCCGTTGTAGAACAGCCCGGTGCCCTGAGCGGTAGGCGGTACAGCGCGGCGTTTCTAGCTTGGCGGCAGATCACCGCGCTGTACCTGACACCGTGCCGTTGCGGCCCCGATGCATGCGCAGTGTTGCACTGGCGATGAGCATTCGTCCAGTTCGCGCGGGCCGTGCGGGTGGGTTCCTTGGGGTTTTCCTCAGGGAGCTCAAGAAGCTGGTCGATGTGGACTCGGGTCGTTGGTTTGTGTGCGGGCGCTGTCGTGCGCAGGTGCTGCTGTGCCGGCGCTGCGACCGCGGCCAGATTTACTGCGGCCGTCGCTGCTCGGATATGGCACGCCATGGGTTTCAGCGCGAAGCCGGTCGGCGCTATCAGCGCTCTCGACCGGGGCGCGTGCTGCATGCGGCGCGCTCGCGGCGCTGGCGACAGCGCCAGCGGCTTGCGCAGCAGGCACGGCTGGAGATCGCGGCCGACGACATCGTGACGCATCAGGGTTCCTTAGGCCTGAGTGCCGATGCTCCACTGGCGCCATGCGATCCCGACCCCGCCGAACCGGTAGCTCCGAGTGTTCCGGCCGCCTTTTGGCGCTGTCGACGCTGCGGCTGTGCGCTGTCGACGCAGGTGCGATCGCGATTTCTGCGCTACGGCCCCGGTTCGCCCTGGCCGCCGCGCCCGCGCGACCACAGTCCCTGAGGTGTCGATGACCATTTCCCGCGAGTTGAGTGCGCAGATCCTGCGTTTGCACGAGGTCGAACGCTGGCGCGTGGGCACCATTGCGCGCCAGTTGCAGGTTCACCGCGATACCGTGCGCCGGGTGTTGGCGCAGGCGGGCGTGCCGGCGGCCCCGGCGCCCTTGCGTTCCAGCCGCATCGATCCGTTCCGCCCGTTCATCCTGCAGACGTTGGCGAAGTACCCGACGCTGACCGCTGCGCGGCTGCAGGCGATGGTGCAGGCGCGCGGCTATCGCGGCGGGCCGTCGCACTTCCGCCATCTGATCGCGGGCATGCGTCCGCGCCCGGCAGCTGAGGCGTACCTGCGCCTGCGCACCTTGCCGGGTGAACAGGCGCAAGTCGATTGGGGCCACTTTGGCCATCTGCAGATCGGCCGTGCGCGACGTCCGTTGATGGCTTTTGTGATGGTGCTGAGCCATTCGCGACGCATCTTCCTGCACTTCTTCCTGGATGCGCGCATGGACAGCTTCCTGCGTGGCCATGCGCTGGCCTTCGCCGCCTTCGGGGGCATCGCGCGGGTGCTGCTGTACGACAACCTGAAGAGCGCGGTGCTCGAACGCGTCGGCGATGCCATCCGCTTCCACCCGACGCTGCTCGATTTTGCCGGCCACCATCGTTACGAGCCACGCCCGGTCGCGGTCGCCCGGGGAAACGAGAAGGGGCGTGTCGAGCGCGCGATCCGCTATGTCCGCGATGCCTTCTTCGCGGCGCGATCGTTCGTCGACGTGGCCGACTTGAACGCGCAGGCGCAGGTCTGGTGCGCCGCGCAGGCCTCCGATCGGCCATGGCCCGAGGACGATCGATTGACGGTGCGCCAGGCCTTCGAGATCGAGCAGACCAGCCTGCTGCGCTTGCCGGAACACGACTATGCGCTCGGCGAACGCCTTGCCGTCAAGGTCGGCAAGACGCCCTATGTGCGCTTCGACTGGAACGACTACTCGGTGCCGCACACGCAGGTGCGCCGCACCTTGTACGTCATCGCCAGCGAGCAGCAAGTGCGCATCTTCGATGGCATGAACGAACTGTGCAGTCATCCGCGCAGCTTCGATCGCGGCGCGCAGATCGAGATCGAGGCGCACCTGGCCACACTGGTGGAACACAAGCGCCGCGCCCACGCTCATCGCGCCTGTGATCGACTGGCGCAGGCAGCCCCCGCCAGCGCCACACTGCTGCAACGCGCCGCCGAGCGTGGCTACAACCTGGGTTCGATCACTGCCGCACTCACCGGGCTGCTCGCGCGCTACGGCGCCGCGGCGCTACAAGTGGCCCTCCTCGATGCGCTCGCTCGCGACGTACCGCATCCCAATGCCGTGCGCCTCGCCCTGGAGCGCGCCCGCGAGGCCCACGGTGGGCCGCCACCGCTGCCGCTGAACCTGTCCGAGCCCATCGCCCGCCGCGATGCCCCGGTCCCGGTGCATCCGCTGGCCGCCTATGACCTACCCGCCACCCCCGACAAGGACACCGACCATGACTGACCCGACACCGATCCCGTCACAACTGCGCGAGAAGGCCGAGCAGTCGCGCCTGCACGGCCTCATCGCCCACTGGTCCGAACTGATGACGCAGCCCGAGTCGCTGCGCCTGATCAGCCAGTGGCTCACCTGGGAAGACGCCGAGCGCGCCCAGCGCAGCCTGGAGCGGCGCCTGCGCGACGCCCACATCGGCCAGTTCAAGCCGCTCGCCGACTTCCGCTGGGACTGGCCCACCATGTGCGACCGCGCCCTCATCGAAGAACTGATGACGCTTCAGTTCATGAGCGACGCCAGCAACATCGTCCTGGTCGGATCCAATGGCCTGGGGAAAAGCATGATCGCCTGCAACCTCGGCTACCAGGCCATCCTCGCCGGACACACCGCGCTGTTCGTCAGCGCCGGCCAACTGCTCGGCGAACTCACCGCGCTCGACAGCGACTCCGCCCTGCGCCGACGCCTGCGCCACTACGCAGCGCCCGATCTGCTCATCATCGACGAGGTCGGCTACCTGTCCTACAGCAACCGCCACGCCGACCTGCTGTTCGAACTGATCAGCCGCAGATACCAACGAAAAAGCACCGTGATCACGACCAACCGAGCGTTCGCCGACTGGAGCGAAGTGTTCCCCGGTGCCGCCTGCGTGGTGTCTCTGATCGACCGCCTCATGCACCGCGCCGAAGTCGTGCGCATCAAGGGCGAGTCCTATCGCAAGAAGGAAGCCGAGGAACGCCAGGCCGAACGCGCCCGACTACGCGCCGCCCACTCGCGCGGCGCCAAGCTCACCTCAGCGCGCAAGCCCGCAGCGGCGCCAAAAGTGGCCAGCACGCCTACCCCGGAAGACGCCCCATGACCCGCCGCCGAATCGCGCCCCCGGCGCTACCCGAGCACTGGACCGACGAACAAGCTCTTGCCGTGTTCGAGTTCCTGCAGGCCCTGCGCGAAAACCTCTGGACCCTCTACGGCCCAGCCGTTCAGCAAGCCTGGCGCCAACGACTCCACCCCGAAACAGACCTGCCCGAGTTCGATCCCGACCAGCCGTTCTGATCGAACATCAGCCCGCTGCGACCGCGGAAAGCGCACTCGCGGCGCGCCCAGCCCTGAAAACCGCAACCTCGCCGGCGAAAATGAGCGGATCTACAGCGGCGAATAGGCGCGGTTCCGGACCGGCGAATAAACGCGGATCTACAGCGGCGCTAACACCTGAGCACGCGCCACCTCGAGCAGGCGCGAATCCACCGGGTGGGCTATCGCCTTCTCCTGCACCGTGCTGTCGACGATCACGCGTTCAAACTCGGCCGGCTTGATCGCCTTGCTCGCC
>CAUJIN010000018.1 GCA_963205495.1 Pseudomonadota bacterium
TCTCGCCCCTATCAGCGCCGAGCAAGATGCGGCGGCCAAGCAGGCCGCGCAGGGTCTGTTCGAGCAGATTCAGCGGGCCGCTGCTGTCGAGCCAAGGCGGTAAGGTCGGAACGGACAGCCTCCTGGCCGCGGCAGTTCCCCTCCGGGTAGGCAATGCCGCGATCCAACCGCTTGAACCGTCCGCGCGTAACCCGTTGATTTGAAAGGGTGCTGAACTGTGCCTTTGCGGACTCCGGGCCATTCGCGGAGAGCGAAGCCCGGGAGAAGAATGGCCAGGAGAGAGCGAAAAGCGGCCGAGAACGGACCAGACAGGCAACCGGCGAAGTCCGCAGGTGTCCGCATGAACCCGCGCAAACACGCGGGAACTGTCGCCAACAGACGAGAAAAAGCCCCAACTGAGAACAGTTGGGGCTTCAATAGTGGTGGAGGTGGCGGGAGTCGAACCCGCGTCCGAAGGCGCTTGACGCCCGGTACTACATGCTTAGCTCACCGTTGGGTCTCGTTCGCCGGCAGCACGGTGTGCGAAGCGCGCCGGAGAACCAGCCTGCTTGATTTGACTGCGGACCGGCAGGCGGCGATCCGAAGCGATCCTGTGATAGTGACCCTACATCCACGAGCACAGGCACAAGTGGGTTCGGGGCTAGGCCTTAAGCGGCCAGAGCGTAGTTGTCGTCGTTGGCAACTAAAAGTTTGCGACTGGATTAACGAGGAAAGTCACCCCCTCGGCATGCACCAGACAATCTCACAACCCCCGTCGAAGCCAGTACACCCCCGGGGTCCGATCAGTCTATGGGCGTCCACCTGGCTTCACAAGGCATCGGCGGCGAAATGGGCACCGTGTGTTCATCAGGCGGCGCGGTTGTGCTGGCGCATGGTGCGCTGTTTGTCGCGCGCCCAGTCGCGGTCCTTGGCGGCCTGGCGTTTGTCGTGAGCCTGTTTTCCCTTGGCCAGGGCCAGCTCCAGCTTCACCTTGCCGGTCTTCCAGTACAGCGAAAGCGGGATGAGCGTGTAGCCGTCTCGCTCCACCTTGCCCACCAGCCGGTCGATCTCGCGCCGGTGCAGGAGCAGCTTGCGGGTGCGGCGATCGTCGGCAAGGACGTGGGTGGAGGTGGAAATGAGCGGGGTGATCTGGGCACCGAACAGGTAGATTTCACCGGCACGCACGATGGCGTAGGACTCGGTGAGCGAGATGCGTCCGGCGCGCAGCGCCTTGACTTCCCAGCCCTGCAGCGCAATGCCGGCCTCGAAGCGTTCTTCCAGGGTGTAATCGTGCCGGGCGCGCTTGTTCTGGGCGATGGTGCCGGTGCCCTTTCCGCTATCCTTTGCCTTCTTGCTGGACATCAGTGCTTCCCTATTCCATGCCGCGATTGTCACCCATTGCGGGGCCACCAGGTGAATGTTGATGGACGCGCATCACGGGACGAAACGAGAACCATGGACACGACGCGCGGCATGATCCGGGTCGAGGTGGTTTCCGCCCTGTCCGAGCGCACCTGGAGCGCAGAACTGCGGCTGCCCGAGGGCGCGACGGTGGCCGAAGCGCTGGCCGATCCGGCGGTGCGCGCGGTTTTTCCGGCGGCCGCAACCTTGCCGGTCGGCATCCACTCGCGCCAATGCATGCCCGATCAGGCGCTGCGCGACGGCGACCGCATCGAGCTGTACCGCCCGCTGATCATCGATGCCAAGAACGCCCGGCGCGAGCGTGCGCAGTCGGCAAGGATCAGGCGCTGATACCTGCGTCGTGCAGCGGCTCAGCGGTTCTTTTTCTTGTCCTTGGGCAGGTTGCCGTACTTGGAGATGTGCCGGTAGAGCGCGAGGTCGTCGTGCTCCAGGTAATCGCCTTCCACGCTTGCCAGCACGTCGCCATCGAAGGTGAGCGTGAGGTTCTTGACCGTGGTCGGCGCACCGCGGCGGCTGATGGTGGAGACGTAGTCCCAGCGCGAATGATGGAAAGGATCCTCGACCGAAGGCGAACCCAGGAGGCTGTGCACCTGTCGCTTGCTCAGCCCTGGTTTCACCTGCGCCACGGCCTCGGGGTCGAGCAGATTGCCTTGGTAGACATCGACTTTGTAGAGCAGCCCGCAACCGGAGAGCGCGACGGCCAGCGTGGTGGCGGCAAGAAGCTTGAGCATCGGAAAGACCACGGGAGAAAAATCGCGTCGATGATACACTAGCCGTTCCCTGCGGCATGAACGACGCGCCGCACTTGGTCACGCGGCGAGCCGTTGGCCCCGGACGAGCGCCCCAGGCGCCGCCGCAATCCCGAATGACGGAGGCAATCCATGGAACCGCAGGAGCTTCGCAAGGTTGGACTGAAGGTGACGCACCCGCGCGTGCTGATCCTGGAGATTCTTGCGAACGCCAGCCCGCGCCACATGACGGCCGAGGACATCTACCGCGAGCTCAAAGAGCGCGAGGAAGACATCGGGCTGGCCACCGTCTATCGCGTGCTGACCCAGTTCGAAGCCGCGGGCCTGGTGCTCAAGCACAATTTCGAGGGCGGCCAGGCGGTGTTCGAGCTCGACCGCGGCGAGCACCACGACCACATGGTGGACGTGGAGTCCGGCAAGGTGATCGAGTTCAGCAACCCGGAAATCGAGCGCATCCAGCACGAAATCGCCGCAGCGCACGGCTATGTGATCGAAGACCACTCCCTGGTGCTGTACGTGCGGCCCAAGCGCAAGAAATAGCGCAAGACCGCAATAGAACAGCACTTTCCGGCGCGCCCGAGGCAAGGCCCGCCCTTTTCCATGACACGGATGCGTGCAGCCGACGCCGGCTGCACCGATAATGAGCCCATGACTGATCTTTCGCTCTCCGCGGCAGGCTTTGCCGCGCTCTCGCTGTCTGCACCGTTGCTGCAGGCTCTCTCCGACGTCGGCTACGAGTCGCCCTCGCCCATTCAGGCAGCCACCATCCCGCCGCTGATGGGAGGGCGCGACGTCGTGGGCCAGGCCCAGACCGGAACCGGCAAGACCGCGGCGTTCGCGCTCCCCATTCTCCAGCGCATCGACACCGCCCTGCCCTTTCCTCAGGCGCTGGTGCTCACGCCCACGCGCGAGCTGGCGATCCAGGTTGCCGAGGCATTCCAGACCTATGCCGCCCACCTCAGGGGCTTCCAGGTGTTGCCGATCTACGGTGGACAGGGCTACGGCGCGCAGTTGCACGGGCTCAAGCGCGGCGCGCACGTTCTGGTGGCCACGCCAGGCCGCCTGATCGACCATCTGGAGCGCGGCACGGTGGACCTCTCGCACCTGCGCGCGCTGGTGCTCGACGAAGCCGACGAAATGCTGCGCATGGGCTTCATCGACGACGTCGAAAGCATCCTCCAGAAGACGCCCGCCGAGCGCCAGACCGCGCTGTTCTCGGCCACCATGCCGCCGCAGATCCGCCGCATCGCGCAAACCTACCTGCGCGACCCGGTGGACGTGGCCATCGAAGCCAAGACCCGCACCGCCACCAACATCCGCCAGCGTTACTGGCTGGTGGGCGGGATGCAGAAGCTCGATGCCATCACCCGCCTGCTGGAGGTGGAGCAGTACGACGGCATGATCGTGTTCGCCCGCACCAAGCAGGGCACCGAGGAGCTGGCCGACAAGCTCCAGGCGCGCGGCCTGGCGGCGGCGGCGATCAACGGCGACATTCCCCAGCCGCTGCGCGAGCGCGCGGTGCAGAAGCTCAAGGACGGCCAGCTCGACATCCTCGTGGCTACCGACGTGGCCGCGCGCGGGCTGGACGTGGACCGGATCAGCCAC
This sequence comes from Pseudomonadota bacterium, assembly GCA_963205495.1. Taxonomy (GTDB): domain Bacteria; phylum Pseudomonadota; class Gammaproteobacteria; order Xanthomonadales; family Xanthomonadaceae; genus Denitratimonas. Next base: position 3,756 of record CAUJIN010000018.1, read on the forward strand.
GTCGTCAACTACGACATTCCCTACGACGTGGAAAGCTACGTGCACCGCATCGGCCGCACCGGCCGCGCCGGACGCAGCGGCGAGGCGATCCTGTTCGTCACCGCACGCGAGCGCGGCATGCTGCGCGCGATCGAACGCGCCACCCGCCAGCCGATCGAGCCGATGCCGATTCCGACCGCAAGCCAGGTCAACGACCAGCGTGTGGCGCGCTTCAAGCAGCGCATCGACGCCGTGCTGGCGGAAGCCGGCGAGGACCTCGACCTGTTCCGCAGCCTCATCGCCGAATACGAGCGCGAGCACGATGCCTCGCTGCTGGACGTGGCCGCCGCGCTGGCCAAGCTGACGCAGGGAGACACTCCGCTGCTGATGCCGCCCGATCCGGAACATTCGCATCCGGCGCAGCGCAAACCGCACCGGGAGCACGAAGCCGGGCGCCCGCCGCGCGAGCGCCATGCGTCGCGCCACGACCATCACGAGCAGGAAGCGCCCGTGCTGCCGCAGCCCCCGCGCGTGCGGCACGAAGCCGACTTCGAAACCTACCGCATCGCGGTGGGCCACGTGCACCACGTCAAGCCGGGCAACATCGTCGGCGCCATCGCCAACGAGGCCGGGCTGGAATCACGCTACATCGGACGCATCGACATCCGCGACGACCACAGCTATGTCGACCTGCCGCCCGGCATGCCGCCCGAAACCCTCGCCCACCTGCAGGGCGTTTGGGTCGCCGGACAGCGCCTGCGCATCCAGCGCCACGAGGGCGAACTGCCGCCGGCGCCGCGCATCCAGCGCGGCGGCGGGCGATTCAGCGAAGGGTTTTCCGAGCGCCCGCGCAGCCGCGCGCCAGCGCGCGATCGCGACGCCCCGCCCGCACGCGCCCGCCCCGCCTCGCGCGGCCCGCACGGCGAATCAACGGGCGACGACCGCCCGACCCGCCGCACGACGGGATACGCACCGAGCGCTGATCGCACCGACCGACCGCGCCCGCCCGGCCGCTTCGACGGCCCCGGCAAGGGCGGCACCAGGCCGCCGTTCCGCAAGAAGTAGCGCGGCGCCGGTCGAACCGCCGCTGATTTGCATCCAACCGGGCCGCGTCACGCGGCCCGGTGTCGTTCAGGCGTCAATCAATGCGCGTGCCCCGCTCCCGACTTCGGGCAGTGGCAGGGCACGGTCGGGCCGTATTCCGCTCCGAAGCTGCGCCCGTCGCGGTGGCGCTGCCAGTAGAAGGTCGGCGCCTTGGCTTCGCGATTGCCTACTTCCGCCATGCCGGCGTCCACGTCGAACAGCCGTCCGTTGACCATCACGAAGCGCGTATCAGCGGTGGCGCGGATGTTCTCCAGCGGGTTGCTGTCGAGCACCACGAGGTCCGCCTTCTTGCCCGGCTCCAGCGAGCCGAGCTGCTTGCCCAGGCCGATCAGATCCACGCCGTCGATGGTGGCGGCCCGCAGCGCCTCCCAGTTCGAGAAGCCGCCCTGGGTCAGGCTCCAGATTTCCCAGTGCACCGACTGGCCCTGGAGCTGGCCGTGGCCGCCCACCTGGATCTTCACGCCGGCATCTCGCAGCGACTTGGCGGCCTTGGCCACCTCGATGTGGTAGTAATCCCAGTCCGGCCCGATCTCGCGCCGGATGCTGCGCGCATCGAGCGTTTCGCGCGGGAAAAAGCGCGCCAGCTTGCCGTCTTCCCAGACGTTGTCGCGTGCGTACCACCAGTATTCGCCGGACAGCCCGCCGAAGGTCACCACCAGGGTGGGCGTGTTGCGCACGTCGGTGTGCTTCCACAGCTCGACCACGTCGCGGTAGAGCGGCGCGACCGGCAGGTTGTGCTCGATCGAGGTCACGCCGTCTAGGATCATCGGCAGGTTGTGGTTGAGGGTGGAGCCGCCCTCTTCCACCACCATCATGCCCAGCTCGCGCGCAGCCTGGTTGATCTGCTGGTGCTGTTCGCGACGCGGCTGGTTGTAGCTTTTCACGCTGAACGCGCCCTGCGCCTTCATGCGGCGCAGGTGCGAGCGCGCGTCGTCGATCGAATCGACCGTCGCCTTGAAGTCGCCGTCGGCACCGTAGAGGATCGTGCCGGTCGAAAAGATGCGTGGACCGACCATCGCACCCGCCTTGACCAGTTCGGCCTGGGAGAATACGTATTCGGTGGTGGCGGAAGGATCGTGCGTGGTGGTGATGCCGAAGGCGAGGTTGGCGTAGTAGGCCCAGTTCTCCTGCGGGATCACTCCGCCGCCGAAGTGGGAAACGTGGGCGTGCACGTCGGCGTAGCCTGGCACGATGGTCTTGCCGCTGGCATCGATCACCCGCGCGCCGGCCGGAATGGCCACGTTCGCGCCGACCGCGCGAATGGTGTCGCCCTCCACCAGCACGGTGCCGCTCTCGATGACTTCCTGCATCCTCTCCGCGTCGCGCATGGTGATGATGCGGGCATTGGTAAAGGCGACCACCTCGCGCGGCACATCCACCTGCGCGGTGAGGCCCAGCTTCACGCCCTTGGCGGATTCGGGCCTGGGCAGTTCCTTCGGCGCACCGGGCAGGAAAGCGAAGAGATCCTTCAGGTCGCGGCTGAAGTATTCGTCGCCCACCACCCAGTGCAGCGACTTCGAGTCGGCAGCCCAGTGCAGGTAGGAGCCGGCGTCGCGGCTCACCTGCGTCACCGGAATCGCCTTGCTGTCGCGACTGAGGGCGATGGAGCCGCCGGTCTGGGGCAGCGGCGCGACATAGGCGTTGAACAGCTCGGTGAAGGCGACCCACTTGCCGTCCGGGCTGATCGAAACCAGATTCGGATACTTGAGGTCGAACACCTCGCGCGGCTCCTCGCCATCGAGGCCCACGCTCATCAGCTTCTTGGACAAGCCGCCGCCGCTGAAATAAAACACCCGCGCGCCGTCCGCCGAGAACTGCGGGCTGGAGCCGGAGCGCGCGATGCGGCGCGGCGTTCCGCCCCGTGTCGACACCACATAGATTCCGCGCTCGTCCGACCACAGGGCGCCGGTCATGCCGCTGCCGGAGCTGCGGCTGAAGACGATGCGCTGGCCATCCGGGGAATACTTCGGTCCGTAGTAGAAGCCCGGCTTGGTGGTGATGGCGCGCTCGCTGCCACTGGCCAGATCACGTTCGCGGATCGTCACCAAATCGGCGTCGCTCCAGACGGTGTAGAGCAGCTTGCGCCCGTCCGGACTGAAGCCGGGCTGGTATTCGTATACGCCCTGATTGGCGGTAAGACGCTGCGGCGCGCCATTCGGCAGGACGCGGGTGTAGAGATGCCCGAGCGCGTGGAACACCACGGTCTTGCCGTCGGGCGAGGTCGCCACGTCGCGGATCATCTTCGCGGTGAAGGATCCCGCATCCAGGGTCTGCTCGATGCGCAGCGGCTCGGCCAGGGTCTGTTCGACCTGGGCGCTGAACGGGATCTGCGTCGGCGCGCCGCTTTGCGCATCCACGCGCCACAGTTTGCCCTGCGCCCAGACCACCAGCGCAGAGGAATCCGGCAGCCAGCCGTAGTTGGCATAGGGGCCGAAGATCGCCCAGCCTTCCTGCTGGTCGTGCGAAAGGCCGTCCCACAGCGGCGTGACGTCGCCCGAGGTCAGATCCAGCAGGTGCAGCACGGTCTTTTCGCGCACCCGCTTCACGAACGCCAGGGATTTCCCGTCAGGCGAGGGCTGCGGCCGAACCGCGCCGCCCGAGGTATCGACCAGGGTGTCGATCTGGCCCGTCTGGCGATCGAGCCGCTGGATCGCGTAGATCGTGCCGTGCGGGTTCTTGTTGTATTCGAAGTACGGACCCGGAGATACGTCCTCGGAGAAATACACGTAGCGCCCGTCCGGCGAAACCGCAGGTTCGCCCAGGTCTTGCTGGTCGTTCTTCTGTTTGGTGAGCTGCAGGCCGTCGCCGCCGCCAACGTGATACATCCACAGCTCGCCCGCGCCCAGCGATCGCTGCCCGGTGAAATGCTTGCGGCCGATCAGGTACTGCCCGTCCGGCGTCCAGGCCGGATTGTTGAGCAGGCGAAAGCGTTCCTTCGTCACCTGCACCGGGTTCTTGCCATCCACGCCGATGCGCCAGAGGTTGTTGCCGCCGCCGCGATCGGAAGTGAAGGCCAGTTCCTTGCCGTCGGGCGAAAAGCGCGGCTGCACTTCCCAGGCCGGCCCGGAAGTGACGCGCCTGGCTTCGCCGCCCTCGACCGGCAGCAGATAGAGGTCGCCAAGCAGGGAGAAGGCGATCCGGCGCCCGTCCGGACTCACGTCCAGATCCATCCAGGTGCCCTCGTCCGTGCGGAAGCTGGCCTTGCGGGTCTTGCCGTGCGGCGTCGAAACGTCCCAGGCGGCGGGCGACGAAGCGTTCTTCTCGGCGGCGATGGCCGGCGACACGAGAAAGGTGGCGCAGAGCGCAAGGCAGAGGATCGACTGGCGAGGCATGGGAGACTCCGGAAGAGCGGGCCGGTCACGTTACGGCATTCGCGCCGGGATCGCATATGGCCAAAGTCCCGGGGCGTTCGCCCGCCGATCCGGCGCCGGTGCCACAATGTCCGGGATTCCCGCAAGGAGATCCACCGATGTACCAGCGCATCCTCGTTCCCACCGACGGCTCGGAGCTGTCGACACGCGCCGCAGACGCCGCCATCGCCCTGGCCCGATCGCTGGGCGCGCGGCTGCTGGCCTGGAGCAGCGCCGAGGTCTACAGCCTGCCCTTCGCCGAGCAGGTCTACGTGGACCAGACGCTTTACGTCGAGCAGGCCATGAAGGAGGCCGCCGCCCATGCGCAGGCCGTGGCCGCGCGCGCAACCGCGGCCGGCGTACCCTGCGAAGCCTTCAGCGGCATGGCCGACTCGATCTGGCAGGGCATCATCGACGCCGCCGGCGAGCACGGCTGCGATCTCATCTTCATGGCCTCGCACGGTCGCCGCGGCGTCGCCGCCCTGCTCCTGGGCAGCGAGACCCAGAAAGTGCTGACGCACTCGAAGATCCCGGTGCTGGTGTATCGCTGAAGGGGTTGCGCCGGACGCCAGTCATGCCCCACGCGCTGCGCGCGGAGCGCGCGATGGCGCTCAGGTGTATTCGAACCGCACCCGGCGCGTCAGCACGCAGCTCAGCTCGTAGCTGATCGTGCCGGCGCTCGCGGCCACTTCCTCGATCGCAAGCCCCTCGCCCCAGAGCACCACTTCATCACCGACGCGGGCCTCGGGCGCGTTGCCCAGATCGATCGTGATGAGGTCCATCGAAACGCGCCCGATGGTGCGGCAGCGCACGCCGTTGACGAGTACCGGCGTACCGGAAGGTGCGTGGCGCGGATAGCCGTCGCCGTAGCCCGCGGTGATCACGCCCATGCGCATGGGCTGCGGACAAACGAAGCTGCCGCCGTAGCCGATGGCCGCGCCCGCAGGTTTCTCGCGCACCGCCACCAGGCGCGTGGACAGGCGCATCGCGGGTTTCAGGCCGTCGTCGGCGGCGCAGCGGTCTGGTTTGGTGGTAAGTCCGTAGAGCGCGCCACCCGGGCGGATCCAGTCGCCGTGGGTGTCCGGATGGTCGAGCACGGCGGTGGAATTGGCCAGCGAGGTTTCCAGCCCGAGCCCGGCGCTGGCTTCACGGAACACCGCGAGCTGGCGCGCCACGCTCGGGCTGCCGGGTTCGTCGGAGGCGGCGAAATGCGTCATCAGCACGATGTCGGGCGCAACGCCCGGGATGGCGCGCAGGCGGGCCAGCGCCTCGTGCACTTCTTCCGGAGGAAAGCCCAGGCGGTTCATGCCGCTGTCGATCTTGAACCAGACGCGCAGCGGCTCGGCCGCGCCGCGCGCCTGAAGCATGTCGATCTGGGACGGATGGTGGATGGCCGGACGGATGTCGAGCTGGCGCAGCCGCTCGATGTCCTCGGGCGCATCGAAGCCGCCGAACAGCACGATGGGAAGACGGACGCCGGCCTCGCGCAGGATTTCCGCCTCGCCCTGCGCCGCGACGCCGAAGCCTTCGGCGTGCGGTTCGAGCGCGCGCGCGGCGGCAACGGCTCCGTGCCCGTAGGCGTCGGACTTGAGCACCGCCAGCATGCGGCTGCGCGGCGCGCGCTGCTGCAGCAGCGACAGATTCGCGCGCATGGCGCCGGTATCGACCTGCGCCCGCACCTGGCGGCTCATTCGAAGGCTCCCGAGTACGGCTCGGCGGTGTAGTTGTCAAAGCGCGTGAAGCGGCCGTTGAACAGCAGTTTCACCATGCCCGTGGGGCCGTTGCGGTGCTTGCCGATGATGATTTCGGCCAGGCCCTTGTCGGGCGAGTTTTCCTTGTTGTAGTACTCGTCGCGGTAGATGAAGACGATCATGTCGGCGTCCTGCTCGATGGCGCCCGATTCGCGCAGGTCGGCCATGACCGGGCGCTTGTCGGTGCGGCTTTCCAGCGAACGGTTGAGCTGGGACAGGGCGATCACCGGAACATTGAGTTCCTTGGCCAGCGCCTTGAGCGAACGCGAGATTTCCGAGATTTCCGTGGCCCGGTTTTCCTTGTTCCCGGGTACCTGCATGAGCTGCAGGTAATCGATGACGATCAGGCCCAGCTCGTGCTCGCGCGCCATGCGCCGGGCGCGCGAGCGTAGCTCGACGGGCGACAGCGCCGGGGTGTCGTCGATGTAGATCTTCGAATCGGCCAGCATGGTGATGGCGCTCGTCACCCGGCTCCAGTCCTCATCCTCGAGCTGGCCGGTCTTGAGGTGCTGCTGGTCCACGCGGCCGAGCGAGGAAATCAGGCGGAAGGCGAGCTGGCTGGCGGACATTTCCATCGAGAACACCGCCGCCGCCTTGCTGGTCTTGAGCGAGGCGTATTCGGCGATGTTGAGCGCAAAGGAGGTCTTGCCCATCGCCGGGCGCGCCGCGAGGATGACGAGATCGGAGGGCTGCAGGCCCGCGGTCATCTCGTCGAAGTCCAGGAAACCGCTCGGCAATCCGGTGATCGCGCCCTTGCTCTCGTAGCGCTTCTGAAGCAGCGTGAAGGCTTCGTGCACCGCGCCGCGCATCGGCTTGAGTCCCGTGCGCCCGCGCGCGCCTTCCTCGGCGATGCGGAACACCTCCTGCTCGGCCTTCTCCAGCACCTCGCGGCTGTCGCGCCCGGCCGGCTGGAAGGCATCGTTGACGATGTTGGTGCCCACGTCGATCAGACGGCGCAGGATGGCCTTCTCGCGCACGATGTCGGCGTAGCCGACGATGTTGGCGGCGCTGGGCACCGTGCTGGCCAGCTCGATCACGTAGGCGCTGCCGCCCACCTGTTCCGCCAGTCCGTGCGACTGGAACCATTCTCCCAGCGTCACCGCATCGCAGGGCTTGGACTGCTCGGAAAGCTGGCCGATGGCGCGGAAGATGAGCTGGTGGTCGCGCCGGTAGAAATCCTCCTCGGAAAGGCGGTCGGCGACCTTGTCCCAGGCTTCGCCGGAAAGCATCAGACCACCGAGCACGGCCTGCTCCGCCTCGATCGCGTGCGGCGGAACGCGCAGCGCCTCGATGCGCGGGTCTCGATCGGAACGGGAAACGACGGCAGCCATCAGGCGGCATTCCTGCGGTGTTTGGCGGTCGCCCATGATACGGGCACGGACCTTCCGGCGCAGGGGACATCCCTGTGGACAACCGCATTCTTCGGCCGGTCTGGCCGCAAACGACGACGGGCGCCGAAGCGCCCGTCGAAGCTGAATCCAGGTGCTGCGGCAACGATCAGGCTTCGGCCTCGACCACCACCTTCACCGGCACCGTCACGTCGGCGTGCAGGTGCAGCATCACCTCGAACTCGCCGGTGCGGCGCAGCGGGCCTTCGCCCAGGATGACTTCGGACTTGTTCAGCGGCAGGCCAGCGGCGGTGAAGGCCTCGGCGATGTCGCGCGGGCCGACCGAGCCGTACAGCTTGCCTTCGGTCGAAGCATTGGCGTGCAGGGTCACGCTGGCGTCGGCAAAACGCGCGCGGCGAGCATCGGCGTCGCCCAGCAGCGCGGCGGCCTTGGCTTCGTACTCGGCGCGGCGAGCTTCGAACGCGGCGATGTTGGCCGGCGTGGCCGGCACCGCCTTGCCCTGCGGAACCAGATAGTTGCGGCCATAACCGCGCTTGACGGTGACCTTGTCACCCAGACCACCGAGATTGGTGACTTTCTGAAGGAGGATGAGTTCCATGGTATTGCTCCATTTTCGTTAGCAGGCGAGCCTGCAACGGGTGCTGTCCGAAAGGAAGGAAAGCCGGCCCGCGCAGCGAATCACCCGTCACCGAGCGAAGGCGACGGAGAGTTCGCACGCGGGCTGGCGCGCCGTCAGGCGTTGTGGTTGTCGGTATAGGGCATCAGGGCCAGGAAGCGCGCGCGCTTGATCGCGGTGGCGAGCTGGCGCTGGTACTTGGCCTTGGTGCCGGTGATGCGGCTGGGCACGATCTTGCCGTTCTCGGTGACGTACTGGCGCAAGGTGTTGAGATCCTTGTAGTCGATCTCGGTCACGCCTTCGGCGGTGAACTTGCAGAACTTGCGGCGGCGGAAGAACTTGGACATGTCGGTAGGTTCCCTGGAAGCGATCAGGCGGCAGAGTCGCGGCTGTCGACCGCATTGGAGCTGTCGGAAGCTTCCGACGCACCGCCGTTTTCGGAATCATCGTCGCGACGGCGACGCTCGGGCTTTTCGTCCTTGGTCTTCAGGATGAACGAGGCCTCGGTCTCCGGGCCTTCGCGGCCGATGACCAGATGACGCAGCACCGCATCGTTGAAGCGGAAGCCGGACACCAGTTCCTCGAGCACCGGCTCGCTGCACTCGATGTTGAACAGGACGTAGTGGGCCTTGACCAGGTTCTCGATCGGATAGGCCAGCTGGCGGCGACCCCAGTCTTCCAGACGGTGGATCTTGCCGCTGTCGCCCTCGATCAGCGCCTTGTAGCGCTCGATCATGGCAGGCACCTGCTCGCTCTGGTCCGGGTGGACCAGGAACACGATTTCATAATGACGCATGGTGGTTCCTTGTGGATGACGCCGGGTCTTTCCGGCGAACAGCCTCCCGCGCGGAGGCGGTGAGGCAAGGTTCTCCCGTTGTCGCGAGACACAGGGAGCCGGTCATTATAAGTAAACCGCGGAACATGCGCAATTTTTCCCGGCCAACTCTTCTCCGGAAAGAGGCAGGCGCAGGGCAGCCGCCGCAGCCGCGGAACTCGCGCCTTCTCAGGACGGCAGCCGCAGCTCGGCACGCAGCCCGCCCAGCGGCGCACGCGACAGCGCAAGAGCGCCGCCGTAGGTCGCGGCGATATCGGCGGAAATCGCAAGTCCCAGCCCCGAGCCTTCCACCTGCTCATCGAAACGCCGACCGCGCTGGGCCGCCTGCGCCAGCTGCGCCTCGCCAAGGCCCGGACCGTCGTCGTCGATGCGGATCGTCAGCACGCCGTCCTGCGCCAACGCGCCGACGCACACCTGCGTCCGGGCCCATTTGCCGGCGTTGTCCATGAGGTTGCCGAGCATTTCTTCCAGATCGGTGGGTTCACCGCGCCAGTACAGCGACTCGGGCACTTCCACCCGCCAGTCCAGCCCGCGCGCCGCGTGCAGTTGGCGCAGCAGCGCGGCGAGCGCCGCCACGCGCGGCCGCAGTTCGACGCGACGCCGTTCCCCTGCGCCGCTTCCGGCGCGCGCGAGGTGGCGCTCGATCAGTTGCACCATGCTCCGGACCTGGCCGCGCACGAGTTCCGCGGGCACGCGCTCGGCGGCATCGGCCTCGCCCTGCATCAGTGCCAGAGGTTTCTTGAGCGCATGGGCAAGATCGGCGGCATGGCCGCGCGCGCGCGCGACGATGCGGGCGTTGCGCTCCAGCAGCCCGTCCAGTTCGCCGGCCAGCGGGTCCAGGTCCGGGCCGTATTCGCTGCCCAGGCGCTCGCGTGCGCCCTCATCCACCTGCGCCAGTCCGGCGCGCAGCCGCGCCAGCGGTGTCAGGCCGAAGCGCGCCTGCAGCAGCGACACCGCGACCAGCGCCAGCAGCAGACCGGCGAACATGGCCATCAGGAGGCGGTCGAAGCTGCGCAGCTCCACGAGCACCGGCTCGGCCGGACCGAACACCTCCAGCCGCAAGTCGCCCTGCCCCTGCGGGTCCAGCCGCCGTGACACTCCGAACAGCGATTCCTGCTGGGGGCCGATGGCATCGAGCCGACCTGCGCCCAGATCCCTTACCTCGGACAGTTCGGCGTCCCAGAGCGAGCGCGAATTCTCCACCTTGGCCGCACCGCTCAGGCGCCAATACCAGCCGGAAAAGATTCGCCCGAAGTCATCGCCGATACGCGGTTCGCGGTACACCGGCGCTTCCTGCGGCCCGGCATCGGGGCGGCGCTCGAAGCGCGCGGCGAGCAGTTCGGCCCGCTCGCTCAGGCGTTGCTCGAAACCGCTGCGCATGGCCTCGTGCAGGGCGGCATGCAGCACCCAGCCGCTCGCCAGCACCAGCACCGTCGCGGCAAACGTGCCGGAGAGGATCAGACGGCCCGCCAGACCCAGACGCATGCTTCAGTCCACCGGCTTGGCCAGGCGGAAGCCCAGGCCGCGCTCGGTGTGGATCAGGCGATGGTTGCCGAGCTTGCGGCGGATGCGGCCGATCAGCACGTCGACGGTGTTGGAATCGGGCTCCAGGTCGCGCTGGTACACCTGTTCGGCGATGTCGCTGCGGCTGACCACCTGCCCGGCGCGGTGCATCAGGAAGGCCAGGATGCGCTGCTCCTGCGCGGTGAGGTGCAGCGGCAGGTCGTCCAGGCTGAAGCGCGAAGTCATGGTGTCGTAGCGCAGCGGCCCGACTTCCAGCATCGGCACCGCGTGGCCACCGGACCGGCGCAGCAGCGCGTGCAGCCGCAGCGCGACTTCTTCGAGCTGGAAGGGCTTGGTGAGATAGTCGTCGGCGCCGGCGCCAAAGCCCGCCAGCTTGTCGCTCCAGCGCGAACGCGCGGTGAGGATCAGCACCGGGAAATCACCGCCCTGCTCGCGCCAGTGCCGGATCAGCGATACCCCGTCCATGCCCGGCAGCCCCAGATCGACCACTGCTGCCGCGTAGCGTTCGGTGGCACCGAGGAAACCGGCCTCGCGGCCGTCATGACACAGCTCCGGAAGAAGGCCCCCCTGGATCAGGCTCTCGGCGATGCGTTCGGCCAGCGCGATGTCGTCTTCCACGATGAGGACGCGCATCAGTCCGCCTCCTCGCGAAGCACCTCGCCGCTGACCGCGTCCACGAGCAGGCTGCGCTCGCGCCCGTTGGCATCGGAGATTTCCAGCTCGTAGCGGTAGCGCCCGTCGTCGGTGCGCTCCAGCTCGCCGTCCACCAGGATGCCCGGGTAGTCCCGCAGCACCGCTTCGATCACGTCGGCCATGGGTTGCACCTCGGCCAACTCGATCGCGCGATCGCCCTCTTCCTGCATTTCGCCCGTCACCGGATCCACCAGCACATTGATGCGGCGGCCGCCGGCCTGCAGCAGTTCGATCCGATAGCGAGCCTGATCCAGCTCCACATCCACCACCCGTCCGGAGTAGTGCAGCTGCGCCGTGCGAAGCAGTTCGGGCAAGGGAAGCTGCGGCCGTGCCGATGCATGGCCGGGCGAAAGGATGCGACCGCTGGCGCCATCCACCCTGATTTCCACCTTCTGCCGGTCCGGCGTGAGAATCTCCACCTCGTAGACGTACCCGCCATCGCGCATGCGCTCCAGTTCCACGTCCACGACCCGGCCGGGATGGCGCGCCTGGACTTCGGCGAGGATGTCGGTGAGCGGGCGCAGCCGTCCTTCGGCCACGGCGCGTCGCACCTGGGTCTGTTCGCCCGCCAGCGCAGGGCCGAACGCGAGCAGGAGCAGCAAGGGAACAAGGCGGTATTTCATGGGCTGCGATGCTGGAGGGCGGGCGTTAAATCATCCGTTAACGAAGCCATCAATCCTCGTTTAGGCACACGCCGACAAACTGCCCCCCGTCGACCCACGACGCCATTCCCCCATCAGGAGTTCCACCATGTTCAAGCCCACCCACCTGCTCGCCTGCCTCGCCCTGGCCCTGCCGCTGTCCGCCAACACCGCCCCGGTCGAAGACGCCGGTGCGGCCCTGGCTCGCATCACCGCTGCCGGCTACCACGCGCCGTACGAACTGGAGTACCGCCACGGCCACTGGGTTGCGGAAACCACCACGGCCGAAGGCCTGCGCATCAGCGCGATCGTCGATCCGGTCAGCGGCAGGGTAGATGCCTTCGACGCGCGCGGCAACGGCGCCATCAGCGCCCAGGAAGTGCGCGATCGCGTGCTCGCGGCCGGCTACGAGCGCATCACCGACATCGAGTTCGACGATGGATTCTGGGAGGTGGAAGCCATCGATCGCTACGGCCGCGAGATGGATCTGGTCGTGCATCCGGTCAGCGGAGAAATCCTCAACGCCCCCGATGACCAGGGCGGGACGCCCCTGACCGCCGACCAGATCCACGCCGCACTGGTGCAGGCCGGCTACACCCGCATCCACGATCTGGATTACGACAACGACGGCTACTGGGAAGCCGATGCGGTGAACTCTCGCGGCGAGCGCGTCGAACTGCGCGTGGACCAGTTCAGCGGCGCGGTGCTGCGCGAGAACCGCGACGACTGATCGGTCGCCGATCTCCTCCGCAGGGCCGCCCGTTCGCGTGCGGCCCTGCGCGTTTTCGGACGCGCGCTGCGCGACGAAAGACCCTCAGCCCGCCACCACCACCCGATTGCGCCCGCCCTGCTTGGCTTCATAGAGCGCAAGGTCGGCCGCGCGCATGAGCGCGGCACGATCCGGGTACGCGGAGCCGAAGGAAGCCAGGCCGATGCTGATGGTGACCGGCCCGGGGAGTCCGACGATGGTGTAGGTCGCCTGCTCCACGCTGCTGCGCAGGAACTGCGCGTGCGCGTGCGCCGATGCCGGATCAAGCCCCGGCATCAGCAGGCCGAACTCCTCGCCGCCGATGCGCCCGGCCACGTCTTCGGCGCGCATGCCGCGCCGGATGATCGACGTGACCTGACGCAGCACCGAATCACCGGTCAGGTGTCCGCAGGTGTCGTTGATGCGCTTGAACAGGTCGATATCAAGGATCGCGAATGCCAGCGCCCCGTTCGCGCGGCCTGCGCGCACCAGCTCGCGCTCGACGATCTCGAGGAACTGGCGACGGTTGTAGTAGCCGGTGAGCGCATCGTGGGTGGCCTGCTGATGGACCTCCTCGTGATAGCCCGCCTCCACGCTCGCGCCGCTGATGAACTTGACGATGCTCTCGCCGATGGTCAGATGATCGCCATCCGCAAGATCCGCGACCTCGACCACGCGATCGTTGAGGCGCGTGGTGTTGGTGGAACCCAGGTCGCGCACGCGATAGCGGTCTCCGTCGCGCCAGATCTCGCAGTGGCGGCGCGACACCGACGGGTGGGCGATGAGCATCTCGCAGGCGTGGTCGCGACCGATGCGCGTGATGGACTCGCCGATGTCCACCCGCTGGCCGAGGCCGGCGCCGTGGATCACGACCAGGCAGGCGCTCTGTTCCTCGGGCCGGATCGGGCCTGGCGACAGGATGGTGCGCTGGGTGGTATCGAAATCGGAGGAAGCCATGGATGCCCGCGGTCGGGGCACCATGCCCCGCAACGGGTCAACGATGCGACGGGCGCGCGCGCGCGTCAACCCGACAGGCGGCTTTGCGAGCCGATCTGGGGATCGGTCACGGTCTGGCGCGCGAGGCGCGTTTCGCGATAGGCGATGTAGGAGTTGGCCACGAGGATGACGCTGGCGCCGGCCACGGTCCAGCCATCCACCGTCTCGTCGAACAGCAGCCAGCCGTAGACCCCCACGATCAGCACCTGCACGAAGCTGATCGGAGTGAGCATCGAGGCATCGCCCAGCTTGAGCGCGCGGGTCCAGAACATGTGTCCCGCGGTTCCGAACAGGCCCGCCAGCACGATCCAAAGCCAGGTGATCCCGTGCGGCCAGGTCCACACGTACAGCGCGGGGGCCAGCGACATCGGCACCCACAGCAGCGTGGTGTAGAGCACGATGGCGTCGGGCTTCTCGGTACGCGACAGAAACTTGATGCTGATCGCCACGCAGCCGCAGAGCACGGCGGCGGCGAGCGCCGCCAGCGTGTGCACGCTGAAGCCCGCCGCGCCCGGCCGCACGATCAGGAGCACCCCGAGGAAACCGATCACCACCGCGCTCCAGCGCCGGATTCGGACCACCTCGCCCAGCACCAGCGCGGCCCCGATGGTGACGAACAGCGGGGTCGAATAGGAAATCGAGATCGCCTCGGCCAGCGGCAGGTGCACGATCGCCCAGAAGCCGCACAGCATGGACGCGATGCCGATCAGGCAGCGCACGAAATACAGCGACAGGTGGCTGGTGCGCAGCAGCCCCGGGCCGTGCCGGAACAGCAGCGGCAGCGCGAACACGAAACCGAAGAGGTTGCGGAAGAAGGCGATCTCGAAGGGATGCAGTTCGGCCGAAGCCAGGCGGATCACCACCGCCATCGAGCCGAAGAACAGCGTGCTTGCGAGCATCATGACGATGGCCCGGCGCAGCTCGTGGCTGGAAGGCGCGGAAGCCGGAGCGTTCACGGGCGCAGGATCGGTCAAGACGCGCTCATGCCGGCAGGTCGCCCACCGCATTCGCGCGGTTTTCCCAGCGCGCTCCCACGATGCGCGCTTCCGGCTCCAGCCACACGCCAAAGCGCGCGTGCACCGAATCGGCGATGCGGCGCGCCAGCTCGAACATCTGCGCCCCGCTGGCCTGGCCGTGGTTGACCAGAACCAGGGCGTGCTGCGCCGAAACGCCGGCATCGCCCTCCCTAAACCCCTTCCAGCCGGCGCGCTCGATCAGCCAGGCGGCCGAGAGCTTGCGGAACGGCTCGTCACCGGTCGCCCATGCCGGCATCCCGGATTCATCCTCCTGCAGCTGGCGAGCGTGTTCCTGCGGCACGACCGGGTTGCGGAAGAAGCTTCCCACGTTGGGCAAAAGCGCCGGATTCGGCAGTTTGCGGGTGCGCAGGCGCGATACCGCCTCGGCGATCTGCGACGGCCGCGGTGCATCCCCGGCTCCCAGCGCCGCCAGCTCTTCCTGAAGCCCGGGATAGCCGATGCGCGCGGGGTGGTGGCGCGACAGGCGCAGCTCGATCGCCGTGACCAGCCATCGCGCCGGGTCGCGCTTGAACACGCTGTCGCGGTAGCCGAAGGCGCATTCGGAGCGCCCCAGCCGCACCAGCGCACCGCGCTGGCGGTCCCAGGCTTCGACGGTTTCGATGAATTCCCCCACTTCGGTGCCGTAGGCGCCGATGTTCTGGATCGGTGCGGCGCCCGCCAGGCCCGGAATCAGCACCAGGTTCTCCAGCCCCGCACAGCCCAGCGCGAGGCTCCAGGCCACCACGTCGTCCCAGCGCTCGCCGGCGCCCGCGCGCAGCAGCACACCGCGTTCGTCCGAAGCCAGCACGCGCCGCTCCATCACGCCGATCGTCACCACCGCACCGGGCACATCGCCCACGATCAGGGTATTGCTGCCCTCGCCCAGCACCAGCAGGGGCGCGCTCCTGAAATAGGGCATGGCGAGCAGTTCGGGCAGCGCCTCGGCGCGGCGCACGTCCACGAACAGTTCGGCCCGCGCGGCCGTGCGGAACCCGTTGCGGCCCGCCAGCGAAACCCGCTCGGCCAGGTGGTAGGCCTGCGTCATCCGCGCCGCACGCCCTGCTCACGCCGCCGCCGGATCGCCTCCACGCACTCGCCCACCAGCCCCGGACCGCGATAGATCAGGCCGCTGTAGCACTGCACCAGATGCGCCCCGGCGGAGAGCTTGCCCACCGCATCGGCCCCGCTGAGGATACCGCCGACACCGATGATCGGAATCTTCGGATCCAGATGCGCGCGCAGCCGGCGCAGAGCCTCGGTGGCCCGTCCGTAGAGCGGCGCACCGGACAGTCCTCCGGCTTCCTCGGCGTGCGGCAGGCCGGCCACTTCCGCGCGTTCCAGCGTGGTGTTGGTGGCGACCACGCCGTCCACGCCTGCCGCGCCGAGTGCTTCGGCCACCGCATCGATCGACCGTTCATCCAGATCCGGAGCGATCTTGACCAGCATCGGTCGGCGCACCCGTCGCAGCGCCGACAGGCGCTCCTGTTCCTCGCGCAGGCCGGCCAGCAACGCGCGCAGCGGATCGCCGTGCTGCAATTCGCGCAGGCCGGCGGTGTTGGGCGAGGAAATGTTGATGACGATATAGCCCGCTCCGCTCCACACCCGCTCCAGACAGTACAGGTAGTCGCGCAGCGCGCTGTCGTTGGGCGTGTCCTTGTTCTTGCCGATGTTGACGCCGATCACGCCCTTCCAGCGGGTGCGCTCGAGGTTGCCGACCAGGGCGCCCACGCCATCGTTGTTGAACCCCATGCGGTTGATGATGGCCTGCTTCTGCGGGATGCGGAAAAGCCGCGGCTGCGGATTTCCCGCCTGCGGACGCGGTGTGACCGTGCCCACCTCGATGAAGCCGAACCCGAGCTGCGCCAGCGCGTCGATGTGCGCGCCGTTCTTGTCCATGCCGGCGGCCAGACCGACGGGGTTCTCGAAAGTCAGCCCGAAGGCCTTGGTGGGCAGCGGCCTGGGGCGGTGGGTAGCCAACCGGATCAGGCCGAGACGATGCGCCGCATCGGCCCAGGCCAGCGTGCGCTCGTGGGTTTTTTCGGGATCGCAGGCGAACAGAAAGGGGCGCAGCAGCGAGTACATGGGCCTCACGTCATGGGGAGAGAAAATGTGACCCGAATCACGGATCACTCCGGAACGTTAGCCGAACGGACCGCAGGTCCGCCACCGCCACGCGCTCATTGCGCCAAGACCCCCAGAAACGCCAGTCCGCCGAAGAACAGGAACAGCAGCAGGATTCCCACCAGCGCCAGCGCCAGCTGCAAATAGCCCAGGATCAGTCCCGCGATGGCAAATCCGTCTCCATCCAGCGCCCCCTGGCTGCGGCCGATCTCGCCGCGCGCCATGTGCCCGGTGATGATGGCCACGATCGCGCCCAACAGCGGAATCGCCAGCCAGGACAGGACGCCGCAGATCAGGCTCACTACCGCCAGCGTGCTGGTCGAGCGGGAAGGAACATTCATTGCGGCTCTCCGAAGGCAAGGGATGACGGGGCGCGGTGGTCGCGCCCCGACAGGATCACAGATCGAACTTGATGCCCTGGGCCAGCGGCAGCGAATCGGAATAGTTGATGGTATTGGTCTGGCGGCGCATGTAGACCTTCCACGCGTCCGAACCCGATTCGCGCCCGCCGCCGGTGTCCTTCTCGCCGCCGAAGGCGCCGCCGATTTCCGCACCCGAGGTGCCGATGTTGACGTTGGCGATGCCGCAGTCGCTGCCAGCGGCCGAGAGGAAACGCTCCGCCGCCTTGAGGTTCTGGGTGAAGATCGAGGACGACAGGCCCTGCGGCACGCCGTTCTGCATCTCGATGGCCTCGTCCAGGGTCTTGAACTTCATCACGTAGAGGATCGGCGCGAAGGTCTCGTGCTGGACGATCTCGTCGGAGTTCTTCAGGCCGGTGACGATGGCCGGGAGCACGAAGTTGCCCGGGCGATCCATGCGCGTGCCGCCGGTTTCGACCTTGCCACCCGAGGCCTTGGCCTTTTCTATCGCGGCGAGAAAGTCGCTGACGGCCTCGGGGCTGTTGAGCGGGCCCATCAGGTTGGCAGGATCGGTGGGATCGCCGATCCTGGCTTCGACCTGCTTGTACGCCTTCACCAGAGTGGCCAGCACGGCATCGTGGATCGATTCGTGCACGATCAGGCGGCGGGTGGTGGTGCAGCGCTGGCCGGCCGTGCCGACCGCGCCGAACACGATGCCCGGAACCGCCAGCTTCAGATCGGCGGTTTCATCCAGGATGATCGCGTTGTTGCCACCCAGCTCCAGCAGGCAGCGGCCCATGCGGCGCGCGACGCGTTCGTTCACCCTGCGGCCCACGCGGGTGGAGCCGGTGAAGGAGATGAGCGCGATGCGCGCATCGTCCACCAGCTTCTCGGCGAGCGAATGATCGGTGTCGTTGATCAGGAAGAAAAGGTCCGGGAAGCCGCCCTCGCGCAGCGCCTCGTTGCAGATGCGCATGGCCGCGATCGCGCTCAGCGGCACCTTGTTGGAGGGCTTCCAGACGCAGATGTCGCCGCACACCGCGGCCAGGAAGCTGTTCCAGCTCCACACCGCGACGGGGAAGTTGAACGCGCTGATGATGCCGACCAGGCCCAGCGGCTGGTACTGCTCGTACATGCGGTGGCCCGGGCGCTCGGAGTGCATGGTGTAGCCGTAGAGCATGCGGCTCTGGCCCACCGCGAAGTCGGCGATGTCGATCATCTCCTGCACCTCGCCGTCGCCCTCGGGCTTGGACTTGCCCATCTCCAGCGCCACCAGCGAGCCGAGCGCATCCTTGTGGCGGCGCAGCGCCTCGCCGCACAGGCGGATCGCCTCGCCGCGGCGCGGCGCGGGCGTGGTGCGCCAGGTCTTGAACACCTCCTGGGCGCGAGCGACGACGGTTTCGTAGTCGGCCGCCGTGGTGGCTTCCACCGCGGCGATCACCTCGCCCGTGGTGGGGTTCTTCGGCGTGATCCTGCCGGCGCTGGCGCTGGACCACTCCCCGCGACCCAGGTAGGTGCCGGAATTGACGTCGGACAGGCCCAGGGCCTTCAGGATGGCATGAGACATGATCGCTCCAAATCAGAAGAATTCAGCCCGCCATTGTAGCGGCTCGGACGCAGCCGCATCCAAACCCGCGATGACTCCACGCCGCGCATAGCGGCGATCAGAAGATGCCCCGGATCAGACTGCGGCGGTGATGACGATTTCGATCTTCCACGCCGGATCGGCCAGCGCGGCCTGCACGGTCGCGCGTGCCGGCGTGTGACCTGGCGTCACCCAGCGCTCCCAGACCGCGTTCATGGCCGGGAAATCGCCCATATCGGGAAGAAAGATCTCCGCGCGCAGGATGCGCTCGCGACCGCTTCCGGCGGCCGACAGCAGCGCATCGATCTGATCGAGCACCTGGCGGGTCTGGCCGG
>CAUJIN010000019.1 GCA_963205495.1 Pseudomonadota bacterium
GGGCTTTCGGAGCCGTTCCGCGAAGACCGCAATAGCGCCTCCCAGCGCGTACCCCCTCACCCTAGCCCTCTCCCCCGCCCATTGGCGGGGGAGAGGGGACTCGCCCCTCTGGGCGCGGCTGAGACTCAGGGCTAATCAGGACAGGTTTTTGTTGCACGGCCTTCGCCGCACGGTCTGGATTATCTGTTTTCCGCTGACGCCCATGAATCCGCCCAGCCTTCACAGGGATGACGGCGGCCAAGGTCGTGAGAATTGAATGACCCGCTCTCAATCATCCCGCACCACGATGTTCGGGAACGAGATCGACTTGCTGCGCGCCCGCAGCGACAGCCGTCCCGCCGCCTTGCGCGCGATGTCGCGATAGCTCACCGCCGCCGCCGAATCCGGCTGCGAGGCGACCGTCGGGGCGCCGCCGTCGGCCTGCTCGCGGATCCGGATGTCGAGCGGCAGGGAGCCCAGCAGCGGCACGTCGTACTGGCTCGCCATGCGCTCGCCGCCGCCGCTGCCGAAGATGTGTTCGGCGTGGCCGCAGTTCGAGCAGACGTGGATCGCCATGTTCTCGACGATGCCCAGCACCGGAACCTCGACTTTCTCGAACATCTTGAGCGCCTTGCGCGCATCGAGCAGGGCGATGTCCTGCGGGGTGGTGACGATCAGCGCGCCGGAAACGGGGACGCGCTGGCACAGGGTCAGGTGGATGTCGCCGGTGCCCGGCGGCAGGTCGATCACGAGGTAGTCGAGGTCCTGCCAGAGGGTGTCGTTGAGGAGCTGCTGGAGGGCCTGGGTCACCATCGGGCCGCGCCAGATCATCGGGGTGTCCTCGTCGATCAGGAAACCGATCGACATGGCCTGCAGCCCGTGCGCGCGCATCGGCACGATG
Source organism: Pseudomonadota bacterium (assembly GCA_963205495.1). Lineage (GTDB taxonomy): Bacteria > Pseudomonadota > Gammaproteobacteria > Xanthomonadales > Xanthomonadaceae > Denitratimonas. The sequence continues at coordinate 881 of CAUJIN010000019.1, forward strand.
CGCTTGTTTTCCACCGTTTCCGGGCGCCCGGAGAGGCCCAGCATGCGCGGGATGCTGGGGCCGTAGATGTCGGCGTCGAGCACGCCCACCCGCGCCCCTTCCGCCGCCAGCGCGAGCGCCAGGTTCACCGCCGTGGTGGACTTGCCCACGCCGCCCTTGCCCGATCCCACGGCGATGACGTTCTTCACTCCGGGCAGGGGGTTGACGCCCTTGCGCACTTCGTGTGCCAGCACGCGCGAGGACACCGAGGCGGAGGCGGTGGAGATCGCGGGATCGGCGCGCAGCACGCCTTCGACCATGCCCGCAAGCGTGGAATGCCAGCTCGCCGCCGGATAGCCCAGCACCACTTCCACCGCCACCCTGTCGCCGTCGATGGCGATGCCGCGCACCTGTCCGCCGGAAACCAGATCGCTGCCGGTATTGGGATCGGCAACGCGCGCCAGCAGGGATCGGACGTGGTCTTGGGTGAGGGACATGGCAAACGGCCTGAGAAGAAGGATCGACCTTTCATTCTAGAGCACCCCGTCGGGGGCGCAGGTCGGCCTTGCGCGGCCGACGGGTAGACGGTGTGGGGTACCGGGATCTCCCGTCGGGGATGCAACCCCGACCTGCGGGATGCGGGGGGCGTTGCGCGTGGCGGCAGGTGGATGCTTGCCGTCGGGGGGCGTAGCTCCGACGCGATTCGCCTCGTCATGGGATAATCGTCGGCTTTCCGCAACGATCCGCGCCATGTCCGCCTCCGATCCGCTCTTCGTCACCTGCGCCCTGCCCTACGCCAACGGCCCGCTGCACCTGGGCCATCTGGTCGGATACATCCAGGGCGACATCTGGGTCCGCGCGCAGCGCCTGATGGGCCGGCCGGCGCACTTCGTCTGCGCGGATGACGCGCACGGCACGCCGATCATGCTGGCGGCGGAAAAGGCCGGGCAGGCACCGGAGGAATTCATCCGCGCCATCCAGGCCGGCCACGAGCGCGACTTCGCCGCATTCCACGTCGCCTTCGACCACTACCACTCGACCCACTCGCCGGAAAACCGCGAGCTGGCCGAGCGCATCTACACCCGCCTGCGCGACGCCACCCACTGGCCGCAAAGCGTGATCGCGCGGCGCTCGATCGCCCAGCTCTACGATCCGGTGAAGGGCATGTTCCTGCCCGACCGCTACGTCAAGGGCGAGTGCCCCAACTGCGGCGCGGCCGACCAGTACGGCGACAACTGCGAGGTCTGCGGCAAGGCCTATTCGGCCAGCGACCTGAAGAACCCGGTTTCGGCGATGTCCGGCGCCACGCCCGAGCTGCGCCAGTCCGAGCACTACTTCTTCGAGCTGGGCAAGTTCGAGGTTTTCCTGCGCGAATGGCTGGCCGGCGACGTGGCTTCGCCCGCGGTCAAGGCCAAGCTCGACGAGTGGCTGGAAGGCGGCCTGCGCGACTGGGACATCTCGCGCGATGCGCCCTACTTCGGATTCCCGATTCCCGATGCGCCGGGCAAGTTCTTCTACGTCTGGCTCGACGCGCCGATCGGCTACCTCGGCAGCCTGCGCGCCTACTCGCGCACCGAAAAGGGCCGCGCGGCGGGCCTGGACGACGCGCGTTTCGAGGCCATGCTGGCGGCCGGCAGCGGCACCGCCATGCACCACTTCATCGGCAAGGACATCATCAACTTCCACGGCCTGTTCTGGCCGGCCATGCTCAAGGGCGCGGGCCTGCTCACTCCCGCGCGCCTGCACGTCAACGGCTACCTCACGGTGAACGGGGCCAAGATGAGCAAGTCGCGCGGCACCTTCATCATGGCGCGCACCTATCTCGACGCCGGCCTCAACCCCGAATACCTGCGCTACTACTTTGCCGCCAAGACCTCGGGCGGGGTGGACGACCTCGACCTCAACCTGGCCGACTTCGCGCAGCGGGTGAACTCGGATCTGGTGGGCAAGTTCGTCAACATCGCCAGCCGCTGCGCCGGCTTCCTCGCCAAGCGCTTCGACGGCCGCCTGGCCGCAACGCTCGCGCCGGAGCTGCGCGCGCGCTACGACGCGGCCTGGCAGCGACTTTCGGAAGCCTGCCTTGGCGCAAACGGCGCCTACGCGCGCGACAACCTCAACGCGGTGCTGACGCGGGTCATGGCCGAAGCCGATGCGGCCAACGAGTGGATCGCCGAGGTCGCTCCCTGGAACCTGGCCAAGGACCCCGCGCGAGAAGCGGAGCTGCACGCCGCCTGCACCCTGGCGCTGAACCTGTTCCGCCTGATCGCGGGCTTCCTCAAGCCCGTGCTGCCGGCCACGGCGCAGGGCGCGGAAACCTTCCTGAGCGCGCCGGTCACGCGCTTCGAGGTGCTCGCCGAGCCGCTGCTCGACCACGCCATCGAACCCTACAGCGCGCTTTTGACCCGCATCGATCCCGCACAGATCGAGGCCATGGTCGAAGCCAGCCGCGAATCGCTCCAGCCCTCGCCCGCCGCGGCTGCAGCGCCCAAGGCGACGGTCGCAGCTCCGGCCGCGCCCAAGGCCGCGGCCGATCCCGCAGCGGCGACCGCGATCTCCATCGAAGACTTCGCCAGGCTCGACCTGCGCATCGGCCGCGTCACCGCCTGCGAGTTCGTGGAAGGTTCCGACAAGCTGCTGCGCTTCGAGCTCGATGCCGGCGAACTGGGCACCCGGCAGATCTTTTCCGGCATCCGCGCCGCCTATGGCGCGCCGGAGAAACTGGTCGGCCGGCACGTCGTGTTCGTCGCCAACCTCGCGCCGCGCAAGATGCGCTTCGGCACGAGCGAGGGAATGATCCTGTCGGCCGGCAGCGGCGGCTCCGACCTGTTCCTGCTCGACGTGGACGCCGGGGCCCGCGCGGGCATGGCGGTCAAGTGATGCCGGCGTGGATGCCGCTCCCGCGACCGCCGCACTCTGCTTCAGCCTCGCCCTTTTGCTCGGCGAACGAGGGCTGGCGCATTCGCGGCGCTGGCGCGAGGCGGCAGGCGACGCGCACGGTCTGGTGCGACTGGAACTCGGCGCGCTGCTGATCGCCGCTGCGGCCAGCGCCTGCACCGCAATTGCGCTGGGTGACGCGCCTTCCGCGCTGCCTGCCATCGCCGGACTGGCCACGGGCGCCGCGGCGCTGGTCTGGCGCTGTCGCTCTCTGCGCCTGGATCGCCCGCAGGCACTATGGGCGATCGGGGTCTTCGCCCTGCTGCACGCTGCCGCCGCACTGCCCCCACGCGGCAGCACCGGCGCGCTGCTGGCCGCCTTCGCCACGGCGCTGTGTTTTTCGATCGGCCTGCCCGCATTCCTCGCGCTGGCGCGACGCATGGAAGACTGCGACGTGCCGGGATTCATGCGGCCGCTGCCGGCACGCGCGCTGGCCGCAGGCATACTCGCGCTGGCGCTGGGGAGCCTGGCATCGTGGTGACCACCGCGCTGCTGCTGGGGCTGGCGCTGCTCGGCGCCGCGCTGGCCTGGCGCGGCGGGCGCGCATCCGCGCCTGCGCCCGAATCGCGCGAATGCCTCGCCGCGCGCATCGACGCGCTCCTGCCGCAAACCCAGTGCGGCCAGTGCGGCTTCGGCGGATGCCGCCCATACGCCGAAGCCATCGCCGCCGGCGAGGCCGGGATCAACCGCTGCCCGCCGGGCGGTGCGCGCGGGATCGCGGCGCTGGCGGAGCTTCTGGACCGCCCGGCGCTGCCGCTCGATCCCGAATGCGGCGAGGAAAAGCCGCCGCAGGTCGCCTTCATCCTGGAAGACCAGTGCATCGGCTGCACCAAGTGCATCCAGGCCTGCCCGGTGGACTGCATCATCGGCGCATCCAGGCTGATGCACACCGTCATCGCGGACCAGTGCACCGGCTGCGAGCTGTGCGTGCCGGCCTGCCCGGTGGACTGCATCGTGATGCGTGATCTGCCCGCCGACCACCCGCGACCGGCTTGAAGGTCCACCCAGCGAAGCGCGCGTGAGGCCGTACCTCCGGCGGAATCCGCTGCGCGGGTTCCGCCCTACCAAATCCGGCGCAGCCCCGCATCACCGCGCCGCGCCCACGGCGGAATCCGCTGCGCGGGTTCCGCCCTACCAAATCCGGCGCAGCCCCGCATCACCGCATCGCGCCCACGGCGGAATCCGCTGCGCGGGTTCCGCCCTACATAGCGGCCATGGTCGCGACAGCGCGATATTCAGGCGGCGTCGGGCAGGGGAAGCAGCTTCACCGCCTGTTCCGCGTCCACGCGCTCGACCTTCACCCCGCGCGCACGCAGCAGCGCCACCAGGCCCTCGTCGCCGATCAGGTGCATGGTGCCGACGACGACCAGCACCGTCTGGTCCCGCTCCAGCATGTCCGCGACCTGCGGCAACCAGGCCAGATTGCGGTCGCGGTTGAGGCGCAGGTACATCTGCGGCGTCTTTTCCGCCATGTCCTCGTTGATCAGCGCCAGCAGCCCGTCGGCATCACCGGCGCGCCACAGATCGTGCATGGCGAAGACGCGGCGGCGCATCTCGGCGGGCGGCGCGAAGGCCTCGGACAGCATCTGCTCCTGCTCGGCCAGCGGCGACGCATCGAGCGCGCCGATCTGCTGCAGCACGGTTTCCAGCCCGGAGGCCGGCTTGCCGTCCTTTGCGGCGCGCTGCATGAAGTGCTGGTCCAGCCCGCGTTTGGGGTCCAGCCCCAGCATGGCCATCTTTCCGACCATGAGGTTCATGCCCATGTACCAGGGCTTGAAAA
>CAUJIN010000020.1 GCA_963205495.1 Pseudomonadota bacterium
GTGATCCCGCTTTGCCGAACGTGCCCAATCTGAGTGAATCCGGCCTGCCGGTGCGGATTCCGGACCAACTCTTCGGCATGGTCGGGCCGGCCAACATGCCGGCTCCGGTGACGTCGAAGCTTCTGAAGGCCGTCGCGGACATGCAGGCCGATCCCGCGTTCCAGGAGTCCGTGCGCCGCACCGGCGGCGTGCCTTCGCTGGTGCATGGCGAGGCCTTCCGCAACCTGGCGCTGAGCGACAGCCAGACATGGGGCGATCTCATCAAGCGACTCGGCATCACGCTCAGCAGTTGAGGCGCCCGCATGCAAGAGAAGAAGACGGCGCTGATCGCTGGCGCGAGCGGCATCGTGGGGCGCGGCATTGCCGAGCGCCTGGTCGGTGATGGCTGGCGCGTGCTGTGCGCGAGCCGCTCCGGTGGCGGCCACTTGCCGGGTACGGAAGGTGTGGCGGTGGACCTCCTGGATGCCGAGGCTTGCGCAAGGGCTGTGGCGCCGCACGCGGGCATCACGCATGTCTTCCATGCGGCCTTTCAGCCGGCACCCAGCCGCGCGGCCGAAGTGGCACCCAACCTGGCGATGCTGCGCAATGTGGTCGAGGCGGTGCAGCAGGCCTCGCCGGCATTGCGCAAGGTGGTGCTGGTCACGGGCGCGAAGTTCTACGGCATCCAGTGGGGCGCGAGCTCGACGCCTTGCCGCGAGAGCGACCCGAGACAACTGCCGCCGAACTTCTACTACGACCAGGAGGACTGGTTGCGCGAAGCGAGTCGCAGCGCGCGCTGGCGTTGGGTCAATCTGATTCCGCCTTTCGTTTCCGGCTATGCAGTGGGCAATCCGATGAACCTGGTGCTGGGCATCGGGCTCTATGCCGCGGTGTGCAAGGAGCTTGGCATGCCACTGCGCTTTCCCGGCAGTGTGGGCGCCTACGAGGCCCTGCACCAGATCGCGGACGCGCGGCAGATCGGCGCCGCAGCGGCGTGGGCGGCGGATGCGCCAGCAGCCGAGGATGAGGCCTTCAACGTCACCAACGGCGATCCGGCGCGCTGGCGTCATACGTGGCCTGTGCTCGCGGAAGCGCTCGGCATGGCCTTCGCCGAGCCGAAGACGCTGCCTCTCGCGGACCTGATGCCGGCGCAGCAAGCGGTGTGGGATCGCATCGCGCGCCGGCATGGACTGCGGACGATCGACATCGGCAAGATCGTCGAATGGCGATGGATCGACTACATGCTGCGCCAGTCGCATGACATCGTGCTGGCGACGGCGAAGATCCGGCGCGCCGGTTTCAACGACTGCATCGAGACCGATGCGACGCTGGTGCAGCGCCTGCGCGAACTGCAGGCCAGCGAGGTGTTGCCGGCATGAGCGGCAATCCACGTCGCCGCGAAGTCCGCGCGCTCACGCTGGGCTTTCTTTCTCTCGGTGCCAATGCAGCGCCGCTGGATGTGCTCTCGGCAGCAGCCGAAGCAGGCTTCGGCGCTGTGGGCTTGCGTGTCAGCGGTCGCAATCCCGGTGATCCGTGGCCGCAGCCGAATGCCGAGGGTGACGGCCTGGAACGGATACGCGCGCGAGCCGAGGCGCTCTCGATCCGCATCTCAAGCATCTCCGGCTACTACATGTCGGAGAAGACGAGCCTGTCGCACCTGCTCGCCAACGTCGAAGCCGCACGCCGCGTCGGTGCGCCGCTGATCTCGCAGGGATGCTTCGAGCCTGATCCGTCGCGCGTGGCCGAACTGCTGCGCGACTACGCGCGCGCGGCCGACGATGCCGGCGTGCGCATTGCGCTCGAGTTCATGCCCATGAGCTCGCTCAAGACGATTGCCGATGCGCAGCGCGTGATTGCCGACAGCGGTGCGCGCAACGTGGGCCTGCTGATCGACTCGCTCCATCTCGCGCGCTCGGGCGCCGGCGGCGCGGACGTGCGTGCGCTCGACGCCCGATGCATCCATCTCACGCAACTCTGTGATGCGCCCGCCGTGCGGGCGGCCGAAACGACCCTGTTCGACGAAGCGATGTCGGGCCGCATGTACGTGGGCGATGGGGGGCTCGATCTGAAAGGGCTTGTGGAAGCCTTGTCGCCGGACGCGGAGATCGAGTTGGAAACGCCCGTCATTGCCGACGCCACGCTGCCAGGAGGCGAACGCGCGCGACGTGCAGCGGAGAAGGCCATGGCCTTCTTCGTATCGCACTTCGGCTGAGGTCGTCAGCCTCGCGCGTACTTCAGGCCGCTGAAGGCCGGACGCTGTTTTCCAAGAATTGCTTCAACCTGCGCGGCCGGTTCCGGCGCCGCGAAAGCGGCAGCCTGGCTGGCGGCTTCCAGCGCGAAGGCGCTCTGTCTGTCGCTATCGAGCGAGGCATTCAACATTGCCTTGGAAAGCGCGACTGCGGTCGGCGCGGCCCGGGCCATGCGTTCGGCCATGTCGCGCGCACGTGCTTCGAGCGCTTCGCTGGCGTGCACCTCCATCACGATGCCGAGTTCGCGAGCCTCGTCGGCGCTGACATCGCGCGTGGAGAACACCAGCTCCTTCGCACGCTGGAGCCCCACAACACGCGGCAGCAGATAGAGCGCGCCAAGGTCCGGCACGAGTCCGAGCCGCAAGTGGGCCATGGCGAATTTCGCGCGCGGGCTGGCGATGATCATGTCCGCGGAGAGCGCCAGCGCGAAACCGGCGCCGATCGCCGGACCGTCGATGGCGGCGATCACGGGGCAGCCCACGTTCAGCAGATCGTCGGTGAGGCGAAGACCGGCGTTGATCCGCCGTTGCCAGTAGGCGGGCCCTGCATTCGCATGCTCCTGCAGCGCGTGGAGGTTGCCCCCGGCGCAGAAGGCGCCCGCGCCGCCGTTGAGGACGAGTACGCGCACCGCAGGGTCGTTGCGCACTTGCTCCAGCACCGTCATGAGGTCGGTGCGCAGCGGCACGTCCAGCGGGTTGTGGATCTCCGGCCGGGTGAGGCGAATCCAGCCGACCGCGTTCTCCACAGAGAAATCGAGCGTCTCCATCTGCACTGGGCTCAGGCCGGCTTGAACATCGGGACCATCGCGCCGCCCTCTGCCGGCTTGAAGGTCACCTCGACGCGTTGCCCGATCTTCAGGTCATCGAAATCGCAGTCGACGATGTTGGTGAGCAGGGTGATGCCTTCATCGAGCGCGACGTAGGCGATCGCGTAGGCAATGGGCCCGGCGCGTCGCGTCACGCTCACGCTGTAGATCGTGCCCAGTCCCGAGAGGCTGCACCACTCGGTGTCGCCCATGCAGAAGGGGCAGAGCGCGCGCGGATACCAGTGGACCTCGCCGCAACTGGTGCAGCGCCGCGTGCAAAGAAGGCCTTCCTTGGCCTGCGTCCAGAAGTGCTCGGTGGCGGCGTCGACGGTCACGGGTGCCAGTGGGCGCTCGGTGTAGGGAGTGGTCATCGCTTATTGCCTTTCCATGATCAGGGTGGCGCTGCCGTGGCGCGAGCCGAGCGAGCCGCCGGTGCCTTGGGCGAGAGCCAGGGTGCAGTCGGGCACCTGGACCTTCGGGTGTGCTTCGCCGCGCAACTGGCGCACGGCCTCGATCACCTTCGTGATGCCGCCGCGATTGGCCGGATGGTTGTTGCACAGCCCGCCACCGTCGGTATTGAAAGGCAGCGTGCCGACGCCCGAGATCAGGTTGCCGTCGGCCACGAAGCGACCGCCTTCACCCTTCTTGCAGAAGCCGAGGTCTTCCAGCTGCATCAGCACGGTGATGGTGAAGCTGTCGTAGATCGATGCGTACTGGATGTCGGCCGGGCTCACGCCCGCTTCCTTGAACGCGATCGGCCCGGAGATCGCTGCGCCGGACCAGGTCAGGTCGACGTGGCCGCCGAGCTGACCCTTGATGGTTTCGCCCGCGCCGAGGATGTTGACCACCGGGCGCTTCAGGCGCGCGGCGATCTCGGGCCGCACCACCACCAGCGCGCCGCCGCCGTCGCTCACCACGCAGCAGTCCAGCTTGTGCAGTGGATCGGAAATCATCGGGGAGGCCAGCACTTCTTCCACCGTCACCGGTTCGCGCAGCATCGCGTTCGGGTTGTGCTGCGCATGCGCAGCGGCTGCCACCTTGATCCACGCGAGTTGCTCGCTGGTGGTGCCGTACTCGTGCATGTGGCGCGCGGCAGCCAGCGCGTACATGTTCACGATGACGGGGCTGTAGGGCATCTCCCAGGGCACGTCCGGCGTGTTGGCCGTGACGAGCCGGGGCGCGACGCCGCTCGATCCTTCGCTGCGCGGACGACCCGCGAGGGTCACCAGCGCGACATCGCACTTGCCGGCGGCGATCGCCTGCGCCGCGTGCGACACGTGGATCAGGTAGGCCGAACCGCCGGTGTCGGTGGTGTCTATATGGCGCAGCTTGGTCAGGCCCAGATAGTCGGCCATGTTGTTGGCACCCAGGCCGGGCGCATCGCCAGCGCAGAAGTAGCCGTCGACGTCCTGTAGGGTGAGTCCGGCATCCGCCAGCGCGCCGCGCGCGCATTCAGCGTGCAGTTGCGCCACTGTCTTGTCGGGGGCCTTGCGGGTCGGGTGTTCATAGGCGCCTGCGATGCAGGCCTTGCGTTTGATGGTCATGTGTTTGCTCCAGCCACTGTTCGCGAGTAGGATATCATTGGTTCAACCATCGAACAAGCAAACAAGGAGCATCAAAGTGGATCCCATCGTCAGCCTGCAAGGGCGCACCATCGTCGTCACCGGGGCCGGCCAAGGCATCGGCAAGGGCATTGTGGAACTGGCCATCGAACTCGGCGCCAACGTGGTGGCCGTCGACCTCAACGGTCAGACGCTCGACGCCGCGGTCTCCCCGCTGCCGCAGGCGCGCGTGCTTGCAGTGCAAGGCAGCGTGGCCGACCCGGCTGTGGCCGATCGTGCGGTTACCGAAGCGGTTGCCAAGTTCGGCGCTGTGCACGGCCTCGTGAACAACGCCGGCATCATCCGCCCCGCAATGATCGACAAGATGACCGACCAGCAATGGCAGGAGGTGATCGACGTGCACCTCACCGGTTCTTTCTACTGGATGCGTGCCACCGGCCGTCACATGGTCGAGCGGTCCAAGGGCGGCGAAAGGACGGGCGGCTCGATCGTCAACATCTCGTCCGACGCCGGGCGCAAGGGCTCGATCGGCCAGATCAACTACGCAGCAGCCAAGGCCGGCATGCTGGGCATGACGATGACCGCCGCACGCGAATGGGGTCGCTACAACATCCGCACCAACTCGATCTGCTTCGGCGTGGTCGAAACGCCGATGACCGAAGTCGTGCGCGGCGAGAAGTTCCGCGACGGGATGCTCGCTCAGATTCCGTTGGGTCGCTGGTCCACGCCGGGCGAGGTGGTGAAGAGCGTCTGCTTCCTTCTGTCGGATGGATCGAGTTACATCACGGGCCAGCATCTGGGTGTGAACGGCGGCTTCCACATCAGCCTCTGACATGACGGGCGACAGCGTCCTCTTCGAGCGCGCGGACGGCGTGGCCGTCCTCACGCTGAACCGGCCATCGGCAAAGAACGCGATCGATATCCCGACCACCGACGCGCTCGTCGCAGCCTTGCGTGGGCTGCGTGCCGCCGACGACATCCGCGCCGTGGTGTTGGCGGGTGCGGGCGGCGACTTCTGCGCGGGCGGCGACGTCAAGGGCATGGCCGATGGCGCCTCGCGGACGGTCGAGCAGCGCCGCGCGGGCATGGCGCGCTATGCCGAACTGGCTCGCGCGCTGGCGTCGCTGGACAAGCCGTTGATCGCCGCAGTCGACGGCGTCGCTTTTGGCGCGGGCCTCAGCATGGCGCTCTATGCCGACATCGTTCTGGTGAGCACGCGCGCGCGCCTAGCCATGGTGTTCCATCGCATCGGCCTCGTGCCCGATGTAGGTGCCTGGTACCAGTTGCCACGTGTGGTGGGGTTGCAGCGTGCCAAGGAACTGATCTATTCGGCCCGCGAGTTCGGTGCCGACGAGGCGGTGCGCATGAACATCGCGCTGGAGGCTCTCGCGCCGGAGGCCCTGATGCCGCGCGCAATGGAACTGGCCCGCAGTCTCGCGGGTGCATCGCCGACGGCATTCAGCCTCTCCAAGCGCGCGCTGGCCGCGACCTTGCAGAGCGATCTGGAGACGATGCTGGACATGGAAGCGTCATCGCAGGCGATTGCCTTGTCCAGTGCGTACTTCCGCGAAGCGATCCGCCGCTTCGCTGCCAAGGAGCCGGCGCAGTTCTGCTGGCCGAACAAGGATTGAAAGCATGATCGACTACGAGAAGACGAAGGCCTGGCGTTCCGATCCGGTGCGCCACACCTATACCGAGCGCGACACCATCCTCTATGCCCTCGGCGTCGGTTTCGCCGCCGATCCGCTGGTGTTGGAAGAGCTGCGCTTCGTCTACGAAAAGGAACTCCAGGCCGTACCGACGATGGCAGCGGTCCTGGCATCGCCTGGCTTCTGGATGCGTGATCGCAAGGAACTCGGCATCGACTACCTGAAGCTCGTGCACGGCGAACAGGGCGTGACGATCCATTCGCCGTTGCCCGCAGCCGGCACGCTGATCGGCCAGAGCCGCGTCACCCGCATCGTCGACAAGGGCGAGGGCAAGGGCGCGACGATGCATGTGGAGAAGACCCTCACCGACGAAGCGAGCGGACGGCCGGTCGCCACCGCGGAGATGGTGCTCTTCTTGCGCGGCGATGGTGGGTTCTCGAAGAACGGCGGTGGGGACGAGCCTGTGCCTGCTGCGCCTGCGACACCCGATGCGGCGCCGGAGGTGACGATCGAAATGCCGACCCGCGCGGATGCCGCCGTGCTGTACCGTCTCTCGGGCGACATCAATCCGCTGCACATCGATCCTGCAGTTGCTGCCAAGGCCGGATTTCCCCGACCGATCCTGCATGGCCTCGCAACCTATGGCAACGCATGCCGCGGCATCCTGGCGAAGTTCTGCGGGCACGATGCGTCGCGCATGAAGTCGATCCGCGCGCGGTTGACTTCGCCGGTCTATCCCGGAGAAACGCTGGTGCTTGATTGCTGGCGACTGGGCTCGGAGGAGATCGCCTTCCGTGCCAGCGTGAAGGAGCGCGGCGTCCAGGTGCTGGCCAACGGACGCGCTGTCCTGGGGGCTCGATGACTGGGCTGGTCGCCGCCGGCGTGCCGAACCTGCGCGACCTGGGTGGCATCGCCACCGCGTCGGGCCATGTCATTGCACCCGGTCGACTCTGGCGTTCCAGTCACTTCGGTTCGGTCTCGGACGACGAACTGGATGCGCTGCGCGCCATTGGACTGTAGTCGGTGATCGATCTGCGGGACGCGGACGCGCGGACCCGTGCGCCGTCGCGCCTGGCGCAATTCGGCATCCGCGAGCCGCATCTGCCGATCGAGCCGCGCGCGATGGGCGCGCTGCGCGAACTGCGTGAGGCGGGTGGACCCGACAAGTCCGCGCTGGCCGCCATCATGTTCGAAGTCTATCGGCGCTTCGTGAACGAACACACGCCTGTCTTCGCCTCGCTCCTGCGGCTGGTCGCCGATGAGGCGACGCCGCTCCCGTTGGTGGTTCACTGCACCGCCGGAAAGGATCGCACCGGCTGGGCTTTGGCGTTGCTGCTGCTTGCGCTCGGCGTGCCGCGCGAAACTGTGCTCGACGACTTTATGGCGAGCAACGGTCGCTGGTCCATGCAGGGTGTTTCCGCCGACTGGGCACTGCGAGCCACGGTGCACGCCGACTATCTGCAATGCGCATTCGATGAAATCGACAAGCGCTGGGGCTCGATGCATGCTTACCTGGAAGGACCTTTCGGTCTCGATCAGCAAGCGCGCGAACGATTGATCGCGCGCCTGCTGGTCAGGCGCTGAGGACTAGAGCTTTACGCGCCCCGAATCCACCAGCTTCTGCGTCCGCGCAAGCTGGTCCTTCATGAAGCGCTGCGTCTTGTCGGCATTCCAGGCCACCGGCTCGAAGCCCAGTTCCAGCAGCTTGGCGCGCACATCCGGCAGCATCACGATGCGGCCCATCTCGGCGGTCAGCTTGTCCACGACCGCCTTCGGCGTCTTGGCCGGCACGAAGGCGGCGGCCCAGCCCGGCATGTCGACCTCCGGATAGCCGAGTTCGGCGAAGGTCGGCACGTCGGGATACGAAGGAAAGCGCGTGGCGCTGGCAACGGCAAGAGGCTTGATCTTGCCGGGGTAGCGGTTCACGCCGCCGACCGACACCACTGCCGCGTCGATCTGTCCGCCAATGAGGTCCTGCAACGCGGGCGGCTCGCCCTTGTACGGCACGTGCACGGTGTCGATGCCGGCTGCCATGTTGAACAGCTCGCCGACGAAGTGACCACCCGAGCCTTGACCATAGGAGCCATAGGAGAGCTTGCCGGGCCGTGTCTTGGCGAGCGCCACGTATTGCTTGAGCGTCGAGGCCGGCAGGCTCTCGCGAACGCCGAACGCGATCGGCGTGAGAGCCAGCATTCCGACCGGCTGCAGGTCTTCGAGCCGATAGCCCGGCTTCGGCATCAGCACCGTGTTGCTGAGAAGCGCGCTGTAGCTGATCAGCACGGTGTATCCGTCCGCCGGCGCCTGCGACACCGTGGCTGCGGCGATGGCGCCGCTCGCACCGGACCTGGATTCGACGATGCAGGGCTGGCCCCAGGCGTCGGTCAGCTTCTGGCCAATGATCCGCATCATGGTGTCGTGGTCCCCGCCCGCCGGCGTAGGAATCACGAACTTGATGACCTGTGAAGGGAAGGGCTGCGTCTGCGCCTGCGCGCGCGGCAGAACGCCCGCACCGAGCGAGCCCAGGGCTGCAGCAAGCGTCTGGCGTCGAGTGAACTTCATTGCGATGTCTCCTTGTGTGATGGATCTGGCTGCCATACGATTCGTCGAAATCATTGGTTCAACCATAGATTAAACGACAAACTGAAAAATTCATCCACCGCAACATTCACGACAGCAAGTGCGCTCGACGCGGCGCAGACGAGCGCGCTCGATGCGTTGATCCGCCGCGAGATCGGTGCCTTCGATGGCGCGCTGAGGGTGCGAGCGCGGCATCGCCTTCGGCGGCGTAGCGCGCGTAGGCCGACTTCATGTCGTAGCCCGCGCAGAAATCGGGGCCTGCGCCTCCGAGCACGATCACGCTCACGCTCCGCAGGTCGTCGGCCTCCAGCAGCGCTGCGCGCAGCTCGGAGAGCATCTCCCACGACAGCGCATTGCGCCGGTCCGGCCGGTTGAGGGTGATGCGCGCGACGCGCTCTCGCACCTCGAAGGTGAGGTGTTCATTGGATTGCAGCCACTTGCCCATGCGCCGCCCCTCAAATCTTGCGCCCGGCGTTCTGCCAGAACGGGTCGCGCAAGCGGCGCTTGAAGATCTTGCCGCTGTCCTCGCGCGGCAGCGATTCGTGGAAGTCGATCCGCTTGGGCACCTTGAACTTCGCGAGACGTTCGAGAAGATAGGACCGGATCTCCTCCGGCGTGACTTGCGACTCGGGCATGCGTTCGACAGCGGCAGCGAGCGATTCGCCGAAGTCGTCGTCGGGAATGCCGAACACGGCGCAGTCCTTCACGCCAGGGCACTGGGTCAGCACCATCTCTATCTCGGCCGGATAGATGTTGGTGCCGCCGAAGATCACCATGTCCGAACGGCGGTCACAGAGATAGAGCCGGCCTTCCTTCATGTAGCCCACGTCGCCCAGGCTGATGAGGCCGTCGCGCTCCACGCTCTTTCGCTTCTCTTCGTGGTTGAGATAAGTGAAGTCGGCATACGCTGGCACGCGAGCAAAGATCTCGCCGATCTCGCCTTCGGGCAGGCGATTTCCCTCCTCGTCATAGAAGGCCATGCGCGTGCCGGGCGTGGGCATGCCGACGCAACCGGGATGCTCCAGCCAGTCCTGCGGCGTGGCGAGCGTGGCGGTACCGACTTCAGTGCCGCCGTAGGTCTCGTAGACCACGGGACCCCACCAATCCATCAGATCCTTCTTCACCTCGCGCGGACACGGCGCGCCGGTGTGCGTCACCCATCGCAGCGAGCGCACGTCGTAGCGGTTGCGCACCTCCGGCGGCAGCTTGAGCATGCGCACGAACATCGTGGGCACCATCACCGCGTTGTCGATGCGGTGCTTCTCGATCAGCGCCAGCGTCTCTTCCTGATCGAACTTGGACTGCAGCACCAGCACGTCCGCCGTCATCAGCGCCTGACGGCCGTACCCGTTGGGCGACGCGTGGTAGAGCGGGCCGGTCACCAGCGCACGCACGCCGGGCTTGAGCCCATACACGCTGGCGAACAACTCGACATAGGCCTTGCTTTCCTCGGGCGTGGCGGGCTGGCGCTTCACGCCCTTGGGATGGCCGGTGGTGCCGGAGGTGTAGATCATGGTCGCGCGGGCGCGGCGCGGCGGCGCCTGCAGCGGCTCGAAGCGCTCGGCCCATTCGCGCCAAACCGTGTCGCCCGGTAAGGGCCGTGCGAGTTCGGTCGAGACGCCGTAGCGCTGCTGGATTTCCGGCGGCGTCGGCACCACGAAGACGCGGATGCCCGCGGGCACGAGCGCGCGGATCGGGGCGAGAAGGTCGGCATGCGCGACCAGCACCTTCGGCTTCGCGTCTTCGAGCACGTAGATCACTTCTTCCGTGCGGCCGTGCCAGTTGAGCGGCACGCCATAGGCGCCGACCGCGGCGGCGGCCTGCTGTACTTCGAAGAAGGCGAAGTCGTTGCGCAGCAGCAGGGCGACGGTGTCGCCTTCGCTCACGCCGAGTTGCTCGAAGCCCGTGGCTGCCTGCTGCGCCACGCGCAGCACCTCGTCGCGCGTCACGCCGCGGCCGTCGAGGTAGATCATGGGGGTGATGCTCATCGGTGTAGGTCTCAAAGAAGGGCAGCCGCGAGACGCGCGGCATGGGCGTCGGCGTCGCCGAACATCTGGTCGAGCACGTGGATGCGCCGCAGGTAGTGCCCGACGGCGTATTCCTCTGTCATGCCGATGCCGCCGTGAAGCTGGATCGCGCCGAGCGCCACGTTGCGTGCGTTGCGGGCGACGGAGAGCTTCGCGCGATGCAGGTCGGGGGCACTGTCTTCCGCGCTGGCATCGTCTGCCGCAACAGCGGCGGCCATGGCCATGCTGCGCGCCATCTCGAGGCTGACCAGCATCTCGGACGCGCGATGGCGCAGCGCCTGGTTCTCGCCGATCAGGCGGCCGAACTGCTTGCGTGTGCGCAGGTAGTCCATCGCGAGATCGAAGGCGGCCTGGGCGGCGCCGCTCATGTCGGCGCACACGGCGGCGATGCCAGCGGCCACGGTGCCTTGGATGGCGAGACGCGTGCGAGTCGAATCTTCGGGGTTGGCCAACGGCTGCGCCGCTGCTTGCGTCAGCACCAGCTCGCCTGCTGCTGTGTCATCGACCAGGCGGAACTCGCGCAGCGCGACGCCTGCGTCCTTGGCGTCCACGAGGAACAGCGCGCACCCGTTCGCGTCAGCCGGTGCACCGGCGATGCGCGCGCTCACGACGAAGTACCGCGCCAGACCTCCGGCGGGCACGTTGGACTTGATGCCGTCGAGCTTCCAGCCGCCGTCCTTGCGTTCGGCACGCGTCTCCACCCACAGCGGCGCGTGACGGCCGGCGGGTTCGTCATGCGCCCAGGCCGACACGATCTCGCCGCTGGCCATGCCGGGCAGCAGTCGTGTCTGCATCGCCTCGTCGGCGCCGAGGCGCAGGGCGGTGCCTGCGAGCACCGCGCTCGCCAGGAACGGCTCCATCGAGAGCGAGCGGCCGAAGGCCTGCATCGCGGGCAGCAGGTCGCGCGCACCGCCACCGAAGCCGCCGAGTGCTTCTGGCACTGGCAACGCTGTCAGGCCCAGCTCGGCCAATCCAGCCCAGGTCTTTTCGTCATGCGCTGCGCCGGAGGCGGTGAGCGCACGGCGCTTCTCGAATCCATAGCGATCGGCCAGCAGGCGGGAAAGGCTCTCCGCGAGCGCCGCCTGATCCTCATTCAGTTCGAAATTCATGTTTGCCTTATCCGACGATGGCCTTGGCCAGGATGTCCTTCTGCACTTCGGTCGTGCCGCCGTAGATCGACGCTGCGCGCGAATAGAAATAGCGCGGCGCAATCGGACCGTGCGTGACTTCGTCGGCGGAGCGGCGCTCCAGACCGCCCGGGCCGACGATGCGTGCGAGAAGCGCGTTGATCTCCTGCTGCAACTCGGTGCCCTTGAGCTTGAGTACCGACGCGAAGGCCGGCAGGCGCTTCTGCTCGCTGTCGGTGAGCAGGAAGCGCCAGTTGGTGATCTCCAGCGCGCGCGTCTCGGCCTCCAGCATGGCGATGTCTGCGCGCAGCTTGGGGTCGTCGAGCAGCGGCTTGCCGGCCTGTGTGTAGCGTCCGGCGAGTTCGCGCGCGTAGTCGAGCCGCTCGCGGCACAGGCCGACGTTGGCGATGCCCGTGCGTTCGTTCGACAGCAGGAACTTCGCGCAATCCCAGCCCTTGTTCTCCTGGCCGACCAGGTTGCCAACGGGCACGCGCACCTCGTCGAAGAAGACTTCGTTGAGATGGTGCTCGCCGTCGATGGAGTGGATCGGCCGGATCGTGATGCCGGGGGTGCGCAGGTCGATCAGCAGGAAAGAAATGCCTTCCTGCTTGCGCGCCTCGGTATCGGTGCGCACGAGGGCGAACACCCAGTCGGCGAGGTGCGCAGTGGTGGTCCAGATCTTCTGGCCGTTGACGATGTAGTGATCGCCCTCGCGGCGTGCGGCAGTGCGAAGCGACGCGAGGTCGGAGCCGGAGCCGGGCTCCGAGAAGCCCTGGCAGAACCAGATATCGAGATTCGCGAGGCGCGGCAGGAAGTGGTCGCACTGTGCAGGCGTGCCGAACTTCATCAGCACCGGGCCGAGCATGCCGACGTTGAACATCTGCGGCAGCGGGGCGGGGGCGCGATAGGTTTCGTCGAGCAGGATCAGGCGTTCCATCGGGCCGAGGTCGGCGCCGCCGTAGCGCTTGGGCCAGTGCGGCGCGGCCCAGCCACGCTCGTTGAGGATGCGCTGCCAGGCCACTGTGTCCTGCTTGCGCGGCGGATGGCCGGCACGCAGGCGTTCGCGGATCTCTGAGGGCAGCTTTTCGCGGATGAAGGTGCGCACCTCGTCACGGAAGGCGCGCTGTTCGGGGGTGAGGTCCAAGTCCATGGCGAATCATCTTATGGTTTAACCAATGAATATGCAATACTGCCGAACCCTCAAAAGGATCTTTCATGACCAACGAATCGCTCTTCCAACCTGTGCGCACCCGGCGTGGCTTCGAGGCCGTGTGCGACCGCATTCGCGAACAGTTGATGAGCGGCGAGCTGAAGCCGGGCGACCAGCTCCCCGGCGAGCGCGAACTGGCCGAGCGCTTCGGCATCGGACGCGCGGCAGCACGCGACGCATTGCGCAGCCTGGAGGTCTCGGGCGTGGTGGAAGCGCGCAAGGGCATCCAGGGCGGCTTCTTCATCAGGAATGGCGGCAGCGGCGGTCTTGCGCAGACGGTGCAGGACATGGTGTCGCTCGCGCAGGCGTCGCTGGAGAACGTGATGGAGGCGCGCACCGAGATCATCTGCGTGGCGATCCGCCTCGCCTGCCCGCGCGCGACCAACGAGGAGTTCGACACGATCCAGCGCGACATCGACCTGCATGCGGATCTGTTCCGACTGGGGCGCGCCTCGCGCAACACGCAGTCGGTGATCGAGTTCTACCGGCTCATCGCGCAAGCGACGCACAACCCGCTGGTGCTGATGATGGTGGACGCGTTGTCTGAGGTGTACCGGGGTCTCCTCGTTTTCAGTGCAATAAGTGACGGTACGAAAAGCTAGCACTGGCGCGGAGGTGGTGTTGGTAGATCGTTGATTTCATTGACTTTCCTGTTCACTTTCAAATCTGCGATTCGTGGCGTCAAACCGTGGTC
>CAUJIN010000021.1 GCA_963205495.1 Pseudomonadota bacterium
CGACCAGGTCCACTTCATTCAGTGCCTCGCGAGCAAGGCGCGATACGTGTTGCTACGGTCCTTGTCGGTGACGCCGAGTACGGTGTAGGAACTGAACCTGACCCCGTTACGCTTCGACCCCGTTACGCTTCGAATCCGGCATGAGTCAGCGACTGCTGGTCGACCAACCTCAAACCTGCTCGCTACGTTGGAACAGTATCCATGACGTGGCGATGTACTTGTCGCGGGTTTTTGGCATGTTGCCGCGGTGGGTGTGGGTGAAGGCGGCCGGCGCGATCAGCAGGCTGCCGGTGCGCGGCGTCACCTTGCGGTGCTGGTAGAGGAACTCGGTTTCGCCCTCGGCGAACCCGTCGTTGAGGTAGATCGTCCACAGCAGGTGCCGGTGCAGCGTCTCGCACTGTTCGTCGCGCGGATACAGCTCGCAGTGCCAGTAGGGATAGCCGCCCCTGTCGGCGGTGTAGCGCTGCAGGTTGATCGAACCGGGGCGCAGCACCGTCTGCACCAGGCGGGTGAGCGTGGCGTCGTCCATGGATTCCAGGTCGCCGGCTTCGAGCCTGCGGCGCGGCTCCCCGGTCTGCAGCATCAGCGGCGCCAGCACGGCATGGGGATAGCGCCGCAGGTAGGCCTTGGTGGCGCGCAGCGCGGCGCCGAGCAGGAGGTTCTGCACGTCCTGCCACTGCGGCCGGCCTTCCAGGGTGATGTCGCTGCTGTCCTTGAGCTCGGGGAAATAGCCCGAGCCCACGCGCCCGGGCGTGCCGCCGCCCTCGGCCTCGAAACGCGCCACGATGGCGGCGCAGTCCTCGCGCGATACCGCGCTGTCGAACACTTCGATGAAATCGTTCATGGGCGGGAAACGGCGCGTGCGAAAGGGGCGAAAGGGTAGCACCTGCGGCAGGCTCCGGCAGGCGCCTGCGCGGCGGTTTCCCCTTGGCTCAGGGCGCCGGGTCCAGCAGCGCCGCGCGGCCTGCCGCGTCCTGTTCGAGCAGCTGCACCCGGAAGGCGTCGCGCCGGTTCGGCGGCAGCCGGCGCAGTTCGCGCCGCAGGGCATCGACCTGCGCCGGGGTCAGGGCGCGCAGCAGCGCCAGCGTGGCGGCGTGCTCCTCGGCCGGGACGAAGGGAAAGAGCTGCCCGGCGAGGTCCATCGCGGCGCGCGTGGGCGGGTCGAAGCGGTAGCGCAGCCGCTCCTCGGGCGAAAGCGCATCGAAGCGCGCGCGCCAGCCCGCGCGGACTTCCGGCGGCATCTTCGCCAGGCGCTCGCGGCTGAGCAGCACCGCGCGGCGGGTGGCCTGGTCCAGGTGCTCCCAGGCATCGAACCGTTCGCGCAGGGCGAGCTTTTCCTGCGGCGGAAGGTTGTCCCAGTCCGCCAGCGCAAGTCGCAGCCGGGCCTGTTCCTCGGGCGACAGTGCAAGCCAGGCGCGCGCGTGCAGCTCCAGCCGCTCGCGCAGCACCGGCGGCAATCCTTCGAGCAGGCGCTCGAAGGGCGCCAGGGTTCGGCGCAATTCGGCCGCATCCGGAGGCGGCACGGTCGGCGCCGGCGGAACGGCCGGCTGCGCCCCTGCCGCGCCGGCGAGCAGTAGCATCGGAACGAGCGCAAGAGGCTTCAACGCAGCGCCTCCTGCTCGGCCAGCCACACCTCGAACTCCAGATTCTCCAGCAGATCCGGATGCTGCTGACGCAGCAGCACCAGCAGGAAGTCGGGCGCGGTCAGCGGCGCCTCGGGCGCGCTGGGCGGCGGCATGCGCTGCGGCCCGCTGCGGACCGCCGGCGCAGCCGGAACCCGGCTGGCGCGCCAGGCCTGCCAGCCCAGCGTCAGACCGACCCCCAGCACCAGCAGGGCCAGCGCAGCGGGCAGGCGGGGCCACAGGCCCAGCGTTACCGGCGCGCTCCGAGGCCGAGCCGAGGGCGGTGCAGGCCGGTCGACCTCCGAAGCGCGGGCCTGCGCAGGCCCACCCAGTTCGCCGGGCTGCGTGCACGCCTGCGCCTGCCCCACCGCCGCAGGAGACGGAGAGGAATCCGAACGCGCCACCGCATCCAAGGGAGCACCCAGCAGCACGCGGCAGCGTTCGATCCAGGCGTCCGCTGCGCCTTCCTGCCCGGGGTCGGAAAGCTGCACGCGCAGCTGGGAAGTGGCGAAGGCGAGCGAGGCCGCGACCGCGGCCGGTGCCGCTTCGAGCTGCGCGGCGATCCCCGCCGCATCGAGGCCGTGCCGAAGGTGCAACTGAACCACCCGGCGCTGCAGCGGCGACAGCCGCGCCAGCGCTTCCTGCAGCCGCGCTCCGGCCGCCGCATCCGGCAGCGCAAGGAAAGTCGAAGCAGGCGGCGGGTCCGGGGCGGTCATCTGCGGGATGCGGGCGAAGCGATTTGTGCAGGATAGCAGTCCCTCCTGCCCCGCCATCCGCGTTTCCCCATCCGTGGGGCTTGACTTCAGCGCGTTTGACGCCCCGCCCAAGCAGGACAAGGGCTTGCGCGCCACACGTTGTGCACAGCACCTGCGGACAGGAATGGACATTGTCAATTTTTGCATCGCAGCACCAAACGCCGCCGCAAGCAAACATGCAACCAGCTGATTCAACTGGATTTTATTGGCGTGGGTATTTTTTGCCCAAGACGGCCGAACTGGCTTTGCGGCAGGCTTGTCGCACCTCCCCGCACACCTCGTTCCACAAAGTTATCCACAGGGCGTGTGGATTTCACCGGTTTCGCCCGTCGTGACAGGAAGTTACCCGCACTTCATCACTCCAAAGTCAGAAGCATGCCGTAACTGGCCAGCCTCTCCGCGGCGCTGGCTCTACACTGCCGCCATGCGCGATTCCGACCCGCCGATCTGGCGCCTCGCCCTGCCCGTGCCGCTGCCGCGCCTGTTCGACTACCGGGCGCCCGCAGACGCGTCCACGCCCGCTCCCGGCGGCCGCGTGCGCGTGCCGTTCGGCAGCCGCAGCCTGGTGGGCTTCTTCGTCGAAACCGCCCCCGCCGCCCCCGAAGCACCCGAACTGCGGGATATCGAGACCGTGCTCGACCCGGCAACGCTGTTCGACGCGAAGCTCTGGCAGGCGCTGGTCTGGGCCGCGCGCTACTGGCAGCGCCCGCTCGGTGAAGTGCTGGCCACCGCGCTGCCGGTGGCGCTGCGCCAGGGCGAGGCGCTGCCGGATACGCGCGAGCGCGTCTGGTCGCTCACCGAAGCCGGCGCAACCGCGCTGTCCGGGCTGCGCCGCGACAGTCGCCCACGCGCGCTGGCCGAGCACCTGTCCGGGGGCGCGTGCAGCGAAGCCGCGCTGGCTCTTGCCCTCGGCGCGGGTTGGCGCGACGCCCTGCGCCGGCTGGAGGCGCGCGCACTGGTCGAATCCAGCCTGCGCGCGCCGCCGCACGAAGCGCGCCGCCCGACGCGCGCCGCGCCCGAGCTTTCCGCCGCGCAAGCCGAGGCTGTCACCACCCTCAACGCGCTCGCCGGCCGTTTTTCCGTTGCCCTGCTGGAAGGAGTGACCGGCAGCGGCAAGACCGAGGTGTACCTGGGCGCAATCGAGGACTGCCTGGCGCGCGGGCGGCAGGCGCTGGTACTGGTGCCCGAGATCGGGCTGACGCCGCAGGCCATCCGCCGCTACGGCGAGCGCCTGCCGGTACCGGTGCTGGCGCTGCACTCGGGCCTGTCGGAAAACGAGCGCGCCGCCGCCTTCGCACGCATGGCGCGCGGCGAGGGGCGCGTCCTGATCGGTACCCGCTCGGCGGTGTTCTCGCCCTTGCCCGAGGCCGGCCTCTTCATCGTGGACGAGGAGCACGACGGCTCCTACAAGCAGCAGGATGGCTTCCGCTACCACGCCCGCGACTTCGCCCTGGTGCGCGCGCGCGGACTGGGGATTCCGGTGGTGCTGGGCAGCGCCACGCCCAGTCTGGAAACCCTGCACCACGCCCGCGCCGGCCGCTACGCCTGGCTCCGGCTGCGCGAGCGCGCGGGCGGGGCGAAACCGCCGCAGGTGCGGGTGCTGGACCTGCGCGGCCAGCGGCTGGAAAGCGGCCTGTCGCGCCCGCTGCTGGAAGCCATCGACCGATGCCTGGCGCGCGGCGAACAGGCGCTGGTGTTCCGCAACCGGCGCGGCTACGCCCCGGTGCTGCTGTGCCACGACTGCGGCTGGCACGCCGGCTGCGCGCGCTGCGACCGTCCGCTCACCCTGCACGGCCGCCACCGCCTGATCTGCCACCACTGCGGCCAGCGCCGCAGCGTGCCGCCGGCCTGCCCGGACTGCGGCGGGCTGGCGCTGGTGCCGCAGGGCGCAGGCACCGAGCGTCTGGAAGAAGCCCTCGCCGCGCGCTTTCCCGGGGTCGCGCTGGTGCGGGTGGACCGGGAGACCACGCGCGGGCGCGATGCGCTGGGAAAACATTTCGAGGCCCTCGGCGAGCGCCCCGGCATCCTCGTGGGCACCCAGATGCTGGCCAAGGGCCACGACCTGCCCAACCTCACCCTGGCAGCCATCGTCAGCGCCGACGAGGGCCTGTTCAGCGCCGACTTCCGCGCCGGCGAGCGCATGGCGCAGCTGCTGGTCCAGGTGGCCGGTCGCGCCGGCCGCGCGCAGCGTCCCGGCGAGGTGTGGCTGCAGACCCATCACCCCGAGCATCCGATGCTCCAGACGCTGGTGACGCGCGGCTACCCGGCCTTCGCCGAAGCCGAGCTGGCCGACCGCGCCGCCGCCGGGTTTCCGCCGTTCTCGCATCTGGCGCTGCTGCGTGCCGAAGCGCCCCGCGTCGAGGCGCTCGACGCCTTCCTCGCCGCCGCGCACGCGCTGGCGCGCGAGGCCCTGGGCGCACGGCGCGATGCGGCGGTGCAGGCGCATCCGCCGATGCCTGCGCCGATGCCGCGCCGCGCCGGCCGCCTGCGCGGCCAGCTCCTTGTGGAATCCAGCCACCGCCCCGCGCTGCAATCCCTGCTGCAGACGCTGTATCCGGCCCTGTTCGACCTGCCCGAGGCGCGTCGCGTGCGCTGGTCGCTCGACGTCGATCCGGCGGACCTGTACTGAACCGCGCGGGGCGGCCTCAGCCCAGCTCCAGCCACACCGGCGCGTGGTCGCTGGGGCGCTCCCAGGCGCGCGGTTCGCGGTCGATGCCGGCGGCGGTCAGACGCGGGCGCAGCGCGTCGCTGGCGAGGACCAGGTCGATGCGCAGACCGAGGTTCCTGCGGAAGCCCGCGGCGCGGTAGTCCCACCAGGAAAAATGCCCGCCTCCGGATTCGAACAGGCGGAAGCTGTCGTGCAGGCCCAGTTCCAGCAGCCGCCGCAGCGCCGCGCGTTCGGCGCTGGAGGTGAGGATGCTGTCGTCGCCCCACGCGGCCGGATCGTGCACGTCGCGGTCGTCCGGCGCGATGTTGAAGTCGCCCAGCACCACGAGATCCGGATGGCGTGCGCGCTCGGCTGCGATCCAGTCGTGCGCCGCCGCCAGCCAGCGCAGCTTGTAGTCGTACTTCTCGCTGCCCACCGCCTGCCCGTTGACCACATAGAGGTCGATGATCCGCACCCCGCCCACCGTGGCCGCGAGCGCGCGCGCCTGTTCGTCGGCAAATCCGGGGATTCCGGCCTGCACGTCCTCGATCGCTCCCTCGCGCGCCAGGATCGCCACCCCGTTGTAGGTCTTCTGTCCGTGGAACGCACAGGCGTAGCCGGCCTGCGCCAGCGCCTCGGCGGGAAAGCGCGCGTCTTCCAGCTTGGTTTCCTGCAGCGCCACCACGTCCGGCCGCGCCGCCGCCAGCCAGTCGAGCAGATGCGGCAGGCGCACGTTGAGGGAATTGACGTTCCAGCTGGCGATTTTCATCCCGGCATCCTAGTGCCTCGCGGCATCGCCTTCATCCTGCCGCGACCCGCCACCCTGCGCGAATTGCCCCGGATGGGACATCATTCCGTACCAACCGACCCGCAACCGGAAAGGAGTCCTCGATGAAGATCAAGGACATCGGATCCATGGCCCACAACTGGACACACTCGTTCATGAGCGCGATGAATCACGTGGATGGCGACTATGTGTTCGAGGACATGTTCGCGCTGGCGCGCAGCCGCGGAAAGCCGACCATCACCTGGATTCCCGAGCGGAATGAAGGACTCGGGGATCTCACCGCGCGCATCCAGAAGTCGGTGCTGCGATATCGCGGCAAACTGCACGACCATCTGGCCCGGCACGGCCTCGATGCGTCCGCGCTGGAGGAACTGCGCACCGAGGTTGGGGTGACGGAGGACGGCGAACCTTTCGTTCGATCCTTCGCGCGCGACATCCGCGGCAGGCAATACGAGCAGTTCGTCCAGCCCTGAGGCCGGCGACAACGACAACCGCTGCCGCTACGGAGCCACGGATCCCGAAGGGAAGCCGAGGCGGGTGGGCGGTTGCGCGCCATTTCCAATCTCCGCCTCGGAAGGGGGCAGGCTCGGAGCGCATTGCCTCGTCGCGACCCCGCCCGCCAGGCTTCCGCAGCCACTGGCGCAACTCGTTGATCGCACTGACGCGCCATGCGTCCAATCGCCACGACGGGGGCAGTCGACCTCTGGCGGAATGACCTCGAAGGCCTGGAAGAATCCCGGTTGCCGGGGTTGGTGATCAGCAGCAGCCTGCCGCCAGGATTTCGGCCTGCGGCAAGGCCGCCTCGTCGCGCGAGAATCCGCAGCGGCGGCATGTTGGCCGGCCTTGAGGCTGCGGCCGACCGCGGCGCTCACGGCATCGCGGTCAGCTCGTCGGCGTCGAGGTAGCCGTCGTGGTTGATGTCGAGCCGGTCGAACATGCGCGTCAGGGAACGGTGGTGGGATTGGAGCGTGGTGGCGGTGCGCACGCGCGCGCCGGGCGGCAGCTCGCCGGCGTGGAGCACGCCGTCGCCGTCGAGGTCCATGGCGCGGAAGCCGTGGCTCATGTATTCCTGATATTCGGACAGCGAAACCCGTCCGTCGCCGTCGGTGTCGAACCAGCGCAGGTATTCGGCGCGGGTGCTCTGCGCCTGCGCCGGGCCGCCGACCAAGGCGATCAGTGCGATCAGGCGCAGCGCGGCCATTTTGCGCGGCGCGCGGCGGGCGTGGCGGTCGGTGTGAAGCGGCATCGGATTCTCCCTGCGCCGGATGATCCCCGCCTTTGCCGGCAAAGTCATCGTCCGGCATCGCGTTTTCCGCGCGTCGGCGCAACAATCGGGCACCCGGTCACGATTCCTGCGCCATGCCCGAGCTTCCCGAGGTCGAAACCACCCGTCTGGGCATCGCGCCGCACGTCGTGGGCCGGCGCGTGCGCGAGGCGGTGCTGCGCCGCCCGGACCTGCGCTGGCCGATTGCGCGCGAAATCGCGCAGGAGCTTCCCGGGCAGCGGATCGAGGCGGCGCGACGGCGCGCCAAGTACCTGCTGCTGGACGCCGAAACCGGCAGCGTGATCGTGCACCTGGGCATGTCCGGCAATCTGCGGGTGCTGCCGCACGCAGCGCCCGCGCAAGCGCACGACCACGCGGACCTGGTGTTCGAGGGCGGCAGCCTGCTGCGTCTGCACGATCCGCGCCGCTTCGGCGCGTTGCTGTGGCAGGCGGCGGGCACGCAGCATCCGCTGCTCGCCGACCTCGGGCCCGAACCGCTGTCGGAGGCATTCGACGCCGACTGGCTGGCCCATGCGGCGGCGCGGCGCAGCGCGCCGGTCAAGCACTTCCTGATGGATCAGCGCACCGTGGTGGGCGTGGGCAACATCTATGCAACCGAGGCGCTGTTTCGCGCGGGCATCCATCCCGGCCGCGCCGCCGGACGCATCTCCAGGGCGCGCTGGGAACGGCTGGCGACGGCGGTGAAGGAAATCCTCGCGCAGGCGATCGCGCGCGGCGGCACCACGCTGCGCGATTTCCTCCAGCCCAGCGGCGCGCCGGGCTACTTCGTGCAGGAGCTGTACGTCTACGGTCGCGCAGGCCGGCCTTGCCGGAATTGCGGCACGGCGCTTCGCGCCGCCGCCTGGGGCCAGCGCGCCACGGTCTACTGCCCGCGCTGCCAGCGCTGAAGCAGGAGCTCAGGCGTCGGCGCGCTCGAGCGCGGTGTCGCGCTTGAGCTCGGTCGCCAGCGGCGGGATGACCAGGGTGGTGAACTCCTGATAGCGCGCGTCGGGCAGGTCGCGCAGGCGCAGGTGTTCGGCGCGGAAACTGTCGATCGGAAGCTGCGCGGCTTCGTAGAGGATCACCTCGTGGTCGGGCGGGTACCAGCGCAGGAGCTTTTCCACCAGCGTGCGCAGCCCGTCCGGATCGGCGTCCAGCCGGGTGCAGGACCAGTCGCCCGCCAGCGCCACCTGCCAGAGCAGCACGGTGCCCTGGGTATCGAGCTGGCGGTCGTAGGCGAGGAAATGGGTGGCTTCGAGGGACTGCACGCCGCGCTGCCCCGGGTCGATCCCGAGGTCGGCGTAGAGGCAGGCCTCGGCCGAAATGCCCGGCTCCATGCGCGCGATCATGCCTTCGGCGCGCACCTTGCGGATCACCTGGTGCGGCACGTCGGCAAAGACGCCGGGATGCCCGTAGAACACCGCACAGACGGCCTTGCCGGCGCGCACTTCGCCCATGATCGCGGCATCGATCTGGCGGTAGGTCACGCGCCGATCCTGGCCTGTGGCGTAGTAGGCACCGAGGTTGATGGTGTCGGGCCGCAGCCGGGTGATCATCGCCAGCGCGAACGGATCGGCCAGGCAGAAGACCACCTGGGCCTGCTGGATTTCCGACAGCGTGCGCTCGCTTGCGTGACGGCCGAACTGGATGCCGCTGCCGACCACGACCAGACTGCCCTGCGCTGCTGCCGATTCCTCGGCGGCGATCGGCTCGCAGGCGCATACGACGCGGTCGCGCCCCTGCCGCTTGGCCCGGTAGAGCGCCTTGTCGGCCTGATGCATGAGCTGTTCCAGCGAGCGGGTGCGCGCATCGGCCTGGCAGATGCCGGCGCTGATCGTGAAGGCCAGCGCACGGTTGTGGACACTCACCGGAACGATGTGGTCGCGCAGGGACTGGACCATTTCCTTGCCCTGCGCGGCATCGCCGGGCAGAAGAACCATGAATTCGTCTCCGCCGCGCCGCGCCGCGATGCCGCGTTTGTCGCCTGCGGCATCGAGGATCCAGCCGCCCAGTGCGCGCAGCACGGCGTCGCCTGCGGCGTGCCCGTGGCTGTCGTTGATCTGCTTGAAGAGGTCGATGTCCACCGCGACGGCGGTGAACGCCTGCCCGGTCCGGACCGCTTCGGAAAACGCCACTTCGCCAAGCTTCAGCAGGTGCTGCTGGTTGACGAGCCGGGTGAGCCCGTCGTGTTCGGCTTCCCAGCGGTAGCGGCGGCGGTCGCGCACGGTGCGGTGCAGCAGCAGGAGCAGCAGTGCGGACGAAACGATCAGGCCGCCCGCGCCGGTAGCCAGCAGGAGCAGGCGCCGATGGGAGGCCGTCGCGTTGGCCTCCGCCAGCGCCTTTTCGGTCTCCAGCAGGGAGATCTGGTGTTCCTTGTGGCGGGTATCGAATTCGAGCTGGAGATACGCCAGCTGGCGGGCGCGGGCGTTGCGGTCGGCCTCCCGGGCGTGCTTCATCGCTTCCTTCAGGTGCGCAAGGCTGCCGGCCGCATCGCCCCGGGATTCGAGCAGATCCGCGTACGCCCACTCCACTTCGAACAGGTTCAGTGAAGCGGGCCGGCCGCGGTAGCGCGCGATCAATCCGGCCAGCAGGGCTTCCGCGCGCCGTGGCCCCTCGTCCAGCCCGATCAGGCTCTGCGCGATGAGGAGGCGGGCATTGTTGGCGCCGGCCTCGTAACCATTGGACAGGTAATCGGCCAGCGATTCCTCGCCCATCTTCAGGGCTTCGCGATGACGCCCCTGCGCGATCAGCGCCTTGCCGACCCCGTACTTGCCGTTGGCGGCAAAGAGCACATCACCGGCGCGGGTGCAGGCCTGGACCTGGCGCTCGCGGCGTTCCAGGGACTCCCCGACGACATTCCCGCTTTCGTAGGCGATCGCAAGAGCCGTCAGGGCGCGGCAGGCCTGCTTGTCGTCGCCGGAATCCTCGGCGGCCTGCAGGGCGCGCAGCCCCAGATCGATCGCTCGCTCGACTTCCCCGACCGTGGCATAAAGCTGGCTGGCGACCCCCAGCAGACCGGCCGCCGCTTCCGGAACGTCCGGAGCGTGGGCCATGGCCTGGTTGAGCAGGGTGAAGGCCTGCGGCCAGTCTTCGTGGTTGGTGGCGATGCTGATGGCCGTGACGTAGATGCGCATCCGCAGCCCGTCGGGAAGGTCCTCGTGGCGCAGGAGTTCCAGCAGCCCGCGCTGCGCGGAGGCGTGGTCCCCGTCGATGGCCAGGTTGCGCAGGCGCTCGTAGTTCTTCTCGTCCTCGGCGGCGTCGGCGTGCGCCACGGATTCGGTGGAAGCCTGTGCAGATTCCGGAAGCACCACGATCGCAGGGATATTGGGCCCGCCCGTTGGCCCTGTCGCCACAGAGGCTGTGCCCGCCGTCGCCCCGACTTCGGCGCCCGCGAACTGCCCCGACACCGCCAGGATCATCGCACTCAGAACGGGAAGGATTCCGGTCATGCGCAGGGCGGTGAAGGGACGGATTATTCGTCGTAGGCGTGGATGATGTGGTTGGTGGCGAACTTGCCGTCCGCAAGGCCGGTGAGGCGCTTGATGGCGGCATAGTCCTTGTCGCGCAGCGCGCGGCATTCCTCCGCCGAGAGGCCGGCGTTGCGCATCACCGATTCCGGATCGGCCTCGTAGCTGCGCGCCAGGGTCGCGTTGCGGCCCAGCTCGCGCATCAGTTCCAACAGTTTCGACATGCCCTGTGCCCCTGCTCCGGTATTGCATTCATCACGGTTCTCGGACCGCGCGCAACTGCCAGTTTTCGCTCCACCCCTGCCGTGGAACACGAAGCATCAAGGTAGCACAGAAGCCCAGGATATCGAGCAGGATTGCGCCTCAGGGCGCACGCGCGATCGCCAGCGCACGCACCTCGCCGGCGCCGGCGCGCAGCAGCGTTCGCGCCGCTTCCGCCAGGGTCGCGCCGGTGGTGATCACGTCATCGACCAGCAGCACGATGCCGGTCTGCGGATCGGCCTGGAATGCGCCGCGCAGGTTGCGCCGGCGCGCGGCGGCATCGAGCGTGGTCTGGGGCGGCGTGGCGCGCACCCGGCGCAGGCTGCGAAGATCGACGGGCAGGCCGCGCGGAGCGGCGAAGGCTCGCGCCAGCTCGAGCGCCTGGTTGTAGCCGCGCTGGCCCAGCCGGGCGCGGTGCAGCGGCACCGGCAGCACGCGCTCCACGCCGACCCACCCCGGCCAGTCGACCAGCCGGTGCGCCGCCAGCTCGCCCAGCACCCGTCCGCTGGCGAGGTCGCGGTGGAACTTGAAGCGCGGCAGGAGCTGCGCGATGGCGCCCTCATAGCGCCAGGCCGCCGCAGCCAGGGAAAACCCCGGCGGGTCGGCCAGGCAGGCGCCGCAGGCCGGCGCCTCCACCGCCAGCGGCAGCGCGCAGCGCGGGCAGGCCGGATGGTTGCGCGGCAGCGCCGCCTCGCAGGCTTCGCACAGATCGCGCGCGTGGCCGGGCGCGCCGCAGACGATGCAGCGCGCGGGCAGCAGCCCGAACGACAGGAGGCGACCGATCCGCGCAGCGGCGGGCGTGCGGTTGACAGGCATGGGGCGGATTTCCAGACTTTCGCCACTGTGCCACCGCCGCGCCCTGCGCGCGAACCCCATGCCGCCGCTGTTTCCACCCCGACCCTCGCCGCGCGATGCGCGCCCCGCCCGCACCGCGCGCTGCCCGGCGGCAGCGCGCGCCTGAGTCCGGCTCCGCCATGTTCCTCCGGACGCTGGGCCACGGGCCGCCGCTGGTGCTGATCCACGGCTGGGCCATGCATTCGGGCCTGTTCGCGCCGCTGCTCGAACACCTTGCGGGCGACTTCAGCCTGCACCTGGCAGACCTCCCAGGGCACGGACGCAGCGGCAGCGGCACCGCGCTCGCCCCCGACGCCATCGCCACGGCGCTGCTGCCGAGGATTCCCTCCGGCGCGATCTGGCTGGGCTGGTCGATGGGCGGGCTGGTCGCGCTGCAGGCCGCAGCCCGCGCGCCGGCGCAGGTGCGCGGGCTGGCCGTGCTGGCCTCCAGCCCGCGCTTCGTGGCGGGAAATGGCTGGGACCTGGGGGCATCGCCGCAGGTTTTCGCGCAGTTCGCCACCGGTCTGGCCGGAAACTACGCCGCAACCATCCAGCGGTTTCTTGCGCTGGAAGCGGTCGGCGCCCCGCTGCGCGCAGCGCAGCTTCGCGCGCTGGAGGCGCGCGCCTTCGAACACGGCCCGCCCTCGGCCGCTGCGCTCGAACAGGGACTGGCGCTGCTGCAGGACGCCGACCTGCGCCCCGCGGTGGCCGCGCTCGAAGTGCCTTCGCTGTGGCTGGCCGGCCGGCGCGACCGGATGGTGCCGCCGGCGGCAATGCGATGGGCGGCGGATAACGCGCCGGGCGGACGCTATCTGGAGCTGGACACCGGCCACATGCCCTTCCTGACCGAGCCTGCGCGCGTCGCGGCGGCAATCCGGGAATTCGCCGCCGGCATCGACTGATGCCCGTTCCGGCTCGCGCCGCCTACTCCGCCGGCACGCAGCGTTCGCGCGCCCAGTCGCGCAGCCACTGGACCTTTTCCGCCATGACCACCGAGATCGGCCGGGTCCGGGACAGGGCGGCGAGGAGGCGCTCGGTGCTCAGGCGCGCGCCGTCGGCATGGGCGTCGTAGAGGGCGCTGACGATGGCCTGCTCGATCTCGGCACCGGAATAGCCGTCGCTGGCGGCCGCCAGCGCGGGCAGGTCGATGCGCGCAAGTTCCTGTTCGCGCCGCACGAGATGGATGCGGAAGGCTTCGCTGCGCGCCGCCTCGCCCGGCAGATCGACGAAGAACACCTCGTCGAAACGGCCCTTGCGCAGGAACTCGGGCGGCAGGCGGCTCACGTCGTTGGCGGTGGCGACCATGAACACCGCCGCGCGACGCTCGCTCATCCAGGTGAGCAGGGTGCCGAGCACGCGGCGCGAAACGCCGTCGTCGCTGTCGGAGGTAGCCAATCCCTTCTCGATCTCGTCGCACCACAGGACGCACGGCGCCATCGCCTCGGCGGTGGCCAGCGCCTCGCGCAGATTGCGCTCGGTTTCGCCGTGGAACTTGTTGTAGAGCGCGCCGAAGTCGAGCCGCAGCAGCGGTACGCCGAAGCCGCCGGCGCAGGCCTTGGCGGCGAGCGATTTGCCGGCGCCCTGCACGCCCAGCAGCAGCATTCCGCGCGGGCGATCCAGCCCCTTGGGCGGAACGTCGGCCACGAACACCGGGCGGCGCTGTTCCACCCAGCGCTTGAGCCGGCCCAGGCCGGCGATCTCGTCCATGCGCGCCACGTCCGGTTCCAGCGTGATGACGCCGCCGCGCCCGAGCAGGTCGAAGCGCGCGCGCTGGGCGCGCTCGACATCGCCCGGCCCGATCAGGCCGTCGTGATAGATGAGGTCGCGCGCGATGCGGCGCGCATCGAGCAGGGACAGCCCGCGCAGGTGGCGCAGCACCGCGCGCTGTGCCGCGGCGTCCACCTCCACGCGCCGCCCGCCGTGCTCGCGCGAGTAGGCGAACACCTCCTCGCGCAGCATCTTCGCAAGCTCGGCATCGTCGGGAAGGCGCATGGTGAAGCGCGTGGCCAGCGGCTCCAGCTCCGGCGGCAGCTCGATCTTCGCGCCGATCAGCACCACGGTCTGCTGCGCCGCGCCCTGCCCCAGCACCACCTCGCGCAGCATCCGCACGCTCATGGCGTAGCGCAGGTAGGGGGAGAAATCGAGCAGCAGCCAGATGCCGCGCCTGTCTTCGCGCCGCATCACATCGAGCACGGCGCTCGAATCGGTGGCCGCCGGAAGCATCGGGTCGTCCATGTCCAGGCGCTTGAGTCCGTCGGTGATCGACCAGCGCCACAGCGGCCGGAACAGCTCGGCCACGACGTGCCGGAAGGCGTCCAGCAGGAGCGCCTCCTCGTTGGTCTCGATCAGGAGCAGCGGGGTGCCGGCGCGGATGCGGACCGCAAGGTCGCGGGGATCGAACATCGGATTTCCACGGAGAACGGAAGGAAGCCGCAGCGGCCGACGGATCGGCGGAGCGCCGCGCATGACGGTGTATTCTGCCAAGTCGTGACGCCTTCGGCTGGAGCCCCTCATGTTTTCCTCCCGCACCGCCCTGTTCGCCGCCCTGCTGGCGCTCGCGCCGCTCGCCGCAGGCCAGGCCGCAACCCCGAAAGCGCAGCGCGCGGACGCGGCGCCCTCCGCACGCCTGGACGGGCACGGCACGCGCCTGCTTCTGGCCACGCCGGACCTTGCCCGACTGCGCGCCGAGGACGCCGACGACGCCCTCAAGATCGGCGCGCCGCTGCGCTACGGGCAGGTACAGCGCGCGCGCCTTGATCTGGCCGGGGACGACGGCGTCGGCACCTGGTCCCTCCTGCCGGACGGGCGTCTGGTCTGGCGTCTGGAGGTTTCTGGCAAAGGCGCACACAGCCTGGAGTTCACCTTCTCGCGTTTCCGTCTGCCGCCGGGCGCCAGCCTTTCGATCCACGCGCGCGACGGCAGCAGCGCGCTGCCCCTGCTGACCGACGCGGACAATCCGGTGGGCGGAACGCTGCACACGCCCCTGCTCGCAGGCGATGCGGCCGTCCTCGAACTGACCCTCCCCGCCGACCGCCGCCCGACCCTGGAGCTTGCGCTGCACAGCGTCTCCTGGGGCTATCGGGATCCTTTCGCCGCAGCGCGCGCCAAGTCCGGCAGCTGCAACCTCGACACGATCTGCCCGGAAGGCGACGCCTGGCGCAACCAGATCGCCGCGGTGGTCGGGTATTCGTTCCGCGCCGACAGCAGCAGCCTCTACTGCACCGGCAGTCTGATCGCCACCGGCGATGCGGCGCAGGACGCGGCCAAGCCGCGCATCGCCACGGCCTACCACTGCCTTTCCAGCGAGGAGGAAGCCGCCACCGCGGTGTTCTACTGGGGTTTCGAGAGCCCGACCTGCCGCGCCATCGGCAGCACCGAGAACGCCACGCCGCTGCCGCCTTCCAGCGCGCGCGCCATCCAGCTCGGCGGCGCACGCCTCCTTTCCACCAACCAGACCACCGACTTCACCGCGCTGGAACTCAACGGCCCCGTGCCTCCCGAGGCCATGACCTACTACAGCGGCTGGGACCGCAGCGGCGCGATTCCGAACGGATCGGTCGGCATCCACCACGCCAACGGCAACGAGAAGCGCATCACCTTCAACAACGACCCGCTGGCCACGATGCGCAACTGCATCGTCAGCGGCGGCGCGCAGGACACCCACTGGCGGGTGGAGCAGTACGAACTGGGCACCACCGAGATCGGATCTTCCGGCTCGGGCCTGTGGAATCCGGCCAACGGGCTGTTCATCGGCGTGCTGTCCGGCGGCACCGCCGGCTGCGGCAATCCCAACGGCTTCGACTGTTACGGCCGCCTGAGTCAGGCATGGGAAGCCCCGAGCGACGTCGGCGACTCCATCCGCGCGGCCTTCGACCGCAGCGGCGCCAATCCCGAAACGCTGCCCGGCCGATCGACCTGCGAAGCGCCGGTCGTGACGCTGTCGTCCGCCGCCTTCCAGTCCCCACCGGACGCCGGTGCGCGCTTCGAGCTGCGCGCCAGCGCGCAGGGCGGCGCCGGCGACTACACCTTCCTCTGGGACACCGACGGCGACGGGGTGTTCGAACGCAGCGGCCGCAGCAGCCGCATCCGCGTGTCTTTCCCGACGCAGCGCCAGCTCAATGTGCGGGTACAGGCGCGCGATGCGCAGGGTTGCATCGGCACGGCCTCGCACGCGCTCGATATCGCGGCGCCTGCGATCGAAGCGGTGTCGATCGGCGCCCCGGCCCCGGTCTGCGGCAACGGCAACGCCGGCATCGACCCGGGCGAACGCCACACCCTGCCGGTCATCCTGAAGAACCGCGGGAACCGCACGCTGCCGGCCGGCGCGCGCGCGCTGTTCGCGCCGGTGGCACCGCTGGCGCTGGACGCCGGCCCCAACGCCTTCGGCTACGTCGGTGCGCGCGACTGCGACTACGCCTTCGTGGATCTCGCCGCCGGGCCGCACGCCGTCCCCGCCCTGACGACATCGGTCGCCGACGGCAATCCCTACGGCGCGCTCGACGACGCGCGCACTCCGACCATCACGCTCGGCGGCAGCGGCATATCCCTGTACGGAAACTCCTACGCCCAGGCGGTGATGTCCACCAACGGCTACGTTTCCTTCGACACCACCGACACCGGTGCCGACAGCGCGCCCTCGTGCGACGGCGGCACGCTGCCCGACGGCGCCGCTGGCCCGCAGCTGCGCCCCTTCCATGGCGACCTGCGGGTACTGGAAACCGCCGGCGCGGGCCTGTACCACCGCCGCTTTGCCCAGTGTCCGAGAACTTCCCCGCTGGGCGGCACACGCGCCTGCCATGTGTTCCAGTGGAACGGCATGGAAGTGCTCGACAGCGACGGTTATTTCGCCGGGGAAACCGATTTCCAGGCCATCGTCTACGAGGGCAGCGGCGAAATCGCCTACCAGTATCGCCGCGCCGCGCCCACCGACCTGCGTTCGGGCGCGATCGGGCTGGTCGATTCGACCGGCGGCGACGCGCTGGCGCTGGCCTGCCCGCAGGCGAGCGGCCAGGTGCCCGCCGCCGGCAGCGCGATGTGCATCTTCGCGCCGGGCGCTCAGCCAGTCGCGGAGCCGCCGCTGCGGCTCGAATCGCCGGCGCTCGTGCTGCCGCAGATCGCCGCCGGGCAGAGCGTCACGGTGAACGTGCCGGTCAAGGTGAGCGACCGCGCCGCCTGCGGCGCCGCGCTGCGGCTGGACTACCTCGCCACCGCGACCGTCAACTCGCACAGCGCGATCGCCCGCCGCCTCGATGCGGGCGCTGTGGCGGCCGCCTGCCAGGCGGTGAACCACTGCGCCACGCCGGTCGCCACCGTGCGCCTGCGCAGCGGCGACCTCAGCAACCCGCAGCGCTCCGGCAACGGTCTGGCCCATCTGAGCGACCTGGGCGCGACCTGGTATACCGCCGACGCCGCGCACCTGCCGACCTGGTACAACCTCGTCGGGAGCTACCGCGACAACCTGCTCGACACGCCCCTGCTCGAGGCCCGCAACCTTGCGGCGCCCGACGGGCTGAACGCGCAGGTTCGCCAGGTCGGGCGCGCCTATGTCGCCCCGATCACGCCCACGCGCGCGCTGTTCGCCTGGCGCTTCGACGACGGCCGCGCCGGCATGGAATATCTGGAATCGACCACCGCACAGCTCGCGCGCCCGACGCCCGACCACACCGCGCACTGGTTCCCGCCGAGCCAGTCGGGCTGGGGCGTGAACCTGGAGAGCGTCCAGATCGGCGATTCGCGACTAGACGTGGCCGCGACCTATCTCTACGACGACCGAGGCACGCCGCGCTGGACGATCAGCGAGGGCGCGATGACGCCGGGCGGACAGCTCCTGCTGCGCAGCCACCGCCCGCACTGCCCCGGTTGCGCCCACTACGAGGACTGGGCCAGCCAGCGCCAGCACGCCGGCAGCCTGCGCCTGCTCTGGCCGGACGCCAGCCATGCGACCATCAGCACCGACATCACCCTGCCCGCGCCGCTGCAAGGCGAATGGCAGCGCACCAGCGTCCCCCTCGTTCCGATCCGATGAGACCTCCCATGAAACAGGACCGCCAGCTGATCCTCCTGCGCCACGCACACGCCCTGCCGCCGCATCCCGGCCAGGACGACCTCGAGCGCCCGCTTTCAGGCACGGGCGAAGCCGAAGCGGACGCCGCTGCCGTCTTCCTTGCCGCGCACGCGCCCTTCGCCCGCGTGCTCTGCTCGCCGGCGCTGCGCACCCGCCAGACCGCCGAACGCGTGCTGGCCCACACCGGCTACGCCGACACCCGCCACGATCCGCGCATCTACGAAGCCAGCGTGGGCGAACTGATCGAAGTCCTGGATGAGCATGCCGCCGATTCCCTCCTGCTGGTCGGTCACAACCCGGGGCTGGAACAACTCGTCGCCCTGCTGTGCACCGGACGCTCCGGCGAATACCGCGGCATGCCACCGGCCGGCGTGGCGGTCCTGCGCCTGCCCGAAGGCGCTTCGCTCGAACCCGGCGCGGCGCGCCTGGACGCCTTCTGGTCGCCCTGACCGGCGATGCGCTGGCCCTGGATTGCCGCCCTGCTCCTGACGCTGGCCTGTCCCGACGTGTCCGCACAGACCTGGCCCATCGATGCGGAACGGGCAAGCGCCAGCTTCAGCGTGCGCCCGCTCTGGCTCAAGCGGATCGAAGGGCACTTTCCCGTCGTGGAAGGCGTGCTGGTGCGCGACCCCGAACGCGACACCCTGTCGGTGGACGTGCGCATCGACGCGCGCGCACTGCAGATGACGCGCGGCAGCTGGCTGACCTGGGCGCAGTCCGAGGAATTCTTCGATGTCGAACGCCACCCATGGATCCGCTTCCGATCCCTTCCTTTTGCCGCCCACCGACTGCGTGAGGGCGGCACCATCGAAGGCCAGGCCACGCTGCGCGGGGTGACCCGGCCGATCCGCTTCCAGCTGGCTCCGGCCACCTGCCCGGCGCCCGGTTCGGCCTGCCCGCTGCATGCCGAAGGCGAAGTGAACCGCAGCCTCTTCGGCATGGACGCGCACCGCGTGGCGCTGGGCGATCGGGTGCGGCTGAGCTTCTCGGTGATGCTGGATCCGGCGTCGGATCAAGGCACACTGCCGTGACCGCGCGCCCGCGCCTGTTCGCGCTGGTGCTGCTGGCGCTCGCTCTGACGGCCTGCATGCCCACGCGCAAGGACATCCGCGCCGCACGCGAGGACGCCCGCGCCCTGCAGGAAACCGCGACCACCTGCGGCTTGCCCGACCATTGCGCGCAGCCCTCCGCGCTGTACGACCTGTCCGGAGCGGCGCTGGAAGCCAGCCGTCCCGGCGCGCCGCAGCACAGCGTCGCGCTCCTGGAAAGCGGCGAGGATGCCCTCCTGGCGCGCATCAACCTGATCCGCGCCGCGCGCTTCCGCCTCGACGTGCAGAGCTTCATCTACGCCC
This sequence comes from Pseudomonadota bacterium, assembly GCA_963205495.1. GTDB lineage: Bacteria > Pseudomonadota > Gammaproteobacteria > Xanthomonadales > Xanthomonadaceae > Denitratimonas. The sequence continues at coordinate 19,054 of CAUJIN010000021.1, forward strand.
AGGACGACGCCGGCTTCCTCGTCCTTGGCGAACTGCTGGCCGCGGCGCGGCGCGGGGTCCGGGTGCGCGTGCTGCTCGACCAGCTCTACAGCGTGGACGACGTCGAAATGGTGGCGGCGCTGGCCAGCACCCACGCCAACTTCGAGCTGCGCCTCTACAACCCCACCTTCGGCAAGGCCCATACCGGGCCGCTGGAATTTGCCGCCGGCATCCTGTGCTGCTTCACCCGCTTCAACCAGCGCATGCACAACAAGCTGCTGCTGGCCGACGGGGCGATCGGCATCACCGGCGGGCGCAACTACCAGGACCGCTATTTCGACTGGGACCCGGGCTTCAACTACCGCGACCGCGACATCCTCGTGGCCGGCCCGGCGGCACAGCAGATGCAGGATTCCTTCCATCTATTCTGGCGCCATCCCCGCTCGGTGCCGGCCGCGGCGCTGCGCGACGTGCGCCGCCGGCTGCGCGGCGTGGAGCGCGGGCGCCCGCTCGACCGCGACACCCTGCTGGCTTCGGCGCGCGTGCCCGGGCGGGTGGAGGCCATGTCCCGGGCGGCCAGCGATGCCGAGGCGCTGGTCCGGCGCATCCTCGAGCGCGCCAGGACGGTCGGGGAGGTCGAATACGTCTCCGACCTCCCCAACAAGCCGCTGGAACGCAACCATCCGAGCGAGCGCGACCTCTCCGGCGAGCTGCTGGAACTGTTCGACGGAGCGCAGGACCGCATCGTGCTGCAAACCCCCTACCTGGTTTTCTCGAAAACCGCCCAGCGCAGCCTGCGCGCGCTGCAGCAGCGCAAACCCCCGCCCCGCATCATCGTGTCCACCAACAGCCTGGCGGCCACCGACGCCTTCCCCGTGTACGCGCTCTCGCACAAGTACAAGCGCCGCTACCTGCGGGAATTCGGATTGCACATCTACGAATACAAGCCTTTTCCCGAATCCATCCCGGGCGATTCGCTGGAGGTGCGCGCGCCGACCCGGAACGCGCAGCGCCGGGCGCTGGGCGATCGGGCGAGCGAATCGCGCCGCGCCTTCGGATCGGGCGCTCGCGATCTGCGGGGCAGCGCACGGGCAGGCCGGGTGCCGCTGTCGCGCGAGGGCGTGCGGATGGGCATGCACGCCAAATCCATGGTGATCGACGAGCGCATCGCCCTGGTCGGAACGCACAACTTCGATCCGCGCTCGGACCGGCTCAACACCGAGAGCGCGGTGATCGTCCACGACGCCGCCTTCGCGCGCGAACTGGCCGCTGACATCCTCGCCGACACCGCGCCCGGGAACGCCTGGGTCATCGCCCCTCGCCCGCGTCCGGCGGTGCTTTCCGGGCTCAACTACAGTCTGGGAAAAGTGTTCGAAGCACTGCCGCTGTTCGATATCTGGCCGTTTCGCTACGCCACCAGCTGGGAAATGAAACCCGGCTGCGCGCCCGTTCCGCGCGACGACCCGCGTTTTTCCGAATGCTATGTCCCTGTAGGCGATTTCCCGCAGGTGCAGATGCCGCTCAAGTCGATCTATACCCGCGTGCTGACCGCCTTCGGCGCGGGTCTGGCGCCGATACTCTGATTCCGGGAACGGGGGAATGACAAGAGCACGGCTTCAGTGAAGGCGGGCGCACCCCTCCCCCATTCCCGCCCCCCGATACCCCGTTCCCACCCCGCGCCGATTGACGCTCCCGCTCGCGCTTCGCTAGGCTGCGCGCTTCCGTCATCGTGAGGGTCACACCATGCCTTTGAGCATCTCGTTCGAGCTGAGCGATCAGGACATCGAACATTTCGTGGCGGCCCAGCGCAGCGCCACCTCCGCCGCGGGAAGCAAGGGCCCGGAGGAGATCATCGCCGCCGCAGCCCAACTGCTCGAAGGCGCGCTGAAGGCCAAGGTGCCGGATTTCGTGCAGGAGCGCCTGGCCAAGCTCGACAACCTGATCGCGATGCTGCGCGACGAGGGCTGGTCCCTGCCCGAGGAAGACCGCAAGCGCGTGCTGGCGGCGCTGGTGTATTTCGTCGACCCCAGCGACGTGATCCCCGATTCGGTGCCGGTGCTCGGCTACCTGGACGACGCGATCATGATCGAGCTGTGCGTGCGCGACCTCAAGCACGAGATCGACGCCTACGACGACTTCTGCGACTTCCGCGAAACCGAAGCCCGCCGACTCGGGCAGGAACCGTCCATGGTCGGGCGCTGCGACTGGCTCGACGCGCGCCGCGACGAGCTGCAAAACCGCATGCACCTGCGCCGCGAACGCGAGTTCGGCGTCGGTTACGGCAATTCCAGCGGCTATGCCAGCGGCAAGACCTATCTCAACCGCAGCTGGCGCCCCAGCCTGTTCACGATGCGCTGATGCCCGACATCTTCCTGCAGCGCCCGCCGCTGGCGGCGCTCAATGCCACCGGCGCACACTCGCTGGTGGCGCATCTGGGCATCCTCGTCACCGAACAGGGCGAGGATTACCTGCGCGGCACCATGCCGGTCGATGCCCGCACCCACCAGCCCTTCGGCCTGCTGCACGGCGGCGCCTCGGTGGCGCTGGCCGAATCGCTAGGCAGCCTGGCCGGCAACCTGTGCCTGGACAATTCCACCGCCATGGCCGTGGGGCTGGAAATCTCCGCCAACCACATCCGCTCGGTCCGTTCGGGCACCGTGACCGGCACCGCGCGCGCGCTGCACCTGGGCCGCAACACGCAGGTGTGGGACATCCGCATCGAGGACGAGGAAGGCCGTCTGGTCTGCGTTTCGCGCCTCACCCTGGCCGTGGTTCCGCGCAGCAAGGCTTGAACGCAGCCCAACGCCGCGCAACCGGGCGCAGGTCGCAGAGCAACATCTCCACGCCATTTGGCTAGACTCCGCGCACCGAATCCGCCCTCGCCCCCGATGTCCCGCCAAGCCTCCCCTGCCCCTCGCCCCGACGCTCCGGGCGACCGCCTGCTGCGCCCGCTGCGCTATGCGGTCCGGGTGCCGTTGCTGACCCTGCACCTGGCGCTCGGCCTGCCGCTGACGCTTCTGGCCATCAACCCGCTCACCGTGCGCTGGACGCTGGACGGCGAGCGAGTCGACCACCGCGCCATCCGCTGGTGGTCGAACACGCTGATGCGCATCTTCGGGCTGCGGGTACGGCGCGTCGGCCAGCCCTTGCGGCAGGCGCACCTCCTGGTGGCCAACCACGTTTCCTGGATCGACATCGAGCTGGTGCACAGCCAGCGCGTGGTCGGCTTCGTGGCGAAGTCCGAGATCAGCCGCTGGCCTCTGGTGGGCTGGCTGGCTGGCCGCGCCGGCACGATCTACCACCAGCGCGGCAGCAACGCCTCGCTGTCCAGCGTGCTGGATCGGATGGTGGGTCGGCTCGATTCGGGTCAGGCGGTGGGCGTGTTCCCCGAGGGCGGCACCAGCGGCGGCGGCACGGTGCGCACCTTCCACGCGCGCATCTTCCAGGCCGCCTTCGAGGCCCAGGTGCCGGTGCAGCCGGTGGCGCTGCGCTACGGCGAGAGTGGAAGCGCGCAGACGCGGATCGCCTTTGCCCCCGGGGAAAACTTCCTGCAGAACTTCCTGCGCGTGCTGGGCGAACCCTCGCGCGTGGCCGAAGTCCATTTTCTCGCGCCGATCACGCCCGGCGAGGAAGGCCGCCGCCAGGTTGCCGAGCAGGCGCGCGAGTCGATCATCGCGGCCATGGATTCGTGACCCCGGACCCTGCCCGTTTCCTCCCGCCCGCGCCGCTGCGCAACGCGCACGTCCAGTCGGTGCTGGCCAGCAGCCGGCTGCGCCGATTTGCCGCGCGCCGCCGCGCCGCCGCGCTGAAGGCAGGCGCACGCGAGCTGGTCCTCGACGCGGGGCAGGGCGTGCGGCTGCAGGGATGGCTCACCTCGCAGACCGGGCCGGCAAGCGCGCGCGGCCTGGCGGTGCTGCTGCACGGCTGGGAAGGTTCGGCCGATTCCAACTATGTGCTGCTCACCGGCGCGCGCCTGTTCGCGGCCGGCTTCGACGTGTTCCGGTTGAACCTGCGCGATCACGGCGACACCCACGCGCTCAACCGCGGCCTGTTCCATTCCTGCCGGATCGACGAAGTGGTCGGCGCGGTCGTCGCGCTTGCGCGTCTCGCGCCGCACCGCGCCCTGTGCATCGCGGGATTCTCGCTGGGCGGCAACTTCGCGCTGCGGGTGGCGCTGCGCGCGCCGGATGCGGGCATCGCACTGCGCCACGTCGTCGCGGTGTGTCCGGTGGTGGATCCCGAAGCCGGGCTGGCCGCCATCGAGTCGGCGCCCTGGTTCTACCGGCACTACTTCCTGCGCAAATGGGGGCGCTCGCTGCGCCGCAAGCAGGCGCTGTTTCCCGAAGACATCTCCTTCAGCGAGGCCGACCTGCGCGCCGGGCTGCGCGATCTCACCCGCGCCATGGTCGAGCGGCATACCGACTTCGGCTCGCTGGAAGCCTACCTCGCCGGCTATTCCCTCGCCGGCGACTGTCTTGCCGGGCTGCGCGTGCCGACGAGCATCCTGACCGCGGAGGACGACCCCATCATCCCGGTCGAAGGCTTCCGCGCGCTGCGGCTTCCTCCGCAGGCGCAGCTGGCCATCGCGCCTTTCGGCGGGCACTGCGGATTCCTCTCTGGCCTGACGATGGACGGGCTGGCCGAGGACTGGATCTGCGCGCAACTCGCCCGCGCCTGTCCCGGAGATTGAGGCAAGCTGCGGGCGCGGCGCGGGCCGATCGCCGTCCGCCCTGCCCACGCCGCGCGCGTTGCCGATACCCTATGCGACTTTCCGCATCGAGGACGCCGCGATGAAACTTTCCAGCCAGAGCTTCGCCCAGCGCGGGCCGATTCCCGCCGAGTTCGCCTTCGGCCGCCCCGGCGACAGCGCCAACCCCATCGCGCTGTCGGACAACCGCAATCCGCATCTGGCCTGGGAAGAGGCTCCTGCGGGCACCGCCTCCTTCGCGCTGTGGTGCGTGGACCCGGACGTGCCCTCGCGCGGCGACGACGTGAACCAGACCGGGCGCTCCGTGCCATCCGATCTGCCTCGGGTGGAGTTCACCCACTGGATCGTGGTGGACCTCCCCGCCTCCGTCCGCGAGATCGCCGCAGGCTCCCTGAGCCAGGGCATCACCGCGCGCGGCAAGCCCGCACAACCGGGGCCGGGAGGCGCGCGCCAGGGCGTGAACGACTACACCGGCTGGTTCGCCGGCGATGCGCAGATGGCCGGCATCTACCGAGGCTACGACGGCCCCTGCCCGCCGTTCAACGACACGATCACGCACCGCTACTTCTTCCGCCTGTTCGCGCTCGACGTGGCGAGGCTCGACCTGCCCGAGGACTTCACCGCCGCCCAGGCGCTGGCTGCGATGCAGGGCCATGTGCTGGACGAGGCGGCGATCTACGGCACCTACCGCATCGCGCCGGAAGCACGATGAACCCTTCCATCCACCGCCGCCGGCACCGCATGGATCGCAAGCTCGCGGCTTGGGCGGCGTCCGGCCTCGCCGACCGCGGCACCTCGTTCCAGCGCAACTGAGGCTGCGATGGACTTCCTGCAAATCCTGATCCTGTCGCTGGTGCAGGCCCTGACCGAGTTCCTGCCCGTCTCCAGCTCCGCGCACCTGGTGCTGGCGAGCGAGATGTTCGGCTGGAAATACCAGGGCCTGAGCTTCGACCTGGCCCTGCACTTCGGCACCCTGATCGCGATCCTGGCCTACTTCCGCCGCGACATCGCCGAACTGGTGCGAGAAACCCTGGCCTGGCGCCCGGGCAGCCCGCTCAATCCGACCCAGCGGCTGGCGCTGGGCATCACGCTGGCGACGATCCCTGCCGGCCTCGCGGGACTGCTCCTCGGCGATGCGGGCGCGCTGGTGCTGCGCCACCCGGTGGTGATCGCGGTCAACCTGATCGTGTTCGGCGCGCTGCTGTGGCTGGCCGAACGCTGGTCGCAGCGCGCCGGGAGTGCGCTGGCGGCGGATGAGGCGGGGGCCGGCGAATCGCTGGGGCGTCTGTCGCTCGGTCGCGCCGTGCTGATCGGTTGCGCCCAGACCCTCGCCCTGATACCCGGAACCTCGCGCTCCGGCGCCACGATGACCGCCGGCATGTTCCTCGGCCTCGATCGTTCGCAGGCGGCGCGCTACTCCTTCCTGCTCTCGACCCCGATCATGGTGCTGGCCACCGCCTACGGCGCGTGGGAAGCGCGCAACGAGCCGCTCGCCGGGCTGGAAGAAATGGCGCTGGGCACGCTCCTCTCCGCGGTCGCAGGCTGGTTCGTGATCCGCTTCTTGCTCGGCGTGATCCGCCGCATCGGCACCCTGCCCTTCGTCGCGTACCGGGTGCTGCTGGGCGTGGTCGTGCTGGGCTGGTACTTTCTGGCGCGCTAGGCCGACGGCGAGATTCGATCTCCGGGGTGCGGCCTCGCCAGGCCAGCCCCGGGTCGATCGTTTTCGAAGCCCTCGGGCCGCGCCTCCCGCCCGCAGGGAAGCGCGGCGGGCGCCGTCACTCCGCCAGCGTCAGCAGCGAGGCGTTGCCGCCGGCCGCGGTGGTGTTGACGGTGAGCGTGCGCTCGGTACAGAAGCGCGCCAGATAGTGCGGGCCGCCCGCCTTGGGTCCGGTGCCCGAGAGCCCCTCGCCGCCGAAAGGCTGCACACCCACCACCGCGCCGATCATGTTGCGATTGACGTAGCAGTTGCCGGCGCGCACGCGGCTGGAAATCTTCTGCACGGTCTCGTCGATGCGGCTGTGGATGCCCAGCGTCAGTCCGTAGCCGGTGGCGTTGACCGCCTCGATCACCGCGTCGAGCCTGTCGGCGTCGTAGCGGATCACGTGCAGCACCGGGCCGAAGATCTCGCGGTGCAGGCGATCGAGGGAGTCGATCTCGTAGGCGCGCGGCGCGAAGAAGGTGCCGTGCTCGGTGCCTTCTGCGGGCTTCACCACCGCGATCGGGCGCGCTTCCTTGTCCATGCGCTCGGCGTGCGCGGTGAGCATGGACAGCGCGTCGGCGTCGATCACCGGACCCACGTCGGTGGAAAGCAGGCCCGGATCGCCCACCTTCAGCTCGGCCATGGCGCCGGCCAGCATGGTGACGACCTTGTCGGCGATGTCGCGCTGCACGAACAGGATGCGGGTGGCCGAGCAGCGCTGCCCGGCCGAACCGAAGGCGCCGGAAATCGTGTCCTTGACCAACTGCTCGGGGAGCGCCGAGGAATCGGCGATCATGGCGTTCTGGCCGCCGGTCTCGGCGATCAGCACGCCGATGGCGGCGTCGCGCGCGGCCAGCGCGCGGTTGATGGCGCGCGCGGTCTCGGTGGAGCCGGTGAAGGCCACGCCGGCGACGCGCGGATCGGCGGTCAGCGCAGCGCCCACGGTGGCACCGTCCCCCGGCACGAACTGCAGCACCTCGGCGGGCACGCCGGCTTCGTGCAGGAGCTTCACCATCGCGTGCCCGACCAGGTTGGTCTGTTCGGCCGGCTTGGCGATCACCGCGTTGCCGGCCACCAGCGCCGCCGCCACCTGGCCTGCGAAGATGGCCAGCGGGAAGTTCCACGGGCTGATGCAGACGAACACCCCGCGCCCGTGCAGGAACAGCTGGTTGGATTCCCCCGTGGGCCCCGGCAAGGTCTCGGGGTGGGCCAGCATCGCGCGCGCCTGCTGGGCGTAGTAGCGCAGGAAATCGACCGCCTCGCGCACTTCGGCCACGCCATCGGCCAGCGTCTTGCCGGCTTCCTTCACGCACAGCGCCATGAACTGCGCCATGCGCGCCTGCAGCAGGTCGGCGGCGTGCTCGAGGATCTTGGCGCGCGAGCTTGCCGGCATCGAATCCCACGCGGGCTGCGCCGCGACCGCGTTGACCAGCGCGCGCTCGACCGTGGCGGCATCGGCCGCCTGCCAGCTGCCGACCTTCTCGCGCCGGTCGGCGGGATTGAGCACCTCGTGCACGGCCCCGGAAGGCTGCGCCCCGGGCACGAGAGGTGCGGCCATCCACGGCTGCAATGCGGCGTTGAGCGCCTCGGCCAGGCGCGCGAGTTCGTCATCGTTGGCAAGGTTGACGCCCATGGAATTCTTCCTCGTTTCGCCGTAGAGATCGGCAGGTTGCGGGATGCGCGGGTGCGGCTTGAAATCGAAGCCGGCGACGGTGGCGACCGGATCGGCCACCAGTTCGGCCGGCGCGATGGTCGGATCGGTGATGCGGTTGACGAAACTCGAATTGGCGCCGTTCTCCAGCAGGCGGCGCACCAGATAGGGCAAGAGGTCCTCGTGGCTGCCCACCGGCGCGTAGACGCGGCACGGCGTGTTGAGCGCGTTGGGCGAAACCACTTCGTCGTGCAGGTCCGCGCCCATGCCGTGCAGGCGCTGGAACTCGTACTGGCAGGCGTCTCCGCCGCCGCTGCGGCCCAGCGCCAGGCGCGCGTATTCGTTGACCGCGGCGATGGTCTGGGCGTTGTGGCTGGCGAACATGGGGTAGAGCGCGTCGGTGGCGGCCAGCATCTTGCGGGCGCAGGCCAGATAGCTCACGTCGGTGTTGGGCTTGCGCGTGAACACCGGGTAGCCGGCGTGGCCCTCGACCTGGGCGCGCTTGATCTCCGAATCCCAGTAGGCGCCCTTCACCAGCCGCACCGGGATGCGCTTTCCACCGCGACGCGCCAGCGCGATCAGCCAGTCGATCGCGAAGGGCGCGCGCTTCTGGTAGGCCTGCACCGCCAGCCCCAGCCCTTCCCAGCCGGACAGCGAGGCGTCGGTGTAAACCGCTTCGATCAGCTCCAGACTCAGCTCGAGGCGATCGGCCTCCTCGGCGTCGATGGTGTAGCCGATGCCCTTGAGCCGAGCCAGCCGCGCCAGCTCCAGCACGCGCGGCGCCAGCTCGGCCATGACGCGGGTGCGCTTGGCCACTTCGTAGCGCGGATGCAGGGCCGAGAGCTTGATCGAGATGCTCGGGGTGGCAAAGACGCTGGTACCGACGAAACTTCCGTTCGGCCCGCTGCTTCCGATCGCCTCGATGGCCTGACGATAGGCCTCGAAGTAGCGGTCGGCGTCGGCCCTGGTGAGCGCGGCCTCGCCCAGCATGTCGTAGGAATGACGGTAGGCGGCGTTGTCCTTGCGGCGCGAACGCTTGAGCGCTTCCTCGATGGTGCGCCCCATGACGAACTGGTGGCCCATGATGCGCATGGCCTGGCGCACGGCGAGGCGGATCATCGGCTCGCCGGCGCGCCCGACCAGACGGCGCAGCGCGTCGCCGAAGCTGCGCCGGGTGTCGTCGGCCAGACTCACCAGCCGCCCGGTCAGCATCAGTCCCCAGGTGGAGGCGTTGACCAGCACCGAGTCGCTGCGCCCGAGGTGGGATTCCCAGTTGGCGTCGCCGAGCTTGTCGCGGATCAGCGCATCGGCCGTGTCCTGGTCGGGAATGCGCAGCAGCGCCTCGGCCACGCACATCAGCAGCACGCCTTCCTCGCTGGAAAGGTCGTACTCGCGCATGAACGCCTCGATCGCGCCCTGGTCCTCGGCCTTTTCGCGCACCCGCACCACGAGTTTTTCGGCGGTGCGCTGGATCGCATCCTGTGCGGCGGCATCGACCCGCGCGCGCTCCAGCAAGGCGGCCAGGTGCGCCCCCTCGTCGGTGCAATAGGCGGGCGTCAAGGCGGCCAAGGGCGCAGCGCGCCTCGGCAGTTCGGGGCTCAGAATGGGTTTCACGACGTTCTCCGTCAGCAAGGGCGCGCGCAGCCTTTCCATTTTAGTGCACCCGAGCCCCGGAAAGCGTTAGGCCTGATTCCACGGGGCCAGGCGCAGGATCGGCACGAAACGAGGGAAACGCGCCTGCGGCGTGCGCCCGGTGCAGGTATGGTTCATGCTTGCACCGCGCCTGCCGCCGATGTTCCGAATGACCACGATCCTGATTGCCGATGACCATCCGCTGTTCCGCGACGCCCTGCGCCGCGCGGTGCTGCAGGCGATTCCCGACGCGCGGCTGGGCGAAGCCGAGCACGTCGCCGCGCTGATGGAGAAGATCGCCGAATGCCCCGACGCCGACCTCCTCCTGCTCGACCTCAACATGCCCGGCGCGCACGGATTCAGCGCGCTGGCGCACGTGCGTTCGACCTTCCCCACCCTGCCGGTCGTGGTGGTCTCGGCGCGCGAGGAGCCGGCGATCATGCGCCGCGCCATCGGTCACGGCGCGGCCGGCTTCATCCCCAAGTCGGCGGACATCCAGACCATCGGCGTGGCGCTGCGGGCGGTGCTGGAGGGCGACACCTGGCTTCCGCCCGGCGCAGGCCAGGGCGGCCGGCTGGATCCGGAAGAGGAGCAGCTGGCGCAGCGGATCGCCGAGCTGACGCCGCAGCAATACCGCGTGCTGTCCATGGTCTGCAACGGCCTGCTCAACAAGCAGATCGCCTGGGAGCTGGAGGTTTCGGAGGCCACGGTCAAGGCGCACATGACCGCGATCCTGCGCAAACTGGGTGCCCATTCGCGCACCCAGGCGGTGCTGCTGGCCGGTCGCCTGACGCTCGACGGGCGCAGCGCCGCACCGCCGCCCGACGAGGACGAATAGCCCCGCGCGCGATCACTCCGATCCAGCCGCCCGCCGCCGCGCCAGCGCCGCCAGCAGCGCGCGCAGCGCGGCCGGTCGCACCGGCTTGTGCAGCAGCGGGAAGTCGGCGCTGCGCGCGCGCTGCGCCAGCTCCTCGCTCCGATCGGCGGTGACGAGCGCCGCCGGAATCGGCGCGCCGCCCGCTTCACGCCGCAGGATGTCGAGCACGGCCAGCCCGTCGAGCGCCTCGTCCAGATGGAAATCGGCAAGGAGGATGTCCGGACGCGCCTGGCGCAGGCTCGTCAGCGCCGATTCCAGCCCGGTCGCCGCGACCACCCGCACGCCCCAACGCTGCAGCAGCGCCGCCGTGCCGTCCAGAATCGCCGGATCGTTGTCCACGCACAGCACCCGCAGGCCGGCCACATCGCGCGCCGGTTGCGGATCCTCCGGCACGGCCGACTGCAAGGGCTCCGCCGCCAGCGGCACGTCCAGACAGAACACGCTGCCCCGCCCCAGCCGCGAGGCAACGCGGATGCGGTGATCGAGGATGTGGGCGATGCGCTCGCAGATCGAGAGCCCCAGACCCAGACCTTTCTCGCCCCAGGGCGAAGGCTGGTCGAGGCGTTCGAACTCCTCGAACACCAGGCGAACCTGCTCGGGCGCAATGCCCGGCCCGGTGTCCCAGACTTGCCACTGCGCCATCCCGCCACGCCGGCGCAGCGCCAGCAGCACGCCGCCGTGGCGGGTGTAGCGCAGGGCGTTGGCAAGGAAGTTCTGCAGGATGCGCCGCAGCATCCGGCGATCGCTGTGCAGCCACAGGTCCGGCACCCGCACGCGCAGCTCCAGGCCGCGCGTTGCGGCGAGCGGGGCGAACTGCTCCTTCAGCGACTGCGCCAGCTGCCGTGCGGATACGGCGGAAAACTCCGGCCGCATCGCCCCGCTGTCCAGCCGCGAGGTTTCCAGAAGGCTTTCGAGCAGCTCCTCGGCATTTTTCAGCGCGCCGTCGATTCGATCCGCCAGCAGCCGCGAATCGGCATCCGCAGCGGGAGCATCCTTGAGCGCGGCGCTGAACAGGCGCGCGGCGTTGAGTGGCTGCAGCAGGTCGTGGCTGGCGCCGGCGAGGAAGCGGGTCTTGCTGAGGTTGGCCAGTTCGGCTTCGAGCTTGGCCGCGCGCAACGCCTCCACCGCGGCGCTTAGCGCGCCGGTGCGTTCGCGCACCCGCAGCTCCAGCGTTTCGTTGGCCTCGAGCAGGGCGCTCTCCACCCGCTTGTAGTCGGTGACATCGGTGTAGGTGGTGACATAGCCACCACCCGGCATGGCGCGACCGCGCATCTCGTGCACGCTGCCGTCCCTGCGCACCCGCTCGAAAACGTAGGGCGAGCCCTGCCGCATGTAGGCCAGGCGCTTTTCGACCTGCACTTGCGCTTCGCCCGGCCCGCTGCCGCTGCGCCGGGCATTCCAGTGGATCAGCTCGGCCACGGGGCGTCCGATGTACACGGTGCCGTCGGGATAATCGAACATTTCCACATAGCGCCGATTCCAGGCCACCAGCCGCAGGTCGGCATCGACCACGCTGATGCCCTGGGAGATGTTCTCCAGCGTGGCGGCCAGCAGGGCGCGGTTGAAGCGCAGCTCCTGCGAAGTTTCATCCAGCAGCGCCACCACCTCCCCCAGATCCATGCCGATGCCGCGCAGCGCCGTGGTCAGCATCCTGCGCGCCGTGGCAGCGCCGATCGAGGCCGACAGCAGGCGCTCGGTGTGCTGCAGCAGGCTGCGGTCGGCCGCATCGGAAGGCGCGATGTCGCGCCCGACCTGCTCGCGATATTCGGCGAACGCGCGATCCACCGCACGCGCACCGACGATGCGCTCGGCGATCGCGCGCAGATCGCCCACCGAGATGCGCCCGCGCCACTCCCCTTCCCCGCCCGTCGTCCGCTGCGCGGAAGGATCGACGAAGGGCATCGCGCGCAGGCGCTCGTGCATCGTGGGGCTGCGGCGCAGGCTCAGCAAGAGGAAGCCGGCCAGATTGAACAGCAGCGACCAGAAGACGCCGTGCGTGAGCGGATCCCAGCCCGACAATCCGAACAGCCCCTGCGGACGCAGCATGGCAAGACCGAAAGGCCCCTCGGCGATCCAGTCCAGCTCCAGCCCCGCCGAACTCGCCACCGTCGGAACCAGCAGGGTATAGGCCCAGGCGAGGAAACCCGCCCCCAGACCGGCATAGGCACCCGCACGACTCGCACCGCTCCAGTAGAGCCCGCCGAGGATGGCCGGCGCGAACTGCGCCACCGCCGCGAAGGCCAGCAGGCCGATCTGCGCCAGCCCCTCCTGACCGGAGGTGATGCGGTAATAGAGATAGGCCGCCAGTGCCAGCGCGACGATGGTGGCGCGGCGGATGCCCAGCACCACGCGCGACAGGTCGCGCTGCGCCTGCGCATCGACCCAGCGCAGACGCAGCGCCAGCGGCATGACCAGCTCGTTGGACACCATCGTCGCCAGCGCCATCGTCGCCACGATCACCATGCCGGTCGCCGCTGAAAACCCGCCGAGAAATCCCACCAGCGCCAGCGCATCCTGCCCGTGCGAAAGCGGCAGCATCAGCACATAGGTATCCGGATCCACCGCCGTGCCGCCGAATGCGCTTGCGCCGGCCAGTGCGATCGGCACCACGCAGGCGCAGATCACGGCCAGATAGGCGGGAAAGAGCCAGCGCGCGCGGCGCACGTCATCCACATGCCCGCATTCGACCACTCCCACCTGGAACTGGCGCGGCAGGCAGACGATGGCCAGAAAGGCCAGCAGCAGCTGCGCCGGAAAGCCCGCCGGCAGCGCCGTGCTGGCCAGCGCCGAGGCGCGGAATCGCTCGACGAATCCATCGCCCACCTGCGACCAGGCGAACAGCCCCACCGCCAGGAAGGCCAGCAGCTTGACCAGCGACTCCAGCGCCACCGCCAGCATCAGTCCGTGGTGGTGCTCGGTCGCATCCACCTGCCGGGTTCCGAACAGGATGGAGAAGACCGCCAGCAGCGCCGCCATGTAGAACGCCGGCTCGCGCAGCGGCGCAGGCGGGCCGCGGTGGCCGATGCCGCTGAGCACCTCGATGCTCATTGCACCAGCCTTGAACTGCAGCGCGATGTAGGGCACCGCCGCGATCAGCGCCACGACCGTCACCAGCGCCGCGAGCCCCTGCGACTTGCCGTAGCGGGAGCCGACGAAATCCGCGATCGAGGTGATGTTCTGCTCGTGCGTCACCTGCACCAGACGCTGCAACAGCCCGATGCCGAAAGCGAACAGCAGGATCGGCCCCAGATAGATCGGCAGGAAGCTCCAGCCCGACGAAACCGCCGAACCGACCGCGCCGTAGAAGGTCCAGGACGAGCAGTAGACCGCCAGCGCCAGGCTGTAGACCACCGGACGCATGGACATGCGTTCCGGATACAGCGGCCGGCGATCCCCCAGATAGGCCACCGCGAACAGCAGCGCGACGTAGCCCAGCGACACCCCCAGCAACACCCAGCCCGGCACCATCGGACGCCCCTCGCAACACCGGCTTGCGCCAGCCTCCCCCGCATCCTACGGGAACCGCACACCGATGGCCGCCCCGCCCCGCCGCACCCCGGAGTCATGCGCCTCCTTGCCGGTTCATTTGGCATTGGAAGAGGCTTGGTCTTGGCGAACCGGCAGAACTGCCGTATCATGCCCGGCCCGGTCGCCGCGAACCGCGAGCCAGACCGGACTTTCCGGGGCGTCTGCCCCCGACTGGCCGCGAATTTCCGTCGCATGTTGCGTGGGTCTGCGTGATCCCGTATCATTCCGCGTCTTTCGTCTTGCCTTTTGCAAGCCAACCGTTTCCTTCGAGTAGCTGTCATGAAGACCTTCAGCGCCAAGTCCGAGACCGTCAAGCGCGACTGGTACGTCGTCGACGCCAGCGGCAAGACCCTGGGCCGCCTGTGCTCCGAGCTCGCCATCCGCCTGCGCGGCAAGCACAAGCCCGTCTACACCCCGCATGTGGACACCGGCGACTATCTGGTCGTCATCAATGCCGAAAAGATCCACGCCACCGGCAACAAGATGCAGGACAAGATGTACCACCGCTTCACCGGTCACATCGGCAACCTCAAGTCCGAGACGCTCGGCCAGGCTCTGGATCGCCACCCCGAGCGCGTCATCGAGATCGGCGTGAAGGGCATGCTGCCGAAGAACCCGCTGGGCCGCGAGATGTTCCGCAAGCTCAAGGTTTACGCCGGTCCGAACCATCCGCACACCGCCCAGCAGCCGCAAGTGCTGGACCTCTGAGTAAACGTCCATGGCAACCATGCAGAACTACGGCACCGGCCGTCGCAAGTCCTCCACCGCCCGCGTGTTCCTGCGTCCGGGTTCGGGCGTGATCACGATCAACCATCGCTCCATCGAGCAGTTCTTCGGCCGCGAGACCGCACGCATGATCGTGCGCCAGCCGCTTGAACTGACCAAGATGACCGACAAGTTCGACGTTCTGGTCACGGTGGAAGGCGGCGGCATCACCGGCCAGGCCGGCGCGATCCGCCTGGGCCTTTCCCGCGCCCTGGTCGAGTACGACGAGAACCTCAAGAGCGAGCTGCGCCGCGCCGGCTTCATGACCCGCGACGCCCGCGAAGTGGAGCGCAAGAAGGTCGGCCTGCACAAGGCCCGTCGCGCAACGCAGTTCTCCAAGCGCTGATATCGCGGCTCCTTGCAAGCATCTAGCCCCGTCGCCAAGCGGTAAGGCACCTGACTCTGACTCAGGCATTCGGTGGTTCGAATCCATCCGGGGCTGCCAAAACAAAAACCCGCCGCAAGGCGGGTTTTTCATTGGCCCCTCACGCGCCGACAAACGCACCGACACGCAGGCGCACCTCGCGCCAAGAACCACCGGCACGCCGCAGCACGCACCTGGATTCTGCGACAATGCGCGGTCACGCGGGCCTATAGCTCAATGGTCAGAGCAGAGGACTCATAATCCTTTGGTTCCAGGTTCGAGTCCTGGTGGGCCCACCAATACCCAAAATCCCAACCCTCATCGGTTGGGATTTTTTTTGCCCGTTCCCCCAGTGTTGGCGCGGTTTCCGGGCCTGGGCTCTTGACCTTCTCGGCCGCCTTGCGGATCAGCTCGTCCTTGGGCGGTTTTTCCATGTCGCGCTCGATGCGCGACCAGTATCCGCTGGCCAGTCCTGGCGATCCGGTGTCTGGCAGTTTTGTCTCCAGTGCGCTGGTGGCCGGTGACCTGTTCGCTCGCGTGAACCTCGTGTTCGATCAGAGCACCTGGAACGGCAGCTGGTCGGATGAACTGATCGGCAGCGCCGCCACCGCCACCTTCAACCACACCCAGTACCCGATCACGGTCACCAATCGCGGGGCACTCACCGAGCGCTGGGTGGTTCGGATGACCAACAGCACCTCGTTCGAGGTCATCGGCGAGAACGTAGGTGTGATCGCCACCGGAAGTACCAGCGCCGACTGCGCCCCCAACAACCCGGCGACCGGCGTGCCGTACTTCCGTCTGCCCGCGCTCGGCTGGGGCAACGGCTGGGCCACCGGCAACGTGCTGCGCTTCAACACCATCGGCAGCCAGTTCCCGGTCTGGGTGGTGCGCACCGTCCAGCAGGGACCGGAGTCCGTGCCCGACGACCACTTCACGCTACTCATTCGCGGCGACGTAGACACGCCTTGATCCGAAGGAACTCAGGAAATGACCGACCTCACCGTCAAATACTTCAACAGCGGGATGACCGGCGCGCCGCAGATCGCCAACAACTGGGGCGATCTGGTGACGATGCTCGACGCCTGCCTCGTCAACGGCTTCGCGCTCAAAGCCATCGACACGTTGATCTGCGCTGATGGCATCGCCACGGCCACCATCAGCGCAGGCCACGCCTACCGGCAGGAGCAGGTGGTGGAGATCGCTGGAGCCGACCAGCCCGAGTACAACGGGCAGTTCCGGGTCATCGCCACCACCGCGACCACCTTCACCTTCGCGGTGACCGGCACGCCCGTGTCGCCGGCGACCAGCGCCACCAGCCTCTCGGCCAAGGTTGCGCCGTTGGGCTGGGAGAAGGCATTCGCGGGAACCCACAAGGCGGCCTACCGCAGCAAGAATCCGGCTTCGCCCCAGAACCTGCTGCTGATCGACGACAGCCTCAAGACGCCCGGCTACGCGACGACGTGGGCCAAATGGGCCAACGTCGGCATCGTCGAAGACCTGACGGACATCGACACCATCGTCGGCGCGCAGGCCCCGTTCGATCCGAACAACCCAACGCAGAACTGGAAGCAGGTGCAGGCCAACCAGTGGGGCTGGCACAAGTGGTATCACGCCCGTACCGGCGGCTACGAAAACACCGGTGACAGCGGCGTTGGCGGCCGCAACTGGGTGCTGATCGGCGACGACCGCCTGTTCTTCCTGTTCGTCACGAACGCCGCCGGGTACGGCTGGTACGGGCGCAACGGCTACTGCTTCGGCGACATCACTAGTTTCAAGCCCGGTGACAACTACGCCACGGTGTTGGCGGCCGACGACAATTACTCGGGGATGAGCAACTACTGGAGCTATCCAGGACAGTTCAATGGCTACGGGCTGACGCAGTCGCTGGAATTCACCGCCAAGGTGCTCTTGCGCAACCACACCCAGCTCGGCAACCCGGTGCGCTTCGGCCTCACATCGCTGAACACCAACAACGGCCAGCAGGTTTGCGGGCGCGGGCCGATGCCGTTTCCCAACGGCCCGGACTACAGCCTGTGGCTGCTGCCCACCTACGTGCGCGAGGAGTCGGGCCATATGCGCGGCCTGATGCCGGGGATGCTGTGGATGCCGCAGGATCGTCCGTACTCCGACCAAACCATCGTCGACAACGTGGTCGGTCAGGCAGGCCGCAAGTTCCTGCTGGTCAGGACGCAGTACAGCTCGGAAACCGAGGGCGCGCAGATCGCCTTCGACATCACCGGGCCGTGGAGGTAAGCCATGGCGTGGTGGGACAGCGTGGCGTCCTTGACGCCGGTCGCGGCGTGGGATGCGCTGCACTTCTCGGGCGGGCAACTGCAGGATCAGATCGGCAACAACGCGATCACCGTGCAGGGCGACGTGGCCACGCCATTCCCGCTGTTCGGACTGTTCGGGCAGGACAAGCCATGGCCCCTGGCGACGCCGCTGTCCTTGTCCGGCGAGTTCGTGCTGATGGGCTTCGTGATGCACGTCAGTCGCGGGTTGGTGTTCTACAAGGCCCTCGCCGACAGCAGCAGCTACTTTCTGGATCAGGAATCCAACGGTTCGATCTACCAGTACGCCAACGGCAGCGGCGGTCAGGTGGGCAGCGGGCCACCTTGGGGCGCGCACAAGTTCATGGCGCTGGTGGTCAGCCCGGCCAATGCCCGCGTCTACATCAACAACGACTGGGCGGGCGCGGCCTTCGCGCGCTCGTGGGTGGCGGACACCGTGGGCGGCATCGGCTACTACGCCGACGGAAACGAATACAACCTCGGCGGCAGCGAGCGATTCTTTGCGGCCGGATTGTGGTCGGGTGCCGCAAGCCTTGCCGATCTGCGCGCGCTCGAATCCGCCTGCCGTGCCGCGCTCGCGGGCCCGCCGGTCGGCGTGCATTCCGCTGCCTTGGCCCGCTGGCACAGCCCGAACACTGAACTGTGGAGCCAGCCAGGCAGCTACCCGCGCCGGGTTCGGGTTGTGGCCAGCGCGCGCCGGAACATCCATTTCGGCGGCGCAGGCCTCATCACCGGCACCGTCAAGGAAAAGGGCCAACCCGATCAGCCGCTGGTGCGGCAGGTGCTGCTCTACAGCGAGAACACGCACCAGCTGGTGGCTGAGGCCTGGTCGGATGCGGCTGGCAACTACCGCTTCGAGTGGCTCGACCCGGCGCAGCGCTACACCGTGATCAGCACCGACTACCGACAAATGTACCGCGCCGTGATCGCGGACAACCTTCGCCCGGAGGCGATGCCATGACCGTCGCCATCACTCAAGAGCACAATGAGGCGCGGCTGGCGGGCACGCTGTTGTTTCTGGATGCGGGCAGCAACCCCGCGCGTCTGCGCATCTACGGCGGGTCACGGCCGCCCAATCCGGCAGCGACGCCCACCAGCGCGATGCTGGTCGAGATCGCGTTGACCAAGCCCGCAGGCACGATTGCAGGCGGGCTGCTGACGCTCACGCAATCCGAGGATGGCCTTATCACGGCGACCGGCATCGCCACCTGGGCGCGGCTGGTCAATGGCGACGAGGTGACTGCCCTCGATCTCGATTGCAGCGGTACCGATGGCGCGGGAGACGTGAAGCTCGCCAGCACCAATCTCTATCTGGGCGGCGATGCCCGGATGGTGTCGGCCATCCTGGGGTGAGCAATGCCAGCGAATTCCGGGCAGAACGTCGAACTGCTGTTCGACCGGCCTGCCGCCACCGATGCCAACCTGATCTTCGGCGCGGACTACGTGCCGCCGCGCAACGACGTCACGGTGCTGGCCACCTTGCCGTTGCCGGTCGCCAGCATCCATTTCATCCCGCCCGCGCGGCTGGACGTGCTGGCCGCGCTGCCGGGCTTGACGGTCAGCACGCTCATCCTGCGCCCGAGCGTGCCGCTCAACATCGGCGCGGCCAGCCTGCCCGGCGTGGTGCTCACCGGCGAGGTGCGTTACGCATCGCGCACGCAACGCCCCACGGTGGGCCAGACGGTGCACGAGTGGCAGCAAGCCGCTCAGACCGAAGAGGGCGCGACACAGCGGCAACAGGACACCGCTGCGACGCCAGCAGGCTGGGGCGCGGTCTGGGAGCGTGCCGAGCGCTCGATGCACGGCATCGCGCACCGGCTGCCCCCGGTCTTGGCCGCCGTGCCTTTGCAGCGGCGCACGGGCCAGCAGCAGGCGACCCGCTTGCACGGCGCAACGGGGTTTCTCCACGAAGACACGACGCCTATCGCGCAGATCCGGGTTGGCGGGTTTCAGAACGCCACCCGCCTGCGCGACGCCACCCGCTTTGCGCATCAGGACGGTGACCGTACCAAGCGTGCCGGGCGGTCAGCCTTCTGGGAGAACGCCCGCCTGCTGACCCAGCGCCAGAGTACGGACTTCCAGATCGCCAGCCGCCGCCCTGTGGGTTGGCGTTGCCGCTACCAGGACGCGATGCGCCCTCCACCGGGCATCAGCGTCTGGGTGATTCCCGAGCGACCCGAGCCGCCTCGCTGCTACACGCCCAGTGGCCACCTGCTGTTCGCCGCACTGGCTCCCGCCAGCGCCCACCTGCTGTTCTTCTGCGAAAACCACACCGAGTCGCCCGATGGCGAGCCCGTGGTCGTTCCCATCCGGAGGGTGTACTTCGTGATCAACAACGTGACCCTGCACCGGCTGCCCGATGGCTTGCCCGTGCCGGTGTTCAATCTCTCACTGTCGCTCGACGCCGCGTCCTGGACGTGGGGGTTCGATGCGCAACTGCCCGCCAAGGCGGAAAGTCTGGTCGCGCCCGGCGATGCCGCCGGCCCGGTCGAACTGGTGGCCAGCGTCAACGGCGCGCAGTTTCGTGTACTGGCGGAAAGCATCAGCCGTGAGCGCAGCTTCGGTGACGCCAGCATCCGCGTCTTGGGTCGCGGGCGCAACGCGGTGCTGGCCGCGCCCTATGCGCCAGTGATGAACTTCCAACAGCCGCAGGCGCGCACGGCCCGTCAGTTGATGGACGACGTGCTCACCCTCAACGGTATCCCGCTGGGCTGGAACATCAATTGGGACCTGACGGACTGGAACGTACCTGCCGGAGGGTTCGTCAAGCAGGGAACGTGGATCGAGGCCTTGGTTGCCATCGCCAGCGCGGTTGGCGGCTACCTGATCCCGCATCCCTCCGACCAGAGCATCCGCGTGCGCCATCGCTATCCCGCTGTGCCGTGGGACTGGGCGACCGTCACGCCGGACTTCGTGCTGCCGGTGGATGCCGTCGCCCGCGAGTCGCTGCGCTGGATCGAAAAGCCCGCCTACAACCGCGTGTTCGTGTCCGGGCAGGACATCGGCGTGCTCGGGCAGGTCACGCGCGCGGGCACGGCAGGCGACGTGCTGGCCCCGATGGTGGTGGATGCCCTGATCACC
>CAUJIN010000022.1 GCA_963205495.1 Pseudomonadota bacterium
CTGAACTCGTGCGCGATCACGCCCTGCAATTCGTCGCGGTTGAGCCGATCCAGCGCGCCGCGCGTGACCGCGATGGCCGCATCGCTGGGCGCGTAGCCGGCGGCGAAAGCGTTGATGCCGGCCTCCTCTTCCATCACGAAGATCTGCGGCATCGGCACGCTCGCGGCAATGGAAATCTCCTCCACCACGTTGCGCAGCCGGCGCAGCGAGGGTTCGGTGGTGTCAGACGCCACGGGCACGGCGCCCATGGAACGCGCCACCTCGGCGCCGCCGCCGCGCAGCATCGCCACCCGCACCAGGCTGGAAACGCCGATCACGACCGGCGCCAGCACCGTCATCAGCAGCACCAGCTCCGGGCTGCCCAGCACCAGCCAGACCATCAGATCGAGCACGAAAACGATGCCGAGCGTGGCAAGAACAAACAGCAACACCAGACGCCGCGAGGAGGTGCGCGCCTGCTGCTGGCGTTCGAAGAAGTTCATCGCATGCTTTCCTGCGGAGACCGCCGACGCAATGCGCCGGCGGCCACGCGCTCAGTGGAACGAAACCTTGGGCGCCTCGCGCTTGTGCGCGTCCTCCGCGGTGATTTCCAGCAGCGCGGCCGGCTGGAAGTTGAACATCCCGGCGACGATGCTGCTGGGGAACATCTCGCGACGGTTGTTGTAGCTCATCACCTGATCATTGTAGGCCTGCCGCGCGAAGGCGACCTTGTTTTCGGTGCTGGTCAGCTCCTCGGAGAGCTGGGCCATGTTCTGGTTGGCCTTGAGGTCCGGGTAGGACTCGCTGACCATCATCAGGCGCCCGAGCGCCGCGCCCAGGCCACCTTCGGCCCCGGCCAACTGCGCCATCGCGGCGGCATCGCCCGGATTGGCCTTGGCCGCGCCCAGCCCGGCCACCGCGGCCGCGCGCGCGCGGATCACCGCCTCCAGGGTTTCGCGCTCGTGCGCCATGTAGGTCTTGGCCACTTCCACGAGGTTGGGAATCAGGTCGTAGCGGCGGTTGAGCTGCACGTCGATCTGGGCAAAGGCGTTGCGATAGGCGTTTCGACCCTGGATCAGCCCGTTGTAGAGGCCAACCACGAAGAGCACCAGCGCAAAGCCGATGCCGAACAGGACGAGCAGGAAGAGCAGAAATGCGGACATGTACCTTCTCCTGGGAAATTGCGCACGGTGACCCGGTTCCCGGGACCGCCGAACGTGCTGCGCTAAACTGCCACGGATTCCGGCTTGTGCAAAACCTGACAGTGACACGCTATCCGGCAAGACTACTGGCTGCGATTCTTGTGACCTTCGCGTCGGCGGGCGCCTGTGCCGCCCTGCCGCTCGGGAACGCCGAGCCCGTGGCGGCGGCGTCGCCCCCTGCCGCCGTGCCGCCCGCGCGGCTTTCCGTACGCGACCAGAAGGCACTGGCAGAACGCATCGAACGCCTCGGCGAGCGCATCCTGCGCGAGGTGGGCGGCAGCGGCATGGCCATCGCCATCGTGCAGGACAACCAGGTGCTGCTGGAGCGCGGCTTCGGCGTCACCGAAGTCGGCGGCAGCGAGAAGGTCGACGCAGACACGGTGTTCCGGCTGGCCTCGCTGTCCAAGTCCTTCGCCGGCACGCTGGCGGCGATGCTGGTGCGCGAAGGCGCGCTGACCTGGGATGCGCGCATCGTCGATCACCTGCCGGCATTCAAGCTTCGCAACATCCATTCGGCCCGGACGCTCAACGTGGAGGACATCCTCAGCCACCGCGTCGGCCTGCCCTACAACACTTTCGACCGCCTGCTGGAGCAGGACGAACCCTATCCGCTTTTGGTCGCCAAACTGGGCGAAATCGACCCGGTATGCGAGGCCGGCGAGTGCTACGGCTACCAGAACATCGCCTTCAGCCTGATCGGCGACATGGTGTTCGCCACCACCGGCGACTTCTACTCCCATCAGGTGGAAAAGCGCATCTTCCACCCGCTCGGCATGTACACCGCCACCTACGGGCGCGACGGGCTGGAGGAAAGCGCCAGCTGGGCGCGACCGCACATCCGCCAGAACGGCCGCTGGACACCGGTGCGGCCCAAGGAAACCTACTACCGCATCCCGCCGGCGGCCGGGGTCAACGCCAGCGTGCACGATCTTTCGCTGTGGATGCGCGCGCACCTGGGGCAGGCTCAGGAAGTCATGGATGCCGCGCTGCTGGAAACCGTGCACACCCCGCTGGTGGACACGCCCGGCGAACTGGGCGGATCGCCCTGGCGGCGCGAACGCCTGCGCGATGCGCACTACGCGCTGGGCTGGCGCATCTACGACTACGCCGGCCACACCCTCGTCTATCACGCCGGCGCAGTGCAGGGCTACCGCGCCGTGATGGGGCTGCTGCCCGAACGCGGCTTCGGCATCGTCGTGCTTTGGAATTCGGAAAGCGGCGTGCCCGCCGGCCTGCTCGCCACCGCCCTGGACCAGGCGCTCGGGCTGGCGCGGCGCGACTGGGTGCAGCTCGATGTCCCCACGCCGCGTGGCCGACTTCGCTGATCCGGGACAGCGGCTATCCGGTCGCCAGCGTTCGGTACATCACGAGGTCGCGCTGCGGGTCGTTTCCCAGCAGGAACACCTGCTCGCCGACCGCTTCGAACCCGAACTTGCGGTAGAAGGCCAGCGCGCGCGGATTGTGCTCCCAGACGCCCAGCCAGACGCCGCGCAGGCCGCGCCGCGCAAGAGACTGGAGGCTGGCGCGCATCAGCGCCTGCGCCAGCCCGCGTCCGTGCCAGTCCGGCAGCAGGTAGAAACGCTGGATCTCGCCGGCGTCCCGTGCAGGCACGCAGTCGGGCGGCCGCGGCCAGCGCAGTTGCGCGTAGCCGACCAGCCGCCCGGCCTCCTCGCACACCAGGTTGATGCGCCCGGGGTCGGCGATCTCGGCCGCCTGGATCGTCTCGCCGTAGCTTGCCCGGCAGTGTGCCTGCATGTGGGCGGCTGCGTTGCTCGCATCGAAGGTGGCGCGGAAGCAGGCCTCAGCCAGCCGCGCCAGCGCGCCGGCATCGGCCGGCCCCGCGATGCGGATCGCGGAGGCGGCCGATTCCCGCGAAAGGATCACGGCAGGACGGCGCGGACGCTCAGCCCTTCCAGCGCCCCATCGCCGCCAGGCCGTTGTCACGCGCGCGCTGGAACACGGTCTGCTGGGCCTTGGCGAAATTGCCATCCATGTCCGCCGCCCACAGCTTGAGCGCGGCCTGCTGCATGGCGCGGCCATAGGAGAAGGACAGCGGCCAGGGCTTGGAGCCCATCTCGTTCATGGCGTTGAGGTGCGCCGTGGCCTTCTCGTCGCTCTGTCCGCCGGAGAGGAACACGATGCCCGGCAGCGAGGCCGGCACCGTGGACTTGAGGCAGCGCAGGGTGGCCTCGGCCACCTCCTCGATGTCGGCCTGTTCGCGACAGTCCTTGCCGGCGATCACCATGCTGGCCTTGAGGATGGTGCCTTCCAGCATCACGCCGTGCTCGTAAAGCGCGGAGAACAGCGAGCGCAGCGTGGCCTCGGTGACTTCGTAGCACACGTCGATGTCGTGGCTGCCGTCCATCAGCACTTCCGGCTCGACCATCGGCACCAGCCCCGCCTCCTGGCACAGCGCGGCGTAGCGCGCCAGCGCGTGGCAGTTGGCCTCGATGCAGGTGCCGCTCGGGGTGTCCTCGGTGATCGCGATCACCGCGCGCCACTTGGCGAACTTCGCGCCCAGCGCGGCGTACTCCTTCAGCCGCGGGCGCAGGCCGTCGAGGCCTTCGGTCACCACGTCGCCGGGAAAGCCGGCCAGCGGCACCGGCCCCTTGTCGACCTTGATGCCGGGCAGGATGCCGGCATCGGCCATGATGCGGGTGAAGGGCACGCCGGCGCGGGTGGACTGGCGCAGGGTTTCCTCGTAGAGGATCGCACCGGAAATATGCTCGCCCAGGCGCGGGGTGGTGAGCAGCATCTCGCGGTAGGCGCGGCGGTGCTCCTCGGTGTTTTCCACCCCCACCGCGGCAAATCGCTTGCCGATGGTGGCGTTGGATTCGTCGATGGCGATGATGCCCTTGCCCGGGGCCACCATGGCCTGTGCGGTTTCTTCCAGCTGCTCGATGCTCATGGTGTGCTCCGTGGGTGTCCGGGTCGTTCGTGACGGCCTTGCAGTATAGCCGGCGCGCGGCCCGTCACCGACCCGACCGGGGCGTCCGGTCAGCCATTGGGCCACTTCGACAAGTGCGGTGCCACAGGCAGCGCCCGGACGCGGAATCTCCTTGCCACCGCGGCGCGGCCGCCGCAATCAGCGCCCGCCGTATCCCGGCAGCAGCATCGCGCCCGCGCCCGCCATGAGCAGCCCCATCACCAGGAACCATGCGAACATGCCCGGCCGACCCGGGATCCCGTCTTTGCCGCGCGGCCGGAACGGCAGCGCCAGATCGAAAACGATCCAGAAACCCATCACCACGAAGCCGAGCCCCGCCAGCGGGTTTTTCTGGAGCATCAGCCAGACGGTAGCCAGGCCCAGCGCCAAGGCGGCAAGGCGCAGCAACAGGTTGAACCTCCCGGAGCTTGTCGCATTCATCCATGCACCTCATCGGAGTTGGGTGATATCGACACGCGCCGGTTCACGGCGCGCTGTCCCGCCCTTCTACCCGGCGCTCGGGTGATGGTCAAGCCATCCGCCAGAACCCCCGTGGGTCAGGCGTCGTTCCGGGAGGATTCGGGCCAATCCGCGCCCGCCTCAGGCGCAGCCGCCGCAGCAGGTGCTGCCGCCGCTGATGTGGACCAGGTTCTCGAGAGGCGTCACCTCGCAGCCGATCTGCTGCAGGGCGAAACGGATCTGGTTGGCGCTGGCGGTGGAGAGGATCTCCAGCACGCCGCGACGCTCGTCGAGCGCGATGCGCGCACCCGGATCGATGGGGTGCACGGCGGCTGCGACCATGCTGGCGGTGGGGCGGTTGGCGGA
>CAUJIN010000023.1 GCA_963205495.1 Pseudomonadota bacterium
ACCGTGCGCACGTCGGCGCCGGTCACCACCAGGTACGGCGGCTGTGCGGCAAAGCCCAGTACCTCGCCGCGTCCTCCCAAGGCGACGTGGTCGGCCTCGATCCAGGCCGAATACCTCCGGCTCACCACGAACCACCAGCGCCCGTCGCGGCTTTCGTGCAGCACCGCCACCGGCGTGCCGGGAAACAGCGCCGATTCCTGGAATCGATCGATGTCGGTGTCGCCGGGGCGCGAGAACACGCGCTGGCCGGTGGGAAAGCTGCGCAGGTCGGCGCGACGGGTGACCAGACCGAAGCGCGGCGCGACTTCGGAGTGGATTTGATCGAGCGCCAGTGCGTCCCTCAGTTCTTGAATGCGAGTGGCCTGAATTTCCTGGCCCTGCACGTCGTAGAGCGCGCGCGCAGGCGGCGCGGACAGGGCTTCGATCCGGCGGCGAACCTCGCTTCCGGCAAGCGTTTCGGGCAGGGAGGACAGATCGAACACGCTCGGATCCTGCGCCAGCAGGCGCGCGTTCTGCGCCTGGATCTGCGCCGCATCGAGCACCGTTGCATCGGGCGCATCGAGACGCGCGATCCAGTGGGCGGGCGTCAGCCGCACCGCGGTGATGCCGGGAATTCCGCTGGGGTCGGTACCGGCGGCAGCCGGATGCGCACGCTGCGACGGAGTCGTGGCGCAGGCCGACAGCAGCACAAGCAGCGCCAGCAGCCCGGCGCGCGCGCAGCGTTCTGCAGCGTGCGCGGCGGCACATCGGGGGAGCAGAGGGGGGGCTCTCATGCGGATCTCACCTCGTCCAGTGGCGGCTTCGCCGTGCGGTGCGGAAGCTGGTGCGCGTCTCTTGAAGAATAGATGTTTCGAAACAAATCGCAACAAGGAATAATTTATTGACGACGCCTCCGCTGCATGTTAAACATCCGGTGAATGCTCGTCCGAGCCGCGCCTGCACGGGCCGGCGCGTGCGGCAGCGAAGGGGAGGGAAGTCCAGTCATGCCATGGTGCCGCCGCAAGCACGCGCAACGCGCCCGCCGCCCGCATCCGGGTGGCGCGGCTGCGCTCGGGCTTGCCCTGTCGCTGGCCGCCTGCGCCGGCGCCGGGGTTCGCGGCGAAGACCTGCTGCAGGCGGTTGTCCTCGATGCGGATGCCGGCCGCTTTTCCCGCGCCGACGCTGCGATCGCGCGCGCCCATTCCGACCCCGCGCTTTCCCCTGCGCTGCGCGAGGCGCTCGAATTCGAGCGCGAACGCATGCACCGCATCCGCATGGACTTCGGCCTTGACCGCGTCGAGGCGCTCGCCCGCGCGCGAGGCATCGCGCCGGCGCTGACCGAGGCGCAATTCGACGCGTTCGATGCGCAGGGGCTGATCGAATCCCTGCGGATCGATGGAGAAGTCCGATACTTCAATCGCGCGCCCTACAACCTTTTCCGCATCAGCGCCGAGGCGCGCGCGCTGCGTCCCGATCCGGCGGCCCCCTTCAACGATGGCCCCTACGAACGCCAGCATCCGCACCATGCCGAAGTGCTCGCCGCCGCAGCTTCCAGCGGTGAGCGGTTCGTGGCACCGCGCCGGATCCGCATCAGCCAGAGCCTCACCGTGAATCCGGACGCGGTGCCGGCCGGGGAAACGGTGCGCGCCTGGATTCCCTATCCGCGCCTCATCCCCGGCCAGCAGGAGCACCTCGTGTTCCTCGGCAGCGAACCGGCGGCGCACCGCATCGCTCCCGAGAGCGCGATTCAGCGCACGGTGTATCTGGAAAAACCCGCCGTCGCCGGCGAGCCGACGCGGTTTTCGATCCGCTACGAGATCACGGTTTCGGCCCAGCGCGTGGAGATCGACTCGGCGCAGGTCGAGGTCGCACCGGCTGATCCGGCGCTGGCTCGCTTCCTTGCTGAAGAACCGCCGCACATCGTGTTCACCGACGCGCTGCGGCTGTTCTCGGCGCGCGTGCTGGGCGGGGAAACGCGCCCCTACGCCATCGTGCAGAAGCTCTTTGCCGCGGTGGACGAGATCCCCTGGGCCGGCGCGCGCGAGTATTCGACGATCCGCAACATCAGCGACTACGCGCTCCACGCCGGCCACGCCGACTGCGGCCAGCAGACCCTGCTGCTGATCGCGCTGCTGCGCCTCAACGGCATCCCGGCGCGCTGGCAGTCCGGCTGGACGTACTCGGACAACGACGTGGGCTACGCCAACCTGCACGACTGGGGGCAGGTGTACCTGGCGCCCTACGGCTGGGTGCCGATGGACGTGACTACCGGCCAACTCGACAGCGCCGATCCCTCCCTGCGCTGGTTCTACCTCGGCGGCCTGGACGCCTACCGCATCGCCTTCAACGACGCGATTTCCGCTCCCTTCGATCCGCCCAAGCAGCACTGGCGTTCCGAAACCGTCGATTCGCAGCGCGGCGAAGCCGAGTGGCGCGGCGGCAACCTGTATTTCGACCAATGGGACTACGGCTTCACCGCCGAGATCCTTCCTCCCCCAGAAGACACGAACCACTCCGGAGAGAGTCCATGAGCCGTACCCCCCGTTTGCGCAAGTCCGTGCTGAGCCTGGCGCTCGGCGTCTGTCTTTCCACGCTCGCCGTTTCGCCCGCCTTCGCGCAGAGCGCCATGGGCGCGGTCGCCGGCCGCGCCAATGCGGGCGACCAGGTCATCCTGGTGAACGCCGCCACCGGTGCCACCCGCACCGTCACGGTGTCCGCCGACGGCAGCTACCGCCTGTCGCAGCTTCCGATCGGCGACTACACCCTGAAGGTGGCGCGCGGCGGCCAGGAGGTCGGCGAACCCATCGCCGTGAACGTGGCCCTGGGCGGAACGACCACGGTGAACCTCGGCGACGGCGGCCAGATCGTCAACCTCGACACCATCGAGGTGGTCGGCAACCGCGTGGTCAACCGCGTCGACGTGTACTCGACCGAATCGGCCACCAACATCACCCGCGAGGAAATCGCGCGGCTGCCGGTGGATCAGGGACTGGGCGCGGTGGCGCTGCTGGCGCCCGGCGTGGTGTCCTCGGGTGCCACCTTCGGCGGGCTGACCTTCGGCGGCGCCTCGGTGGCCGAAAATGCAACCTACATCAACGGACTGAACGTCACCGACCCGTACCTGCGCCAGGGTTTCTCGACCGTTCCCTTTGCCTTCTTCCAGGAAGTCCAGGTCAAGACCGGCGGCTATTCGGCGGAGTTCGGCCGCAGCACCGGCGGCGTCATCAACGCGGTGACGCGCTCGGGCGGCAACGAGTTCCAGTCCGGCGTGGAGTTCACGCTGGAACCGGCCAGCTGGGCCTCGTCCAGGGAGGATCACTTCCACAAGGACGGCACCATCGACGAGCGCGACCGCACCAGCCGCGATGCCAGCCCCTTCTTCAAGACCAACCTGTGGGCCTCGGGCGCGCTGGTGAAGGACCGCCTGTTCTTCTTCGCCATGTACGAGTGGCGCGACGCCAATTCCACCGACATCGACACCAACGAAGCCTGGAAAACCAACAGCGACAACGGTTTCTGGGGTGGAAAGATCGACTGGCGCATCAATGACAACCACCTGCTGGAGCTCTTGGCGTTCTCCGACAAGGCCGATGCCACCACCACGGCCTATGACGAATACGACTGGGACAGCGACACCCTGGGCGATTCCTCGGGCAGCGGCATCTCCGGTTCGGGCGGCACGAACTGGTCGGCCACCTACACCGGCCAATTCACCGAGAACTTCTCGGCCAAGGCCATGTACGGCATCAACAAGCGCAGCGCGCTGAGCTACAGCGCGCTGGACGGCGCGTGCAGCATCGTCACGCTTTCCGGCGACTATGTCAGCGCCTTTGGCCGCCCCGGCCAGACCGTGGGCTGTCACCCGACCAACGGCAGCGTCAACTCCCGCTTCGACGAGCGCGAGGCGGCGCGGCTGGATTTCGAGTGGCTGCTCGGCGCCCACCAGCTGCGCTTCGGCTTCGATCAGGAAATCATGGATTCCACCAGCTCGCGGGTCTATCCGGGCGACGGCACGAGCTACCAGGCGCAGGCCGCAACGCCCGGCGGCGAGCTGCCGAACAACGCACTGGTGCCGGATGGCGTCACCGCGATCGTCGATGCGCGCCACTACATCACCGGCGCGCCGGTCTCCACCAAGGCGCAGGCCTTCTATCTCGAAGACAACTGGAGCGTCACGCCCGACCTGCTGCTGAGCCTGGGCGTGCGCGCCGACAAGTTCCACAACACGCTGGCTTCCGGCACCACCTTCGCCAAGGCCGATTTCTCCGACATGTTCGCCCCGCGCGTGGGCTTCAGCTGGGACATCAAGGGCGACGGCAGCACCAAGCTGTTCGGCAACGCGGGGCGCTACTACATTCCGCTGACCAACAAGCTCACCGACTACTTCGGCGGCGGCACCACGGATGAGCACACCTACTACGTGCTCAACGGCTGGACCGAGATGACCCATCCGGACACCGGGGAAACCTACCTCGTGCCCAACCTGGGCCCGCAGATCGGGCCGGTCAACACCGAGGGCAACGCGCCCGCGCCCGACGATGTTGCCACCGCGGTCGCGCGCGACCTCAAGCAGGTGTTCCAGGACGAATACATCCTCGGCTTCCAGCAGGCCATCAACCAGGAGTGGTCGTACGGCGTCAATGCGACCTACCGCAAAGTCACCCGCTCCGTGGAGGACGTGCGCATCAATCACGTCGAGGGTTGCCCCTGGTATTCGGGCGACTGGCCGATCATCAACCCGGGCGAAGTCACCACGCTTTGGTGCCCGGACACCGAAAGCTGGGTCACCTTCGATTCTTCGCAGGACGGCTATCAGGCGCTGGGCAGCGGCGCGATCATGGGCTACAAGAAGCCGCGCCGCACCTACAAGGCGGTCGAATTCCAGCTCGATCGCGCCTGGGATGATGTCTGGGCCTTCAACTTCAGCTACCTGTGGTCCAAGACCGAGGGCAACATGGAAGGCCCGGTGAACTCGGACACCGGCTATGCCGACACCAACCTGGTGCAGCACTACGACCATCCGGCGGTGAACGAACGCTACGGCGTGCTGTTCAATGACTACCGCCACCAGTTCAAGCTGCGCGGCAGCTACAAGCTCAACGAGATGTGGAGCTTCGGCAGCACACTGACGGCACGCTCGGGCGGCCCGATCACGGCGTTCGGCGTGGTCTGGCCCAACGACCGTCGCGTGGCCGGCGGTTCGGGTGAATACAGCGGCGGCGGTTCGGGCTGGCTGTGCGTGGCCAACTGTTCCGACTGGGCCAATCGTGAGCTGGTCTGGTCCGAGCGTGGCGCGTTCGGGCGGATGCCGTGGGTCTACGATCTGGGCGCCAGCGTGACCTGGACCCTGCCGGTCGAGGGCATCGACCTCAAGGCGAGGCTCTCGGTCTACAACCTGCTCAATCGCCAGACCGTCATCAACGTGCATTCGCGCTACGAGTCGCAGCCCGGCACGGTCCGCCCGCACTTCGGGCAGGGCACCGTCTGGCAGTCGCCGCGCTTCGCCCAGCTGGTGATCACCTACAATTTCTGAGGTGGCGTTGCACCGCCCGTGGTTGCGCACGGGCGGCTCTCTCCTCTTGCGGCCCGCGCACCCCGGGCCGCTTTTTTTTGGAGGCTGCATGAATACACGCATCGCGGATCCCGGATCCGCCCGGCTGGCGGGCGTGGACCTGCACGCGCTGGCGGCGCGGGAAGGAACGCCGCTGTACGCCTATGACGCCCATGCTCTGGATGCGCGCATCGATGCGCTGCGGGACGGCTTGCACGGACGACGCGCGCGCGTCTGCTATGCGGTCAAGGCCAATTCCAATCGCGCCCTGCTTGCGCGCATTGCCGCGGCCGGTCTGGGAGCAGACATCGTTTCCGAAGGCGAGCTGAGGCGCGCGCTGGCGGCGGGTTTCCGGGCGTCCGACATCGTGTTTTCCGGCGTGGGGAAAACCCGCATGGAGATCGCGGCGGCGCTGGAGGCAGGCGTCGGGCGCTTCAACGCCGAGTCGCGCGAGGAGCTGGGCCTGCTCGATGCGCTGGCTGCAGAGCGCGGGCAAGTGGCCTGCGTCGCGCTGCGTATCAATCCGGACGTGGATGCGCTCACCCACGCCAAGATCTCCACCGGCAAGGCGGAAAACAAGTTCGGCATCGCGCTCGATCCGGCGCGCGCGATCTTCCGCGAGGCGACGCGCTGGCCGGCGCTGCGCATCGACGGGCTGCACGCCCACATCGGCTCCCAGCTGCTGTCGCTCGATCCGATCCGCGAGGCGATGGCGCGCGTCGCCGTGTTTGCAGGCGAACTGCGCGCTTCCGGCACCGCGCTGCGCAGCATCGACGTGGGCGGCGGACTGGGCGTGTGCTACCGCGAAGGGCAGGACCACCCGCCGGCGCTGTCGGACTATCTGGCCACGGTGTTTGCGGCTTTCGATGGATTCGAAGGCGAGCTGGTGTTCGAACCGGGCCGCTGGCTGGTGGCCGAGGCAGGATACCTGCTCGCGCGCGTTGTGCGGGTGAAGCAGGGCAGCTCGCGCTGCTTTCTTGTGCTGGATGCGGCGATGAACGACCTGATTCGGCCAAGCCTTTACGAGGCCTGGCACGATATCGTGTCGCTGGTTCCGCAGGATCGCCCGATGCGGGTGTACGACGTGGTGGGGCCGGTGTGCGAGACCGGCGACACCTTTGCCCGGGACAGGGCGCTGGCCGAAGTGGAAGAGGGCGATCTGGTCGTCCTCTGCGGTGCGGGCGCCTACGGCATGTCGATGGCTTCGACCTACAATTCCAGACCGTTGCCGGCCGAGGTGCTGCTGGAATCGGGCGGTTATCAGCTCATTCGCAGGCGTCAGACCTGGGAAGAGATGACCGCGGGAGAATGCGCGCCGCTGGAGCGAGGGACAGCATGAATAAAATACCGACAATCTGCGGACTGCTGCTCGGCACGCTGGCGGCATTTTCCGCGTCCGCCGTGCCACCGGCTGAATACGACCGCCTGTTCGACGAGACGATGGCGCACTACGAGCTTCCCGGCCTTGCACTGGGCATCGTGGAGGATGGAAAGGTCGTGTATCGGCGCACCGCCGGCACGCGCCGGGTCGGCAGCGGCGAGGACATCGACACGCAGACCCTGTTCAAGATCGCCTCCAACTCCAAGGCCATGACCGCGGCGCTGCTGGCGCGGCTGGTCGATGCCGGGAAACTCGCCTGGGACGACCCGGTGACGCGGTTCCTGCCGGATTTCCGCATGAACGATCCGTGGGTGACGCGCAACCTCCAGGTGCGCGATCTCCTCATCCACAACAGCGGCCTGGGCCTGGGCGCGGGCGACCTCATGCTCTGGCCCGAGCCGAACGGCTTTTCCCGCGCCGACGTGCTCGCGGGCCTGGCGCACCTCAAGCCCGCCACCAGCTTCCGCTCGGCCTACGCCTACGACAACCTGCTCTATATCGTTGCCGGCGAAGTGGCCGCGGCCGCGGGCGGGGATTCCTACGAGGCGCTGCTGCGGCGCGAGGTGTTCGAGCCGCTCGGGCTTTCGCGCTGCCGGGTCGGTGCCTTCGCGCGCGATGCGGTGGGCAACCTCGCCCAGCCGCACCGGCGCGAGGGCAAGGCCAACGTGGCAGGAAACACGGATGAGGAAGTGATCCCGGAAATCCCCTCGGCTGCCGCTGGCGGGGTGCGCTGCAGTCTCGACGACCTGCTCGCCTGGGTGGGCAACTGGCTCGACCCGGAACGCACGCCGGGCTGGCTCTCGGCCGAACAGCGCCGCGCGATGTGGACCGCGCACATGCCCATGCCGATCGGCGCGCTGCAGCGGCAGTGGGAAAACACCCGCTTCCTCGCCTACGGCTACGGCTTCCGCCTGTCCGACGCGAACGGACGGTTCCGCGCCGGCCACACCGGCACGCTCGACGGCATGTATTCGGCCCTGGCGATGTTCCCCGATTCGCGCAGCGCTTATGTATTCCTCATCAACGGCGAGGCCGGGCAGGCGCGGCAGGCGCTGGAGGCCGCGCTGTCGCGCCTTCTGACCCGTCCGGACAGCGCGCCGCGCATCGCCGAATTCGCGCGCGATCTGGAAACCCGGCGCGCCGCTTCCGGCGCGGCCGAAGCGCGCGCACAGGCGGCACAGCGTTCGCAGGTAAAGCCCGAAGAACTGGCCGCGACGCTGGGCGTGTACCGCGACGCCTGGTTCGGCGAAATCCGCCTGTGCCCCGAAGAGGGCGTGGTGCGCTGGCGCGCAAGGAAGTCGCCGCGCCTGCACGGCCGGGTTCTGCGTGCCGGCAGCCGTCTGCTGGTGGCCTGGGAGGATTCCGGGGCCGAAGGCGCGGACGCCTGGCTCGACCTCTCCCCGGACGCCGGCGGATCAACGACAATGCGCATGGCTGCAATCGATCCGGAGACCGATTTCAGCTTCGATTTCCACGACCTGTCTCCACAACGGATACGCAGCTGTGACTGACGCCTTCACCACGCCCCGGACCGCGGACGTTGCCATCATCGGCAGCGGCATCGTCGGACTTTCCTGCGCCTTCCACCTGCGCGAGCAGGGCCGCGAAGTCCTGATGATCGATCCGCACGGCTTCGGCAACGAAACCTCGTTCGGCAACGCCGGCTCGATTTCCATCGGCGACGTGCTGCCGCAGTCCACGCCGGGCGTGATGATGACCGGCCTGAAGATGCTGCTGGACCGCGACGCGCCGCTCAAGCTCGATCCCGGCGCCTGGCCGCGCTGGCTGAGCTGGGTGGCGCGCTTCGTCTACTACGGCGGCGCCTCGCGGGTGACGCCCTTCATCGATGCCATGCACGCCATCAACGACGCCTCGCGCGCCGCCTGGTTCGAGCTGGCCGAGGCCATCGACGCACGCGAGCTGATCGCCGAGACCGGCTGGCTGCACGTCTACAGCGAGGAGTCGAGCTTCGAGAAGGGTGCCTGGGAGCGCAAGATGATGAGCGAGCGCAACGTCAGCTTCCAGGTGCTCGACGGCAAGGGCCTGCGCGAGCTGGAGCCGGCCATCGGAAAGGGTTTCCAGCGCGCGGTGTTCCAGGACAAGGCGCTGGCGATGCGCGATCCCGGCCAGTTCTGCCACCGCCTCGGCGAGGCGATGCTGGCGCGCGGCGCCCAGGCCATGCGCGCCACGGTGGCACAGGTCCTTCCCGAGGACGGGCAGTATCGCGTGATCACCGACCAGGGCACGGTGATGGCCAGGACGGTGGTGCTGGCCGCAGGCGTCTGGACCAACCGTCTGCTGCGCGATTTCAACGTGAAGATCCCGGTGGTGCCGGCGCGCGGCTATCACCTCATGTACCCCAATCAGGCCGACGTGGTGCATCGCCCCACGCTCTGGGCCGAACGCTACATGGTGCTCACCCCGATGGTGCCCGGCATCCGCATGACCAGCATCAAGGAGCTCACCGCCATCGGGCGCGAGCCCAACTACCGCTACATCCGCCGCCGCGATGAAGATGCCCGTCGCCTGTTCCCCGCGCTTTCGGGCAAGCCGGTGAGCGAATGGTCGGGCTATCGCCCGTGCACTCCCGATTCGCTGCCGATCATCGACAAGCTCGAAGGCCACAGCGTCTACCTCGCCACCGGCCACGGGCATTTCGGCCTGACCCAGGCGCCGACCACCGGCAAGCTG
>CAUJIN010000024.1 GCA_963205495.1 Pseudomonadota bacterium
CTACGCCCCGAACCCGGTTGACAGCAACCGAACCTCTGTTGCCATGCAGATGCCATTGCCGCCGATAAGCGGGCGAACCCCGAGTATGGTGCCGTGCGGAGCAAGCTCGGCTTGGACGACAACAACAGGCCGCTCCGAACCGTCCTCAAGTTGCTGATAGGCACAGCACGGCAAAGGCATTGAGGCTGCAGTTGAATCGCCCGGTACGTAGAAAACGGCAACGCCGGCAGCAACATCTGCTTCTGTAGCAGGACGGCCGGCAATGTGCGGTGTGCTGCGCCAGTCAGTTGCAGCGATTGGCCCCCAAAGTTCCGACATAGTCTCTGTGGCACCTAACTAGATTTCGCCCCCACATCCAGGGGCGTAACGCTGGATCATCTGCGCGTCGGGCGGGTACGTCAAGCTGCATTCTTCGTCAAATCATGCAGTTCTGCCATTCCTGGCAGCGCCGCGAGGACGCGCCCTGAAGGCGTTATTGCGCGTCGATGGAGGTGTAACGATTTATGGGGAACATGATCGTCGCATAAGCGGGTGCGTATCTCACGTTGTGGAGGCCTGATCTCGTGGCGACGTCGATCGCGCTGGATGGACTCGCTACGGGCGCGAAACGAACCGGTTCCCCGCAACGTAAAACCGCAGCGGCTTGAGCGCCCATTCGCCGGCGTAGTCGACGCCGATGCGCGGGCGCACCACGATGTCGGCCGCGTCCACCGCCGGCGCCGCCGCGATGAAGAGGTCCGCGCTGCACAAGTCGTGGCCGTAGTGACGGCGGTCGATGCCCATGGCCTTGCACAGCCGGCCCGGGCCGTTGCTGGCGTGGGGCAGTTCGCCCTCGGGCTCCAGCGCGCGCAGCAGCACGGCGGTGCCGCTGCCCTCCGGCCCGGTGACCACGTTCATGCAGTGGTGCATGCCGTAGATGAGGTACACGTAGGCGTGGCCGGGCGGGCCGAACATGGCCTCGGTGCGCCGGGTGCGGCCTTTGGAAGTATGCGCGGCCCGATCCTGCGGGCCGAGATAGGCCTCCACTTCGACGATGCGGCCGATCCGCAGATCGCCTTGCGCGACCCGGTGCACCAGACGCTGGCCGAGCAGCGCGCGCGCCACCGTCACCGGATCGCGGTCGTGGAAGGATCGCGGCAGCGGGACGAGATCGGCGCGCGGCGCGGGCACGGGGCTCAGCCGCCGCGCGCTTCCAGCGCCGCGACTGCCGGCAGGGTCTTGCCTTCGCAGAATTCCAGGAAGGCGCCGCCGCCGGTGGAGATGTAGGAAATCCCCTCGGCCACGCCGTACTTGTCCACCGCCGCCAGGGTGTCGCCGCCGCCGGCGATGGAGAATGCGGAAGAATCGGCGATGGCTTTTGCCAGTACCTTCGTGCCGTTTCCAAAGGCTTCGAACTCGAACACCCCGACCGGGCCGTTCCACAGCACGGTGCCGGCCTCGGCGACGATCTGCGCGTAGCGCGCGGCGGTCTTCGGGCCGATGTCGAGGATCATCTCGTCCGCACCGACTTCATCCAGTCCGCGTATCACCGGCGTCGCGTCGGCCGAAAATGCCGTTGCCACGGTCGCATCCACCGGCAACACCAGGCGCTCGCCGGCCTCGGCGAGAATCTTTCGTGCCGTATCGAGCAGATCTGCCTCCATCAGCGAGGTGCCGACGGCGTGGCCCTGCGCGGCGAGGAAGGTGTTGGCGATGCCGCCGCCGACGATCAGGCGGTCGACCTTTTCCAGCAGGCTGGAAAGGAGCGTCAGCTTGGTCGAGACCTTGGAGCCGGCGACGATGGCCAGGAGCGGGCGCGCGGGCGCGTGCAGGGCGCGAGCCAGCGCATCGAGTTCTGCCATCAGCAGCGGGCCGCCGCAGGCGATCTTCGCCTCGCGGATCACGCCGTGGGTGGAAGCCTGGGCGCGGTGCGCGGTGCCGAAGGCGTCCATCACGAAGACCTCGCACAGCGCCGCGTACTTCTTCGCCAGCGCCGGATCGTCCTTGCCCTCGCCGACGTTCATGCGGCAGTTTTCCAGCAGCACGATCTCGCCGGGCGCCACCGCCACGCCGTCCACCCAGTCGCGCACGAGCGGCACCGGACGGCCCAGGAGTTCCGACAGGCGCGCGGCCACCGGCGCCAGCGAGTCGGCCTCGGAGAACACGCCTTCCTTCGGCCGGCCCAGGTGCGAGGTGACCATCACCGCCGCGCCTTTCTCCAGCGCCAGGCGCAGGGTCGGCAGCGCCGCCAGCAGGCGCTGTTCGGAAGTGACCTTGCCCTCGGACACGGGCACGTTGAGGTCCTCGCGGATCAGCACCCGCCGGCCGGAAAGATCGAGATCGGTCATGCGCAGGATCGCCATGGGACAGCCTCCAAAGGGAAAACCCGCATTGTCGCCGATCGGCCGATCGGACGTCAGGCCGGCCGTTCGGCGAGCCATTCGCATTTGATCCGTGTCAAGAGCGCGAGGCGGTGTCGCTGGCAGACTGCGCGCCATGTCCACGCCTTTCTTCTTCAGCGACGAGCTGCTGCAGCGCTACGACCGCCCCGGTCCGCGCTACACCTCCTACCCGGCCGCGCCGCGCTTCCACGAGGGCTTCGGCGATGCCGAGCTGCGCGAGCACATCGCGCGCAGCAACGAGGATCCGATGCCGCACCGGCTCTCGCTCTACGTGCACATCCCGTTCTGCGAAAGCCCGTGCTTCTACTGCGGCTGCAACCGCATCATCACCCGCGACCACCGCAAGGGCGCCGCGTACCTGGAGTCCCTGAACCGGGAAATCGAGCGGGTCGGGCCGCTGTTCGACCGCGACCGCGAGGTGATCCAGCTGCATCTGGGCGGCGGCACGCCAAACTTCATGACTCCGGCCCAGCTCGGTGCGCTGCTGGAAAGCCTCGGGCGCCACTTCACTTTCAGCACCGCCGCCGACCGCGACTTCTCCATCGAGCTCGATCCGCGCCACGTCACCCCGGAGGAAATCGGCGCGCTGGCGCGGCTGGGTTTCAACCGCGCCAGCCTCGGCGTGCAGGACTTCGATCCGCAGGTGCAGGAGGCGGTGAACCGCATCCAGGGCGTGGAAATGACCCTCGACCTGATCCGCGCCTGCCGCACCCACGGCCTGCGTTCGGTCAACGTGGACCTGATCTACGGCCTGCCAAAGCAGACCGTGGAGGGCTTCGGCCGCACCCTCGACACCGTGCTGGAAGTGCGTCCGGACCGCCTTGCGATCTACGGCTATGCGCACCTGCCGGAGGTCTTCCGCGCGCAGACCCAGCTCAAGGCCGAGGACTTGCCCACGCCTGCGGTTCGGCTGGCGCTGCTGCGCCTGGCGATCGAGAAGCTTACCGCGGCCGGCTACGAGCACATCGGCATGGACCACTTCGCCCTGCCCACCGACGAGCTGGCGAGGGCGCGGCGCGGCGGCAGCCTGCACCGCAACTTCATGGGCTACACCACCCACGCCGACACCGATCTGGTCGGGCTGGGCGTGAGCGCGATCAGCCACATCGGCGCCAGCTTCAGCCAGAACCCGCGCGACCTGGACACCTGGGAAGCCCGCCTTGCGCACCAGCCCGACGCCCTGCCGGTCTGGCGCGGGCTGTCGCTGGATGCCGACGACCAGCTGCGCGCCGACGTGATCGGCCAGATCATGTGCCTGGGCGAAGTGGACATCCGCGAGGTCGAGCAGGTCCACGGCATCGAGTTTGCCAGCCACTTCCGGGCTTCGCTGGAACGTCTGGCACCGATGGTGGCCGACGGGCTGGTGGAAATCGACCGCCAGCGCCTGCGCGCCACGGCGCGCGGCCAGCTCCTGCTGCGCCACATCGCCATGGCTTTCGACGCCTACCTGCACGAGCGCGCCGAAGCGATGGCGCCGGCGCGGTTTTCCAAGGCGATCTGAATCCTCCGCGCGGCGGGGGCGGCGTGTGTGCGAGCCGCCCCGTGCGCAGCGGAAGCTCAATCCAGGAACAGATCCGGCAGCAGCGGCCGGCCCGGCTCCACCGCGTAGCCGGAGAAGTCCGTCACTCCGGCCTCGCCCAGCACCTCTTCGTCGATCAGGAAGCGCCCGGTGAAGCCACTCGCCGGGCGCACCAGCACGGCGTGGGCGGCGTCGGCGACGATTTCGGGGGTGCGGCAGCCGCGCGTGTCCACGCCGGGAATCATGTTGAGCGCGTCGGTGGCGATGATGGTGCGCGGCCACAGCGCGTTGATCGCGATGCCGCGGTCGGCCAGCTCCGCGGCCAGGCCCAGGGTCACGAAGCTCATCCCCATCTTGGCGAGGGTGTAGCCGGTATGCGGGGCCCACCATTTGGGATCGAGCGAGGGCGGCGGCGCGAGCGTGAGCACGTGCGGATTGGCGGCCTGAAGCAGGTGCGGCAGGCACTTCTGCGTGACCAGAAAGGTGCCGCGCGCGTTGACCTGCTGCATCAGGTCGAATCGCTTCATCGGCGTCTCGGCGATGCCCTTGAGCCAGATCGCGCTGGCATTGTTGACGAGGATGTCGATGCCGCCGAAGCGATCCACCGCCGCCGCCACCGCGGCCTCGACCTGTTCTTCCTCGCGGATGTCGCACTGCACCGCCAGCGCCTGCCCGCCGGCCGCCTGCACTTCGGCGGCGGCGCTGTGGATGGTGCCGGGCAGCCTGGGATTGGGCACCGCGGACTTGGCCGCGATGACGACGTTGGCGCCGTCGCGCGCGGCGCGCAGCGCGATCGCAAGGCCGATGCCGCGCGAGGCGCCGGTGATGAAGAGGGTCTTGCCGTGCAGGGTGCTCATGGGTGGGCCGTGAATGAAGCGGGAACGATCGGCCACTCTAGCCCAGAAGCGCGCGGCGGTGCGGCTTCTATACTCCCGCGATGAATTCGCAGACGCTCGATGCCCTGATCGCCTGGGTCGGCCACCATCCGGTGGCGGCCGGCATCGTGATTTTCCTGATCGCGTTCTGCGACGCGGTGGTGATCCTGGGCTTCATCGTGCCGGCGATCCCGCTGCTGTTCGCCATGGGGGCCTTCATCGGGCTGGGCAGCCTGGACGGCCCCTACGCCATCGCCTGCGCGGGCGCCGGCGCGTTCTGCGGCGACGGCCTGAGCTACCTGCTGGGGCGACGCTACGGCGATCACCTGCGCCGCATGTGGCCGTTCTCGCGCCATCCGGACTGGCTGCCGCAGGGTGAAGCGATGTTCCGACGCCACGGGCTCAAGAGCATCCTGATCGCGCGCTACGTCGGCGCGGTGCGGCCGCTGGTTCCGGCGATCGCGGGAATGCTGCAGATGCCGGCGCGCCGCTATGTGCCCGCCAGCGCGCTGGCCTCGGCCAGCTGGGGCGCGGTCTTCCTGCTGGCCGGCTGGGTCTTCGGCGCCTCCATCGACCTGCTGGCCGCGGTCGCCGGGCGTCTGGCCATCGTGCTGGGCATCCTCGCCGCACTGCTCGCGCTGATCTACTTCACCGTCCATCAGGCCTACAAGGTGTTGGCGCCGCGCGCCGCACTGATCCTTTCCCGCGTGCTGCTGTGGTCGGTGCGCCATCCGGTGCTGGGCCGCTT
This sequence comes from Pseudomonadota bacterium, assembly GCA_963205495.1. Classification (GTDB taxonomy): domain Bacteria; phylum Pseudomonadota; class Gammaproteobacteria; order Xanthomonadales; family Xanthomonadaceae; genus Denitratimonas. The sequence goes on from CAUJIN010000024.1 coordinate 5,524, forward strand.
CGCCGGCGCCCTGATCGATCCGCGCCGGCACGAATCGCCCTCGCTGCTGGTGATGGCCCTGCTGCTGATCTTCGGCGGCTGGGCGTTCTTCTCGGTGCTGATGATGGCCGCCGGCCACGACGATCCGAGCGCGCTGGACCTGCTGGTGCACCACCTGATGTTCGGCCTGCGCACGCCGCTGGCCGACCTGCCCATGGCGGTACTGGCGGGCCTCGGCGACTGGCAGGCGCTGCTGCCCTGCGCCGGCGTGGTGGGGCTGTGGCTGGCCTGGCGCAAGCGCTGGGTGGCGCTGTGGCATTGGGTCGCGGCCTTCGCCTTCGCGTTGAGCGCGGTGTGGGTGCTCGACCGCCTGATCGAGGTCCCGCGCCCGCCTGCGGCGCTGGCCGCAGCGGGCTTCGACTTTCCTTCCGCACCGGTGACCCTGGCCACCGTGGTCTACGGTTTCTTCGCCGTGCTGATCGCGCGCGAGTTGCCCGGACGCCGTCGCGCCTGGCCCTACGGCGTCGCCGGACTGATGGTGGTGGCGATCGGATTCGCACGCCTCTATCTCGGCGCACACTGGCTCACCGACGTGCTGGCCGGCGCCTTCCTCGGCATCGCCTGGGTCGCGATCCTCGGCCTGGCCTATCGGCGCCGCGCGCCGCGCTCCTTCTGGATGCGCCCGCTGGCGCTGGCGTTCTATCTGTGCGCGATCGGGGCCGGCCTGTGGCACGGTCAGCGCAGCGCGGCCGACACCCTGCGCCAGTTCGAGCCGCCGCAGCTGCGCGCGCAGGTGGATGCTGCGGCGTGGTGGAAAGGCGACTGGGCCTCGCTGCCGGCGCGGCGCAACGGTTTCCTCACCGAACGCGCCTGGCCGATGAACGTGCAGTACGCAGGCCCGATCGAGCCGCTGCGCCGTGCGCTGCTCGTCGCAGGCTGGGAAAACGGCCCGCCGGCCAATCTGCACACCCTGCTGGCGACCCTCGACAAATCCGCCACGCCGGCCACGCTGCCGGTACTGCCGGCCTCCAACAACGGCCACGGCGACGCCCTGCTGATGACCCTGCCCGGACCCGAACCGGACGCCCGTTTCGTGCTGCACCTGTGGTTCGCGCCGCTGGCCCTGTCGCCCGACCGGACGCCGGTCTGGCAGGGCTCGGTGGCGCAGCTGCGCTTCGGCACCGAGCTGTCGCTGTTCCGGCTCTGGCGGGTGCAGCCGGATGCGTCCGATGCGGCGCTGGAGCGCCTGTCGCAGGCGCTGCCCGGACTGCACCATCGCCGCGTCGAGCGCGCAGGGGAAAGCGGAACGGTGCTGCTGCTGGCACCGTTGCGCGCCGACTGAGCCGTCGCGCGGGAGTCAGAACCCGGACGGATCGACGCCGGGCGGAGCATCCGGATCCACGCCGAGGACGCGCAGCGCGCGCTCGCCGTCCGCCAGCCGCAGCCGGACCACCTCATCGGCGACCAGCGCCGCCGCCGAGCGCACGCTGCGGCCGTCGGCATCGAGCACGAGGGCATAGCCGCGCTCCAGCGTGGCCAGCGGGCTGACCGCGTTGAGCGCCCGCCCCAGCGCATTCAGGCGCGCCGCCTCGCGCGCCAGGCGCTGCACGATGGCGCGCCGCTGGTCCGCCAGAAGGCGCGCGTTCGCGGCCAGGAGCGCCTGCACGCGCGAGCGCGGGTGCAGGGCGGACAATCGCAGCGCCTGCGGCGCAAGCCGCGCGCCAACCGCCGCCAGCTTTTGGGCCGTGGCGCGGGTGAGGCGATGGCGCAACGCGCCCAGACGCTCGGCGCCGCGCTGCAGGCGCGCCATCGGCTGCTGCACCCCGAGGCGGTGCTGGAGCGGATCCAGCCGCAGCCAGCCGCGCTCGATCCTGCGCCGCATGGCGGCGTCCTGCTGCTCGCGCAGTCGGTGCAGACGCAGCCGCAGGTCGGTGCCGTCCGGACTGAGCAGTTCCGCCGCGGCCGATGGCGTGGCGGCGCGCAGGTCGGCGACGAGATCGCTGATGGAAACGTCGATCTCGTGCCCGATCGCGCTGACCACCGGGGTGCGCGCCGCCGCGATCGCGCGCGCCAGCGCCTCGTCGTTGAAGGCCGCCAGGTCTTCCAGGGATCCACCGCCGCGGGTGAGCAGCAGAACGTCGTAGCGCGCGCTGCCATCGGCGCGGGCCAGCATCCGGGCGATTTCTACCGCCGCCTGCGGCCCCTGCACCGGCACCGGCAGCAGGTCCACCTCGATCAGCCCGAAGCGCCGCCGCAGCACGGTGAGCACATCGTGCACGGCCGCGCCGCCGGGCGAACTGAGCAGGCCGATGCGCGCGATGCGCGGCGGCAGCGCACGCTTTCTCGCCGCATCGAACAGGCCTTCCGCGGCCAGACGCGCCTTGAGCGCCTCGAAGGCGCGCCGCAGCGCGCCCACGCCTGCCTCCTCCAGATGCTCGACGATGAGCTGGTATTCGCCGCGCGGCTCGTAGAGCGTGACCCGGCCGCGCGCCAGCACCTGCATCCCATCCACCGGGCGGAAATTCAGCCACTGGCTGCGCGGTTTGAACAGCGCGCAGCGCACCTGCGCGCGCGCATCCTTGAGCGCGAAGTAGAGATGCCCCGAGGCCGGCCGCGAGACGCCGCCCAGCTCGCCCTCGATCCATACCTGCCCGAGCGCGCCTTCCAGCAGCTCGCGCGCCAGCGCATTGAGCTGTGCCGGCGCCAGCACGCGCCGCGCCGCCGCGGAGGAGGAGTCGTTCACGGCGGCGTGTGGCGGGGTGAGGGCATGGCCGGATTCTCACACGGAATCGAGAAAGTGTCCGCAACAACGCTGATTTCCAAGACCTTGTGGAATCGAAGTCGGCGCGCCGACTTGCGATCGGGCGCGCGGCGCGGGAAGCTTCGCGGACCGCCGGCCCCGCTCCTGGAGCGCGCATGATCAATCCCTACCGCAGCCTCAGCGCCAACCTGCCCGACCGCGTCCCGGCCGGACGCGATGCGCTGCCGACGGACGCCAAGCGTCTGCACGCCTGGGTCGATGCCCTGCCGCGCGCCAACCAGCAGGCCTATCTGCTGGAACTGACTTCGGCGCTGGACGCCTTCCACACCCGCCAGCTCGACGGCTTCGCCCGCCTGGAAGTGATGGAAGTGCTGCGTCCGCCGCTGCTGGAAGCAGCCAACCTCCTGGCCAGCCGGCTGCAGGGCAGCAGCTTCCCGCTGACCGGCACCAAGGCCGAAACCGCCACCCAGCTCCTCCACCTGCACCGGCAGCTGGCGCTGGGCTACCGCATGGCCCTGGTCGAAGCCTGCGCGCCTGCCGGCAAGGTGCCGTTCCTGCGCGGCACCAGCGCTGCGACGGCACTGGTGCGCGCGACCTATCACCACGTCCGCTGGCTGGCCGCCAGCTACTTCCTCTATCGCCCGCCCGAGCTCGACGTATGGGCGCAGATTTATGCCCTGGCTGCATTCGCGGGCGCCCGCGGTCTGGAAAACAAGGCCATCGAAGACGCCGCCGAGCGCCGCGCCCTCACCGTCGCGCTGCTGCAGAACCAGGCCGTGCTGATGGCGTTGGCCAATCCCTACCGGTTCAGCCAGCGCGAGCTGGTCGAACTGTGGACGCTGTGCCGCGACGTGGCCGCGACGGTGGAAATGACGCCGCAGCGTTTTGCCGCCGCCGGCGCGCTGGCGATGATCGACACCGACCTGCCGCCGTCCTTCGTGTCGCGCGCGCCTGATCCGGATGAGGGCGACGCGCTCTGGATCGACCTGCGCAAGCTCGACACCCTGGTGCGCGGCACGCTGTCGCGCAGCGGCGACAGCGGCGAGGCGGTATTGCGGCTGGCGCGCGACTATCGCCTGGCCGTGCCGGTGAGCCTGCTGGAACGTGCCATGGAGGGCTGGAGTCAGGACACGAACCGCGCCAGCCCCCGGTTCGAGGGAGGCTACGCGATGCACACCATCGTCGGCCTGAGCGGGCTGCACTTTCATCTCGCCGGGCAGCAGGATTTCGACAGCTTCATGCGCGAGGTGCGCGGCATTTCGGCGGTTTCGCTGGATCGCGCTTCCTGGGCGCAAACCAGCGCCGATGCCGTACATGCAGCGGTTGCCGTGGCGCGGATCCAGGACCAGAGCCTGGGCGGCTACCGCCTGCGCTGGGACGCTTCGCAGGGCGTGCGCGCGCGCATTGGCGAACTGGTCGGTCTCGGCCTGCCGGCGGAAGGCGGGCCGTTCGACTGGATGGTCGGGCTGGTGCGCTGGCTGCGCTATGACGAAGGCGGCATGGAAGCCGGCATCGACCTGATCTCGCGGCGCGCCCACGCGGTCGGACTGCGCTCGCTGGACGAAGGCGGCAGTTCCGCCGCACCGATCCGAGCGCTCGGCCTGCTGCCGCTGTCGGGCGAAGAGAACGGTACCGCGCAGTTCCTGTTCTCGGCGCTCAACGAGGTCGACGCCCCCCAGATGGAAGTGGTCCGCGCAGTGGACCGCTGGGGCGGAGTGGCGACGCAGGCATCGACCATCTTCGCCTGCGGTGCCCTGCAACCGCAGCGCCGCACCGGCGACTACCTGCTGGCGCAGGCAGAACGGATCTGAGCACTCCGATGCGGCGCGGATGCCCGGGCGCGCGGGCTTGCGCGATAATGCCGGGCTGCGCTGCGCCGCCCCGGCGCGCCGTTCCTGCAGGTGAGACATGAGCATGGTTTCCACCGCGGCCCGTCATCGCACCCTGGCCGCCCGCATCGGCGGCGTCGCACTGGGCGGCGGCGCGCCGATCGTGGTGCAGTCGATGACCAACACCGACACCGCCGACGTCAACGCCACCACGCGCCAGGTGGCCGAACTGTGGCGCGCCGGCTCCGAGCTGGTCCGCCTCACCGTCAACAACGCCGAAGCCGCCGCCGCGGTGCCGCGCATCCGCGACCGGCTGGCGCTGATGGGCGTCTCGGTGCCGCTGATCGGCGACTTCCACTACAACGGCCACACGCTCCTTGCCGACGAGCCCGCCGCGGCGCAGGCGCTGGCCAAATACCGCATCAATCCCGGCAACGTCGGCTTCGGGCGCAAGCGCGACACCCAGTTCGCCACCCTGATCGAACTGGCCCTGCGCCACGGCAAGCCGGTGCGCATCGGTGCCAACTGGGGCTCGCTCGACCAGGACCTGGCGGCGCGCCTGATGGACGAGAACGCGCAGCGCGCCGAACCCTGGGACGCCGCCGCGGTGCTGCGCGAGGCGCTGATCCGCTCGGCGCTGGACTCGGCCGAACGCGCGGTCGAACTGGGCATGGCGCGCGAGGACATCATCCTTTCCTGCAAGGTGTCCGGCGTGCAGGACCTCATCGCGGTGTATCGCGATCTCGCCTCACGCAGCGACTACCCGCTGCACCTGGGCCTGACCGAGGCCGGCATGGGTTCCAAGGGCATCGTGGCCTCGGCCGCGGCGCTGGCGGTGCTGCTGCAGGAAGGCATCGGCGACACCATCCGCATCTCGCTCACGCCCGAACCGGACCAGTCGCGCACCGCCGAGGTGATCGTGGCGCAGGAGCTGCTGCAGACCATGGGCCTGCGCGCCTTCACCCCGATGGTGACCGCCTGTCCCGGCTGCGGGCGCACCACCTCGACCTTCTTCCAGCACCTGGCCAAGGTGGTGCAGGACCACGTGCGCGAAAAGATGCCGGTATGGAAGCTGGCGCATCCGGGCGTGGAGAACCTGACGCTGGCAGTGATGGGCTGCATCGTCAACGGCCCGGGGGAATCGCGCCACGCCAACATCGGAATCTCGCTGCCCGGCACCGGCGAGGCGCCGGCGGCGCCGGTCTTCATCGACGGCAAGAAGGCCATGACCCTGCGAGGGGAACACATCGCCGAGGAATTCGTCGGCATCATCGACGAGTACGTGCGCGAGCACTATCGCGCCGGGGCGGATTGAGCCGCGGCGCAGAAGCTCTGCAAAACGGGTCAGACGGCCGGGTATTCCGGCTTCTGCTCGCGCGCCATCAGCCAGGCCAGGCCTTCGCCCGGGGTGATCTCGCCGTGCAGCACGCGCTGCACCTGCGCGCTGATGGGAAGGTCGAGGCCGTGGCGGTTCGCCAGGCGCATCACTTCGTCCACGGTCTGCACCGATTCGACCACCTGGCCGATTTCGCGCACCGCGTCGGCGACGCTTTTCCCCTGCCCGAGGGCCAGGCCCAGGCGGCGGTTGCGGGACAGATCGCCGGTGCAGGTGAGCACCAGGTCGCCGAGACCGGAAAGCCCCATCAGGGTTTCGGCGCGCGCGCCCAGCGCCGCGCCCAGCCGCAGCATTTCGTTCAGCCCGCGGGTGATGAGGCCCGAGCGCGCGTTCAGCCCGAGCTGCATGCCGTCGGCCACGCCGGTGGCCACGGCCAGCACGTTCTTCATCGCACCGCCCAGTTCGGCGCCGATCATGTCGGTGCCGGTGTAGACGCGGAAGGTCGGGCCGTGCAGCGCGCGCGCCACCTCGCAGGCGAAATCGGCGCGGTCCGAATGCGCGGTGACGGCGGTGGGAAGGCCCTGCGCCACTTCGCGCGCGAACGAAGGCCCGGTGACCACGCACAGCGGCGTTTCGGGGCCGAAGACCTCCTGCGCCACTTCGTGCAGGAAGCGCCCGGAGCCGGGCTCGAAACCCTTGGTCGCCCAGGCCACGCCGACGTCGGCGCGCTTGATCGGTGCGACCTGTCGAACCGTGGCGGTGAAGGCGTGGCTGGGAACCACCACCAGCAGCAGGTCGGCCTCGCCCACGGCGCGGGCGAGGTCGGCTTCGTACTTCAGTTCCGGGGGTAGCGGTACATCGGGCAGGTAGTAGGCGTTGCGGCCGGTATCCGCCATCGCCGTGAGGGCCGCGCCATCGCGGCCCCACAGCGTGGTGTCCAGCTTGTTGCGCGCAGCCTGCGCGGCGAGCGCCGTGCCCCAGGACCCGGCGCCCAGTACCGCCAGCCGCAGCGGGCGATCCGACATGGGATCAGGCGTGGCCGACATCCGGCGTCGTGGCCGTCTGGCCCTCGACCGCCTGCTGGCGACGGCGCAGCGATTCGGCGTAGATCTGGTCGAAGTTGATCGGCTGGATCAGGAAAGGCGGGAAACCGCCGTTCTGCACCATGTCGGCGATCTGCTGGCGCGCGTAGGGGAACAGCGTGTTGGGCGCGTAGGTGCCCAGCAGCGCGTCGGTGTTCTGCGCGTCGAAGCCCACGATGGTGAAAATGCCGGCCTGCTGCACTTCGGCCAGGTAGGCGTTCTTGCCGTTCAGGGTGCAGGTGAGCGAGACGGTCAGCACCACCTCGAACACGCCCTCGGCCAGACCCGCGACCTTCTGGCCCAGGTTGAGCTGCAGCTCGGGCTGGCCCTGCTCCTGGAAAACCTGCGGGGCGTTGGGGGCCTCGAAGCTCACATCCTTGATGTAGATGCGCTGCAGCGCGAACTGCGGCTGGTTGGCGGCTTCGGGGGCAGCGCCTGCGGCGCCGTTGGCGGTCTCATCGGCCATGGGTGACTCCAGATTGATTGGGGAAGAAGACCGTTTCGCGGGAAACGGCAAAAGGACGCGGATTATCCCACGCCCTGCCCAGATGGGCCAGACGGGCGCGGTTTTCAAGGCCTCGGAGCGTCGGCGATGCTACCGTTCCGCTCCCGCCCGCAGCTCCCGTCCATGACTTCGCCCACGACACCGTGCTTTGCCGTCCTCGGCCAGCCCATCGCGCACAGCCTCTCGCCGCGCATCCACCGGCTCTTCGGCGCGCAATGCGGCATCGCGCTGGACTATCGCGCTATCGAGCTTGCGCCCGACGCGCTGGCCGCGCGCATGGCCGAGCTCCACGCCGAAGGCCTCGCCGGCGCCAACGTCACCCTGCCGCTGAAGGAGCTGGCCGCGCGCGAGTGCGTGGCGCTCGCGGAAGCGGCGCGCCTGAGCGGGGCGGTCAACACCCTGATCCGGCACGAACGCGGCTGGCTGGGCGACAACACCGACGGTGCCGGGCTGGTGGCCGACCTCCGTCGGCTCGGCGTGCGCCTTGCCGACGCGCGCGTGCTGCTCGTGGGCGCGGGCGGCGCGGCGCGCGGCGCGGTGCCGGCGCTGTTCGATGCCGGCATCGGTTCGCTCACCGTCGCCAACCGCACCGCCGCGCGCGCGGCGGCACTGGCGCACGACCTGCAATCGTGCGGCGATATCGCAACCTGCGGCTTCGAGGCACTGGGCGACGCCGGCCGCTTCGACCTGATCCTCAACGCCACCTCGGCCGCCCGCTCCGGCCACGCGCTGGCGCTGCCCGCGACGCTGCCGGCGCCCGATGCGTCGGCCTACGACCTCTCCTACGGCACCAGCGCAGAACCCTTCCTGGCCTGGGCGACTTCCGCAGGCATCGCGCGCCGCGCCGACGGGCTCGGAATGCTGGTCGAACAGGCCGCCGAAGCCTTCCACCGCTGGCACGGCGTGCGCCCGGAAACCGGTGCGGTGCCGGCGCAGCTGCGGGCGCAGCCGCAGTGACGGACACGGGCTCTCCCGCCCGCGCCCCAGCTCAGCCGTCGGCGAGGTCGAACGCCGGGAGCTTCCTCACCACCGCCGCGTTCTTCAGCGTGACGTATTTGGGCAGGCCGTCCTTGCCGTAGGGCGGCGGCGCTTCGCCGCGGATCAGCGGTTCGAGATAGGCGCGCGCGGCTTCGGTGATGCCGTAGCCGTCCCTGGAAATGAAGTTCTTCGGCAGCTTTTTCTCGTGATTGGCGATTTTCGCCAGCGGTGCCGGCTCGATCTTCCAGCGGTAGGGCGAATCCGAAGTGCGGATGATGACGGGCATGTGCGCGTTCTTTCCGGCCAGCGCGAACTTCACCGCCGCCTCGCCCACCGCCAGCGCGTGGTCGAGATCGGTCTTGCTGGCCAGATGCCGCGCCGAGCGCTGCAGATAGTCGGGCACCGCCCAGTGCTGCTTGTAGCCGAGCTTCGCCTTCACCAGCTGCGCGATGGCCGGGCCGACGCCGCCGAGCTGGGTGTGGCCGAAGGCGTCCACCGTGCCGGCATCGGCGAGGAAGCGCCCGTCGGCATCGCGCAGCCCCTCGGAAACCGCCACCGCACACCAGCCCACGCGCTTGACGGTGTCGTCCACCCTGGCGAGGAACGTCGCCTCGTCGAACGGAACTTCGGGAAACAGGATGAGGTGCGGCGCCTCGTCCGGGCCGCGGCCCGCCAGACCGGCGGCGGCGGCCAGCCAGCCGGCGTGGCGGCCCATCACCTCCAGCACGAAGACCTTGGTGGAGGATTCGGCCATCGAGGCCACGTCCAGCGCGGCCTCGCGCAGCGACACCGCGGTGTACTTCGCGGCCGAGCCGAAGCCGGGGCAGCAGTCGGTGACGGCGAGGTCGTTGTCCACCGTCTTGGGCACGCCGACGCAGGTGAGCGGATAGCCGAACTCGCGCGCCACCTGCGAGACCTTGTTGGCGGTGTCGGCCGAATCGTTGCCGCCGTTGTAGAGGAACCAGCGGATGTCGTGCGCGGCGAATACCTCGATCAGGCGCTGGTAGCGCGCGCGGTCGGCCTCGATGGCCTTGAGCTTGAAGCGGCAGGAGCCGAACGCGCCGCCGGGCGTGTGCGCCAGCGCGCGGATCGCGGCGATGGGCTCTTTCGAGGTGTCGATCAGGTCCTCGCGCAGCGCGCCCAAGATGCCGTTGCGCGCGGCGTAGGCCTTCACCCCCGCTGCGCGCGCGGTGGAGATGACCGCCGAGGCGGTGGCGTTGATGACGGCGGTGACGCCGCCCGACTGTGCGTAGAGAAGCTTGCCCTGGCTCATGGAAGGATGACGTGTCGGAAAAGGGGAACGGGCCGCGCCAGTACGCGGATTTGCGCGCGGCGGTGCGGCTTTGGTCTGGTTTGACAGCGGCGTTCGGCAGCGGTTAGGTTTGCTGCGCTGCACCGCAGCCGCGGACCGATCCAGTCTAGCGGAAAGGCCGCTCTGGCCGTGCGGTGCCTCATTGTCTTTCAGGCTCAGCACATGCGACTTGTACTACTCGGCGCCCCCGGCTCCGGCAAGGGAACCCAGGCCACGCGCCTCAAGGAAGCGCTCGCCGTTCCGCACATCTCCACCGGCGACCTGCTGCGCGGGGCAGTGGCGGCCGGCACGCCGCTGGGCCTGCAGGCCAAGGCGGTGATGGAGCGCGGCGAGCTGGTTTCCGATGACATCGTGCTGGGCATGCTGGAAGAGCGCCTGAACGCGGGCGACTGCGGCAAGGGCTTCATCCTCGACGGCTATCCGCGCAATTCGGCGCAGGCCAACGCGCTCGATGCGCTGCTCGGGCGCCTCGGCCAGCCGGTGGACGTGGCCGTGCTGCTCGACGTGGACACCGAGCTTCTGATCGAACGCATCGCCGGGCGCGCGCGCGCCGAGGGGCGCAGCGACGACACCCCCGAAACCGTGCGCAACCGCCTGCGCATCTACAACGACCAGACCGCGCCGGTGATCGGTTTCTACGAGGACGCCGGCAAGCTGGCGCGGGTGGACGGCGTCGGCAGCATGGACGAAATCACCGCGCGCGTGCTCGCCGCGATCGGACACTCCCCGGCCTGAAGAAGGCCTCCCGCGCCCGCGCGGCGGGCGCATCGCGCCTTCCCGGTGAAGCGATGACACTGCACATCCTGGGCATCTGCGGAACCTTCATGGGCGGCGTGGCCGCGCTCGCGCGCGAACGCGGGATCGCGGTGGAAGGATCGGACCAGAACGTCTATCCGCCCATGAGCACCCAGCTCGAAGCCCTGGGCATCGCGCTCAAGGCCGGCTACCGGCCCGAGCACCTCGGCGCGGGCGTGACCGAAGTCGTGATCGGCAACGCGCTCTCGCGCGGCAACCCGGCGGTGGAAGCCGTGCTCGACCGCGGCCTGGCCTATACCTCGGGCGCGCAGTGGCTGGCGGAAAACGTCCTTCCCGGCCGCACCGTGCTGGCGGTAGCCGGCACCCACGGCAAGACCACCACCACCAGCCTCCTGGCCTTCCTGATCGACCGCCTGGGTGGCGCCCCGGGCTTCCTGATCGGCGGGGTTTCCGCCGACTTCGAGGCCTCGGCGCGGCTGGGCTCGGGCGAATGCTTCGTGGTCGAGGCGGACGAGTACGACACCGCGTTCTTCGACAAGCGATCCAAGTTCGTCCACTACCGCCCGAAGATCGCGATCCTCAACAACCTCGAATTCGATCACGCCGACATCTTCCCTGATCTTGCCGCGATCGAGCGGCAATTCCATCATCTTGTGCGCACCGTCCCCGGCTCCGGACGGCTCCTCGTCAACGCCGAGGACGAAAATCTCGCGCGGGTGCTGGCGCAGGGCTGCTGGACCCCGGTGGAAACCTTCGGCATCGACGCGCCGGCCGACTGGCAGGCACGGCTCGACGCCCCCGACGGCTCGATCTTCACCGTACTGCGCCGGGGCGAGGTGCTGGGCCAGGTGCGCTGGTCGATGGCGGGCCGGCACAGCGTGATGAACGCGCTGGCGGCGCTGGCCGCGACCGCCGCGGCCGGCTTCGATCCGCGCGCGGCGCTGGCGCTGTTCCCGCAGTTCCGAGGCGCCAGGCGTCGGCTGGAACTCCTGGCGGTAACCTCGGCGCTTCGGGTCTACGACGACTTCGCCCACCACCCCACCGCGATCCGCACCACGCTCGACGGCCTGCGCGCGCGGCACCCGCAGGGGCGCCTGGTCGCGGTGCTGGAACCGCGCAGCAATTCCATGCGCCTGGGCGCGCACGCCGACGCGCTCGCGCCCTCGCTCGATCCGGCCGACGCCGTGGTCTTCCTCGCCCGCCCCGAGATTCCCTGGGATGCGCGGCGGGTGATCGGGGCGCTGCGCGGCGAGGGCCACGCCGAGGCCGACGTCGAAGCGCTGCTGGCGCGGCTGGCCGCGCTGGTGCGCCCGGGCGACACCGTGGTCTTCATGTCCAACGGCGGCTTCGAGGGCGCCCCGCATCGCTTCGCGCGGTCGCTGGGATAATCCGCACCATTCCCGCATCGGAGTTTCGTCATGGACCTGCGCGAACGCATCCACCAGGCCGCCCTCGCGCTCTCGCCCGCGCACCTGGAAGTGGCGGACGAAAGCCACATGCACGCGCGCGGCACCCAGACCCACTACAAGGCCGTGATCGTGAGCGAGCGCTTCGAGGGCCTGCCCCTGATCCGCCGGCATCAGGCGGTGTACGCCGCGCTGGGCGAACTGATGGGCCGGTTCCACGCGCTCGCCCTGCACACCTACACCCCGGCCGAATGGCAGGCGCTGGGCGAAGCGCCGGTGTCGCCCGCGTGCCGCGGGGGCAGCAAGCACGACCGCCCGCACTGAATCGGCTTCAGACACCCGGCCGCTGCCGCAAGCGCGCCACCACGGCCGCCTTCAGCCCGCCCTGCGAGGCACGCAGGCAATCCAGATCGGCGCGATTCCAGTCCGCCGCGATGCGTCCGTCGAGCAGCAGCACGGCGCGATCGAGAAAGCGTTCGGTCACGGCCGAAGCCCCCGCTGCAGGAGCCGCGCGCTGATCGCCAGCCACGCCGGCACCAGCAGCGGCATCAGGGTTTGACCGATCGCTGCAAGAAACGCGGCCCGCAGCGCGAAGGCCAGCGCGATCCGCCCGGGCCTGCGACGCAGCGCCAGCGCGAGCAGCGCGGCGATGGCGGCCGAAGGCTTCGTGAATCTCGCCGAGGAGCGGTGGCACTACCGGCTCGAACCCGAGCCTGCGCCCGACACCTGCTACGAAGTTCCGGTGGCGGATTGGCGCGACCGAGGCCGCACGCCCTCGGCATCGGTTTCACGCGGGTCGATCGATTCCGCCGTGGTGCTGACCCGGGGAACGAAGTGGTCGCCGGCCGACACCTCGCGCCGGCGGCGCAGGAAGCGATACAGCGCATAGCCGGCCAGCAGCGCGCCCAGGGCAAGGAACCAGGCGAACAGCAGCGCGGGCTGGCCGCGGTTCATCAGGTTTCCCGCGACCAGCGGCCCCAGCGCCGAGCCGACGCCGTTGACCAGCAGCACCGTGCTGGAAGCCGACATCAGCTCGTCGCGCTCGAGGTAGTCCACCAGATGCGCCACGGCGATGGGATAGAGCGAGAACGCCATGCCGCCGAAGGCGAAGATCAGCGCCAGCGCGGCGATGCCTTCCCCCGGAAACACCAGTTGCACCAGCGCCACCAGCGCCGCCAGCGCGGCGATGCCCGACAGCGCCAGGCGCCGGTCGATGCGGTCGGCCAGATGGCCCAACGGCCACTGCAGCGCCACGCCGCCAAGAATCGCCACGCTGACATAGGTTCCGATCTCTGCGGCATCCATGCCCTGCGAGGCGGCGTACACCGGCAGCAGGCCCCACAGCGCGCCCAGCACCAGCCCGGCGACGAAGGCGCTGACGATCGCGGTGGGCACCAGCCGGAAGAAGCGCGCGAGCTGCACGCGCGGCATGGCGTGCAGGCGCGGCTGCTGCTGGCGCATGTCGATCACCGGCAGGCTGGCCAGCGCGAACAGGATCGCCACCACGCAAAACAGCACGAAGCCCTCGCCCGGCAGCCGCAGCAGCTGCTGCGCCAGCGCGCCCGCGCCGAGGCTGAGCATCATGTAGATGGAAAACAGCGCGCTGCGGTGACGCGGCGGGGCGGCGGCGTTGAGCCAGCTTTCGATGATGACGTAGAGCCCCACCAGCAGCAGGCCCTGCAGCACGCGCATGGCGAGCCACAGCCAGTAGACCGAGCCGATCGCCTGCACCAGCACGCTGATCACCACCAGGGTGCAGCAGAAGGCGAAGGCACGGATCTGGCCGATGCGGTGCACCAGCCGCGGCACGGTGTAGGTGCCGAGAAGGAATCCGGCGTAGTAGGCCGCGCTCAGGGTGCCGATCCTCGCCACCGAAAAGCCCAGCGCCTCGCCGCGCAGCGCCACCAGGGTGTGCAGCAGGCCCACGCCCATCAGCAGGAAGACGGTGCTCAGCAGCAGCGGGATGGCGCAGCGAACGGTGGCAAGCATGGGGAACTCGGGTCGGTGGCCTTGCGCGGGCAGCGGGAGCCGGGCAGCGGGCGCGTCGGCAGGATGCCTCCTGGGCGCCGGGACGAAGCGCGCGCGCCGGAGGCCGCGCGCGCAAGCATAGCAAGGGGATCCGCAACGCCTGCTGGACGGCGCCCGGGACCCGCGCCGCCGCGCGCCTGCCTGCGCGCGCGGCGACGATGACGCGGCGTCAGGCCAGCAGCGCGCGGATGCGCTCGCGGTCGTAGCCGCTCCAGCTTCCGCGGTCGGTTTCCACCACCGGCGCGCTGCGGTAGCCCTGCGCCACCAGGCGCGCCAGCGCGTCGCGGTCCTGCATCAGGTCGACCAGGGCGTACTCGATGCCGAGGATTTCCAGGTCGCGACGGGTCGAATCGCACTGCGGGCAATCGGGCTTGGAATAGACGGTGACGGTCATGAAACAGCTCCTTTGGGTCGGTTTGCCGCTCGCGCGGCAGCATGCATCGGGAAATTGCGGCGAAACCATTTCACGGACCGGCGCCTGCCCGGCCTGCGGGCTTCAGAAATCGACGGCGAACACCTCATCCTCGTCGTCGCGCTTCATCACGCCGACCTTGTACTGGGCGGTGTCCTCCTCCTGGTTGGAGGCCTGGATCTTGCTCATGTCCAGCCAGTTCTCCATGTAGGCGAGCGGGTTGGCGGTGAGGATCGGGAAGCGCGCTTCCTCCTCCAGGCCGAAGAAACGGATCACGTCGCTGGCGCTGAAGTAGACCCAGTCCTTCATCATCTGGCAGGTCACGCCGGTCAGCTCGCGGCCTTCGGAAAAGGCGTAGTCGGTCCAGGCGATCTCGCTGTCCACCACCTCGTGCACGATGGCAAGGATCTTTTCGCGGCAATCGCCGAAGGCGCGGCGGCCGCGCTCGGTCTTGTAGAGCGCCTTGAGCGCCTCCTTGCCGTACTGGACGTGCACCTCGAACTCGTCCTGCGCGATCTTCTGGATGGCCTTGCCGATGGGCTGGAACAGGCCGGTGGATTCGCAGACGCCAAAGGTCACGGCGAAGGAGGCCATGAACTGGATGCGCTCCATGCACAGCAGCGTGACGATGAAGAGGTAGATGGAATCGTAGGTTTGCTGGTCGTTGGGGCGCGCGCCGCGGGCGTAGTCCAGGCTCACCGCGAGCGCGTCGTCGAAGGCCTCGCCCACGGTCTTCAGGCGCGCCATCGCCTCCTTGACCGCGAGGATTTCCGCGAGGATGTCGTCGGGATCGTCGAAGCTGTTGCGCACGATTTCCGAATAGGTCGCCGCGTGCACCACTTCATTGCGGCTGATCTCCAGCCAGCCGGCCCAGGCCTCCGAGCTGGTGCAGACGGGCGCCAGGACGCCGGCGATCGAGCGCGCCGCCACGCTGTCGGCCTCCCACTGCCAGGCCAGGGTCTTGACCATCATGTCGTAGGTGGCCTTGTCGCAGGTCTTGAACTGCACGTTGCAGGGCGCGTAGTCGAACTCGTTCTCGTCCCAGTCCTGGCTCTTGAGGGTCTTGTAGAGCTTCCACAGCGCCGGGAAGTGCTTGTTGATGGTGTCGAACAGGCCCGGGTCGGAGCCGAGGATGATTTCCGGGCGCTCGTAGTCGGTCTTTTCGGTGTTGAAGATCTTGCTGGGCAGATGGGTCATGGCGGGTCGGGAATGGGGAATGGGGAATCGGCGATGGGGCGCGCTACAGCGTGCAGCCTTCGCAGCCGCCTGCCTCGCCGTCGGCGATGCGGCCGGTGTCGTGGATGGAAAGCCCGGAGGCGACGTTGGAGTTGTAGTAGTAGCGGGTCTTGATGCCGTACTTGAACATCGCGAAGTACTGCGCCAGCAGCGTCTTGCTGGAGACCTTCTCGTCGCTGCGGATGCGCCGCCACAGGTCGGCCGAGATGCCCTGGTCGGTGAACTTCTGGAACACCGCGTAGGCCTTGAGCATGTCGACTTCGTCGATGTCCCAGGCCGACTGGTACTCGCAGGCCGGATCGTCGCTGTCGGGCGCGGCCCAGCGGATGGTGACGTTGCCGTCGGTCTTGCCCAGCGTCGCATCGCGCACCGGGTAGATCGAGTTGGGCTGGCCCAGCGCCTTGGACGAGGATTCGCCCGGCATGTAGGCGATCAGGCAGGAATGCCCGATGCCGCCGGTGGCGATGATCTCGCGGCGCAGGGCTTCCCAGTCGTAGCGGCACGAGAACTCGCCCAGCGCATCGACGTTGCGGTTGCAGGTGTCGATCGGAAGCCAGCCGTCCACCCAGCGGGTCTTGTGGATCCAGCGCGGCAGGCCGCGCTCGCGCGCCAGCCGCAGCGAGGCGCGTATGGCGAAATACATGTGCCGCTCGGCGATGCGGTGCAGCTCGGCCAGGCCTTCGGGCGTATCGAAGCGCAGCCGCTTGCGCGCCATCACCGTGGCCACGCCCATGAGTCCGACTCCGGCGTTCATGCGCGCCTTCGCGGTGACGCCGATGTGCGGCAGCGCGTAGTGGCTGTGTTCGATGCAGTAGTCGATCATCTTGAGGGTGAGATACATCGCCTCCTCATAGGCGGCATCGTCGTCCTCGGCGATGCCGTCGCAGGCAATCGCACCCAGCGAGCACAGCGCCACTTCCGGCTCGGCATGGGTTTCGAGGATGCGGGTGACGACGAAGGTTTCCCCGGCGTCATCGGTGACCTGGTCGCCGTCCTCGATCTCGCCGGCGAAGATCGTGCGGCCGCCGCGGGTCAGCGCCGCGTTGAAGTTGAGCCGGCGGCGCTCGCCGCCCAGGAGCTCCACGTCGATCCAGCCGACCTCGCGATCCGAATACAGGTCGCGCATGTCCTCGTAGGGGCGCGTCGGCTCGCAGATCTCCAGGCACAGGTTGGAGGAGTGGATCGGCTCCTTGAACGGCGTGTGGCGGTTCATCTCGTCGATGCTGGCGAGATAGGCCACGCCGGTTTCCAGCGCCTCGTTGAGCGAGGTGAGCAATAGCTCGCGCGGCTGGAACCATTCCTTGTGGAACGCGGGGTCGGCTTCCAGGCGCTCGTATTCGCGGCGGAAGCCCTCGGCGTCGTCGCTGAAGAACAGCTCGGTCAGGCGCGGCGCGGTGAACACGTTGAAGGCGAAGGCGCGCTCGTTCTTCGCGGCCTTTTCGGCGAACAGGCGGTTGGTGACCAGGGCGTAGTGCAGGTCGCGGTTCTTGCGGTCCTCGGTGCTGCGCGGATTGCGCAGGTGGGCGATGACCTCGGCCTCGGGATCGAAGCCCGAGTAGTAGGTGGTGCAGGCGCCGCCGCGTCCGGCCTGCATGTTGGCGTGCACCGCCTTGCCCAGCGCGGCGTAGTAGGGGAGCTTGCCCATGTGCTCGATCAGCCCGCCGCGCACCGGGTCGCCCTTGCTGCGGGTGACGAGGTGGCTGCCGATGCCGGCCGAGGAGGCGGTCATGCGGTAGGCGATGTGGTCGCCGATCGCCAGCGAGGCCTCGCTGTCGCCGGAAACGTACAGGCAGCAGGAGGCAAAGCCGCGCAGCCGCGTGCCGAGGTTGACGTAGTTGGGCGTGGGCGCGGAGATGCGCTTGCGCGAGAACGCCTCGTAGAAGCGCCGCGCCAGCGCCACCCGCTCGCCGCGCGGTGCCTCCTCGGCCAGCGCCATCGCCATGCGCATGTAAACGAACTGCTGGGTTTCGTATTCCTGACCCGTGGCGCGGTTCTGCAGGCTGTACTTGCGGCGGATGTAGTGCAGCGAGAAGTGCGGCGTCTCGTTGTCGCGCTCGTGGTCGATGGCTTCTTCCAGCGCGGCGTATTCCCCGGCGTCGTAGCTGAGCGGAACCATCACCCCGTCGGCCACCATGCGCGCGTGCAGCTCGGCGATGGTCGGCACGCGCGCGCCGTGGATGGTCTTGCGCAGGTGCGGCGCGTACAGGCGCCCGGCCATGCGGTAGTACGACCAGGTGCCCATGTCCAGGCAGTTCTGGATGAGCTTTTCCTGCAGCTCCGCGGTGGATACCGTCTCGGGCATCGCGCTCATCACGTTGATGACGATGCGGCTCCAGTCCACCCGCTTGCCCAGGTTCGCCGCGGCCCACTGGCCCCAGCCGTTGAGCTTGCGCGGATCGTAGGGTTCGGTGTGCCCGTCGCGCTTGAGGATGGTGCGCGAAAAGGCCGGACGGTGCGGGCGCGCCGGCGCCGGCGGGTCGTTCGGTGCGGAAGCCGCGGACGCGGCGGCGGATTGGCCCGCGGTCCTGGCGAGCAGTTCGTTGAGGTCCGAATCGGTCATTGCGCATTTCCCCTCGCGGCCCATCGGCCGCAGCCGTGCCAAACCTGCTCCCGCGCGCAGGGCCAGTGGTTCATGCTTTCGCGAAGACGCGCCGCGACAGGGCGCAATGGCCCCGTCCCGCAACGCGCCTCCCCGCGGAAGCGGTCACCCGCGCCGGGAGTGGATCAGCTTCGGTCCTCGGCGTCTCACGGCCTGAGACCGGGCCTGTTCCCGGCGTGTCGGCAGGTCTTCGGACTTCGCGGACGCGGGCTTTCGCCCTCCTACTTGCCGCCGCTTCCCGGGTGCTGCGACCCAGTGCCATTGGCGACGTTCGTTTCCGCTTACCGCTGCGGGGCAGTTCCGGACTCGCACCGGATTCCCTTTTCAGCCGGACCGCGCTGGATGCGCTCCGGCCACCGACCGGCACAAGATATTGGGGTTGGATAGCCCGGTCAACACAAGATGGACCCCGTGCGGTTTTCCCGCGGTCTGCGTGGAAAATCTGCGCTGCGCAAGCCCGGACACGGAAACGCCCCGCGACGCACTGGCCGCGGGGCGTTTTCACGAAGCAGGCTCACTTGCCGGGCGCGGCTGCGCCGAGCTCGATGCGGTCGCGGTTCTTCTCCACGGTGGCCAGACCGATGCCCTTGACCGAGGCGAGCTGGTCGGCGCTCTTGAACGGACCGTGGGCCTGCCGGTATTCGACGATGGCCTGCGCCTTGGCAGGTCCGACGCCGGTGAGGCCCGCTGCCAGCGCCGACGCGTCGGCGGTGTTGATGTTGACCACGCTGGAAGCGAAGGCCGAGGCGCTCAGCACGAGGGACAGGAACAGGGACTTGAGGACGAGGGCGAAGCGGTTCATGGCGTATCTCCGAAGGTTGGAAGGGTCCGTCGGGCTCATCCCGTCCGGTGGAGACAGTGTGTCGATCGCGCCTCGACCGACCCATCGGCGCGGCACCCGATCCTTCCTGCGAATCGGCGTCGTCGCAAAGTAGGAAAAGCACCCGCCGCGGGGTGGGCCTTGGCCCCGCGCGCGGGCATTCACCGGCCGTGCGGGCGTTGCAGGAGTAGAATTCCTGCACCAAACGCGAATGAGGTGCAATCGCAATGAATGGATACAACGACGCCACCCGCCCCGACTGGGACGAGGTGCTGGTGCGCATCGCCGACTACGTGCGCGACTTCCGGCCCGAATCGGCGCTGGCCTGGACCACGGCGCGGCACATCCTGATCGACTCGCTCGGCTGCGCCCTGGAGGCGCTGGAGTACCCCGCCTGCACCAGACTGCTTGGACCGGTGGTGCCGGGTGCGACGCTGGCGAACGGCGCGCGGGTGCCGGGTACGGCGCACCAGCTCGATCCGGTGAAGGCCGCCTTCGACATCGGCGCCGCGATCCGCTGGCTGGACTACAACGACACCTGGCTCGCGGCCGAATGGGGCCATCCTTCCGACAATCTCGGCGCGATCCTGGCGCTGGCCGACTGGAAGAGCCGCAGCGGCGACCCGATCACGATGCGCGAGGTGCTCGAATGCGTGATCAAGGCGCACGAGATCCAGGGCGTGATGGCGCTGAAGAACTCCTTCAATCAGGTGGGTCTGGACCACGTGGCGCTGGTGAAGCTCGCCTCCACCGCGGTGTCCTGCCGGCTGCTGGGGCTGGACCGCGAGCGCGCGCTCGCGGCGCTGTCGCAGGTGTTCGTGGACGGCCAGAGCCTGCGCACCTACCGCCATGCGCCCAACACCGGCTCGCGCAAGAGCTGGGCGGCGGGTGACGCCACCAGTCGCGCGGTGCGCCTGGCGCTGATCGCGCAGACCGGGGAAATGGGCTACCCCGGCGCGCTGAGCGCGCCGGCCTGGGGTTTCTACGACGTTTCCTTCCAGGGCCGCGAGTTCCGCTTCGAGCGCGATTTCGGCACCTACGTTGCCGAGAACGTGCTGTTCAAGATCAGCTACCCGGCCGAGTTCCACGCCCAGAGCGCGGTGGAGGCGGCGATGCGCCTGCACGGAATGCTCAAGGCGGCAGGGCGCAGCGTGGAGGAGATCGCCAGGATCGTCATCCGCACCCAGGCGGCCTGCGTGCGGATCATCGACAAGCAGGGCCGGCTCGACAATCCGGCCGACCGCGACCACTGCATCCAGTACATGGTGGCGGTGCCGCTGCTCTTCGGGCGGCTGACCGCGGCCGACTACGAGGATGCCGTCGCCGCCGACCCGCGCATCGACGCGCTGCGCGCGAAGATCCGCTGCGTGGAAGACCCGCGGCTCACCGCCGACTACCACGACCCGGACAAACGCTCGATCGCCAACGGCCTGACCGTGCACTTCCACGACGGCGGCTCGATGGACGAGGTGCTGGTCGAATACCCGATCGGCCATCGCCGCCGCCGCGAGGAAGGCATCCCGCTGCTGGAGGAAAAATTCCGCCGCAACCTCGCGCGCCGCTTCCCGGCCGCGCGGCAGGAGGCGATCCTTGCCGTGGCACAGGATCAGGCCACGCTGGAAGCCATGCCGGTGCGCGACTTCATGGACCTGCTGGTGCCCGCCTGAGCCTAAGCGCATCCGGCCACGCGAGGCGGCTAGATCGTGCGGCTGGCGCGCCGCGCCAAGAGGTCGGCCGGCACCACGAACCGGTCGGACGGGGCATCGCTCCAGAAGCGCCGGAACACCGCGTGCTCGGAGGTTCCGGCGAGCAGCTCGCCGGGCGCGAGCCAGGCGTGCAGCGCGGCGAGCGAGCGGATCTCGTTGTTCGACACCCGGCGCATCAGGTGCTCCGGGCCGAGCTGGTCCGGGTGGGTCAGCCCTGCGGCTTCAAGCAATCCCTTGAGCGCGCGCAGCGTGCCGTCGTGGAAGCGCGTCACGCGCTCGGATTTGTCCGGCACGTCCAGCGCCTTCTGCCGCCCCGGGTCCTGGGTGGCGATGCCGGTGGGGCACTTGCCGGTGTGGCACTGCAGCGACTGGATGCAGCCCAGCGCGAACATGAAACCGCGCGCCGCGTTGCCCCAGTCCGCGCCCAGCGCCAGCACCCGCGCCAGGTCGAAGGCGGTGGTGATCTTGCCCGCGGCGCCGACGCGGATCTTTCCGCGCAGGTCCAGGCCGACGAGGGTGTTGTGCACCAGCATCAGACCCTCGCGCAGCGGCACGCCAACGTGGTCGATGAACTCCATGGGCGCCGCGCCGGTTCCGCCCTCGCCGCCGTCCACCACGATGAAGTCGGGCAGGATGCCGGTGGCGTGCATCGCCTTGGCGATCTCGAACCACTCCCAAGGATGGCCGATGGCGAGCTTGAATCCGGTCGGCTTGCCGCCGCTGGCCTCGCGCAGCGTCGCCACGAACTCCAGCAGGCCGCGCGGCCCCTCGAAGGCGCTGTGGCGCGCCGGTGAATGGCAGTCCCGCCCCATCGGCACGCCGCGCGCCTCGGCGATCTCGGCGGTCACCTTGGGTGCCAACAGAACCCCGCCCTGTCCCGGCTTGGCGCCCTGGCTGAGCTTGATCTCGATCATCTTCACCTGCGGGTCGGCGGCGTTGGCGCGGAATCGCTCCGGATCGAAGCGCCCGGCCTCGTCGCGGCAGCCGAAATAGCCCGACCCGATCTCCCACACGAGATCGCCGCCGTTCCTGCGGTGCCAGCGCGAGATCGAACCTTCGCCGGTGTCGTGGTAGAAGCCGCCGCGCCGCGCGCCCTCGTTCAGCGCCAGGATCGCGTTGGCCGAAAGCGCGCCGAAGCTCATCGCGGAAATGTTGAACACGCTGGCCGAATACGGCTGCGCGCACTGAGGCCCACCGATCGACAGGCGGAAATCGTGCGTGGCGATCTGCGCCGGCTCCAGCGAATGGTTGATCCACTCGTAGCCCGGCTTGTAGAACGCCTGCTGGCTGCCGAACGGGCGGGTTTCCAGCGCTCCCTTGGCGCGCTGGTACACGATCGCCCGCTGCGCCCGCGAGAACGGCACCTCGTCGTCGTCGTTCTCGATCAGGTACTGGCGGATCTCCGGCCGGAACGACTCCACCAGGAACCGCACATAGGACGCCACCGGGTAGTTGCGCCGCAGCGTGCTGCGCCGCTGCAGCAGGTCGACGATGCCCGACAGGGTCAGCGCGCCCAGGATGCCCAGCGGCCAGTACCAGCCCGCGCCACCGCCGCGCCAGAGCATCAGCGCGCAAAGCACGCTGCCGACCAGGCAGCACCAGAACACCAGATAGCGCGAGGCGAACATGCGCAGGGTCTCCCAAAGCCAAGGCCTGCAGCATAGCGATGCGGCATCGCGCCCGCCCGCGCGGCGGTCGCGTCGCGGTACGCGGATCCGGGCCACCGGTCTTGCGCACGACGCGGCCGGGTGTATCGCGCCGGCGGGATCCGTAACATGGGGTTGCACAATGGTTCGATGATTGATGTATCATTGAACGATGAACGAAGCCGACGCCGTTTCCGCCCTGAGCGCCCTGGCCCATGCCCAGCGGCTGCGCGTGTTCCGCACCCTGGTCGAGGCCGGCCCGGATGGGCTCATCCCCAGCGCGCTGTCCGACCGGCTCGACGTGGCCCGCAACACCTTGTCTTTCCACCTCAAGGGGCTGGCCCACGCCGGTCTGGTCACGATCGAACCGCAGGGCCGCAACCTGATCTACCGCGCGAACTTCGCGCAGATGAACACGCTGCTCGGCTACCTGACCGAGCATTGTTGCCAGGGCGGCACCTGCGAAGCCAACGACACCCTTGCACCGGCCTGTGCGTGCCCATGAGCGTCGCCTCCGAACCCGTCACTCGCACCTCTTCGCCTTCCGCCATGAGCGTGTTCGAGCGTTATCTGACCGCGTGGGTGCTGCTTTGCATCGTCGCCGGCATCGCGCTGGGCCATTTCGCACCGGGCGTGTTCCAGGCCATCGGCCGCATGCAGGTCGCGCAGGTCAACCTGCCGGTGGGCCTGCTGATCTGGGTCATGGTGATCCCGATGCTGCTCAAGGTGGATTTCGGCGCGCTCGGCCAGGTGCGCCGGCACTGGCGCGGCATGAGCGTCACGCTGTTCGTCAACTGGGCGGTCAAGCCATTCTCGATGGCGCTGCTGGCGTGGCTCTTCGTTCGCCAGGTCTTCGCCCAGTGGCTGCCCGCCGAACAGCTCGACGGCTATGTGGCCGGCCTGATCCTGCTGGCTGCCGCACCCTGCACCGCGATGGTGTTCGTCTGGAGCCGGCTGACCGACGGCGATCCCATGTTCACCCTGTCGCAGGTGGCGTTGAACGACACGATCATGGTGTTTGCGTTTGCGCCCATCGTCGGGCTGCTGCTGGGCCTGTCGGCGATCACGGTGCCGTGGGACACACTGCTGCTTTCTGTCGTGCTCTACATCGTCATTCCGGTCATTCTCGCGCAGGTGTGGCGCCGCGCCCTGCTGCGGCAAGGCCAGGCCGCGTTCGATGCCACGCTGGCACGCCTCGGTCCGCTGTCCATCGCGGCACTGCTGCTGACGCTCGTGCTGCTGTTTGCTTTCCAGGGCGAGGCGATCATGCGCCAGCCGCTGGTGATCGCCCTGCTGGCGGTGCCGATCCTGATCCAGGTGCTCTTCACCTCGAGCCTGGCCTACTGGCTCAATCGCAAGGTCGGCGAAAAGCACGGCATCGCCGGCCCCTCGGCCCTGATCGGTGCCAGCAACTTCTTCGAACTGGCCGTGGCCGCGGCCATCAGCCTGTTCGGCTTCCAGTCCGGCGCGGCGCTGGCCACCGTGGTCGGCGTGTTGATCGAAGTGCCGGTGATGCTGCTGGTCGTGCGCGTGGTCAACCGCTCGCGCGACTGGTACGAGCGCCCGGCCCGCGACGCGGTGAGCCGCGCATGAGCCTCGCCGAGCAGCTCAATCTCTCGTGCGCGTGCAGCACGCTCGATGCGCAGCGACTGTGGCAGGAGCTGCCCGCATCGTTGGCCCGCAGCCATCCGCACCTGTTCTCGGAAACGACGGTATTCATCGACACGCCGACCTGCGATGCCATCACCCGGGCCGTGGCCGTGCTCGAACGCGCAACTCGCCTTCCGGCATGGCAACAGGCGGTGGCCGAACGCACGCGCGGTGCGCTGCCACCGGATTTCGGACCTTCGGGGGCGTTCATGGGATATGACTTCCACCTGCGCGCCGACGGCCCGCGCCTGATCGAGATCAACACCAACGCGGGTGGCGCGCTGCTCAATGCCGCCCTGGCCCAGGCGCAGCATTCGTGCTGCGCGGCGATGGACGCACCGCTGGGCCAGGCCGATCTGGCGCACGGCTTCATCGAGATGTTCCGTACCGAGTGGCAGTCACAGCGCGGTGATCAACCGTGGCGCACGGCGGCGGTGGTCGATGATGATCCGGCGCACCAGTATCTGGCCGCCGAATTCGATCTGGCCCGGTCCCTGTTCGAGCGGCACGGCATCCGCACCGTCGTGACCGATCCACGCGAGCTGCAATGGCGCGACGGCGCGCTGTGGCACCCGTCGCTGGCGCCGAACCAGCCGATCGACCTGGTCTACAACCGCCTCACCGATTTCGACCTGTCGGAGCCGCGGCACGAGGCGCTGCGCCGCGCCTATCTGGCCGGCGCGGTGGTGCTGACGCCGCATCCCCGCGCCCATGCGATGCAGGCCGACAAGCGCAACCTGATCTGGCTTGGCGATGACGAACAGCTGACCCGCTGGGACGTGGAGGCCGCTGATCGTGAGGTACTGCGCCGCGCTGTGCCGAGTACCCGGGCCGTATCGGCCGAGACCGCCGATACCCTCTGGCGCGAACGCAGCCAGTGGTTCTTCAAGCCCATCACCGGCCACGGGAGCCGGGCCGCCTACCGCGGCGACAAGCTGACCCGACGAACCTGGGAGCACATCACCGCCGGCGGATTCGTGGCCCAGTCGCTGGTGCCGCCGAGTGAGCGCACGGTCGCGGTCGATGGCGTGCCGACCCGGCTCAAGGTCGACCTGCGGGCCTATGCCTACCGCGGACGCGTGCTGCTGCTGGCAGCGCGCACCTACGCCGGCCAGACCACCAACATGCGCACGCCCGGCGGCGGATTCGCCCCCGTGCTGGTACTGCCGGTCAACCACATCGCAGGAACGAACGACATCTCCTTCCATGCGGGCCTTGCATGAGCGACATCTCGATCCTCCACAATCCCGCTTGCGGCACCTCACGCAACGTACTGGCGGCGATCCGCGCCAGCGGCAGCGAGCCGCGGGTCATCGAGTACCTCGAGCATCCGCCCGGGCGCGAATCCCTGAAGGCGCTCATCGCGCGCATGGGCATGACGGTGCGCGACGTGTTGCGCATCAAGGGCACGCCGTACGCGGAACTGGGGCTGGACGCCGCGCATTGGAGCGATGACGAACTCATCGACCAGATGCTGGCGCATCCGATCCTCATCAATCGTCCCATCGTGGCGTCGCCCCTGGGCGTTTGCCTGTGCCGCCCGTCGGACCGGGTGATCGAACTGCTGCCGCAGCCGCCAACGCGCGATATGCACAAGGAAGACGGTACGCCATGGCTGGTGGACGCGCCCGTCGCAAGGGACGATGCCGACCTCATCGAAGCGCTGCAAAACGCCGGTTTGCCCACGGACGATCTGTCGGAGACAGCGGGCCGCTTTTTCGCCTATGCCACGCTGGGCGGAGAGCATGTGGGCTATGGCGGCTTCGAACGTGCGGGCACGGCGGTGCTGGTGCGCTCGCTGCTGGTTCGACCGAGCGCGCGCCATCGGGGCGTCGGCGGCGGCATGCTGGCGCTGCTGCTGCGTCGCGCCTTCGATGATGGCGGCCGCGAAGCCTGGGCGCTGACCACGACCGCCGTGTCGTTCTTCGAGCGATCCGGCTTCAAGCCCACGCCGCGCGCTGCCGCACCGGCCGCCATCCTTGCCACGCGGCAAGCCGCGCGCCTGTGCCCGGCAAGCGCGGTCCTGCTGACGCGCTCGATTCGACCCTAGGCATCGGGCGGGCCCGCCGCCGTCCACCTGTCGCGCATTCCGGGACGGATCGCGCGCCCGGGCCCGCGGACGCTGCGCCGGCGTGCTGCCGGCGGAACCGTGCAAACGCAGGACGATGCCGGCGCGCGCGCCGCACGCAAGCCTCTATGCTATGCACCCGCCCACCGCCCGGGTGGCGAAACCGGTAGACGCAAGGGACTTAAAATCCCTCGGCCGCAAGGCCATGCGGGTTCGACCCCCGCCCCGGGCACCACGTCCCGCCGCGTTCAGGCATGGAGCCGCCTTGATTTCCCACCTTCGCATCGCTTTCGCCGCCACGCTGGTCGGCCTCAACACCCTGATCCACGCGCTGCCGCTGCTGGGGCTGGCGGTGGTGAAGCTCGCGCTGCCGGTGGCGCGCTGGCGCGACGCGATCTCGAACCTGCTCACGCGCATGGCCGAGTCGTGGATCGGGGTGAACAGCGCGGCCATCCGCGCCTTCACGCCGACGCGGATCGTGCTGATCGGCGAATTCGCGCCCGATCCGCGCGGGCGCTACCTGGTGCTGTGCAACCACCGCAGCTGGTGCGACATCCCGATGCTGCAGGCCGCGTTCAACCGGCGGATTCCGCTGCTGCGGTTTTTTCTCAAGCAGGAGCTGATCTGGGTGCCGGTGCTGGGGCTGGCGTGGTGGGCGCTGGATTTTCCCTTCATGCGCCGTCATTCGCGCGCCAAGCTGCAGCGTGACCCGAATCTTCGCGGCAAGGATCTGGAAGCCACACGCCGCGCCTGCGCCAAGTTCGCCGCGCGTCCGGTGGCGATCATGAACTTCGTGGAGGGCACCCGCTTCACCGCGGCCAAGCACGCCCGCAGCGGCTCGCCCTACCGCTATCTGCTGCGCCCGCGCGCCGGCGGTACCGGCGCGGTGCTCGACGCCATGGCCGGCCACCTCGACGCGGTGCTCGACGTGACCCTGGTCTACCTCGATCCCGAGCCCTCGATGGCCGCGCTGCTGGCCGGCCGCCTGCGGCGGATCGAAGTGCACGTGCGCGCACGTCCGATTCCCGAGGCGCTGGCCCGGGGCGGCGATTACGAAGGCGACGCCGGCTACCGCATCGCCTGCCAGCGCTGGCTCAACGAACTGTGGGTGGAAAAAGACGCGCTGATCGGCTCGCGCCTCCCGTAGGCCGGGGTCACGCCCCCCGGCGGAAGGTTTCGCCCCGCTCCCACCGACCGGGGCCACGCCACCGGCGGAAGGTTTCGATCCGCCGCTACATCAGCAGCCACGGCCACAGGGCGAGCGCCAGCATCAGGGCGATGACGCCGAGCGCGACCAGCGCGGCCTCGGGATTGGCGCGCAGGTGCTCGATGAAACCCGGTTCTTCACCGCGCGCGCGGGCTTCCTCGCGTTCCGCGCGGGCGCGTTCGGCACGCGCGCGCTGGTAGTCATCGAGCAGGGTGCGGGCGGCGGGGTAGTCGGGTTCTTCCACCCAGATTCCGGCGAGCGAGATGCGCCAGCGTCCGGCCTGGGTCTCGTAGAACCCGATGCCGTGCTCCTTGAGCAGGGCGCGCACCTCGTCGGCTTCGTCGTCGGGCACGTGCCGCAGGTTCATCAGCAGCCGGCTCACGCGGTGTCCTGCGCCAGTCGGGCCAGCAGCAATTCCAGCAGCGCGGGAAGCTGCGCGTTGGCGGCGGCGAGGTTGGCGAACACGTCCTCCAGGCTGATTTCCTTGCCGTCGCCGCAGCCGGCGGCCCAGTTCGCCACCGGCGCAAGGCAGGCGTAGTCGAGCGCAAGCTCGCGCGCCAGCGCGGCTTCGGGCATGCCGGTCATGCCGACCAGGTCGCAGCCGTCGCGGCGCATGCGCGCGATCTCGGCGCGGGTTTCGAATCGCGGGCCGCTGGTGGCGCCGTAGCAGCCGCCGTCCACCAGCGCGACGTCGGCCGCGGCACCGGCGTCGATCAGGGCGTTGCGGATGCGCGCGCCGTAGGGTTCGCCGAACTCGGCGTGGAGCATTTCCCCGGCACCGTCCCAGAAGCTCGCGGCGCGGCCCTGGGTGTAGTCGATGATCTGGTCGGGCACCACCAGGGCGCGCGGCGGGCAGGCCGGGGTGATGCCGCCGACCGTGTTGATCGCCAGCACCGCCTGCGGTTCGAGCTGAGCCAGCGCGTGCAGGTTGGCGCGATAGTTGACCCGGTGCGGCGGCAGCGCGTGGTCTTCGCCGTGGCGCGCGAGGAAGGCGACGGCGTGGCCGAACAGGCGGCCGACGCGGATCGGCCCGGACGGATCGCCCCAGGGCGTGGTTTCCTCGATCGCGCAAAGCGGCTCGAACGCCGGCAGCGCGTACAGTCCGCTGCCGCCGATGACCGCCAGAAGCGGGTGCGGCGCGCTCATATCGCGTAGATGCCGGGCAGGTTGCGGCCCTGCTCGTAGTAGTCCATGCCGAAGCCGAAGACATAGCGGTCCGGCAGCTCGACGCCGATGTAATCGGCCGCGATGCCGGGCACGCGGCGGTCGTGGAGCTTGCTGGTCAGCACCGCGATGCGCACTTCCTTCGCGCCTTCGCGCAGGCAGGCGTCGCGCACCGCGAGCAGGGTCTGGCCTTCGTCGAGGATGTCGTCCACCAGCAGCACGCGCCGGTCCAGCATCGGAACCTGCGGATGGCGCAGCCAGTTGAGTCCCGCGCCGCGCGTCTTGCCGCGATAGCGGGTGGCGTGCAGATAGTCGAACTCGAGGTCGGTCTTGATCTGGAGCGCGAGCAGGGATGCGAACAGCATGCCGCCGTGCATCACGGTGAGGAACAGCGGGTGATCGCCGGCGTAGTCGAGGTCGATCTGCCCGGCCATGCGCGCGATCTCGCGCTCGAGCGTGGCGCGGTCGAACAGCAGGTCGGCACCTGGCAGGGCGTCGGATAGCTTCGGGGTCTGGCTCATGGAAAGGCTCCGGAAAAAAGGTCAGGCCGCGGCGGTGATGCCGAGGGATTGGCGCGCATCCCGCCAGCGCGCATCGGCGACGAGTGTCTCCCAGGCCGGGGCCGCGCGGCCGCGCATCGGCGCCAGCGCGTCGGGCCGGAGGTCGGATTCGCGCATCGCAGCGAGGGCCTCGGGCACCAGCGCCGGGGCGCAGACCAGCACGCTGTCGCAGCCGGCATCGTAGTGGGCGTGCAGGCGCGCGGCGATGCCGCCGGCCGATTCGGCGGCAGCCATGCCGATGTCGTCGCTGAACACCACGCCGCCGAACTTCATCGTCTCGCGCAGGTAGGCGATCCAGCGGCGCGAATAGCCGGCCGGTTCGGCGTCCACGGCCGGGTAGCCGACGTGGGCCATCATCACCGCCTCGGCGCCGGCGGAAAACGCGGTGCGGAAGGGCAGCAGGTCCTCGGCTTCGAGCACGTCCAGCGGGCGCGCGTCGGTCGCGGCGTCGAAGTGGGTGTCTTCCAGCACCGAACCGTGTCCGGGAAAGTGCTTGAGCGTGGCGGCCATGCCGGCGGCGTGCATGCCCTGGACGTAAGCGGCCGCGAGCGAAGCAGTGACGCCGGGCGCAAGGTGGAAGGCGCGCTCGCCGATGGCGCGGTTGCCGCGCTTGAGGTCGACCACCGGCGCAAAGCTCAGGTCCAGCCCGATGGCGCGCATTTCCGTCGCCATCAGCCAGGCGTGGGTGCGCGCGGCCTCCAGCGCGCCGGCGGCGTCGCTGTCGAACTGCGCGCCGAAGCGCGAAAGCTCCGGCAGGCGGCTGAAGCCCTCGCGGAATCGCTGCACCGGCCCGCCTTCCTGATCCACGCACAGCAGCAGCGGGTGCGGCGCGGCTTCGCGCAGCGCGACGCAAAGCTCGGTCACCTGCGCGCGCGAGGCGAAATTGCGGGAAAAAAGGATCACCCCGCCCACGCCCGGATGCGCCAGCCAGTCGCGCTCGGCGGGGCAAAGTTCGGTAGCGGAAATGCCGATCACGAGCACGCGGTTTTCTCCTCGGACGTCCACTGCGAATACGGCCGTTCGGCCAGGGTCAGGTTGTAGTAGCGCGGCTTGTCGGTGACTTCCGCGCCAAGCCAGTCGGGCTTCTCGAATTCCTCATCCACGGCGGAAAGCTCGATCTCGGCGACCACGAGGCCGGCGTTCTCGCCGAAGAACTCGTCGATTTCCCACTCGTGCGCGCCGTGCCGCACATGGTGGCGCAGCTTCTCGATGCACCCGCCCACGCACAACGCCAGCAGCGCCTCGGCGTCGGCGAGCGGGATCGGGTATTCGAACTCCTGCCGATACGCGCCCAGCTCGCGCGACTTGAGGTTCAGGTGCGCGTCCTGTCCCGCGATGCGAACCCGCATCGAGACGTTCTGCGCGCCCTCGCGCACCGCCCGCGCGTCGTTGAGGTAGCCCTGCGCCATGCGCTGGCTGCGTGCCACCCGTGCGCGCCAGGCGTCGTTCGCGGGCAGGAACTTGCGTTCGATTTCGATGGGCATCAGCGTTTCTCGAACAGCGCGATGGACTCGACGTGGGCGGTGTGCGGGAACATGTCCATCACGCCCGCGGCCACCAGCCGGTAGCCGTGCTCGCGCACCAGCAGGCCCGCGTCGCGCCCCAGCGAACCGGGGTGGCAGGAAACGTAGACGATGCGACCGATGCCAGCGAGCGGAAGCTGCGGAATCGTGGCATCGGCACCGGTGCGCGGCGGGTCGAGCAGCAGGGCGTCGAAGCCCTCGCGCAGCCAGGGCTGATCGCGCAGATCGGCGGTGAGGTCGGCGGCGTGGAAGTCGGCGTTGTCGATGCCGTTGCGCCGCGCGTTCTCGTGCGCGCGCTGCACCAGCGCGGCCTCGCCTTCGACGCCCACCACCTGCGCGCAGCGGCGCGCCAGCGGCAGGGTGAAGTTGCCCAGCCCGCAGAAGAGGTCCAGCACGCGCTCGTGGGGCCCGGGGTCGAGCAGGGCCAGCGCATGGTCGATCATGCGCTGGTTCATCGCGCCGTTGACCTGGATGAAATCGAGCGGGCGGAAGGCGTAGTCCACGCCGTACGCCGGCAGCGAAAAGCCCAGCTCCGTCGCGCCGCCGTCGAGGGGAATTACGCTGTCGTTGCCGCCCGACTGCCCGAAGACGGCGAAACCCTCGCGCTCGCCGAAAGCCAGCAGCCGGGCGCGATCGTCCTCGCCCAGCGGCTGCAGGTGGCGGAACACCAGCGCGGTGCGGTCATCGCCCGCGGCCACCTCGATCTGCGGGATCTGTGCGCGCGCATCGAGCGAATCCATCAGTTCGGCGATGACGGAAATCCGGCGGCCCACCGATTCGACCAGCACCTCGCAGCGAGAAACGTCGGCGATGAAGCGCGGATCGGCCGCCTCGCGGAAGCCCACCAGCACCTTGCCCTTCTTGGGCACGAACTTCACCCCGAGCCGCGCCTTGCGGCGGTAGCTCCACGGCTCGCCCGAAAGCGGCTCCAGCCAGCGCTCGGGCCGCACCTGGCCGATGCGCTCGAAGTTTTCCGCCAGAGTGTGCTGCTTGGCCGCGATCTGCGCGGCCGGGGCAAGATGCTGGAGCGCGCAGCCGCCGCACACGCCGAAGTGCGCGCACTTGGGCGCAACGCGGTCGGGCGAGGATTCGAGCACCTCGACCGTGCTGCCCTCGTCGAACTGCCGGCGCGACACCTGCACCTTCGCGCGCACCTTTTCGCCGGGCAGCGCGCCGGTCACGAACACCGCCTTGCCCTCGTGCCGCGCCACGCCGCGGCCGTCGTGGGAAAGATCGGTGATGTCGAGCTCCAGCTCGATGGACTGTGGGGGACGACGCGTTCTGGACACGGGCTGGCACGATGCGGCGGGCGGGAACCGCGCATTCTCGCAGATTCGGGCATCCGGGCTGACAACGAGTCCGCAGGCGGCGACAATGCGCGCCCTGCATCCTCCTTTCCGGTCAAACCGGCTTCGCGGAATCGGGATGCAGCGAGCAAACCGGCGTCGCCGGCGCGACATTGCGGTACCGTGGGAAATCACGGATGGGTGGCCGAGCGGTTCAAGGCACCGGTCTTGAGCGCGAAGGCATGGATGCCGGAGCCAACATCGGCGCAGCCGATGGCCCCGAAGGGGCGAGGGGCAGGAGGCCCCGAGTCAAACCGGCGTCGCCGGCGCGACGTTGCGGTACCGTGGGAAATCACGGATGGGTGGCCGAGCGGTTTAAGGCACCGGTCTTGAAAACCGGCGTAGTGGCGACACTACCGTGGGTTCGAATCCCACCCCATCCGCCACCGCAGGTCGGCCCTGTGCGGCCGACGTTGTATTTTCAGCCGTCGCCCACCGCCGGCGGCAGCACCAGTTCGGCCGCCACGGCCAGATGGTCGGAGGACAGGTCCGCCAGCGTCCAGCGGCGTTCGACGCCGACCTCGCCCGAGACCAGGATGTGGTCGATGGCGCGGCGCGGCTGCCAGCTCGGAAAGGAAGGCAGTCGATCTTCCGGTGGTTGCAGCGGGGTGTGGCGATAGAGCGATTGCATCTCGGGCGAATCGCACTCGCAATTGAAGTCGCCCATCAGCACCTTGTGGCCGGGGCCGGACAGGAGTTCGCCGAGATAGGCAAGCTGGGCGGCGCGGGCGCGCGGGGAGAGCGAAAGGTGGGCGATGGCGAGGGTCAGTGCGTCGCTGCCGCTGCCGTAGCGCACCAGCAGCGCACCGCGACCGGGAATGCGGCTGGGGAGCGCGTGATCGACGATTTCGTCCGGTTCGAGCCGGCACAGCAGGCCGTTGGCGCTGGCCGCGATCCCCGCCAGGCGGCGGTTGGGCTGGTGGCTCCAGTATGGGAATCCGGCGCGTTCGGCCAGATAGTGGGTCTGGTTGACGAAGCCCGATCGCAGCGAGCCTGCGTCCGATTCCTGCAGGCCGACGATGTCGAATCCGGCCATCCGTTCGGCCAGCGCGTCGAGGTTGTCGCGCTTGCGCCGGCTCGGCAGCACGTGGTTCCACGAGCCGGTGACGTACTCGCGGTAGCTGTTGGTGGCGTGGCCGGCCTGGATGTTGGCGCTGGCCAGCGTCAGCCGCCGCGGCGAAGGCGGCGGTAACGACGGCGGTGCAGGAGGAATCCGGCTCATTCGGCGGAACTGGGAGCGCCACGCCCTTGCATCAAGCCCGGGCGCGGCGTGTGTTCATTCGACGGCCGGCTTGCTTTTCGCGGCGCGCTCGCGGGCGATCAGCCGATCCACGATCTCCAGCATGCCCTTGAAACCGCCGCGCTCCTGCGGCGGGGCCATGACGCGGTACTTGCCGGCCACGACCATGGTGGGCGTGCCTTCGATGTTCCAGGCGGCGGCACGGTCTCGCGCTTCGGCGACCTTGGCGTTGACCGGGAAGCTGTCGAGGGTGGACAGGAACTGCGCCTTGTCCACGCCATGTTCGGCGTAGAAGTCGGCCAGGTCCTCGATCTTGCTGATCGGGCGGCGCTCGGTGTGCAGGGCCTCGAACAGCGCGTCGTGGGTCTTGTCGAGCACGCCCATGGTCTGGGCGGTGTAGAAGACCCGCGCATAGACCTCCCACACGCCGCCGAAGGCCGCGGGCAGGTATTCGAACTTCACGTCGGCCGGAAGCTTCTTCTTCCACTCGCTGACCAGCGGCTGGAAGTGGGCGCAGTGCGAGCAGGAATAACCGAACACTTCCACCACCTCGATGCCGTCGCCGGAAGTCTTCGTGGGCGGATCGATCCGGGTGTAGTCGCGCCCTTCGACCGGATCGGTGGACTGCGCGACCGCCGCGCCGGCGAAGGCGACGGTAAGGAGCGTGAGGACCGCCATCTGGCCGGTCCGGCGCATGAAACGCTTCAACATCGGGACTCTCCCTGCCTGAAAATAAGGGCCGAACGCATCGGCCCGGGGTGGTGTCTAGACTACCGCGCCGGACAAAGGTTCCGCATGGGGTGCGAACGCCGGGCTGCGGCAGGCCGGAAACGACGATCCCCGCGCGCGGCGGGGATCGTCCGGAAAAATCGCTGCGAAAAACTCAATGGCCTGCGGCGGCCTGCTGCTGGGCGATCTCGCGCTGGGCGAGCCAGCGTGCGGTCTGCAGCATGCCTTCGTGGCCGCGGTCGGCGGTCGGCGGCACGCGGTATTTGCCCGCCACCACCAGGGTCGGGGTGCTTTCCACGCCCCAGCGCACCAGGGTCTTCTGGCTGCGCGCGATCTGGGTGTTGACCGCGAACGAAGTTGCCGCGGCCTTCAGCGCCACGGCGTCCACGCCCTGTTCGGCGTAGAGCGCGACGATGTCGTCGAGCTTGCCGGCACCGATGCGCTGCTGTTCGGCGAGCGCCTTGAACAGGCCCGCCTGGGTCCGTTCGAGCACGCCCATCGCCTGGGCAGCGTAGAAGGCGCGCGCGATCGGCTCGAAGGCGCCGTGCGACATCGGCGCCTGGACGAAATTCACCTGCTCGGGCAGCGTGGCTTCCCACGCCGGGAGCAGTGTTTCCAGTCGGGCGCAGTGGATGCAGGTGTGGGAGAACACCTCGGCGATCTCGACCTTGCCCGGCACCGAGGTCAGCGGCTGGGGCGGGTCGATGGGCTGGTAGTCGGTACCCAGGCGCGGCTCGGGGCCTTCCGGCACCACCGCCTGCGCCGGTGCGGCCGGCGCCTGCGGTTCGGACGCCGGTGCAGGCGCGGAATTCGCCTCGGCGGCCGCGGTTGTTGCGGTTTCGGCATCCGAGGCGGGCGCTTCGGCCGGGCTCGGCACCGACGCCGGTGCCGGCGCGCTTTCGGCCGTCACGGGCGCTGCGGGTGCGGCGGGCTGCGAAGACGTCTCGCTCCCGCAGGCCACCAGCGCCAACATTCCCAGCGCGATCACGGCGCGCGCGACGCCACGTCCAAGGCGGCTCACTGGGCGGCCACTTCGGCAGCGGCGTGCAGGCCTTCGATGTAGCTGGACAGCGCCTGGATTTCCTCGTCGCTCAGCGAGCGGGCCACGTCCACCATGACGGTGTTGGCGTTGTCGTCCTTGCCCCAGGCCACGCCGGAGCGGAAGGATTCGAGCTGCTTGACGGTATAGGTGGCGTGCTGGCCGGCCAGCGACGGATAGCCGCTGAGCGGGTTGCCGCGACCCGTGGGTCCGTGGCAGGACAGGCAGGCCGGGATGCCGCGCGCCGTGTCGCCGCCGCGATACAGCGCCTGGCCGATCTCGTAGAACGAGCGGCCATCCTCACGCTTGCTGTCGTCGGCGATGCCCGGCGTCACCTTGAGCGTGGCGTAGTAGGCGCCCAGGTCGCGCATGTCCTGCGGGCTGAGCGCGGCCGACATGCCGAGCATCACCGGATCCGCGCGGGTGCCGTCCTTGAACATGGCGAGCTGGCGTGCGGCATAGGCTTCATGCTGCCCGGCCAGCTTGGGATACATCGGAACCATGGAATTGCCGTCCATGCCGTGGCAGGCGGCGCAGACCGCCGACTTGGCTTCGCCGGCGGCCGCATCTCCGGGCTGGGCGGGTCCGTGCGCATCCGTCAGTGCTTCGGCCGGAGCGGGTTCGGCTTCCGGCGCTGCGGTGACTTCCGCCGGCACCGCGGGCTCCTGGGCCACGGCCGCCATCGCCAATCCCAGTCCGAGGGACAGCGCGATGGCCGTGCCACAATAGCGACGCAATTTCATGTGTGTGCTCCCAAGAGAGATATCCGAGCTGCGCGCCGGAAGGATGCCCCAACTTCGGAATCGACCGCGCCGTTGCGGCCTTCTTCAGCCGGCCACCGCGCGTTCCGGGTCCGCAGCAATGGGGTTTGGCCCGGCACGCAGAAACGCACGAATTATTCCAGCCGGCCGATGACCGGTCAAACCAGAGGCGATCTTCGATGCCCATTTCCAACGCCCTGCGCACGGCGCGCTACCTGAAAAGCGTGCACGAGCTCCACCAGTTGCCGCCGGACGACAGCCGCGAAGTCGCCATCGCTGGCCGCTCCAATGCCGGAAAATCCAGTGCCATCAACGCCATTTGCGACCAGAACGGCCTGGCCCGCACCAGCAAGACGCCGGGGCGCACCCAGCAGCTGGTCTATTTCGAGGTGGTGCCGCAGCGTTTCCTCGTCGATCTTCCCGGCTACGGCTATGCCAAGGTGCCGCCCGGTTTGCGCGACCACTGGCGCGGCCTGATCGAGGCATTCTTCCGCACCCGCGCCAGCCTTCAGGGCCTGGTGGTGGTGATGGACGTGCGCCATCCGCTGCGCGATTTCGACCTGCAGATGCTCGACTACGGCCGCGCCCGCGGGCTGGCCTGCCACTGCCTGCTCACCAAGGCCGACAAGCTGCCGCGCGGGCAGGCCGCGCGCGCGCTGCAGGACGTCCGCAAGGCCGTGGGCGAAGGCGTGGGCGTGCAGCTTTTTTCCGCCACCTCGCACCAGGGCGTGGAAGAAGCGCGCGCCGTGCTGGCTGGCTGGCTGGAGCTGGGCAGCGTCGGCGCGTGATCCGCGCCCACGGGAGATGATGCACCGCACAAGTCAAACCGCGGCAGCGCGCGGGTTTGACGCGGCTCCTCGCCACCCGCCATCCTCGCGCCTCCCTTGCGCCAGCCGCCCGCTGGCCGCGTCCCATCCATGTACTGACCCGGAGCCTGGCCCATGAGCTCACCCGCCACCCCTGCCCCCGGCACCCCGGTGCCGCCGCCCGCGTTCCCGCAAATGCTCGGCCATCCGCGCCCGCTGTGGATGCTGTTCATGACCGAATTCTGGGAGCGCTTCGCGTTCTACGGCATGCGCTGGGCGCTGGCGCTGTACATCGTGGCGCAGTTCTACGCCGGCGACAGCGCCGGCGAGGCCCCGGCCAGCCGGCTCTACGGCGCCTACCTGGCGCTGGTGTACGCGGCCGCGCTGTTCGGCGGCTACGTCGCCGACCGCGTGATCGGCTACCAGCGCTCCATCCTGCTCGGCGCGATCGTTATGGCCGCGGGCCTGTTCATGATCGTCCTGCCCAACGAACAGGTGTTCAAGCTGGGTCTGGCCACGATCATCGCCGGCAACGGCCTGTTCAAGCCGAACATCTCGACCATGGTCGGCAAGCTGTACGCCACCGGCGACGAGCGCCGCGATTCGGGGTTCACCCTGTTCTACATGGGCATCAACGCCGGCGCCCTGGTCGCGCCGATCCTGACCGGCTGGCTGGCCGAGCGCATGTTCGGCGGCTCGCCCGACATGCCGGCGTACAAGGTGGTGTTCATCGCCTCGGGCATCGGCATGCTGATCAGCCTGGTGTGGTTCTGGTTCGGGCGCGCGCAGCTGCAGGGCATCGGCCGTCCGGTCGAGGGCGCCGGGGGAGCCCAGCGGGTGGTGTACACGCTGCTGGGCACGCTGGCCTCGATCCCGGTGATCTATTTCCTGCTCGCCATCGACGCCAGCCAGCTGCAGTGGCTCCTGACCGCGCTGTTCGTGGCGCTGTGCGTGCTGATCCTGCGCGAAGGCTTCCGCGACGGCGCGGTGCGGCGCGACATGGCCATCGCGATGCTGATCATCTTCGCCTTCAACGTGCTGTTCTGGATCTTCTTCGAACAGGCCGGCAGCTCGTTCAACTTCCTCGCCCAGAACATCGTCAACCGCGATTTCGGCGGCTGGATCTTCCCGGTCGGCTGGTTCCAGTCGGTCAACTCGCTGGCGATCATCACCCTGGCGCCGGTCATCGCGTGGATCTGGGTGAAGCTGGGCCGGCACAACCCGTCGATCCCGCGCAAGTTCGGCCTCGGCATCATCTTCAACGGCCTGGCCTTCCTGCTGCTGATGTTCGCGCTGTCCAGTCTGGTCGATCCGCAGAGCCTCAAGATCCCGTTCTGGACGCTGTTCATGGTCTACGTGATCCAGTCGGTCGGCGAGCTGTGCCTGTCGCCGATCGGCCTGTCGATGGTCACCAAGCTCGCGCCGGTGCGCCTGGTCGGCTTCGGCATGGGCGGCTGGTTCCTCTCCACCGCGATCGGCAACAACCTCTCGGGCATCTTCGCCAGCCACGTCAGCGGCGAAGGCGGCATGAGCGTGGAATCGGCCCTGTCCGGCTACACCTTCGGCTTCTGGGTGCTGGTCGGCTCCGGCGTGTTCCTCTTCCTCATCGCCCCGCTCATCCAGAAACTCATGCACGGCGTAAAGTGAGGGCAGGATGCCCTCATCCCGTGCAGGCCATGGATGGCCGGTGACACGGGATCCAGCAATCGCCAAGCGGTGGCCTCCGGGCCGCCGCTTTCGTTTTCTGGCCCGGTGCGATAATCCAGCTCACCGCTATCCGGACGCCCCACCAGGAACCGCCGCGATTTCCTGCTCTCCTCCGCTTCGCTCGGCGTGGCCACTGCCCTGCCGTCCGCATTCGCCAAGTCCCGCGGCGGCGACCGCCTGCGCGTGGCGATGATCGGCACCGGCCTGCGCGGGCAGTCGCCGCTGGGGCCGCTGCTGAGCCGCGACGACGTCGAGCTGGTGGCGATCTGCGACACCCAGCGCGTGATGCTCGACAAGGCGCAGGCCATCATCGAAAAGGCCGGCCGGCGCAGGCCGGAGGTATACGGCGGCGATGGCGACGTGAACGCCTGGAAGAAGCTCCTGGCGCGCAAGAACCTCGACGCGGTGTTCATCGTCACGCCCTGGGAGTGGCACGCGCCGCAGGCCATCGCCGCGATGGAGGCGAGGATCGCGGTCGCCTGCGAGGTCGTCGCGGGCATCACCCTGCAGGACCACTGGGACGTGCTGCGCGCCCAGCAGCGCACCGGCACGCCCTACATGCTGCTGGAGAACGTCTGCTACCGCCGCGACGTGATGGCGGTGTTGCAGATGGTGCGCGCGGGGCTGTTCGGCGAGCTGGTGCACATGCAGGCCGGCTACCAGCATGACCTGCGCGGAGTGAAGTTCAATTCCGGCGACCCCTCCGAGCCCTACGGCAGCGGCGTGGAATTCGGCGCAAAGGGTTTTTCCGAAGCGCAGTGGCGCGCGCAGCATTCGATCGAGCGCAACGGAGAGCTCTACCCCAGCCACGGCATCGGCCCCTGCGCGATGTACGCCAACATCCACCGCGGCAACCGCTTCACCCACATCAACGCCTTCGCCAGCAAGGCGCGCGGCCTGCACGAGTACATCGTCAAGCACCCCAAGGGCGGCCCCGACCACCCCAATGCGAAGCTCTCGTTCGCGCTGGGCGACGTGGTCACCACCACGCTGCGCTGCGAGAACGGCGAGACCATCCTGCTGCAGCACGACACTTCCCTGCCGCGCCCCTACTCGCTCGGCTTCCGCGTGCAGGGCACCGACGGCTTGTGGATGGACGTGAACCGCTCGATCCACGTCGAGGGCACCAGCCCCGCGCACAAGTGGGAGGACGCGCAGGGCTACTACGACCGCTACGACCATCCGCTCTGGAAGAACTACGCCGAACAGGCCGCCGGCGCCGGCCACGGCGGCATGGACTGGTTCGTGATCCACGCCTTCATCGAGGCGCTCAAGGCGAACGAGCCGATGCCCATCGACATCTACGACGCGGTGGCCTGGAGCGCGATCACGACGTTGTCGGAGCAGTCGATCCGGCAGGGCTACCAGACGCTCGAGTTCCCGGACTTCACCGAAGGCGGATGGAAGGACCGCAAGCCGATCTTCGCGCTCGACGGGCGCTACTGATCGTCGCCCTCGTCCGCCGGCTCGGGCGAGGGAGCCAGCGCGTCGAGGATGCGTACCAGCCAGCGCTGCTCCTCCTCGCTCAATCGCGCGAGCAGGCGGCGCTCGTGCTCGATGGCCATCGGCACGATCTTGTCGTGGACGCGCCGGCCGGCCGCGGTCAGGCGCAGGCGCGAGGCGCGCCGGTCCTCGCGCGCGGTGGCGCGACGGACGAAGCCGCGCTCGATCAGCGCCGACAGTGCGCGGCTGACCGCCACCTTGTCCATCGCGGTGCGCTGCGCCACGTCGCGCGCGGCCAGATCGTCGTGTCGGCCCAGGATCGCCATCACCCGCCACTGCGTCACCGAGAGCCCGAAACGTTCCTCGTAGTCGGCGGCGATGGCCTGGCTGATGGTGTTGGACGCCACCGACAGGCGATAGGGCAGGAAGCGGGCGAAATCGAGGGCGTGGTGCGGGGGCATGGTGCGCTGCCGATTGCAAATGGTTTCAGTTGAAACTATAAAGGCCGGCACTTGGCCGGACAATCTCGGCCGCGAACCCCAGGAGAGTCCCATGAGCGCCCAGCCCGATGCCGGCATGACGCCGACCACCTTCGAAAATCCCATGGGCATCGACGGCTTCGAGTTCGTCGAGTATGCCGCACCGTCAGGCCAGTCCGGCCATCTGCACGACTACTTCAGGAAGCTCGGCTTCGTGCAGGTCGCCCGCCACAAGACCCGCCCGATCCACACCTACCGACAGGGCGACTGCACCTTCCTGATCAACGAGGACCCGGACTCCTTCGCTGCGCGCTTTGCGGCGCAGCACGGCCCCTCGGCCTGCGGCTTTGCGATCCGCATCAACAAGCTGGCCGAATGGGCGCGGGTGCAGGCGCTCAAGAACGGCGCGGAATCCTTCGATGCCGCCGACGAGCTGACCAAGGCCGTGGCTGCACCGGTCATCAAGGGCATCGGCGGCTGCATGCTGTATCTTGTGGACCGCTACGACGCCAAGGGCACGATCCACGATCCCGACTACGAATACCTGCCGGGCGTGGATCTCATGCCCAAGGGCTTCGGCCTGACCTTCATCGACCACCTCACCCACAACCTCTACCAGGGCAACATGGCGAAGTGGTCGGACTACTACGAGCGCCTGTTCAACTTCCGCGAGATCCGCTACTTCGACATCAAGGGCGCCAAGACCGGCCTCTTGTCCAAGGCGATGACCGCGCCCGACGGCATGGTGCGCATCCCGCTCAACGAATCCTCCGATCCCAAGAGCCAGATCAACGAGTACCTCGACGCCTACCACGGCGAAGGCATCCAGCACATCGCCTGCTTCACCGACGACATCTACACGACGGTGGAAAAGATGCGCGCCGCCGGCATCGAGTTCCTCGACACGCCCAACGCCTATTTCGACTACGTCGACGAGCGCATCCCGAATCACGGCGAGGATCTGCCGCGGCTGCGCAGGAACAGCATCCTGATCGACGCCGATCCGGAAACGAAAAAGCGCCTGCTGCTGCAGATTTTCACCCAGAACGCGCTCGGGCCGATCTTCTTCGAGATCATCCAGCGCAAGGGCAACGAGGGCTTCGGCGAAGGCAACTTCCAGGCCCTGTTCGAATCGATCGAGCGCGACCAGATGAAGCGCGGCGTGCTGTGATCGCGCAAGAGCATTCGTTCCCGTAGGGGTGGAGCCAGCTCCACCCCCTGCCGAGCAAGCTCGGCAGCTACAACCCGCAAGGGCGTTTTATCCCGTAGGGGTGGAGCCAGCTCCACCCCCTGCCGAGCAAGCTCGGCAGCTGCAACCGGCTTGCTGCCGGAATACAAAGGCAATCTCCATGGCGATCCA
Organism: Pseudomonadota bacterium; assembly: GCA_963205495.1. GTDB lineage: Bacteria > Pseudomonadota > Gammaproteobacteria > Xanthomonadales > Xanthomonadaceae > Denitratimonas. Next base: position 46,997 of record CAUJIN010000024.1, read on the forward strand.
CAGCAATGGCTACCAAACCGGATACGGCAACGAATTCGCCACCGAGGCCCTTCCCGGCGCGCTGCCGGTCGGGCGCAATTCCCCGCAGCGCGCGCCGCTGGGCCTCTACGCCGAACAGCTCACCGGCACCGCGTTCACCGCGCCGCGCCACGCCAACCGCCGCAGCTGGCTGTACCGGATCCGTCCGGCGGCCATGCACGGCAAGTTCGAGCCATTCGCGCAGCTCGCATTCCACGGCGATTTCGGCGCAGGGCCGGTGACGCCGGAAAAGCTGCGCTGGGATCCGCTGCCGCTGTCTGGCACCGGCACGGACTTCATCGAGGGCCTGTACACCGTGGCCGGCAACGGCGGCCCGGAAGCCGGCACGGGCGTGGGCATCCACCTGTATGCCGCCAACCGCGACATGGCCGGTCGCTGGTTCTGCAACGCCGACGGCGAGTTCCTGATCGTGCCGCAGCTGGGCCGGCTGCGCATCGAGACCGAGCTGGGCGTGCTGGAGGTCGAACCGCAGCAGATCGCGGTGATACCGCGCGGCATCCGCTATCGGGTGGCGCTGCCGGACGGGCAGGCGCGCGGCTATGTCTGCGAGAACTTCGGCGCCCTGTTCAAACTGCCCGACCTCGGCCCGATCGGCAGCAACGGCCTGGCCAATCCGCGCGATTTCGAATACCCCTGCGCCGCGTTCGAGGACGTGGAAGGCAAGTTCGAGCTTTTGACCAAGTTCCAGGGCCACCTGTGGCGCGCCGACATCGACCATTCACCGCTCGACGTTGTGGCCTGGCACGGCAACTACGCGCCGTACCGCTACGACCTGCGCCGCTTCAACGTGATCGGCTCGATCAGCTACGACCATCCCGATCCGTCGATCTTCCTGGTGCTGCATTCGCCCAGCGACACGCCCGGCACCAGCAACGTCGATTTCGCGGTGTTCGCCCCGCGCATCCTCGCCATGCAGGACACCTTCCGTCCGCCCTGGTTCCACCGCAACATCGCCAGCGAGTTCATGGGGCTGGTGCACGGCATCTACGACGCCAAGGCGGAAGGTTTTGCCCCCGGCGGCTGCTCGCTGCACAACTGCATGACCGGTCACGGCCCGGACGCGGCCACCTTCGAGAAGGCCAGCGCGGCCGATACCGGCAGGCCGGACTACCTCACCGATACCATGGCGATCATGTTCGAGACCCGCGCGGTGATCCGGCCGGTGGCGCAGGCGCTGGAATCGCCGCACCGCCAGAAGGACTATCCGGACTGCTGGATGGGCCTCAAGCGCAATTTCACCGGCGGCTGAGCCGCCCCGTTCCGATACCCGACGAGTCTTTCCGATGAAACTTGCCTCGCTACGCACCGGCGGCCGTGACGGCACCCTGATCGTGGTTTCGCGCGATCTTTCCCGCGCCGTGGCCGTGCCCGACATCGCCCCGACCCTGCAGTCCGCGCTCGACGACTGGGCGAACCTCTCCCCGCGCCTGGCCACGGTCGCCGAAGCCCTCGAAGCCGGCAACGTCGCCACGATCAACGGCATGGACGTGTTCGCCGTGGATCCGCAGGCGCTCGCCGCGCCGCTGCCGCGCGCCTACGAGTTCGTGGACGGCTCGGCCTACCTGCCGCACGTGGCGCGGGTACGCCGCGCGCGCGGCGCTCAGGTGCCGGAAACCTTCTACACCGACCCGCTGATGTACCAGGCCACCAGCGCCGGCTTTCTGGGTCCCCGCGATCCGGTGCGGGTGCCGAGCGAGGACATGGGTATCGACCTGGAGGCCGAGGTCATTGTCGTCACCAACGACGTGCCGATGGGCGTCACGCCGGAAGCCGCCGCCGCGCATATCGTGCTGGTCGGACTGGTCAACGATGTCTCCCTGCGCAACCTGATCCCGGCCGAACTGGCCAAAGGCTTCGGTTTCCTCCAGTCCAAGCCGCGCTCGGCGCTGTCCCCCGTGTTCGTCACTCCCGACGAGCTGGGCCAGGACTGGCGCGAGGCCAAGCTGCACCGCCCGCTGGTCACCCACATCAACGGCGCGTGGTTCGGCGCGCCCGAGGCCGGCGTGGACATGCAGTTCAGCTTCGCCCAGCTCGTGGCCCACGCCGCCCGCACCCGCCCGCTCACCGCCGGCACCCTCGTCGGCTCGGGCACCGTGGCCAACGAGGACACGTCGCTGGGCGCCTCCTGCTTTGCCGAGAAGCGCACCGTGGAAACCCTGGAAACCGGCGCTCCGATCACGCCCTTCATGAAGGACGGGGATACCGTGCGGATCGAGATGTTCGATCGCGAGGGAAACTCGATCTTCGGGGCGATCGAGCAGCGCATCGCGGTCTGAGCGAGCGGCCCGAAACCGTCGCGCGGCGGCCGCAGTCGCGCTACCCTGCGCGAACCGAATCCCGGAGATCGCAGCCATGGTCGATCGCTTCCAGCTGTATGGCTACTGGCGTTCCAGCGCGGCCTATCGCGTCCGCATCGCGCTCAACCTCAAGGGCCTGGAGTACGAGCAGGTGCCGGTGCACCTGGCGCGAGACGGCGGCGAACAGCACCGCGCGGAGTTCCACGAGATCAGCCCGCAGGCCCAGGTGCCGGTGCTGCGCCACGGCGCGCGCCTGATCCGGCAATCCCTGGCCATCATCGAATACCTCGACGAACTGCACCCCGACCCGCCGCTGCTGCCCGCCGTCTCGCGCGATCGGGCGCGGGTCCGCGCCCTGGCGATGGCGGTGGCCTGCGACATCCACCCGATCAACAATCTGCGCGTGATGCAGTACCTGGAGCGCGAGCTGGGCGCGAACGAGGCCCAGCGCCTGGCCTGGATGCAGCACTGGATGGCGCTCGGGTTGGAGGGACTGGAAGCCCAGGTGGCCGATCATCCGTCCACCGGCGACTTCTGCGAGGGCGACACACCGACCCTGGCCGACTGCTGCCTGGTGCCCCAGCTCTACAACGCGCGCCGCTTCGAGCTGGATCTTTCGCCGTGGCCGACCCTGCTGCGGATCGAGGCCAACTGCCGGATGCTGCCGGCCTTCCAGGACGCCGCGCCCGAAGCGCAGCCGGACGCGCCCTGAGACGCGCCAGCGTCGCGCCGATTCAGGCGCTGAAGGTGTCGGCGTAGGGATCGTGCTCGCCGGTGCCGCCTTCCGACAGGCGGATCTTGAGCGCCAGGCCATCGCGCGAATCGGCCTTGCGCAGGGCTTCTTCCAGATCGATCTTGCCGTCCTTGTACATGCGGAAGAGATCCTGGTCGAAGGTCTGCATGCCTTCCTGCAGGGAGCGTTCCATCGCCTCCTTGATCTCGTGGACCTGGCCGCGCCGGATGATGTCGCGGATCAGCGGGGTGTTGATCAGGATTTCCGCCGCCGGCATGCGCTTGCCGTCCAGACCCACCACCAGACGCTGGCTGATGACCGCCTTCAGATTGAGCGAGAGGTTCATCAGGATGTTCTTGTGCGCGGCCTCGGGGAAGAAGTTGAGGATGCGCTCCAGCGTCTGATCGGCGTTGTTGGAATGCAGGGTGGCCAGGCACAGGTGGCCGGTTTCGGCGAAGGCGATGGCCGCTTCCATCGTGACCTGGTCGAGGATCTCTCCGATCAGGATGACATCGGGCGCCTCGCGCATCGCATTCTTGAGCGCGTTGTGGAAGCCGTGGGTGTCCAGGCCCACCTCGCGCTGGTTGACGATGGACTTCTTGTGCCGGTGCAGGAACTCGATCGGGTCTTCCACCGTCAGGATATGGCCGGTGGTATTGGTGTTGCGGTGGTCGATCATCGCCGCGAGCGTCGTCGACTTGCCCGAGCCGGTGGAGCCGACCAGCAGCACCAGGCCGCGTGGCTCCATGATGATGTCCTGCAGCACCGCCGGCAGCTTGAGCTGCTCGATGCTCGGGATCTCGCTCTTGATCGCGCGGATCACCATGCCGACCTCGCCGCGCTGCTTGAACACGTTGACGCGGAAACGCCCGGCATCCTTCACCGCGATCGCCATGTTCAGTTCAAGATCGCGCTCGAACTGCGGCACCTGGCCCTCGTCCATCAGCGAGTAGGCGATTTTCTTCACCATGCCGGCCGGAAGGCCGGTGTTGCCGAGCGGGTAGAGCTTGCCTTCGACCTTGATGTTCACCGGCGCGCCGGTCGTCAGGAACATGTCCGAGGCGTTCTTCTCGGTCATGAGCTTGAGGAAATAGCCGATGTCCATGGAGGGTCCTTGAGTCTTCTCTTTTGAGGCAGGTCTTGCTGCACTGTGGCGGCTGGCGATTGCGGGAACCGCCTGCGGGACGCCAGAATGCCACGCATCCGGGCCAACTTGCGATGCCCCCGACGGTTTGAATGATATGACAGCTTGCGCAGCCAGACTTCCGATTGCCGCACTGCTTGGCGCACTGGCGCTTGGCGGATGCGCCGGCACTCCGCCTCCGCGCCTGGCTCTGGAAGCCGCGCAGGTGGGCATCGAGCAGGCGCAGACGGTGGGCGCGCGGGACTATGCCCCGATGGAGCTGGCGCGCGCGCGCCAGCGCCTCGGCGAGGCCGACGCGGCCTTCGCGCAGCGCGAGTACAAGGACGCCGATCGCCTGGCCTCCCACGCCCTGCTCGAAGCCCAGCTTGCCCAGTACCGCTCGCGCGCCGCCACCCAGCGCGAGGAAGTGCGGCGGCGCAGCGAGGAAAACGCGCGGCTGCGGCGCGAACTTCTGGGTCAGGGAGGCGCGCCATGAATCGGCTGCTGACCGGCACCCTGCTTGCCTTGTGCCTGTGCGCACCTGCGCTGGCGCAGAAGGTGGACCCCGAGATGGAGCGCCTGCGCTCCCAGCTGCGTGCCCTGGATGAGGAACCCACGTTCGGCGCGCTCGCACCCGCCGAGCGCCTGCTGGCGCAGCAGGCCATCGAGGCCCTTGCCGCGGCCTCGCGGCGCGAACGCGCGGACGCGCTGCTGGTGGCCGAACGCCGCCTGGACATCGCCCGCGCCGCCGCCGAAGCCGAGGCCTGGCAGGAGCAGATTGCCCAGCTGGAGCGCGAGCGCGATCAGATCCTGCTCGAAGCCAGCCGCCGCGACGCCGAGGCCGCGCGGCTGGAAGCCGAGAAACTGCGCCTGCAAAGCCTGGCGCGGATGGAAGAAGCCGAACGTGCGCAGGAAGCGGCCGCCAGCGCCATCGCCCTGAGCGAGCTGTCCAGCGCCGAGGCCGAGCAGGCCAAGCGGCTGGCCGAGGCCCAGTCGCAGGAAGCCGCGCTTGCGCGCAGGGAAGCCGATCTGGCCTTCGCCGCGGCGGAAAGCCTGCGCCTGCAGCTGCAGACCATGACCGCCACCAGCGAGGCGCGCGGCCAGGTGATGACGCTCTCGGGCGAAGCCTTCGCCAGCGGCCAGTCGAAGCTGAAGCCCGAGGCGCGCGCCAACCTGCAGCGCGTGGTGGAGTTCGTCAACCGGTTCCCCGACAAAAACGTGCTGATCGAGGGCCACACCGACAGCCAGGGCAGCGCCAACCTCAACCAGGTACTGTCGCAAAAACGCGCCGAAGCCGTGCGCGAAGCCCTGATCCAGGACGGCGTGTCCGCCGCCCGCCTCAGCGCCGTGGGCCTGGGCAAGGACCAGCCGGTGGCCGACAACGGCAGCGCCGAAGGCCGCGCGCGCAATCGTCGGGTGGAAATTGTGGTGCTGGACGCACGCTGACACCCGCATCGATCGGGCAAGACCTGCTCCGGTCGTGGATCGGGAGCTGAAATAAGCGGGGCGAAAGCGGGCGTACGGTCGCGCCACCGGGCGCGCCCTCCTCGCCCTCCTGCGTGCGGGGCTTGCAGCGGGCCGGGGCTGGGAGTAGGTTCGGGCCTGCCGGACGTTGGTGTACCGGCCATGTGCAGGATTGGCCCGATGCCCTTTTCCCGCCGACTCGTCGAACCGCCACCTTCCCGGCCGCACCGGGCGGAGCGGGGTCGAGGGGATGGCAGGAACGCCGGCCTGGGGTTGCGCCGCCTGAATTCGCGGCATTTCCGGATGAACGTTTTCTTCTCCACCTTGTCACTCAGGGTGACGGGCGCTCGTGCCCGTCGTTTCACCACATGCATCCATCGCAGGAGGTTTGCAGACATGTTCGAAGCCCAACCGCAAAGCGAGATCGACGCGTTGTTGCAGCACGACACCGAGTTCCGGCGCCTGTACCAGCACCACCAGAAGCTGGATCGGCAGGTGGCCGACGCCACCGTGGGTGCGCTGCCCCTTGCGCCCGGCGCGCTGTCTCAGATGAAGCGCGAAAAGCTGGCCGCCAAACAGCGCCTGATGCGCTGGTACGAAGAACGTCGAACCCACTGAAGCACGGGCTTATGCGCGGCCAGGAGCCGCGCCCGCCGCCCCGGAAGCGAACCGCAGGCTCCGGGGCGGCTTCAGGCAGCACCCACTGCGGCCTGCACCAGCTGCTCGAAACGGGTGCGGTCGTAGGACAGCAGGATCCGCGCGTTGACCGGACGCTTGCCGCGACCCAGCCAGTCCACCACCGTCATGCCGCGCGCGTGCTCGCCGGCCAGCTCGACCGTCAGAGCGCGTTCGGCGGTTTCCAGCGCGCGCTCGGGTTCGAGCACCTGCGCCATTGCCAGCGCATCGGCGCTGTGCCATTCCTCGCCGCGCAGCCCGGCCGACCAGATTCGCGTCTGGCGCGAAATGGTGTCGTAGAAACGCGCCAGCGGGTGATCGACGGCAAACCAGCGGTCGCACCGGGCGTGCGCCAGTCCGTGCCGCAGCGTGGCTTCCCAGTCCACCAGCTCGAAGCGCGGCCAGCGGTCGAACACGATGCGCGCGGCCTCCGGGTCGAATCCGGTGTTGAACTCCACCGGCAGACGGGTGTTGCCGCGGCCGCTGACCGCACCGCCCATCACCACCAGGCGCGGCACGCGCTCGGGCAGGGAGGGATCGAGCGACAGCGCCAGCGCGAGGTTGGTGAGCGGGCCGAGCATCACGAAGGTCAGTTCTCCCGGATGCTCACGCGCGAGGCGCAGCATGGCGAGCGCGGCGTGTTCGGACTCGGCGCGGCGCGAAGGCGGCGACAACCCGGCGTCGCCGAAGCCGTCGCGCCCGTGCACATAGGCGGCATCCTCGGGCACCGCAACCAGCGGCACCGGCGCGCCGGGGAACACCGGCGCGTCGATGTCGGCCACTTCGCACAGCTTCAGCGCGTTGGCCAGGGTGTGGCCGAGGCCGACGTTGCCGGCGGTGATGGTCAGCGCCTCGATGCGGCAGCCGGGATGCGCGCTGGCCATCAGGATGGCGAGCGCATCGTCCACGCCCGGGTCGGTATCGATCAGCAAACGGTGGGTCATTGCCTGTCTCCGGAAATCGAATCCGCGATTATGCCGGCGCGCCGCGCGATGCGGCCTGGTTTGGCGCTTTGCCGGGCCATCGCGTAGGCTTGCCGAATCGCGCGCGGGCTCCGGCCCGCGCGTCCGCGCAAGGGGAGTGCCGCATGATCCGTGTCTATCTGGTCGACGACCACGAGCTGGTGCGCACCGGCTTTCGCATGCTGCTGGCCCAGCACACCGATTTTTCCGTGGTCGGTGAAGCCGGCAGCGGCGAACAGGCGCTGATCGAGCTGCGCAAGACGCCGGCCGATGTGGTTCTGTGCGACCTGCACCTGCCGGGCATCAGCGGGCTGGAAGTGACCGACCGGCTGACTCGCAGCGACTCGCCTTCGCGCGTCATCATCGTCTCGGCGCAGGAGGATGGCCCGCTGCCGCGCCGCGTGCTCGCCGCCGGCGCCAGCGGCTATCTGGGCAAGGCCGCGCCGGCCGAGGAACTGCTGCGTGCGATCCGCGACGTGGCGCGCGGCAAGCGCTACATCTCTTCCGCGGTGGCCCAGCAGATGGCGATCAGCAGCCTGGACACCACCGGCTCGCCCTTCGAGCAGCTCTCGGTGCGCGAGCTGGAGGTGGCGATGCTGCTGGTCCAGGGGCTGCGCATGACGGTCATCGCGAACCACCTCAACCTCAGCGCCAAGACCGTGGCCACGCACAAATACCACCTGTTCGGGAAGCTCGGCGTGAACGACATCGCCTCGCTCACCCGGCTGGCGCTCCAGCACGGCCTGGCCGCGGACTGAGGGCCTGCACCGGAAGGCTTCCGCGGGAAACGGATGCATTCCCGGGTTCCGAACCGATCCACGCCGCCGGCCCCGGAAGGGCGCGGCGGCGGGCGCGCGAATCAGGCGTCGGGGCGCACCTGAGGCGCCTCTTCGACGGCCGAGGGCGGCTGCGCGGAAGATGCGTCATCGGCCGATTCCGGCGTCGGGGCGGCTTCCTCCGATCCGCGAATGGCTGCACCCTCCGCAGTCGGCTTGGCTTCGACGGGCTTGGCTTCGACCGGCGCGGACGAAGCGGATTCCGGCGCGGCGAACAGGCTTCCCTGCTGCACGCGGGAATGCAGCGCGGTCGCCACGGCGCTGGCCACGGACATGCGCCCGGCATCGGCGGGACCGCGCCGCTCCAGCGGCGCCGGAACCGGCGCGAAGACCGATTGCATGGCCCCGGGCGTCGGCGCAGGCTTGGCCGGAGCGGGCTCGGGCCTGGCCGGCGGTGCGGCCGCGGCTGGCGTTGCGGCAGAAGGCGGTGAGGCAGGCGCGATTTCCGGCACCGCAGGCGCAGGAGCCTGCGCAGGATCCGCTACCGCTTCGGCCGCCGCAGGCGCGGCGCGGCGCTCCTGCTCTTCCGGGGCAGGGGGAACTATCGCTGCAGAAGAAGACCCCGGCGCAGGCGCAGGCGCAGGCGCAGGCGCAGGCGCAGGCGCAGGCGCAGGCGCAGGCGCAGGCGCAGGTGCAGGTGCAGGTGCAGGTGCAGGTGCAGGTGCAGGTGCAGGTGCAGGTGCAGGTGCAGGTGCAGGTGCAGGTGCAGGTGCGGGTGCAGGTGCAAGCACCGGCGCGGGAAGCAGGACGGCGGACGCAGCGGCCGGACGACGGCCTTCGCGCGCGCGCGGCGCGCGGGACGCAGCCTCGTCCGCGGCTGCGGGAGTCTCGGAAGGGGTTTCGCCTGCGGACTCGTCCTCGTCCTCGTCATCCATGTCCGCATCGTCGACCGCGCTTTCATCGATTCCGCCGGATGCCTCTTCCTGACGGCGGCGGCGGCGGCCGCCGCGGCGGCCGCGGCGGCGGCGCGAGGGCGATGCCGAATCGTCGGCCACCGGCGGCGCGGAGCCGTCGGCTGCGACCGCTGCTGCTTCGACCGGTTCCGCGGGAGTATTGCCATCGGTGTCCGGCGCAGACGCGGGCACCGGAGCCGGCGTCGGACGCGGCGATGCGGCGCGCGCCGATTCCTCGGCGACAGCCTTCACCGGCTCGGCGGTTTTGGCCGGTTCCACGGGCTTTGCCGGTTCCGCCGATCGGCGCTCGGCGCTCGGGATCTGGGGTTCGCGTGCGGCTGCGGATACCGCCGGCGCTTCCTTGTCCTGCACCGGCTTGGCGCGACCGGTGTCGCGCCCATCGGCACGCGCCTGCTGGCGGGCATCGCGCTTGCCGCCCGCATCCTGGCGAGCCGCGTCCTGACGGCGCGCACCGCGGCCGTTCTGGTTCAGGGGCTCCTGTGCCGGATCCTTGCCGGCCGCAGCGCCGGTGCGCGGCTCCTGGGCGGCGGGCTTGCCGCGCTCCTGGCCGTTGCGCGAACGCGGGTCGGCGCTGCGCTGGCGGTCGCCGCGGCCGTCGCGACGGCCGTTCGCCCCGGAACCCTGATTGGCGCCCTGTCCCGGTCGAGGGCCGCGCGCCGGCGGGGTTCCAGACGGCCGCGCGGTCGCAGCGGGAGCGCTGGCCGACTCGCCCGCACCGAACAGTCGGGCAAGCCAGGCGAAGAAACCGCGCTTGGGTGCCGACGCGCTCGGCGCAGGCGCTGCCGCAACCGGCGCGGGTGCCGGCACGGGCGCAGCGACCGGCACGGGTGCCTCATTGGGCTGCTCTTCGCGGATCGGCGCCGGCTGTGCCGGGCGCACGGCGGTCACGGCCGGCGTCGGCGGGATGTTGAGGTTGGCGCGGGTGAGCGCGTGCACTTCCTGCCGGCGCGCGGTGGTGCGGCGGTAGCTCGGCTTGCCGTGCTCTTCCTCGTCCAGCTCGTTCTCGCGGATGCGGCTGACCTCGTAGTGCGGAATCTCGAGCTGGGCATCGGACACGATCACCGCCGGCACGTCGTGGCGCTGCTCGATGTCCATCAGCGCGCGGCGCTTCTCGTTGAGCAGGAAGTTGGCGATTTCCGCCGGCACCTGCACCAGCACCTGTCCGGTGTTGTCCTTCATCGCCTGCTCTTCCACCAGGCGCAGGATCGACAGCGACAGCGATTCCACCGAGCGCACCCGGCCGTGGCCCTCGCAGCGCGGGCAGACGATCTGGCTGGATTCGCCCAGGCTCGGGCGCAACCGCTGGCGGCTCATTTCCAGCAGGCCGAAGCGCGAGATGCGGCCGACCTGGACACGCGCGCGGTCATACTTGAGCGCCTGTGCGAGGCGATTTTCGACCTCGCGCTGGTGCTTGGCCGAACCCATGTCGATGAAGTCGATCACCACCAGGCCACCCAGATCGCGCAGGCGCATCTGGCGCGCCACTTCCTCGGCGGCTTCCAGGTTGGTGTTGAACGCGGTTTCCTCGATGTCGCCGCCCTTGGTGGCGCGCGCCGAGTTGACGTCGATGGCGGTCAACGCCTCGGTCTGGTCCACCACGATCGAGCCGCCCGAGGGCAGGCGCACGGTGCGCTCGTAGGCGTTCTCGATCTGCGACTCGATCTGGAAGCGGTTGAAGAGCGGCGTGGTGTCCTTGTACAGCTTGAGCTTGCGCAGGTTCTGCGGCATCACCTGCTGCACGAAATCGCGCGCGTCATCGAACATCTCCGGACTGTCGATGAGGATCTCGCCGACATCGGCGCGCAGGTAGTCGCGCAGCGCGCGGATGATGAGGCGCGATTCCTGGTAGATCAGGAAGGGCGCGGGCCTGGCCAGTGCGGCGTCGGTGATCGCCTTCCACACCTGCAGGAGGTAATCGACGTCCCACTGCAGCTCTTCCGCATCGCGGCCGACGCCGGCGGTGCGGATGATGACGCCCATGTCGTCGGGGATCGACATGCGGTCCAGCGCTTCCTTGAGCGCGGCGCGATCGTCGCCCTCGATGCGGCGCGAGACGCCGCCGGCGCTGGGGCTGTTGGGCATCAGCACCAGATAGCGGCCGGCCAGCGAGATGAAGGTGGTCAGCGCCGCGCCCTTGTTGCCGCGCTCTTCCTTGTCCACCTGCACGACCACTTCCTGACCTTCGCGCAGGAGCTCCTTGATCGTGGCCTTGTTCGGGTTGACGCCTTCGATGAAGTAGTCGCGCGAGATCTCCTTCAGCGGCAGGAAGCCGTGCTTGTCGGCCCCGTATTCGACGAAGGCGGCCTCCAGCGAGGCCTCCAGCCGGGTGATCCGGCCCTTGTAGATGTTGGACTTCTTCTGTTCCTTCGAGGGCTGCTCGATGTCGATGTCGTACAGCGTCTGTCCATCGACGATGGCCACGCGCAGTTCTTCCTGCTGCGTGGCGTTGATCAACATTCTTTTCATGGTGTTGCGATTCCTCACGCGCTCAGGCCGCAAGGAACGCCGGGTGCTCCGCGCCCAGTTTCAGGGGCGGCGACGGTCGCGCCGGGCGCGGACCGTCGCCGTGCAGAATCTCCAGCGCATCGAACCGTCGGGCATTTCCCGCGGGAGCGCGATTTCCAAACAAAAGGGAAAGCCGCCGGATGCTCTCGCATCCGGCCAGCCAACGAGCCGAAAAGCCGATTCCCGCACTTTTCGGGCGAACTGCCTGCTCCGTCGCCGACGCAGCGGATACACTTGCACGCAGGTTGCGTGCCGCTGCCAGACCGCGCCGGAACCTTCGCCGCGCGCCGATCCTGGCGGGCGCACGACCAAATCCTGACGTTTTCTCGCACCTTCAGTGTAGCAATCCCATGACAACCGCGGCAAACGGGCCCGAATCCGGGGTCCGGCGGGTGCAGGTCGAAGCCGACCGCGCCGGCCAGCGCATCGACAATTTCCTCTCCGGCCAGCTCAAGGGCGCGCCGCGTGCGCTCATCTACCGGCTGCTGCGCACCGGCCAGGTGCGGATCAACGGCAAGCGCGCCAAGCCCGACAGCCGCCTCGAAGCCGGCGACGAAGTGCGCATCCCGCCGCTGCGGCTGGACGAACCGGACGCCCCGGCGCGCCCGCCGGCCGCCCTGCTGTCGCATCTGGAGGCAGCCATCGTGTTCGAGGACGCACGCCTCCTGGCGCTGAACAAGCCTTCGGGCCTGGCCAGCCACGGCGGCAGCGGCATCCGCTTCGGCGCCATCGAGGCGCTGCGCGCGCTGCGCCCGGACCAGTCGCTGGAGCTGGTGCACCGACTCGACCGCGACACATCCGGTCTTCTGGTCCTCGCCAAGAAGCGCTCGGCGCTCACCGAACTGCAGGCGCTGCTGCGCGAGGACCACGGCGCCGGCCTGACCAAGCGCTACCTGACCCTGCTCACCGGCCGCCTGCCCGACGGCACCCTGACGGTGGACGCGCCACTGCACATCGGCCTGCGCCAGGGCGGCGAACGCCACGTGCAGGTGCATCCGCAGGGCAAGCCCTCGACCAGCCACTTCCGCGTGCTGGAGCGGCGCGGCGGGCACTCGTACTGCGAGGTGCGGATCGAAACCGGCCGCACCCACCAGATCCGCGTCCACGCCGCCCATCTCGGCCATCCGGTGGCGGGCGACGACAAGTACGGCAAGGAAGACGTCAATCGCCGGCTGCGCGAGCAGATCGGCCTGCGGCGGCTGTTCCTGCACGCCGCCTCGCTGGAGTTCGCGCTCGACGAGGGCGCTGCGCCCTACCTGCTGAATGCGCCTCTGGCCCCGGATCTTTCGCAGGCGCTCGATCGCCTCGGCTGAGGTTCCCGCGCGGTCACGCCGGTGCCGCTCCGGCGTCCTGAACCGCACGCAAGGCGTTATCCTGCACCGATTCCCACGACCCACAGTTCTGGAGACGACATGTTCACCCGCTTGATGAATGTCTTCCGCGGCTTCCTGTCGCTGTTCATTTCCGGCATCGAGAAGCGCAATCCCGAGGCGCTGCTGGAGCTGGAGCAGGAAAACCTGCGCAAGCAGATCGGCAGCTACAACCAGAGCCTGGCCGCGCACGCCGGACTGGCCGAGCGCCTGATGAGCCAGGTGCGCAAGCTGGAGACGGAAGAAAACGACCTGCGCGCCAAGACCCGCGCGCACCTTCGCGCCGGCAACCAGGCCGCGGCCGGGCAGCTCGCCCTGCGCCTGCAGACCGTGACCCGCGAGCTGGCCGAGAACCGCAGCCAGCTCGAGGGCGCGGAAGAAACCTACAAGAACCTGGTCAAGGCCCGCGACGTGGCGGTGAACGCCGCGCGCGCCAAGATCGACGGCCTCAAGGGCGCGATCAACGACATGCGCATGAAGAAGGCGCTGGCGGACATGAACGAGATGGCGGCCGGCATGATCGGCCAGATCGGCGGTTCCGGCGACACCCTCAACCGCCTGCAGGAAATGGTCGAGGAAGAGCGCACCAAGCAGGCAGGGCGCGCGCGCGTGGCCAAGGATTCCATCGACATGGGCGAGATCAACCTGAAGGAGGCCGAGCAGCAGGCGCTGGCCGACCAGGCGCTGGCCGACTTCGCCGCGGCCGAGGGCCTGACGCTGGAAGGCGCGCCGGCGCCGGCGTCCGCGCCGGTCGAGCGCAACATGGGCGCGGCGCCGCGCACCAGCGACAGCGAATCGGCCTGAAGGCCCTTCCGCGATGCCCCTGGCCTCCGACGCCCCGGACTGGCTGCGCGAACTGGCGCTGGCCTACGAGAGCGGCGCGCACGGGCAGTTCGTGCTCTACGGCAACGTCTCCGACCGCTTCGTGCTCGACGGCCGGCTGGTGCCGCTGGCGCGCTTCCTGGAAGCGCAGCTCCTGGGCGGCTTCCAGGTGGTGTTCACCTACGATGCCGGCAACGGCCTTGCGGTCGCGCGCGGCAGCGAGCGGCTGCGCGACTGGCCGGCGTTCGAGAAGCTCGGCCCGCTGCCGCGCGAGCCGCGCGCGGCGCTGGAAGTGGTGGCGCGCTACCTGCGCTATCGCGCCAACCTGCGCGCGCTGGGGCGCGGCGAGGAGGAGCACGTCGCCTTCCTGCTGCGCGGCGCCGACCAGTGGCTGCCGGGCGGGCGCGCCGGGGATTTCGAGATCGCCGGCCTCGCCAGCCTGATCCGCGATTTCGCCAGCGAGGCGCCTTACGCCGAACTGCCCTTCGCCAGCTTTCTCATCGTCGACAACCTCAACGACCTGCACCCGCAGGTCGCCTTCAATCCGCGCGTGGCGCGCTTGCGCATCCCGCTGCCCGACGCCGCCCGCCTCACCGCCGCGCTGGCGCAGCTGCGCCTGGATCACCCGGCGGCGTTCGATCCGCAGCAGGGCGATGAAGCCACCGCGCAGGCGCTGACCGGAGTCAGCCTGAGCGCCCTGCAAAGTCTGGTGCGCCAGCGTGCGCACCAGCGCCGTCCGCTGCAGCCGGCCGACTTCGTCGAAGTGAAGAAGTCACTGGTGGAAGGCGATTCCGCCGGGCTGGTCGAATTCGTCGAATCGCGCCGCACCCTGGAGGACTACCACGCGCCCGCCGGCCTCAAGGCCTGGCTGCGCCAGGACATCGCGCTGTGGCGCGCCGGCGATACCCGCGCGCTGCCGATGGGCTACCTGCTGTGCGGGCCGGTCGGCACCGGCAAGACCTATCTGGTCGAATGCCTCGCCGGTGAAGCCGGGGTGCCGGTGGTCAAGCTCAAGAACTTCCGCGACCGCTGGGTGGGATCGAGCGAAGGCAACCTGGAAAAGATCTTCCGCCTGATCCGCGCCCTGGGCCGCTGCATCGTGTTCATCGACGAGGCCGACCAGACCCTCGGGCGGCGCGATTCGGGCAGCGGCGACAGCGGGCTGTCGGGGCGGCTGTACTCGATGATCGCGCAGGAGATGAGCGATTCGGACAACCGCGGCCGGCTGATGTGGATGCTCGCCTCCTCGCGCCCGGACCTCATCGAAGTGGACCTCAAGCGCCCCGGCCGGGTGGACGTGAAGATCCCGCTCCTGCCCACCGCAAGCGGGGCGGAGAGCGCGGCCCTGCTCGACGTGCTGCTCAAGCGCTTCGGCATCGCGCCCGGGGTCGAGGCGATGCGCGCGCTGGACCTGCCGACCCTGCTCACGCCCGGCGCGGCCGAAGCGCTGGCGGTCAAGGCCTACCGCCTCACCCGCACCGAGAACCTCGCCCCGATCGACGCGCTGGCGCGCTGCCTGGACGGCTACCAGGCGCCGGTGCCGGCCGACGTGATGGCCTTCCAGATGCACATCGCGATCCGCGAAGCCACCGACATGCAGTTCGTGCCCGCGGCGCTGCGCCGCTATGGCGAGGCCGCCTCGTGAGCTTCGCGCGCCGGCTCTGGGCCGCATTCACGGCGCGCCCGCTGGGCATGCCGATACCGCCCAACTTCTTCTTCCTGGGTGCGATGGGCCTGCTCGGTGCCTTCCTCAGCCCGGGTTTCTGGTTTCTTGGTGCCGGGCTGGAGCTTGCCTATCTGATCGGGCTGTCCAGCAGCGACCGCTTCCGCGCCGCGATCGAGGCGCAGGCGGCGCGCGGAAACCCGGCCGAACGACGCTACTTCACCCTGTTCGACACGCTCGAATCGGGCCGGCGCGAGCGCCAACGCGCGCTGGAAGGTCGCGGCAAGGAGATCGTGGCCCTGCTCGACGCCGACCCGCTGATGCGCCCTTATGCCGACAGCATCGAGCAGCTGGTCTGGCTGCACCTGCGCATGCTGGGCGCAAGCCAAACGATTTCCCAGGTGCTGGTGGTGGCGCGCGCCGAACGCGAGCGGCTGCAGGCGCAGGAAGAAGGCATCGACGCACGCCTTTCCGAATCCGACCTAGATCCCGAGCTGCGCCGCAGTCTGGAGCAGCAGAAGCAGGTGATCGACGCGCGCCAGGCCGCCCACGACCAGGCCGCGCTTCGCGCCGAGCGCATCGATGCGGAGCTGGCGCGCATCGACCAGCAGGTTTCGCTGATCCGCGAACAGGCGCTGCTGGCCGGCAACGAGAGAAGTCTGGGCTCCTCGCTCGACGCGCTCACCTCGGCCTTCAACGAAGCCGACCGCTGGCTGGACAGCCAGCGCGATCTTTTGGGCGCGCTGGATCTCGATGAATCCGCCCGCCTGCCCGCGCGCGTGCTGCGCGGCAATTCCGTTCCAGGCAAGTCCCAACCCCAAGGAGAATCGCGATGAAGCCGATCCATCCGCAGATCACCCTGGCCCGTCGTCAGCGCGGCAGCGCGGCCGGCGTCATCATCACCCTGCTCCTGGTTCTGGTGCTGCTGGGGCTGGGCGGCTGGCTGGTGCTGCGCGACATGGGCAGCCCCTCGCAAACGCCCGTCGTGGCGACCGGCGAAGCGGACGCCGGGCACGAAGGCAACGCCGTCCCGCCCGACGCGCCCGCCCCGATCGAGCCGCTGACCTCCCTGCCCAATCTCGATGCCGCCGCGGCCTACCAGCCGAAGGACAAGGTCATCGACGTGGACATCAGCGAATACGCCGGTTACGCCGGGCTGGTGGTCGCCAACGGCGGGCTTGCGCCCAACCCCGACTCTTTCTTCGCGCGCAACTACGGCTTCCAGCTGCGCCTGAAGCTGGAAGAGGAAGAAGGATGGTCCAAGCTCAACAACGGCCGCGTCGCCGCTTCCGTGACCACGGTCGACACCCTTGCCGTGCTGGGCCGGCAGTTCGACATCGTGGTGCCGGCGCAGATCGGCTTCTCGCGCGGTGCCGACCAGGTGGTGGTGGATGCCGGCATTTCCTCGATCAACCAGCTCAAGGGCCGCGTGCTGGCCGCTTCGCAGTTCAATGAAAGCGAGTTCTTCATCCGCTACCTTGCTTCCGAAGCCGGGGTGCCGGTGAAGGTGCTGCGCGACCTCGACGCGCGCCCGTCCTCCGGCGAACTGGGGCTGGTGTTCTACGAGGACGCCTTCGTGGCCTGCGATGCCTACGAGGCCGAGCTTTCGATCTCCCGCCCGCGCCTCAACGGCTGCGTCGGCTGGTCGCCGCGTACCGACGAGGTGGTGGCCGGTTCCGGCGGTCGCGCCAAGGCCCTGGTGTCCAACCGCAACCTGCTGGTCGTGGCCGACATCCTCACCGTCAACAAGGGCTTCGCACAGGCCCACCCGGAATGGGTGAAAGGTCTGGTGCACGGGCTTCTTGAGGGCAACCGGCAGGTGCGCGACGCGCCCGAGGCGCATCTGGATACGATCGGCAAGGCCTTCGGCTGGACCGCCGCCGAGACGCGCACCGAGCTGGCCAAGGTGCATCTTTCCAACCTGCCGGAGAACCTGGCCTTCTTCAGCGGGCAGATCGACGCCGCCGGCTCCTTCCAGGGCATCTTCCAGTCCTCGGTGCTGGCGTATGGAAATCTCATCCGCAACCCCGCCGATCCGGCGCGCTTCGTCGATAGCCAATGGCTCGATGCGTTGACCAAGGGGGGGCAGTTCGCCGGCCAGACCATCGCCATCGCGCCGATCCGCACCGGCGGCACGGTGTCGCTGGAAGGCGACGCCCTGCTCAGCCGCGACATCCGCTTCTTCTTCGAACCCAATTCCGCGGTGCTCGACCGCAACGCCACGCAGAACCAGGAATACCTCGACACCATCCGCAACTTCCTGCAGGTCAGCCCCGGCTCGATCGTGCTGCTGCGCGGGCACGTCGACAATGCGCGCCTGGCCGAGTTCGAAAAACAGGGCGGACAGGCGCTGGTGCGTTCGATGGCGCTCAAGGCGATGGAGCTTTCGCGCCAGCGCGCGCAGGCGGTGCGCGATGCGCTGGTGGCACGCTTCCCCAAGATCGACCCCGCGCGCATCGAACTGGTCGGGCGCGGTTGGGAGGAGCCGGCCAGTCCGGACAGTGACCTCAACCGCCGCGTCGAGGTGCAGTGGTTCACGCTGGAATGAGCCCCACCGTCGACGCGCGCCGCCGCTGGCCACAGCGCCTGCTGCGAACCGCTCCGTGGCTCGCGCTGGGCTGGCTTGCGCTGTCCAACCTCGCGCTCAATCTCGGGCCGGCGGAAGCCGCGCTCAGCCGCCAGCCAGAGCGCTTCCGGATGCAGTGGTCGCGCGCGCTGTCGCTGTGGCCGGGGCGGATCCTCCTTTGGGATGTGACGATGCAGGGCCAGACGCGCCGCAACGCCTGGGAAATCCGCGCCGGGCGGGTTTCCGGGCGCATCGCGCTGTGGCCGCTCCTGCGCAAGGAGCTGCGCGTGGCCTGGCTGGAGGGCGAGACGCCGCGCATCGCGATCTCGCACGCCGAAACCGATCTCGAACCGCGCCCGGCGGCCGACCACGGGCTGCGGCTGGTTTTCGAAGACCTGCGGATCAATTCATCGCTGGAGTTCACCCACGGCGATCTCGTGCTCACCGGCAACGCGCAGGCGCAGGCGCGCTGGAGCCAGCAGCTGCGGCGCGGGCGCTTCGAGCTGGATCCTTCCCTTCTCCGCCTGGAACAGGCCCGCCTGAGGCGCGGCGAACACGTGTTCCTGGAAGCGGGTGCCCTGTCGCTGCGCGCGGACATCGCGGCGCATCGCCGCAGCGAGCACCCGGGCCTGGCCATGCTCGACTTCGTCACGCTCGATCTTGCGCTGGACGCGCGCGGCCCGGGCGCGGAGCTGGCGCTGGACGCCAACCTCGATCCACAGCATCGGCTGCTGCCCGGCGAAGGGCACATTGCCGGCCGTGTGGCCATCGAGCGCGGCCGGATCGCCGATGCAACCGCGCTGGAAATCCGCGCGCCAGTCGGGTTTTCCTCGCAGACCGGCCTTCAGGCCATGGGCGAGGCGCGCCTTGCGCTGGAAACCCGCGGGGAAGACCTCGCGCTGGCGCTTTCGCTGCCGCCGATTCCCGAGCTGGTGCAGCGTCTGGAGGCGGACCTGCGCCTTGCCGGGCGCGCCCTGCCGCTGCCGCCGTGGGCGCAGCAGCGCCACCGCATCGGCGGCACGCTCGATCTGGATTTGCGCTTTTCCTCGCTCGATCTGGTGCAACCGCTGCTCTCCCGGCTGCACGATTTCTCGCTCGACGGCCGCGGCGAGGTGCAGGCCCGCCTGCGGCTGGAAGCCGGACAGCTGGCCGGCGACAGCGAAATTGCGCTGCGCGGGGCGCAGTTCGACGTGTCCGCGTTCCGGCACCGCTTCCGCGGCACCGGGCACGCGCAGGCGCGGCTGGAACCGGGGACGGGCGACAGCGCGCTGGCGCAGGCCCAGGTCACGCTGGAACGCTTCGACCTCGCGCCCGCCAGCGCCCCCGAGGCGCGGCTGGGATCGGGCCGGAACCTGACGCTCGACTTCCGCGCCGACAGCGGCGACCTCCTGACCCTGCGCGATCGGCTCGACGTGCGCCTGCGCTTTTCCGACGCCGCGCTGCCCGACCTCACCGGCTTCAACCGCTATCTGCCGCGCCACGGAGTCCAGTTCCTGCGCGGCACGGGGCGCCTCGGCGTCGACCTGCGCATGCAGGTGGGCGAGGACCGCAGCGGCGGGCGCCTGCATCTTGCCGCACGGGACGCGTCGCTGCGATTTTCCGACATGGTGCTGCGCGGCGACGTGGATCTGGATGCGCGCCTTGCCGGCGCGAGCCTGCGCGAGCACCGCTTCGCGCTGACGGGCACGCGCGTGGCGATCCGCCGCGCGGCCATCGTCGAACCTGCGGACGACCGTCTGCAGGACTGGTGGGCCACCCTCCACCTCGACCGCGGCGAAGTCCACCTGTCCGAGCCGCTGCAAGCGCGCGCCCACGTCACGGTGGAAATGCGCGACGTGGCGCCGCTGCTTTCGATGTACGGGCGGCGGCGGCAGTTTCCGCGCTGGATCACGCGCGTGGTCGACGCCGGCCGCACACAGGCCGCCACCGAACTGGAGGCGCTGGGCGAGCGGCTGACGCTCGACCACATCCAGGCCCGCAACGCGCGTTTCGAAGTGCTGGGGCGTCTGCGCCTGGGCGCGACGCCGCCGAGCGGCCAGCTCTACGCGCGCTGGGGCGCGCTGGGCGCTGCGCTGGAGCTGGATCAGGGCGCCCGCAAGTTCCACCTCGCCGGCGCGCGCAAATGGTTCGACCGGCAGCCGTCCTTTCTGCCGCCGCGCTGAGCGCGACGGTGCGCCCGCTATGATGCGCGGTTCCGGCCCTTGGCCCCGCGATTCCGGCAGCTATCCATGAACGTCCACGGCAACGTCCTCGAACTGATCGGCAACACTCCCCTGATCCGCGTCAACCGGCTCGACACCGGGCCGTGCGAGCTGTACCTGAAGCTGGAGAACGCCAATCCGGGCGGTTCGATCAAGGACCGCATCGGCCGTTCGATGATCGAAGCCGCCGAAGCGCGCGGGGACATCAAGCCCGGCGACACCCTGGTGGAAGGCACCGCCGGCAACACCGGCATCGGCCTGGCGCTGGTGGCGCAGGCCAAGGGCTACCGGCTGATCCTGGTGGTGCCCGACAAGATGAGCCGCGAGAAGATCTTCAACCTCAAGGCCATGGGTGCCGAAGTGGTGCTGACCCGCTCGGACGTGGCCAAGGGCCATCCGCAGTACTACCAGGACATGGCCGAGCGCATCGCGCGCGAAATCCCGGGCGCGTACTTCATCAACCAGTTCGGCAATCCCGACAACCCGCGCGCGCACTTCGAGACCACCGGCCCGGAAATCCTCGAACAGATGGACGGGCGCATCGACGCCTTCGTGTTCGGCTGCGGTTCCTCGGGCACCATGACCGGGCTGTCGCGCTACTTCGCCGAGCACTCGCCGCAAACCGCGCTGGTGCTGGCCGATCCGGTCGGCTCGATCCTCACCCAGTACATCAACGAAGGTGTGCTCAGCACCAAGTCCGGCACCTGGCTGGTGGAAGGCATCGGCGAGGACTTCCTGCCGCCGATTTCCGACTTCTCGCGGGTGAAGAAGGCCTACGCGATCCCGGACAGGGAGAGCTTCCTCACCGCGCGCGAACTGCTGGCGAAGGAAGGCGTCCTCGGCGGCTCGACCACCGGAACGCTGCTGGCCGCGGCGCTGCGCTGGTGCCGCGAGCAGACCGCGCCCAGGCGCGTGGTGACGCTGGTGCCCGACACCGGCAACAAGTACCTCTCCAAGATGTACAACGACTACTGGATGCTGGACAACGGCTTCATCGAGCGCGAGCAGTACGGCGACCTGCGCGACCTGATCCTGCGCCCCTACAGCCAGCGCGACACCGTGGTGGTGGGCCCGTCCGACCTGCTCACCGTGGCCTATCAGCGCATGAAGCTCTACGACGTGAGCCAGCTTCCGGTGATGGACGGCGACCGCATCGTCGGCATCCTGGACGAATCGGACGTGCTGCTGCACGTCTACGGCCGCGAAGAACGCTTCCGCGATCCGGTGTCCACCGCGATGGTGGAAAAGCTGGAGAAGATCGCCGTGACCGCGCCGGTGGAATCCCTGCTGCCGGTGTTCGACCGCGGCCACGTCGCCATCGTGATGGACGGCGAGCGTTTCCTCGGCCTCATCACCCGCATCGACCTGCTCAACTGGCTGCGCCGCCGGGTGCAGTAGTGCCTGGCTGCAGGGCACGCAGCATCGCGCTAGAGTGGGAAGCATGTCCGTACCCGCCGCCCGAATCGCCACCTACGACGACCTGCTCGCGCTGCCGCCGGACCGGGTGGGCGAGATCGTGGACGGCACGCTGTACAGCCACCCGAGGCCGGCGCCGAATCATGCGCGCGCCAGCTCGACCATCGGCTTCAGCCTCGGCCCGCCGTTCCACCAGAGCCGCGGCGGCCCCGGCGGCTGGTGGATTCTCGATGAACCCGAATGCCACCTCGAAGGCCACGTGCTGGTGCCCGATCTTGCCGGATGGCGGCGCGAGCGCCTGCCCGCGCTGCCGGATGCGGCATGGTTCGAACAGGCGCCCGACTGGGTCTGCGAAATCCTCTCGCCCGCCACCGCGCGCCTGGATCGGGTGCGCAAGATGCCGATCTACGCCCAGGCCGGCGTCTCGCACCTGTGGCTGGTCGATCCCGAACTGCGCACGCTGGAAGCCTACGCGCGGCAGGATGCGCACTGGCTGCTGCTGGCCAGCCATTCGGAAGACGACGCGGTGCGCGTGCCGCCGTTCGATGCGATCGAACTGGAGCTGGCCCTGCTCTGGAGCTGACCCGGCCGCGACGCGGCGAAGGATCAGGCGTCCAGCGCGGCGCGGATCGGAGCGAGGAACTCCTGCGCGCGGCGCGCGGCATCCTGCGGCGAGGTCGCCTCGGCCATCGCCTGCACCAGGGCACTGCCGATCACCACGGCGTCGGCGATCTCGCCGATGCGCCGCGCCGATTCGCCATCGCGCACGCCAAAGCCCACGGCCACCGGCAGCGTGCCCAGCGCCTTGATCTGCGCCACCTTCTCGCGCACCGCCTCCACCTCCAGATGCGCCGCGCCGGTCACCCCGGCGAAGGAGACGTAGTAGAGATAACCCCGTCCCGCCTTCATCAACGCCTCGTAGCGCGCCGCGCCGCTGGTTGGCGCAGCCAGGCAGATCGGATGCAGCCCCGCAGCTTCCATGATTTCGTGCGCCTGCTCGCCTTCCTCGGGCGGCAAATCCACCAGCAGCAACCCATCCACACCCGCCGCCGCGGCATCATCGGCGTAGTGCTTCATGCCGTGGATCTCGACCGGGTTGAGATAGCCCATCAGCACCACCGGCGTGGCCGTATCTTCACGGCGAAACTCCCGCACCATCCCGAACACCTGCGCGGTCCCCATGCCGCGCGCCAGCGCGCGCTCGGAGGCGAGCTGGATCACCGGGCCATCGGCCATGGGATCGGAGAAGGGCACACCCAGCTCGATCACATCGGCACCCGCCGCGACCAGCGCGTGCATCACCGGCACCATCGCCTCGATCGACGGATCGCCCGCGGTAATGAAGGGGACAAGGCCGGTGCGGCCGGTGGCCTTGAGCTGTGCGAAGCGGGTATCGATGCGGTTCATGGGAACGGGATTCGTGATTGGTGATTGGTGATTCGAAAGAGCGGAAACGGCAAGGCGGGTATTGAGGGATGCTGGAATGGTGGGCGCTTTTGGCTTTTGGCTTTTGGCTTTTGCCAATCACCAATCACGAATCCCGAATCACCGCCTTGAGCCGCCTGATCCACTCATCGTTGAGTTCGCGGGCGTGGCGGGGCATGTGCTTGACCGGCTGCAGGGCCTCTTCGGCGATCTTGCGGGCGGCCCCGGTTTCGCCCCAGCCGAAAAGGGTTTCGGCGTACCAGGCGCGCGGTTCGAGCGAGGCCCAGTAGCCCAGCAGGGCGTCGAACTCGTGGCGCGCGGCGTCCTTGTCGCCGCAGGCGGCCACGGCGCGTGCGTAGAGCAGGTGGCCTTCGCGCGACCTGTAGTCGGGCTGGCTGGAGATCAGGGCGTCCAGCTCGCGGCGCGCCTCTCCGGCCTGCCCGCTTTCCAGCAGCGCGCGGGCGTGGCGCACGGTGATGTCGGGGTCGTTGCGGTACAGGCCCTGCAGGCATTCGCGGTAGAGCGGCAGCGCCTCGCCGGGCTGGCCCGCCGCCAGCAGCGCGTCGGCCAGGCGCAGGCGATTTTGCACCGTGGAGGAAAGCTCGAAGGCTTCCCGCGCCTGGCGCAGTTCGCGGCCCGGATCGATCTGCTCGCGCAGCGCCCGGAGCGCCCGCCGTCCACCGCGGCTGTCGCGCACCGACGGCAGCCAGACCGCAACGCCATACACAACGCTGCCGATCAGCGGGAACAGGAAAAGCACCAGCAGCCAGTACATCTCCTGCCGCGTGCGGATCGCGTGGATCGCGAAAAGGATCGCGATGATGATGTGCAGACTGATGCCGAGGATGTGCATTTGGAGCCGGGAATGGGAAATAGAGAATGGGGAATCGCAGGAGCGGGGTTGGGCAAGATTGAAGGGTATCGGGCTGCGGAAGCCTCAACGGCTTTTACCATTCTCCATTCCCGATTCCCCATTCCCTGCCGTCAAAGCACCAACCCCTCCCGCGCCGCGATGGTGTGGACGTCCTTGTCGCCGCGGCCGGAGAGGTTGCAGAGCACCAGGCCGTCCCTGGGCAGCTCGCGGGCGAGCTTGATGGCCTGGGCCACGGCGTGGCTGGATTCGAGCGCGGGCAGGATGCCTTCGGTGCGGCACAGGAGGTGGAAGGCTTCGAGCGCTTCCTCGTCGGTGACGCCGACGTATTCGGTCCGGCCCGTGTCTTTCAGAAAGCTGTGCTCGGGGCCGACGCCGGGGTAGTCCAGGCCGGCGGAAATCGAATGGGTCTCGGTGATCTGGCCATCATCGTCGCACAGCAGATAGGTGCGGTTGCCGTGCAGCACGCCCGGCCGGCCGGCGGCGAGCGAAGCGGCGTGGCGGCCGGTTTCGATGCCTTCGCCGGCCGCTTCCGCGCCGACGATGCGTACCGCGTGATCGTTGAGGAAGGCGTGGAACAGGCCGATGGCGTTGCTGCCCCCGCCGACGCAGGCGGTGATCGCGTCGGGCAGGCGGCCGTACTGCGCCAGCATTTGCGCGCGCGCCTCGCGCCCGACCACGGCGTTGAAGTCGCGCACCATCATCGGGTACGGGTGCGGGCCGGCCACGGTGCCGATGATGTAGAAGGTGTCGGCGACGTTGGTCACCCAGTCGCGCATGGCTTCGTTCAGCGCATCCTTGAGCGTCTTCGAGCCGGAGGTGACCGGCACCACCTTCGCGCCCAGCAGGTTCATGCGGTAGACGTTGATCTTCTGGCGCTCGATGTCGGTGGCGCCCATGTAGACCACGCATTCCAGCCCCAGGCGCGCCGCCACGGTGGCGCTGGCTACGCCGTGCTGGCCGGCGCCCGTTTCCGCGATGATGCGGGTCTTGCCCATGCGCTGGGCCAGCATGGCCTGGCCCACGGTGTTGTTGATCTTGTGCGCGCCGGTGTGGTTCAGGTCCTCGCGCTTGAGCACGATGCGCGCGCCACCCACCTTCTCGCTCAGGCGCCGGGCGTGATAGATCGGGCTGGGCCGGCCGACGTAGTCGCGCAGATCCGCGTCCAGCTCGGCGAGGAACTCGGGATCCTCGCGGTAGCGCAGCCAGGCTTCCGTGAGTTCGGCCAGCGGCTGCATCAGGGTCTCGGCCACGAAGCGGCCGCCGAAGCGGCCGAAGTGGCCGCGGGCGTCGGGATAGGCGGTGAAGTCGGGAAAGTTCATGGAGGGCTTCGAACGGGGATCGTGCGGCACGCAGTCTACTTCACGCATGATGCGTGGATAAGCCATAAAATCCTGCAAATAGGTCAGGTTTTCTCACATGACAAATCGCCCGCTTCCGCCCCTCAACGCCCTGCGCGCCTTCGAGGCCGTGGTGCGCCTGGGCAGCGCGGTGCGCGCGGCGGACGAACTGCACGTCACCCACGGCGCGATCAGCCGGCACCTGCGTACGCTGGAGGAAAGCCTCGGCTGCGCGCTGCTGCGGCGCGAGGGGCGCGGCCTGGTTCCCACCGCCGCCGGCCAGCGCCTGGCCGAAGCGTCCGGCGATGCCTTTTCCCTGCTGCGCGATGCCTGTGCACGGCTGCGGCAGGACGGCGCGCACGCAGCGCTGGTGCTGGGCTGTTCGGCCAGTGTGCTGGCACGCTGGATGATCCCGCGGCTTTCGCGGCTGGAAGCCGATCTTCCCGCCCTGCGCCTGCACCTTTCCCCGCAGGAGACCGCGCCCGACGCCGCGCTCTCGGGCCTGGACGCCGCCCTGCTTCTTGCCTCCCCGCCCTGGCCCGCTTCGTGGGGCGTGCACCGCCTCGCCCCGGAACGCATCGGCCCGGTGCTTTCCCCGCAGCATCCCGGCGCCGCATGGCTGGTCGATGCGCCGGTTGCGGCATTGCGCGAAATTCCCCTCCTGCATACCGCCTCGCGTCCGCAAGCCTGGGCGGACTGGGCGCAGGGCGCGGGCCTCGATCCCGAAACCCTGTGCATGGGCCAGGGTTTCGCGCACCTCTACTACCTGCTCGAAGCCGCCGCAGCCGGACTGGGCATCGCCATCGCACCCGAGCCTCTGGTGCGCGACGACCTCGCCGCCGGTCGCCTGATCGCGCCCTGGGGGTTCGTCGAAACCGACGCGCAGTGGGTGCTGTGTCACCGCCGCGGACGGGAGGATCCGCGCGTGGAGGCGCTGGCCGGATGGCTGCGCGGTGCGCTTGCGGAGACCACGCTTTCGTAGGGCAGAACCCGCGCGCTCTTTTCGTAGAAACCGGCGCGCGGTGCGCGCGGAGACTTCCTCGCCCCCGCGCTCCATTCACGCCGCGGCGGTCACGGCTCGAAGCCGTCGATGAAGAGCCAAGGGCGCGTCTGGTTCTCGTATGGGCCAGGATCCACCGCGCCGAATCGGACCCGCAGCTGCGCGTCGAGATCGCTGCCGCCCAGCGGATAGTAGGGCAGCGGTGCCAGTCCCCGGTCGATGAGCGGTGACGCATCGGCCAAACGGAAGTTGCCGTTGGCCGGATCGACGAACAGCGGATCGCCCGTGAACGCATGGGTGGCAGCCAGCGGCAGATTGCCGCTCAGCACGGGGATCAGGCTGTAGTCGGCGGCGGCGCTGCCGTTGCCCAGACCGATCACGGCCATGCCTTCGATGTTGAGATCGGATAGCGCGTTGTCGTGGAACAGGCTGTTGAGTACGGCCAGATGCACGCCCGCCGGCAGCCCCACGCCGATGCCGCAGCCGCGCGTGCCGTCGCCGGCGCAGCGTCCGCGCGCAAACGTGCTGTTGGCGATGATGATGGCCGGCGACACGCTCGCCGCTGTCGCCACCACGTTGATCGCCGCGTGGCCGAACGCCGATGCGCTGGCGTCGTTGTTGTCGAACAGGCTGTTGGCGACGCGCACGAAGCCGTTCTTGGCGTACAGCTCGGCACCGCCGCCGAAGTAACCGTCGCTGTTGGCGACGATGACGCGGTCGAGCCACAGCTCGGTATAGCCATCGGAGTACGAGTTCATCTGGATACCGCCGCCGCGCTGGTACGTCGCCGAGTCGCCGTAGCCGTTCGCGATCGTCAGGTTCATCACGCCCAGGCGCGCCGCCTGCGTCGTGCCCGCAGGCGGCATCAGGATGATCTGCAGTACGCGGCTCTGGCCGGCGCCGTCGAGAACCGTGCGCGATGCGTCCATGCGCATCTGCGCGCAATCGTTGCCGTCGACCGTGTACCAGCCACCCGTGATCCAC
This sequence comes from Pseudomonadota bacterium, assembly GCA_963205495.1. Taxonomy (GTDB): domain Bacteria; phylum Pseudomonadota; class Gammaproteobacteria; order Xanthomonadales; family Xanthomonadaceae; genus Denitratimonas. The sequence goes on from CAUJIN010000024.1 coordinate 74,203, forward strand.
ATCCAGCCCGTGGTCTGTGCGTTGTAGGTGAAGGTGCCGGCAAAAGTGGTGTAAATGCCTTCGCGCACCCGGATTTCATCGTCCCCGGGCGAAGCTGCGGCGGCGGTGAGCGCCTGTTGAAGCTCGGTGTGGTTGCGCACGCACCACGTCGCGGCATGGCCTGCGGGTGCCTCCGCCAGCAGGAGCAGTGCCAGCAGCAGGAAAAGGATCGGCCTGGGCATCGTCATCTCCGCATCGTGGTGTAGGGAGACAGTACGCAATACCGGGCCCGAAACACTCATTTTCCAGGAGCAAGGGCGATCAGGGCGATGGCCAGGATGGCCAGGGCGATGCCGAGGCGGTTCCAGCGGCTGGTGGGCTCGCCGAACAGCGCGACGCCGGCGAGGGTGCCGAGCACCACCACGCCGATGTTCATGCTGGCGAAGACCACGGCGGGGCTGTCGGGCAGGGCGCGATGGGCGCGCACGTAGCAGACGATGTTGCCGAAGTTGAGCGCGCCCAGGGCGAGGCCGGCGACGAGGTTCTTCCAGCGCAGCGGCGCACGGCCGCGCGCGTGCCGCACGACCTGCAATGCCAGCATGCCGAGGAAGGCGAACGTGAAGGCGACCAGCAGCGAGGCGGCGAACGGCGTGCCGGCACGTGCGATCAGCTTGAGCACCACGTCCACGAGGGCAAAGCCGACCCAGACCGTCAAGAGCGGAAGCCAGGCGGCGTCGCCGCGCGCGGCCTGCGGGTCGGGTCGCGCGACGATGGCCGCCACCGCGATCAGCCCCAGGGCCAGCCCGGCGAGCTTCTGCACGCCGGCGCTTTCGCCGAGGAAGGTGAAGGCGGCGAGGAGCGAGAGCAGCAGGGACAGGCGCTGGGCGGCATCGGTGCGCACGATGCCGGCGCGCCGCACCGAGGCCGCCAGCACGAGGAACAGGCTGGGCAGCACGATGGCCAGCAGCAGCAGGGCCGCCCAGGGCGTGTCCGGCGCGCGCAGCGCGTCGAACGGCGGATCGAGCAGCAGCAGGCTCAGCGCGCCGGCCGAGAGGTAGTTCCAGGTGATCGCCTGCGCCGCGTCGATGCCGCGCCGCGGCATCCACTTGAGGACGATGGACACCAGTACGCTGAACGCCGCCGCCGCGGCGACGAAGGCCAGGCCCATCACCGGCTCCGCGAAGCGTCGGCCGCGCCGCGCTGCTCCAGCGCCAGCATCAGCCAGGCGCGCGCCTTGTGCCAGTCGCGCGTCACGGTGCGCAGGTGCACGCCCATGAGGTCGGCGGTTTCCTGCGGGGTGTAGCCGGCGAACCAGCGGTACAGCACCACCTGCGCCAGGCGCGGGTGCTGGCGCTCCAGCTCGTCCAGCACCGAATCGATTTCCAGCAGCCGCGCAAGTTCCGCGGCGTCCTCGTGCGGGCGTTCGTCGAGATCGCGCTTGACTTCGCGCAGGCGCATGGCTTCGGCCAGGCGCGAGCGCGCGTGGTCGATCAGGATCTGGCGCATGGCGCGCGCCACCAGGGCGAAGAAGTGCGCGCGCCCTTCCAGCCCGGGGAAATCGGCGCGGCGCAGCTTGAGGTAGGCCTCGTGCACCAGCGCGGTGGTGGAAAGGGTTTCGCCCGGCTCCATCTGCCGGCGCTGCGCGCGCGCCAGACGCCGCAGGTCCTGATGCACCAGCGGCATCAGCACGTCGAGCGGATTGGCCTCGCCCGCCGCCGCCAGGATGCGGGTGATCTGCGCCAGTGCGTCGTCGTTTTCCTGCGTCGGCACGCGGTGGGGCTCCCTCGCGGCTTCCGGATTCGCGCCGCAGCCGCGCATTGTGCCGGAACGCGGTTCAGCGCGGTGCATCGGCTGGCAGCGACCAGCCGAACAGCGCAAGCGCGCGGGCGAAGTCTGCATCGGGCGGAGCCTGCACGCGCAGGGCCGTGCCGTGGACGGGATGCATGAAATCCAGCGCGTGTGCGTGCAGCAGCATGCGGTGGATGCCGCGCATGCGGAAAACCAGGTTGCGCCGGCCGTCGCCGTGGCTGGTGTCGCCGATCAGGTGGTGGTCGATGTGTTTGAGATGGCGGCGAATCTGGCGGAAGCGCCCGGTCTGCGGCCGGCACGCCAGCAGCGCGAAGCGCGAGGTGGGAAAGCCCGCCGCCGGCTCGTCCAGCTCGCCGCGCGCCAGCACTTCCACCCGAGTCAGCGCGGGCTTTTTCTCCGGCTTGCCCGGGCCGCCGTCGAGCGGGTGGTCGATATCGAATTCGGGTCGCTCCGGCCAGCCGCGGCACACGGCAAGGTAGGTCTTTTCCACCTCGCGCGACATGAACTGGCGGCCGAGCGCGCCGGCCACCTCCCGCTCGAAGGCCAGCAGCAGGCAGCCGCTGGTGGCGCGGTCGAGGCGATGGACGAGGTGGATCGGTCGTTCGAACTGCCGGCGCAGGCGATCTGCGGCGAAGTCGCTTTCCCCGCGCGCCAGCGCGCTGTCGTGCACCATCAGCCCGGCCGGCTTGTTCACCACGGCGAGCGCATCGTCGCGATGCAGCACTTCCAGCGCTGGCGCATCCCCGCTCATGCGCGCGCTGCCGTCAGCGGCAGCGCGTGGCCGGCCTTGACCACGCGCAGCACCAGGCTGGAGTTCACGTCGGCCACCAGCCCGGCGACCAGCAGGCGATCGAGCAGGAAGCGCGAAAAATGTTCGAGGTCGGCCACGGCGACGTGCAGCAGGTAGTCCATGTCGCCGGTCAGCGCGTGGCAGGAAACCACTTCATCCCACTCCTGCACCAGCCGCGCGAACTGCTCCACGCGCTCGCGGTCGCGGTGTTCGAGCTGGAGCCGCACGAAGGCCTGCAGGCCCAGTCCGATGCGCACCGGATCCAGCCGCGCGCCGAAACCGGCGATCACGCCCTCGCGCTCCAGCCGCTGCACCCGCCGCAGGCAGGCCGAGGGCGACAGGTTCACCCGCTCGGCCAGCTCGGCGTTGGTGAGACGGCCTTCGCTCTGGAGCCAGGCCAGCAGGGTGAGATCGATGCGGTCGAGCGCTGGGATGGATCGGTTCATTGTTTCATGAAATGAGCATTTTTCGCACGATCATTGCAATTTGACCCCAGTACGGCGCAACAAAGCAACCTTGTTGCGCGCAATGACCGCTACATTGAAGGCTTGCGTGCCAACGGAGCCAACCATGATTCCACAGCGCCTCGAGCATCAGGCCACCGACAAGGGCTATGTGCCGATTTACGCCACCGGCGTGGTGGAGCAGCCCTGGCACGACTACAGCGACACCGACCACGCGGTCTGGAGCGAGCTGTACGCGCGCCAGCGCGAAGTGCTGCGCGGTCGCGCCTGCGAGCAGTTCCTCGCCGCCATGGCGGCGCTGCAAATGGACGAGACGCGCATCCCGCGCTTTTCCGACCTCGACATCCCGCTGCGCCGCAGCACCGGCTGGCGGCTGGTGGCGGTGGAAGGCCTGCTGCCCGAGGCCGATTTCTTCGGCCACCTCGCCGCACGCGAGTTTCCCGTGACCTGGTGGATCCGCACGCCCGAGCAGATGGACTATCTGGCCGAACCCGATCTTTTCCACGACCTGTTCGGCCACGTGCCGCTGCTGATGGATCCGGTGTTCGCCGACTACATGTGCGCTTACGGCCAGGGCGGCCTCAAGGCCATGCACCTGGGCCCGGACGCGCTGACGCAGCTGGCGCGGCTGTACTGGTACACGGTGGAGTTCGGGCTGATCCGCAGCGCCGAGGGCCTGCGCATCTACGGTTCGGGCATCCTCAGCAGCGCCGGGGAGAGCCGCTACTCGCTCCAGTCCGACGTGCCCAACCGCATCGGCTTCGACCGCGACCGCATCATGCGGACCCGCTACCGCATCGACAGCTTCCAGCGCGGCTATTTCGTGATCGACAGCTTCGACCAGCTGTTCGAGGCCACCCGCCCCGACTTCACTCCGATCTACGCCCGCCTCGCCGGCCTTGCGCCGCATGCGGCCGGCGAGATCGTGCCCGGCGATGCGGTCATCACCCGCGGCACCTGCGAAGGCTGGGACGACACCCCGGACGCGTGACGCCCGGGGCGGATGGCGCGTGCGCGCAGGATCGCGACGCCGTGTCCCCGGCGCCGCGGTCCCGTGGTTTCAAGGCCAGACGGCCTACGCCGCAGCCTTCTTCCTGTCCTCGCAGAACTGCGCCTCTTCCGTGGAGCCGGTCAGCGCGGTGACGCTGGACGCACCGCCCTGGATCACCGTGGTGACATCGTCGAAGTAGCCCACGCCGACTTCCTGCTGGTGGGAAACGAAGGTGTAGCCCTGCGCGCGCGCGGCGAACTCCGGCTCCTGCACCTGTTCGACGTAGTGGCGCATGCCCTCGCCGCGTGCATAGTCGTAGGCGAACTTGAAGCTGTTGAACCAGTTGATGTGGATGCCGGCCAGGGTGATGAACTGGAACTTGTAGCCCAGCGCCGAAAGCTCCTCCTGGAAGCGCGCGATGGTGGCGTCGTCGAGGTTCTTCTTCCAGTTGAAGCTGGGCGAGCAGTTGTAGGCGAGCAGCTTGCCGGGGTTCTTTTCCAGCACGGCCTGCGCGAACTCGCGCGCAAACCCCAGGTCCGGGGTGCCGGTCTCGCACCACACCAGGTCGGCGTAGGGCGCGTAGGCCACGCCGCGGCTGATCGACTGCTCCAGACCGTTCTTCACGCGGTAGAAGCCTTCGGCGGTGCGCTCGCCGGTGACGAAGGGTCGGTCGTTGGCATCGAAGTCCGAGGTGATGAGGTTGGCGGCCTCGGCGTCGGTGCGGGCGAGGATCAGGGTCGGTGCCCCGAGCACGTCGGCGGCCAGGCGCGCGGCGACCAGCTTCTGGATCGCTTCCTGCGTGGGCACCAGCACCTTGCCGCCCATGTGGCCGCACTTCTTGACCGCGGCGAGCTGGTCCTCGAAGTGCACCCCCGCGGCGCCCGCCACGATCATGTTCTTCATCAGTTCGTAGGCATTGAGCACGCCGCCGAAACCGGCCTCGGCATCGGCCACGATCGGCAGGAAATAGTCGATGGCGTCCTTGTCGGCGAGCTTGCCGTCGCAGATCGCCTTCCACTGGATCTCGTCGGCGCGCTGGAAGGTGTTGTTGATCCGCCGCACCATCGTCGGCACCGAGTCGTAGGCGTACAGCGACTGGTCCGGATACATGGTTTCCGAGGTATTGCCGTCGGCGGCAACCTGCCAGCCGGACAGGTACACCGCTTCCAGTCCGGCCTTGGCCTGCTGCATGGCCTGGCCCGCGCTGATCGCACCGAAGGCGTTGACGTAGCCCTTCTTCGAGTGGCCGTTGACCAGCTTCCACAGCCGTTCGGCGCCGCGCCTGGCCAGGGTGTGCTCGGGTTGCAGGCTGCCGCGCAGGCGCACCACGTCGGCGGCGGCGTAGGGGCGCTTGACCAGGCTCCAGCGCGGGTCGTTCTTCCACTGGTTTTCGAGTTCGGTGATCTGTTGCTGGCGGGTGGGCATGATGGTCTCCGGGAATGGGGAACAGGGAATGGAAAATGGAAAACGCGGGAAGGTGGCGGGGTGCGGTCAAGGGTGGGAGGGCGTGTTGCTCGACGATTCCCCATTCCCCATTCCCGATTCCCGCCTACAAACGCTCATACGCCGGCAAGGTGAGGAAATCGGCGAGCTCTTCGGCGTGGGTAAGCTCCGAGAGCAGCGCCATCGCCTCGGGAATCTTCGACTGGCCGGGAAGGCCGGACGCGGGCAGGCGCTGGGGCACGCGCGCCAGAACGATGTCGAACCAGGCAAAGTCGATCGGTGCACCGTCTTCGAAGACCTGCTCGCCCGCGTGCAGCCACTGCCACAGCTGGGTGCGGCTGATCTCGGCGGTGGCGGCGTCCTCCATCAGGTGGTGGATGGGCACGCAGCCCAGGCCGTCGAGCCAGGCGGCGAGGTAGCGCACGCACACGTCGATGTTGGCGGCAAACCCCTCGCGGGTGATGGCCCCGCCGCTGGGTGCGATCAGGGCATCGCGCTCTGCAGCCACGTCCTCGCGCGCCACGTCGAGCTGGTTGGGGCCGGACAGGTGTTCGTCGAACACCGCCTGCGCCACCGGGATCAGCGCCGGGTGCGCGACCCAGGTGCCGTCGTGGCCGTTGCGGGCCTCGCGCTCCTTGTCGGCGCGCACCCGCGCCAGCGCCTTCTCGTTGGCCTGCGCGTCGCCGCTGATCGGAATCTGCGCGGCCATGCCGCCCATCGCGAAGGCGCCGCGGCGGTGGCAGGTGCGGATCAGGAGCTGCGAGTAGGCGCTCAGGAAACCCGAACCCATCGTGACCTGCGAGCGTTCCGGCAGCACGCGGTCGGCGTGACGGCGGAAGGTCTTGATGTAGGAAAAGATGTAGTCCCAGCGCCCGCAGTTGAGCCCCACGATGCGCCCGCGCAGGGCGTGCAGGATCTCGTCCATCTCGAATACCGCCGGCAGGGTCTCGATCAGCACCGTGACCTTCATCGTGCCGATCGCAAGCCCCAGCCGCACTTCCAGGAAGGCCAGCACCTCGTCCCACAGCGCCGCTTCCTCCATCGACTGGAGCTTGGGCAGGTAGAAGTACGGGCCGCGGTCGCGCGCGGCGAGCGCCGCGGCGTTGTGCAGGGCGAACAGGGCGAGGTCGAAGAGGCCGCCCGACACCCGCTGCCCGTCCACCAGCACGTGCTTTTCCGGCAGGTGCCAGCCGCGCGGACGCACCATCAGCACGGTCTGCGCGTCTGGGCGCAGCGCGTAGTGCTTGCCGTTCTCCGCGGTGAAGGTGATGGTGCCGGCCACTGCGTCGCGCAGGTTGATCTGGCCTTCGATCAGGTTGGCCCAGGTCGGGCTGGTGGAATCCTCGAAGTCGGCCATGAACACCCTGGCGCCCGAGTTGAGCGCGTTGATGATCATCTTGCGGTCGACCGGCCCGGTGATCTCCACGCGGCGGTCCTGCAATGCCGCCGGGATCGGCGCCACGCGCCATTCGGATTCGCGGATCGAGCGGGTGTCGGCGCGGAAGTCCGGCAGGCCGCCGGCGTCGAAGCGGCCCTGCCGTTCGCGCCTGGCCGTGAGCAGCGCGCGACGCTGCGGCTCGAAGCGGCGGTGCAGCTCCTGGATCAGCCGCCGGGCCTCCGCGGTGAGCACCGTTTCCTGCCCCGTCGCGGCGGGCGCGTGGATTTCCAGGGCGGCGTGATTGGATGCATCGGCCATGGCGGCCTCCTGAGCGGAAGGGACGGGCTCAAGGTAGGCGCCGGAGATTGACTTTGCCAAGACAAATGTTTCAATGGATTGCATTAACAATTGCAATGCGCAACTGGAGCATTTGCTCGACTCATGGCCAATCCGACCCATCGGTTCTACTACAAAGGCAGCCGGCTCAAGCAGTTGCGCGCGTTCTGCCACGCCGCACGTCTGGGTTCGGTTACGCGCGCGGCCGAGGCGCTGTTCCTCAGCCAGCCGGCGGTGAGCCTGCAGCTGGGCGCGCTGGAGAACGAACTGGGGGTCAAGCTGTTCGACCGCATCGGCCGGCGCCTGAACCTCACCCACGCCGGGGAAGAGCTGTACGAGCTGGCGCGGCCGCTGATGGACGGCCTGGATTCACTGGAAAGCGACTTCCGCGAGCGCCTGCGCGGTCTGTCGGCCGGGGAACTCAACATCGCCGCCGGCAGCTCCACCATCCTCTATTTCCTGCCGCCGCTGGTGGAGGCTTTCCGCGAGGCTTACCCGGAGGTGCAGCTCAAGCTGCACAACGTCACCGGCAAGGACGGGCTGGCGCTGATCCGTTCGGACGAGGTGGACCTGGCGGTCGGCTCGATGCTGGACGTGCCCAACGACCTCGACTACGCGCCGGTACGCAGCTTCGATCCGATGCTGATCACCCCGCCCGAGCATCCGCTGGCGGCACGCCACCCGCTCGCGCTGGAGGATCTTTCTCCCTACGGGCTGATCCTTCCGCCCAGCCGCCTGACCACCTACCGCCTGGTGGACCTGGTGTTCCAGCAGCGCCGCGTGCCCTACACCGTGGCGCTGGAGGTGGGCGGCTGGGAAATCATCAAGCAGTACGTCGCGATGGGGCTGGGCATTTCCATCGTCACCGGCATCTGCATCACCGACGCCGACCACGAGCGCCTCGCGGTGCGCAACCTGCGCGCCTATTTCCCGCCGCGCAGCTACGGGGTGGTGATCCGCAAGGGCAAATACCTTTCTCCGCAGGCGCGCGCCTTCGTGGACCTGGTGAAACCCTCGCTGTTCGGCCGGCGCGACGGATTCGATACCGGACACTCGGAACGCTGAGGCCGCGCCCGGGAAGCCGCGGAACGCGGCGACCGCAGGGCGCTCACCCGCACTTGCTGTAGCCGCAGTTCAGGCAGGTGGCGCAACCGTCCAGCAGCACCAGGGCCTTGGCGCTGCACTTGTGGCACATGGTGGCCGAGGGCGGGAAGCTGGCGCCTTCGCCGGTGACTTCGATGTCTTCGTCGTGGGCGGCGGTGGAAACCGTCGGCGTCAGGGCGCGTTCTTCAGGCTTTTTTTTTGAGCGGTCTTCGAGGGCGCGGCGCTTTTCCGCGATCAGTGCGCGCTGCTCTTCGCTCAGTTCCGGGTCGTGCAGGAGGCCGATGGCCTTGAGGTGGTCCTCGACGATGCCGCCCAGATCGGCCACCAGCGAGGGCATGTAGACGCCGCCACCCTTGAAGTAGCCGCCGCGCGGATCGAACACGGCCTTCATCTCCTCGACCAGGAAGGTGACGTCGCCACCCTTGCGGAACACTGCGGACAGGATGCGGGTGAGCGCCACGATCCACTGGAAATGCTCCATCGACTTGGAGTTGATGAAGATCTCGAACGGGCGGCGCTGCTCGTGCTCGGTGCCGGGGTTGAGCACGATGTCGTTGATGGTGACGTACATCGCGTGCTCGACCAGCGGCGGCTTGATCTTGTAGGTGCTGCCGACCAGCACTTCCGGGCGCTTGATGCGCTCGTGCATCTGGATCACGTTGTCCTCCGGCTCGGCGGCGGGCGCGCTGGGCGGCGGCACGGGGAGTTCCCTGGCCTTGTCCTCGGGACGGAGGACGGCGTATCCCTTGATCTTCTGGGTGATCCTGACGGTCATGTGAGGAGGGCTCCGGTCAAACCTGTTGCGTGGATTCATGGGGCGGCAGGGCGCCGCGGAAAAACCGGGCGCACGGGGCGCGTCTGCGCGCGCCTCCGTGCCCCCGTGCAGGGCGTTCAGAACTTGCCGTAATAGCCTTCCTTGAGGGCATCGAAGAGGTTGGCGGCGGTGTGCAGCTCGCCGTCGTATTCGATCTCTTCATTGCCCTTCACCTCCACCACCGAGCCGTCTTCCAGCTCGAAGCGATAGGTGGTGTTTTCCAGATCCGCCTCCTTCACCAGCACGCCCTGGAATGCGGCGGGGTTGAAGCGGAAGGTGGTGCAGCCCTTGAGGCCGCGCTGCCAGGCGTAGCGGTAGATGTCCTTGAAGTCCTCGTAGGGATAATCCGTGGGGACGTTGGCGGTCTTGGAGATCGAGGAATCCACCCACTTCTGCGCCGCGGCCTGCACGTCCACGTGCTCCTTCGGGCTGATGTCGTCGGCGGCGATGAAGTAGTCGGGCAGCTTCGCCGCCGCATCCTCGGCGTAAGGCATCGCCTTCGGATTCACCAGCTCGCGGTAGGCCAGCAGCTCGTAGGAATAGACGTCGACCTTTTCCTTGCTCTTCTTGCCTTCGCGGATGACGTTGCGGCTGTAGTGGTGGGCAAAGCTCGGCTCGATGCCGTTGGAGGCATTGTTGGCGAGCGAAAGCGAGATGGTGCCGGTGGGCGCGATCGAACTGTGGTGGGTGAAGCGGCCGCCGGTTTCGGCCAGCGCCTCGACCAGCTCGGGCGCGACTTCGGCCACCTGCTGCATGTAGCGGCTGTATTTGGCGTGCAGCACGCGGCCGGGAATTTCCTGGCCGATCTTCCAGCCGTCGCGCGCCATCTCCGGGCGCTTGCGCAGCATCTCGGCGCTCACCGTGAAGCGCTCGTCCATGATCGGCGCCGGGCCCTTCTCCTTGGCCAGTGCCAGGCCGGTTTCCCAGCCGGCGATCGCCATCTCGCGCGAAACGCGCTCGGTGAACTCGCAGCTCTCGCGGCTGCCGTACTTCATCCGCAGCAGGGTGAGCGTGCTGCCCAGCCCCAGGAAGCCCATGCCGTGGCGGCGCTTGTGGAGGATTTCCTCGCGCTGCTTCTCCAGCGGAAGGCCGTTCACTTCCACCACGTTGTCGAGCATGCGGGTGAACACGCGCACCACTTCCTTGTATTCCTCCCAGTCGAAGGAGGCGCGCTCGGTGAAGGGATGGCGCACGAAGGTGGTGAGGTTGATCGATCCCAGCAGGCAGGCACCGTAGGGCGGCAGGGGCTGCTCGCCGCAGTTGTGCGCGTGCAGGCCGTTGCCGTCGAAGGTGTTGATGCCGGGCACCTGCACGTCGTACACATCCTCGACGCCGTCCTCGCGCAGGCCGGCCACGGTGGCGACGAAGCGCGCGCGATTGAGGCTGCGGCGATAGCCGGCAAGGGCCGAGCGCAGGCGTGCGGCCTTGTCGGCATCGGCGAAACCGACCAGCTCGGCAAAGCGCGCCAGCGACTCGCCCGCGATGACCAGATCGTGCTGGGCGCGGATGGCACAAGCGCGCTCGCCGCCGCGCCCGTCGGGCAGGGTCGCGGAGCCTTCCTCGCGGCGGTTGCGGTAGATGCGCGAGGGGATGCCCAGGCGCAGCAGCATGCGCTGCACGGCTTCCAGCCGCGCAAGATCGGACTGCGACAGGCGCACCGAGACCCCCTTGGCCTGGCTGCCCTGGACCGATCCGTCGGCATCGAAGAAGCCGCGCAGGAAGCCGCGATATCCGGCACTCGAAGCGCGCTCCAGCGCCGGGGTGATGGCCTTGTCGCCTGGCGCCATGCCCAGGCCGAGCGCCAGATCGCGCAGGGCCGCGGACTTGAGGCGGAATTCGCCGTGCCCGGCCACTTCGCTCCAGCCTGCGAAGTCGGCGCGGTGGGGGAGCGTCTTTGCGCAGCGCAGCGCCTCGTCCATCAGCGCGCGCGCGCCGCAGGAGGCTTCGCCGTTGGCGGCAGCGGCCCGCGGCCAGGCGGAAAGCACGGCGGATTCGTTCTTGAGGACGCCATCGCCCACCAGCAGGCCCAGCAGATAGCCTTCCTCGGCGCTCAGCGCGCCGCTCCATTCGGCGTTGTCGCGGTGGTCGTTGAGCAGCACGCGGTCGCCGGGCTTGAGGCGCTGGGCCTCGCACCATTCGGTGTCCACGCTCCAGCGCGTGAGGCGGGTGACGCGGCGCACGCGATGGTCGTGCGTCAGGCGCAGGCGATGGCCTTCCTCGGTTTCCAGCGCCAGTACGGCCTTGGTGGCGGTGCGGAAGAAGCCATCGACACCCGTGGCGTGGTCGCAGCCGTCCACGCGCGCAAGGAAGGCGGTGCCGAGAAGGTCGGCCACCTGGCGCGGGCCTTCCGCGGTCTGCACCCAGGTGTCGGAGGTGACGCAGGGATTGGTGGCGCGGATGTTCTCGCACCACCAGTTGTTGTTCATCTCGTTGACGCGGTCGATCAGGATGAAGCCCGGCTCGGCGTAATCGTAGGTGGACACCATGATCATGTCCCACAGGTGCCGGGCCTTGATGTGGCCGTAGACCCGGCAGGCCACGCGGCCATCTTCGCGCGCGATGTAGTTCTTCTGCACCGGCCACTCGCGCCAGAGCACCTGGGCGGTGTCGGACAGGTCCACGTCGCCCTTTTCCTTGGCGTTGAGCGGGAACACCAGCGGCCAGTCGCCGTCGCGTTCGACCGCCTGCATGAAGCCGTCGGTGATGAGCAGGGAAAGGTTGAACTGGCGCAGCCGCCCGTCCTCGCGCTTGGCGCGGATGAAGTCCTTCACGTCGGGATGGGACACGTCGAAGGTGCCCATCTGCGCGCCGCGCCGCCCGCCGGCGGAGGACACGGTGAAACACATCTTGTCGTAGATGTCCATGAAGGACATCGGGCCGGAGGTGTAGGAGCCGGCGCCGGCGACGAAGGCGCCCTTGGGGCGCAGGGTGGAAAACTCGTAGCCGATGCCGCAGCCGGCCTTGAGGGTGAGCCCGGCCTCGTGGACCTTCTCCAGGATGCCGTCCATCGAATCCTCGATGGTGCCCGAGACGGTGCAGTTGATCGTGCTGGTGGCCGGCTTGTGTTCCTGTGCGCCGGCATTGGAAGTGATGCGTCCGGCCGGGATCGCGCCGCGGCGCAGCGCCCACAGGAAACGCTCGGACCAGTATTTCTGCAGCTCCGCGCTGGGTTCGGCCTCGGCCAGCGCCTTGGCCACGCGCCGGTAGGTGCCGTCGATATCGGCATCCAGCGCCACGCCCTGCTTGGTCTTGAGGCGGTATTTCTTGTCCCAGATATCGACCGATGCCGGCTGCATCGGGATGTCCTGCCTTGTGTCCGTAACCACTGCCTCCAGCCTCGCGGTGCTCATGCCCGTCCGTTCTCCCATCCGGTGTATTGCTCTCGTTGCCGTCGCCGCTGCGGCGACCCACCCGCCGGGCGCCGAGCGCAGCCCGGCGAATCCCGGCCAGCCCTCACCCTGTTCCCGACGCACCGCCCCCTGCGGTTTCCTTCCAAGAAGCAGTGCGATGCAGCCACAAGTTCTTGGGTCCATCCTGCCGATCCAACCACAATATCTTGTGGATCGACTGGCGAACCATAGCCCCCGTTCCGCGCCCAAGTCAATGTGAACTTTTGTGCAGCGGACCTTGCATTCCGTCGCGTTCCCGCCCCTCCGCAGGGCAGGCCGCGGCCGGGACGGAATTCCCGCATCGGGGCGTGAGTCTTGGTGAGTGAATTATTTGTGCGCTGCGTCGAAAATTCGCGATTGGCGCGACCACTGACATCGGGATCCGTCCGCCGCCGCCCCTTCCTTTCCGCACCGTACCCGCGCCTCGCGCGGGTACGGCGACCATCACGCGATCCAGCACCGACGACATGGGCATCCAGGAAACCATCCAACGCCTGCGCGCGGCCAAGCGCGCCCACCTGGCCTGGGTTGGCCGCGCCGGCCTGCTGGTGCAGGGCATCGCCGTCTCCCGGGAAGAGATCCCGGTGCTGCACACCGACTGTCCGTTCGGCCGCTGGTATCACGGCGACGGGCAGGCGCTCGCGCCGCTGCCGGCCTTTCGCGCGATCAACGCGCCGCATCAGGCGCTGCACGAGGCCTATGCCGCCATCTTCAAACTCCTGTTCCAGGAGCAGAACGTCTCGCTGTTCCAGCGACTGCTCGGAAAACCGCGCCGCGCCCAGGCCGAAGCGCAGGCCGGGGTGGATGCGCAGATGAGGCGGCTCGAAGCCGCCTCCCGCGAGGTGGTCTCCCTGCTCGAACTGCTGGAGCAGGCGCTGCTGGAGCATTTCCGGCGCACGGCCGCGATGACGTGAGGCGCCTGCGGGCGACCCCGCACCGCTCCTGTACCATGCGCGGTCCGCCCCGCGCCTGAGCCACGATGAGTTCTCCCCGCGCCCCGAAGGACGCCGCGCCCGAACACACGCCCCTGATGAAGCAGTTCTTCGCCGCCAAGGCGGAGCACCCGGACGTGCTGCTGTTCTTCCGCATGGGGGACTTCTACGAGCTGTTCTACGACGACGCGCGCAAGGCGGCGCGCCTGCTCGACATCACCCTGACCCAGCGCGGGCAGTCGGGCGGCGCGCCGATTCCTATGGCGGGCGTGCCGGCGCATTCGCATGAAGGCTACCTCGCGCGGCTGGTGGCGCTGGGCGAATCGGTAGCGATCTGCGAGCAGATCGGCGACCCGGCGCTGGCGAAAGGGCTGGTGGAACGGCGCGTGGTGCGCATCGTCACGCCCGGCACCGTCACCGACGAAGCCCTGCTCGACGAACGCCGCGACACCCTGCTGATGGCGATCGCGCCCGGGCGCGAGGGCTTCGGCCTGGCGTGGGCCGACCTTGCCGGCGGGCGCTTCCTGGTCAACGAGGTGGAAACCGAGGACGCGCTCGCGGCCGAGCTGGCGCGGCTGGAACCGGCCGAGCTGCTCCTGCCCGACCAGGACGGGCTGCCCGGCTTTCTTGCGGCGCAGGCCGGCGTGCGGCGGCGCGCGCCCTGGCTGTTCGACGCCGAAGCCGCGCGCCGCGCGCTGACGCGTTTTTTCCGGACACACGACCTCGCAGGCTTCGGGCTGGAATCGCGCCCGCGCGCCACCGCCGCGGCCGGAGCGCTCCTGGCCTACGTCGAGGAAACCCAGAAGCAGCGCCTGCCGCACCTGTCGTCGATCGCCTTCGAGGCGGCCGACGAGGGCATCGCCATGAACGCCGCCACGCGCCGCCATCTGGAGCTGGATTCGCGCGTCGACGGCAACCTGCGCCACACCCTGCTGGGCGTGATCGACACCAGCATCACGCCGATGGGCGGGCGCCTGCTGCGGCGCTGGCTGCACCGCCCGTTGCGCGCGCAGGCCACGCTGCGCGAACGCCACCACGCGGTGGAAACCCTGCTGGAAAGCCGCGCCTTCGAGCCCCTGCGCGAACGCTTCCGCGCGCTCGGCGACCTGGAGCGCATCCTCGCCCGCGTGGCCCTGCGCTCGGCCCGCCCGCGCGACCTTTCCACCCTGCGCGACGGACTGGCCGCGCTGCCGGAACTCCGCGCCGTGCTTTCGCCGCTGGATTCCCCGCGCCTTGGCGCGCTCGCCGCGGCGCTGGGCGAACACGACGACAGCGCCGGACTCCTCGCGCGCGCCGTGTCGGCCCAGCCGCCGCTCCTGCTGCGCGACGGCGGCGTCATCGCCGACGGCTTCGATGCCGAACTCGACGAGCTGCGCCGCCTGTCCACCAACGCCGACCAGTTCCTCCTCGATCTGGAAGCCCGCGAGCGCGAAGCCAGCGGCATCGCCACCCTCAAGGTCGGCTACAACCGCGTGCACGGCTACTTCATCGAGATCAGCAAGGGCCAGGCCGACAAGGCGCCGGTCCACTACACCCGGCGCCAGACCCTCACCGGCGCCGAGCGCTACATCACCGAGGAGCTCAAGGCCTTCGAGGACAAGGTGCTGGGCGCACGCGAGCGGGCCTTGGCGCGCGAGAAGGCGCTGTACGAGGAACTGCTCGACGCGCTCAATACCGAACTGGAGCCCCTCAAGCGCTGCGCCGCGGCGCTGTCGGAACTCGACGCGCTGTGCGCGTTTTCCGAACGCGCGCTGGCGCTGGACTGGAGCCGACCGGTGCTGGTCGAAAGCCCCGGCATCCGCATCGAACGCGGCCGCCATCCGGTGGTGGAGGCGGTGCGCGAGGAACCCTTCGAGCCCAACGACCTCACGCTCTCGCCCGAGCGCCGGATGCTGGTCATCACCGGCCCCAACATGGGCGGCAAGAGCACCTACATGCGCCAGAACGCGCTGATCGTGCTGCTCGCCCACATCGGCAGCTTCGTGCCCGCCGCCGAAGCGGTGATCGGGCCGATCGACCGCATCCTCACCCGCATCGGCGCCGGCGACGACCTGGCGCGCGGCCAGTCCACCTTCATGGTGGAGATGAGCGAAACCAGCTACATCCTGCACCACGCAACGGATCGCTCGCTGGTGCTGATGGACGAGATCGGTCGCGGCACCTCGACCTACGACGGCCTCGCCCTGGCTGAAGCCTGCGCCCGCCACCTCGCCCAGCACAACCGCGCCTTCACCCTGTTCGCGACCCACTATTTCGAACTGACCGCACTCGCCAACGAGCCGGGCGCGGGCATCGCCAACGTGCACCTCGATGCGGTCGATCACCGCGACTCGCAGGGCAACGAGCGCCTCGTCTTCATGCACGCGGTGCGCGAAGGCCCGGCCAACCGCAGCTTCGGCCTGCAGGTGGCCGCGCTCGCCGGCCTGCCGCGCCCGGTGATCGCGCAGGCCCGCACCCTGCTGGAACGTCTCGAATCGGGCATGACCGCCAGCCTCGACGCCACGCCCCCGCGCGCTGCGGCGCAAGCCGATGCCACGTCCCAGCTCAGCCTCTTCGCCCCGCCCGCGCCCTCGCCGGCGGAAGAAGCCCTGCGCGCCCTCGACCCGGACGGACTGAGCCCGCGCGAGGCCCTGGATGCGCTGTACCGGCTGCGCAGGATGCTGTAGCCGCACCGCGCGATGGCGGAAACGCCCCACGAAGCCCGGGTAGGGCGGAACCCGCGCAGCGGTTTCCGCCGTGGCCGCACGCGGCATCGGACCGATGGTGCCGGGTTGCTTCACCGCGACGGCTGGCGATGGCGGGATCGCCTTCGGCGGTTCGCCCTACATAGCCCGGGTAGGGCGGAACCCGCGCAGTGGTTTCCGCCGTGGCATCAGCCGTGCCTACTCGCCTACCGGAACGGCCAACTCCGGCTCGGCCGCCCAGTCCTCGGAAAGCCAACCGCGTGCGACATACGCGGAGAAACTCGAATGCGGCCAATCCGCCGCACGCTTCGCCCAGCCGTGCTTCACCGGGTTGTAGTGCACGTAGGCA
>CAUJIN010000025.1 GCA_963205495.1 Pseudomonadota bacterium
CGTCACCCAGCCGGAGGTGTCGATGTCGGCTGCCGCCACGCGCCCGGAGCGCCACTGCTTGAGCGCCGCGTCCACCTTTTCGAAGCGCGCCGACACCGTGGGCGTGGCGCTGGCAGGAATGCCGGGCTGATGCAGCCAGGCGTCCAGCTCCTTGTCGGTGACCGCGCCGGGGTGCGAGGCCAACAGGTGCTCGCGCAGCCAGGCGACGAACTGTTCGGTGCGGATGCTCTGGAAAGCGAAATGATCGAAGTAGCCGCGCAGGAAGGCGTCGAAATCCTCGCGCCCCACGCGCGATTCCAGGAAACCCAGGAACCAGGCGCCCTTGTCGTAGGCCACCTCGCTCATCGCTTCGTCCGGATCGGAACCTTCCACCGGGCGCGGCGCAAGAATCTGCGCCGGCTTGGGCATGGTCTTGATGCCGCGCGCCAGGCCCGACTGGGCGATCACCCGTTCCATCGCCGCGGCTTCCTCGCCGTACAACGCCTCGATGATGCGGTTCTCCACGTAGCTGGTGAAACCCTCGTTGAGCCACAGGTCGTTCCAGCTCGCGTTGGTGACAAGGTTCCCCGACCAGGAGTGCGCCAGCTCGTGCGCGATCAGGCTCACCAGCGACTTGTCGCCCACGATCACGGTGGGCGTGGCGAAGGTCAGCCGCGGGTTTTCCATGCCGCCGAACGGAAAGGACGGCGGCAGCACCAGGATGTCGTAGCGGCCCCAGCGGTAGGGGCCGTACAGCGACTCGCTCACCTCGATCATGCGTTCGGTATCGATGAACTCGGCGCGCGCCGCCTCCACCGTGGCCGGCTCGGCCCACACCCCGCTGCGCTCGGAAATCGGCTGGAACACCAGATCACCGACAGCGATCGCCATCAGATAGGAGGGGATCGGCTGGGCCATGCGGAACACGTAGTCGCCATCGCGCGGCTCGTTGGGCGGATTGTCCGCGCTCATCAAGGCCATCAGCGAGGGATCGGTGCGCACCCTGGCGCTGTAGGTGTAGCGCACCGAAGGGGTGTCCTGCAGCGGCACCCAGCTGCGTGCGTGGATCGCCTGGCTCTGGCTGAACATGAAAGGAGACTTCTTGCCCGCCGTCATCGCCGGCTCCAGCCACTGCAGCCCGGAGGCCGCGGGCGAGGTGACATAGCGGATGCGCACGCTTTCATAGGGCTTGCGCATCTGGATGACGAGCTTCTGACCAAGCTGCGGGTCGCGCTCGGCCAGGCTGAAATCGAGCTTGAGCCAGCGCCCCTCGGCGTTCTTGCCGGACACCTTCTCGATATCGAGATCACGGGTGTCGAGCACCAGCTCGCGCGCCGCCGGATCGCGCCATTCCAGCGCCAGATCGGCATGACCGCGCAGGGTCTTTTTCTCGAAATCCACCCGCAGGTCCAGGCCCAGGTCGCGGATCACGACCTTGTCGGGCTGGGCGTAGGAATGGACGTCGCGCTGCACATCGTCGGCATTCGCGGCAAAGGCAAAGGCCGCAAGGAACAGGGCAGGTAGGATTCGCATCGCAGGGCTCACCGGACGGAACGGGATCGAGCCTGCGAGTCTACCGCCACCCCACGGCAGCGGCACCATTCCGGCCTTGTCCGCGGAACCTACAAGTCCCGCAGTGCGCGCTGGATCACGATCCACGCGGGCGAAGACAGGCACTCACGCGGCGCTCCATTCCCCGCAGGGCGGTTTCGGGTCGTGCCCGAAACCGCCGTCCGATCCTCCTGCGCAGCCCCTACTGCACGAACACGCCCTGCTGCGCGGTCCAGTAGAAGGTGCCCTTCTCGAACACCTGCTTGCGGCCGTTGCTTCCCCAGGCCTCTTCCTCGCCCTTGGGATAGCCGTACTTGGTTTCGCGGCCGGTGTTCTCGAAGTGCGTCAGGATCGCGCCGTACACCGCGTGCGCGCCGGTCGCGGGCGTCCACAGGAACAGGCCGTTGCGGAAGTACTGGTAGCGGCCCTGCTGGTTCGTCACCGGCGACTTCGCCGCGTTCAGCTCGTCCATCAGCGGGTAACCCCAGCGCGATTCGTTCCCGGTCGCCCAGAACTGCTGCAGGATCGCCCCGCGAACCGCGAACGCGCCGGTGCTGGTGTGCCACAGGATGATGCCGTTGTTGAACTCCTGGAACCGCCCGCCGCCATTGGCCGCCATCTCCGCCAGCTTCGGCACGCCAAGCACGCTGCGCACCCCGCCCATCGCGTACCACTTCTCCCCGATCTTGCCGTAGGGCAGCACCTCGCAGCGCGGCAGGTCGTAGCCGTCGTTGTCGCGCGCCTCGTCATTGCCCCAGCGGCTCAGGTAGTAGGCCGAAATCCACTGGTTCGCCGGCCCCACGTCGAGGTCGGTCTTGAGCCACCAGTGGTTGAAGCTCGACCCGCTGCGCACCTCGCGCCCCCAGGTCTTGCAGTACACGTAGCTCGTGCCCTGGTTCAGCGTGCCGGTCTGTGCCGTGCTGGTCGGCGAGGCGTAGCCCGGCGCGTTGGCCCAGGTGTCGACCCAGTACTGGTTGCTGGCGGCACCCGGCGCGGGGGCGCCGTTGTTGAGCAGGCTGTAGTAGTTCGCCCACGGGAAATACTGGCCCGGGTCGTAGCGGTTCTGGTTGCTGGTCAGCATGCCGTGGCCCTTGATGCGCACGCTGTCGGGAACGACGTTCCAGTAGTTGTAGCCCGGCCCTTTCCAGGCCGAGGCGCAGTTCACCCCGCGCCGCGCGCAGATGCTGCGAACCAGGCGCGCCGAAGCGTTGACCATCGCGCTTGACCAGTTGCCCGGATCGCTGGCGTAGCCGTCGTGCTCCAGGCCGATGGTGTAGTAGTTGTGGTAGGCCGCGTGCCAGGCCTGGTGGACCTCCCGCACCATCTGGGTGATCTGGCCGTCGGACTTGCGCAGGCAGTAGTGCGCCGAGACCTGCGCGGAGGGATTCTTGAACCAGGAGATCGCGCCGGCGTAGGAGCCTTCCATGGTGTGCAGGATCACCGCCGAGGCAGCGTTGCCGGCGGTGCTGTAGTTGGAGGAACTGGCCGGATTCCAGATCGCCTCGCCGAAATCCACCGCCTTGGCCTGCACGGGTTCGGAGCGGCCTTGCGGCGCGGCATCGGTCACGCCCTCGGCCACGATCGAATCCAGCTCGTGGTCCATGGTCAAAAGCGGTGCTTTGAGCAGGCGCAGGCGCTCGGGTGCGAAGGCCTTTTCCATGTCCATCGCGCGCTGCGGGATCACCACGCCTTCCTCGCGCACGCCGCGGTCCATGCCGTCCAGCACGGAGTAGGCGAAGCTCTCGCGGGCGTAGGACTGGATGTTTCCGTCCCCTGAACCGAATCCGGCGTAGTGCTGCAGCGCGCGCGCCAGCAGCGCCTCCGGGGCCGCCTTGGCACCCGCCTTGCGCGCCTGTCGGAACGACTGGTCGAGCAGGGCCGCGGCCGCGAGGATGTTGGCCTGCGGGTCGCGCGCCACGCGTTCGCGCGAAAGCCCGGCGAGGCGCGCACCGTCGCCCACCTGGTCGTCGAAGCCTCCGCCCTGATACAGGCCCATCACGCCGTAGGCCAGCGGCATGTGCCGGTGCCCCGGGTCCTCGTTCTCCGGCGCGACGTTGCGCCAGCCGGTCTGCGCGTAGGCGATGGCCTCCAGACTTCCGGCCGGCAGCGCGGGATAGGCCGCATAGGCCTGCTCGAACAGCGGCAGGTAGGTCTGTCGCTCGGCGATCAGTGGCCGCAGCGCGTCGGCGCGCAGCCTCTCCAGCGCCGCAGGCGACGCATCCGGCGCGGCAGCCACCGCGCCCTCGCCGGCCACGGCATGACCGACCATTCCCCCCAGCAACGCCAGGCACAACAACTGCTTTGACATGAACATCGGTGTCTCCCTCCAGGACTTCGAATGTTTCGCCCCGCCGCCCCCTCACCCCGCCTCGGCTTCATGCAGCATCGTGGCCGCAGGCGGGTGCGATAAGCTTGCGGACGCGGGCCGCTTCCGTCCCTTCCCCTGCGGGACGGGCAAGGCCGGCGCGACGCGCTTGCCTGCAGACCTTCCATTCGAGATTCGGCGACAAATCCCGACATGCCCCACCCGCGCGACGCCGACGCCCCCGATGCCGCTTCCCCGGACAACCCGGAGGACGCCGCCTTTGCCCGGCTCCTTCGCGCCGCGGACGCCGGCCAGCCCGAAGCCTGGGACCGGATCTACGCACTGCTCTATCCCGACCTGCACCGCATCGCCCAGTCGCAGATCCGCCGCCAGGCCAGCCCGCGCGTGTCGCCCACATCGCTCATCAGCGAGACCTGGCTGCGACTTTCGGGAGCGGACCTCAAGGTCGAGGACCGGCGTCACCTGACCGCCGTGATCGCGCGGGCGATGCGTTTCGTGCTGATCGACCAGGCACGGCGCGCGCTGACGGAAATGCACGCCGAGGGCAACTGCGAATCGCTGCACGAGTCCCACGCGCGCGATCCGGATGCCGCGCGGGTCGAGCGGATCCTGTCGATCGACCAGGCGCTCACACGCCTGTCCGCCATCGACGCTCGGCTGGGGCGCGTGGTCGAACTGCGCTACTTCGGCGGACTGAGCGAGCGGGAGGTGGCCGAGGCGCTCGACGTCACCGAGCGCACGGTTTCACGCGACTGGCGCAAGGCGCGCGCCTTCCTCGTCGCACAGCTCGGCCGGGACGGCGGCGACGGCGAGTTCTGAACGGATCGCCGCTTTCCGTGCCCGGCGGCGGGCGCTCAGGGCGCATCCAGGCGCGCCAGCTTCTCCTCGATGCGCCGGCGCCGCGCGGCCGGAGCCTCCCGCGCCAGGGCGGGCGCGAGCGCCTGCTGCCAGTGCGCCCGCGCCTCCTGCGGCCGGCCTTGCCAGAACCGGAGGTTCCCGAGCTTCTCGTGTGCATCCATGAGCGCGCCGCGGGTCCGCAGCGTGGAGGGCAGGATCGACACTTCGCGCAGGACGCGCTGGAGCAGCTCGATCGCGCGCGCATCCTCGTGGCGCGCGATGTAGACCTCCACCAGCGCGAACTGCGCGTTGTGCACGGCGTCGTGCGTGGCGCCGAAACGCTCGCGCAGCGAGGCGACGATACCCTCCAGATCCTCCTGCTCGGCCCGGTCCACTTCACCCACGCGGAGCCTGGCCTTGATCAGCGAAACGCGGTCGGACTCGTCGGGAATTCCCTGGTGTCGGTCGATCCGCACCCGCCGCTCGAACAGGCCGATCACCTCCTGCCAGGCCGGTTCGGGCTCCTTGAGTCCCGCGGCGCGCACCTCGAGGACCGCCGCGAGCACGCCCACGGCGCGCGCGGTTTCCGGGTGGTTCGGGCCGTAGGCGCGCTCGATGATCGCCAGCGCCAGACGCGCGGTGGCCTCGGCGTCCCCGTCCGGGTCGGCGCTGGCCTTGAGCAGGCCGATGTCGAGTCGGGTGCGCGCGGTTTCCGGATGGCTCTCTCCGAGCGTCGCGACCAGGATCGCCTCGCTGCGCCCCAGCGCCTCGCGCGCCGCGGCCGCGTCGCCCTTCCAGAACTGCGAGGCGCCGAGCACTTCCCAGGCCCGCCCGGTTTCCGGGTGGTCCTCGCCCAGCACGCGGCGGCGACGCTCCAGCAGCTCGGTGGCCAGCGCCACGGACTCGGCGTGCCGGCTCTGCTGGCGCAAGGTGGACACCAGCTCGATCCGCGCTTCGTCGGCAATCAGCGGGGCGCGCGCTTCCACCAGCCCGATGGCGCGCCGGTAATCGGCTTCGGCGGCCTCGTAGTTGAGGAACATGCGCTGCCACTGGCCGTTCTGGATCAGCAGCGAGGCCAGCGGGCGCGGGTCTTCGGGCGCCATCGTTTCCGCCAGAGCCAAGGCATCCCGCAGCGTCGCGCGGCCTTCGTCGATGCGCGCCATGCCCCATTGCGCGCGCGCCTGTTCGACCTCCAGCGCGAGCCGCGCCGGCAGCCGCTCACCGACAGGCAGCGCGTCCAGTTCCGCCAGCCCGAGCAGAGCCGCCTCGTGCGCCTGCGCGAAGCGCGAACGGATGTTCAGCAGATGCGCACGTGCCGCCTGGAGCGCAGGGCGCTGATCGCCCTGCCCCGCCCCGCGCGCCCCGGCTTCATCCAGCAGCGCCTGCGCACGGGCGTAATCGCCCAGCGTGGTGTAGCTGCGCGCCAGCGCCGCGAGCATCGATTCCACCGAGCGTGCGTCCAGACGACCGTCCGCCTCGTCGCTGCGCAGGCTGGCCTCGGCCTCGCGCAGCATCGAAGCGGACATCAGCGGCGCCTGCCCCAGCCCGCCGGTGGTCAGGGCGTCGAACGAACGCTCGAACAGCCGGCGCATGGCCTGCGCCGCCTCGGCCTGGCCGCTGGCGCGCTGGTGGAAGTGCCAGCTCGTGGCCACGCCTGCGCCGGCGCCCACGACGGCCAGCGCGGCGAGTCCCGCGGCGATCCGGTTGCGGCGCAGGAACAGCCGCAGCCGGTAACCTGCCCTCGGCTCGCGCACGGAGACCGGACGATGCGCAAGCCAGGCGCGCAGGTCGGCCTGGAGCTGGGCCACCGTGGCCGGCCGCACGGCTGGATCCGGCGCGACGCAGGCCGCGACGATGGCGTCCAGATCGCCCGCCAGAGCCTGCGCGAGCGCCTTCGGACTCGCAAATCCGCGCAGCTCGGCCACCTGTGCATCGGCACGCAGCGCCTCGACGCTCGCCGCAGGAGGCGGCCCAAGCGCGGCGAGCCCCCGATCCAGCGGCGGCGGCGCGCCGCACAGCAGCACGCGCAGCAGCATGCCCAGGGCGTGGATCTCGGTCGCCACGCTGTCGCCTTCGCGCGCCAGCTCCGGCGCGGCATAGCCCGGCGTCAGCGCCAGCCGCCGTTCACCGCGTCGGCCGGCGAGCGAAGACAGGCCGAAATCGAGCAGCACCGGCCGCCCGGACTCGTCCACCAGCACGTTCGACGGCTTGATGTCTCCGTGCAGCGCGCCCTTGCCGTGCGCATGCCGCAGACCGTCGCACAGCGCCACGAACCGCTCCACCCGCGCGCGCAGGCCGAGGCGACGGCGGTCGCACCAGGCGTCGATCGGCTCGCCTTCGACCTGCTGCATCGCGAACCACGGGCAACCGTCCGGCGCGATGCCGCCGTCGAGCAGGGTCGCGATGTTGGGATGCTGGAGCCGGGCGAGGGTGTCGCGCTCGTTGCGCAGCACCGCGGCGAGCTCGGGCGAGGTTGCGTCCATGCGCAGGCACTTGAGCGCCACCGTCTGCGCGTACTGGCCGTCCGCCCGGCTGGCGCGGTACACCCGCCCCATGCCGCCCGATCCGATCACCGCATCGATGCGCCAGGCTCCCAGCACGGTACCGATGCGCGGATCGGCTTCCTCCGCCGCCTGCCGCCGCGACAGGATCTTCTGCGGCGGTTCCAGCACCTCATCGGCCTCGGCGTCGGCCTCCAGCAGCCTCACCAGCCGGGCGTGCAGCGGCGGATCCACCTCGCGCAACCGCTCAAGATGACGCGCGCGCGCCGTCGCCGCCATGTCCACGTAGCGGTCGAACAGCTCCAGCGCCTGCGCCTCAAGCTCCGCCATCCCGCGCCCCGCCCCTCACGCGGACCGGCGGGTCCGCCACGGTTTCGAGCCGGATGGTACTGCCCCGGAGAAGTCGCGGCCAATCGATGGCCGCGACCCGCGGCTTCAGCGCACGCCCAGCCGATCCAGCAGGAAGGCGTACCACTCCGAGGTGCGGCGGAAGCGGACGTAGCGGCCGGTCTTGCCGCCGTGGCCGGCTTCCATGTCGGTGCGCAGAAGGATCGGGCGGGTGCCGGTTTCGGTGGCGCGCAGCTTGGCGACCCACTTGGCCGGCTCCCAGTACTGCACCTGCGAATCCCACAGCCCCGTGTCGACGTAGAGCGCCGGATAGTCCTGCGCGCGCACCTGGTCGTAGGGCGAGTAGGAGAGCATGTACTCGTAGTACACCGGCTCGGCGGGGTTGCCCCACTCGTCGAACTCGTTGGTGGTCAGCGGGATCGAGGTGTCGAGCATGGTGGTGACCACGTCCACGAAGGGCACGCCGGCGTGCATCACGGCGTAGCGGTCGGGGGCCATGTTGGCCACCGCGCCCATCAAGAGGCCACCGGCGCTGGCGCCGGCGGCGGCGACCCGGTCCTTCGCCGCATAGCCCTCGCGCACGAGGAAATCGGTGACGTCGATGAAGTCGGTGAAACTGTTCTTCTTGTGCAGCAGCTTGCCGTCCTCGTACCAGTGCCGGCCCATCTCCTGGCCGCCGCGGATGTGGGCGATGGCATAGACCACGCCGCGATCGAGCAGGCTCGGCACGGCGAGGTTGAAGCGCGGGTCGCTGGATGCACCATAGGAGCCGTAGGCGTACTGCAGCAGCGCGGCGCGGCCGTCAGGCCGGAAGCCCTTGCGGTAGACCAGCGAGACGGGGATCTTCGTGCCGTCGCGCGCCGGCGCCCAGAGCCGTTCGGTGGCGTAGCGCGAGGCGTCGTAGCCCAGTACCGGCTCGGTCTTGAGCAGGCGCCGCTCGCCGGTGGTGACGTCCACCTCGTAGGTGGTCTGCGGGGTAGTGAGCGAGCTGTAGCCGTAGCGCAGCCAGTGGGTACCCGGCTCGGCGTTGGTCGAGAGCCCCATCACGTAGGCCGGTTCGTCCGAGGCGACGAGGAAGCCCTCGCCCTGCGCGGGCAGCACCCGCAGCCGCAGCAGACCTTCCGAACGTTCCTCGACGGCGATGAAGTCGTCGAACAGCTCGAAGCCGCCGAGGAAGGCGTCCTCGCGGTGGGCAATCCACTCCTTCCAGCGCGCGCGGTCGCCGACTTCGTTTTCCGCCACGGTCATCAGGCGTCCGTTGGGCGCACGCCAGTCGGTGCGGATCACCCAGCGGTTACCCAGGTGGTCGGCGTCGTAGAGGAAGTCGCGCTGGCGCGGGGCGAGCACGAACAGGCGCGAGGGATCGGCCAGTTCGGCGCAGCGCATTTCGGTGGAAACCGTGGCGCGCAGGTCGATGCACAGATATCGCTCGGAGCGGGTGCGCGAAATCGACAGGTAGAAGGTCTCGTCGGCCTCCTCGTACACCAGGCGATCGGTCTCGGGTGCGGTGCCGATGCGGTGCTGCTTCACGCGCCGGCCGAGCAGGGTTTCCGGGTCGTTCTCGACGTAGTAGAGCGTGTCGTCGTCCGCGCCCCAGACGAGGTTGGGCGCGATGCCGGTCAGGCCGTCCTCGTGCACCGCACCGGTGGCCAGGTCCTTGACCTTGAGCACGTACTGGCGCCGGCCGACGTCGTCCTCGGCCCAGGCCACGCGCTGGCCGCTCGGGCTGATAGCCTCGTCGCCGATCTGGTAGTAGCCCTTGCCGGCGCCGAGCGCGTTGCCGTCGAGCAGGATTTCCTCGGGCGCCTCCATGCTGCCGCGGCGGCGCGCGAACACCGGATATTCGCCGCCTTCCTGGTAGCGCACGTAATACCACCAGCCCTTTTCCCGGTAGGGCACGCTGGCATCGTCGGCCTGGATGCGCGCGGTGATTTCCTGAAACAGCGCATCGCGCGTGCCCTGCAGCGGCGCCATCACGGCGTCGGCGTAGGCATTCTCGGCCTCGAGGTAGCCGATGACCTCGGGATTTTCGCGGGTGTCGTCGCGCAGCCAGTACCAGGGATCCTCACGGCTGGCGCCGAACGGGGTCGTGACCTGGTGCGCCCGGATGGCCGCCACGGGCGGCACCGGATCGCTCTTGACTGCACTGTCCATCACGTCATGTCGCGGCTGGGAAGCACAGGCCGCCAGCAACACGATGCCGGCGACCAGAGCGCAACGATACTCCCGCACGCGATTCACGGCTGCCTGTCCGCAGGGCCGAACAGGCGCTGTTTCAGGAAGGCATAGGCCAGCGCCTGCATGTGGGCGCGCTGGCGGTTGTCGGCCGCGCCGCCGTGTCCGCCTTCGATGTTCTCGTAGTAGGTCACGTCGTGTCCCTGCTCCATCATGCGCGCCATCATCTTGCGCGCGTGGCCGGGGTGCACGCGGTCGTCGCGGGTGGACGTGGTGAAGAGCACCGGCGGGTACTTCACGTCCTTCTTCACGTTCTGGTAGGGCGAGAAGGTCTGGATGAAGTTCCAGTCGTCGGTGTCCGGATCGCCGTACTCGGCCATCCACGAGGCGCCGGCCAGGAGCTTGCTGTAACGCTTCATGTCGAGCAGCGGCACCTGGCAGACCACGGCGCCGAAGAGTTCCGGATACAGCACCGTCATGTTGCCCATCAGGAGGCCGCCGTTGCTGCCGCCCTGGATGCCCAGGTGCGCAGGCGCGGTGACCTTGCGCGCGATCAGGTCCTGCGCCACCGCGGCGAAGTCCTCGTAGGCGCGGTGGCGGTTCTGCTTCAGCGCGGCCTGATGCCAGCGCGGGCCGTATTCGCCGCCGCCGCGGATGTTGGCGACCACATACACGCCGCCCTGCTCCAGCCAGCCGCGCCCGGCCGCCGCGTTGTAGCCGGGCGTGAGGGAAATCTCGAAGCCGCCGTAGCCATAGAGCAGCACGGGATTGGAGCCGTCGAGAACAAGGTTCTTCGGCGCCACCATGAAATAGGGCACCTTGGTGCCATCCTTGCTGGTGGCGAAGTTCTGGCTGACCTCGAAGCGGCTGGCGTCGAAAAAGGCGGGAAGCTGCTTGAGCAGTGCGGGGGCTTCGCCGCCGATGGTGCCCAGATACAGCGAGTTCGGGGTGAGGTAGTCGTTGACGGTGAGGAAGAAGTCGTTGGAGTCCTCGTCGTCCACCGCGCTGATGCTCACCGTGCCCAGCGTCGGCAGGTTCGGCAGAGGCGTCCTCGTCCAGGTCTTGCCGTTGGGCGTGACCAGGTAGATGCGGTTCTTCACGTCCTCCAGCACGTTGATGAAGAAGTGGTCGCGGGTGCGCCCGAAGCTCGCCAGCGAACTGTGCTCATCGGGCTGGAACACCACGGAAAGCTCGCGCTTGCCGGCCATGAAGTCGTCGAACTTCGCCGCCAGCAGCGCGCCCTGCGGATAGGTGACGCCGTCCACGGTCCAGGGCTCGCGCAGCTCGATGGTCAGCCACTCGCGCGAAACGCCGGCCTGGGCGCTGTTGGGCACATCGATCTTCTGCAGCGTGCCGTCGGCGCGGCGCAGGTACAGCTCGTTGTTGTAGAAGGCCAGCGCGCGGTACACGAAGTCGCGCTCGAAGCCCGGGGTGTCGTCATGGTAGGCGCCGATGGACATGTCGGTGGGCTGGCCCTCGTACACCACGCGCGCAGACTCCATCGGGGTGCCGCGCTTCCATTCCTTGACGATGCGGGCATAGCCCGAAGTGGTCATCGAACCTTCGCCGAAATCGGTGGCGACATACACGGTGCCCTCGTCGATCCACGACAGCGAGCCCTTGGCCTCGGGGCGGAAGAAGCCGTCCTTGAGCCATGCCTTGTTTTCCAGATCGAACTCGCGGGTCACATCGGCGTCGGCACCGCCGCGCGACAGCGAAACCAGGCAGCGCCGGTACGGCTCGCCCTTGTCCTTCGGCCGCAGGCAGGAGGCACCGTGCCAGACCCAGTTCTCGCCCTCCTGCGCGTTGAGCGCGTCCACGTCGATCAGGGTTTCCCACGCCGGCTCGGCCTTGCGGTATTCGGCCAGCGTGGTGCGCCGCCAGATGCCGCGCTGGTTCTTGCTGTCGGTCCAGAAGTTGTAGAAATAGTCGCCCTGCTTGTAGACGTAGGGAATCTTCGCGTCCGAGTCCAGGATGGCGAGCAGGTCGTTCTCGAGCTGGGCAAAGCCGGGCGCCGACTCGATCGCCTGCTGCGACTGCGCATTGCGCGCACGCACCCAGTCCAGCGCGGTGTCGCCACCGACATCTTCAAGCCACAGATACGGATCTTCTGCCGGTGCCGCGGCGACGGGCGCAGCGGCGGGCGCAGCGTCAGGCTCGGTCTGCGCCTGATTCACGGGGCTGCAGGCAGAAAGCAGGACCAGCCCGGCCGAAAGCCAGGCGAGGGAAAGGCGCGACATGGGGAGACTCCGCGATTCATGGACCGCCAACGCTACCACGGCCTCGCCGCTGCGGCCCTTGGCCGGAAGTCATGCCCGGCGCGCCGGCGGGAGGCGCGCCGGGCCGGGCCGCTATCCGATGGTGTAGCCGCCGTCGACCACGAGGTCCTGCCCGTAGATGTTCTTGGCCGCATCCGAGGCCAGGAATACCGAGGCTTCGGCAATGTCGGCCGGCTCACCGAAGGCTCCCTGCATCAGGCGCGCGTTGATGCCTTCGGCCACCTTGCCCAGCACCTCGGGCGGCAGGCCGACCGTGCCCCACAGCGGCGTGGCGATGGGGCCGGGTGCGATGGAGTTGACCCGGATGCCGCGCGGAGCCAGCTCGGCCGCCAGCGTCTGCGCCAGCGACTTCAGCGCCGCCTTGCTGGCGCTGTAGATGGCCAGGCCCGGGAAGCCGACCTGGGTGAGGAAGGTGGTGATGAACTGGATCGACGAACCTTTCGCCAGATGCGGAAGGAACAGCCGCGCGGTTTCCGCCGCGGCGTAGAGGTTGATCGAGAACTGGGTTTCGAAGGCCTCGCGCGTGCTGTCCTCGAACGATACGACTCGCGCGATTCCGGCGTTGGGAACCAGCACGTCGACGCGGCCGTGCGTCTCGACCGTGCGCCGCACCAGCCGATCGAGATCCGCGGCGACGGTAGCATCGCCGGCAACCGCCGTCACCCGCCCCGGATGCGCCGCCGCCAGCGCAGCGAGCGCCGATCCGGTGCGGGCGAAGGCCACCACGCTCGCGCCCTCGGCCACATAGCGCGAAACGATGGCACGGCCGATGCCGCTGCTCGCCCCGGTGACGACCGCGACCTTTCCCTCCAGACGCTGCTGCATGGCAATCTTCCCTCAATGCCGTGACGGCGACAGGAGGTCAGCATCCCGCGCAGACCGGGCGCGGGCATTGACTCCGGTCAAGCCGGATCGCGATGGCGTTGGCCGCTTCTGACGTGCGCGTCAGCGCCTCCAGTGGGGTCTTGCCACTCGTCGAAATATAGCATACATTGCAAACATGACATATGAAGCCGAACTGCCAACCACCCTCCGCGCCCTCCGTGCCAAGCTCGCCCTCACGCAGGAAAAGCTTGCCGAGCGGCTGGGCGTGTCCTTCGCCACAGTCAACCGCTGGGAGGCAGGCACCAGCAAGCCGCAGCGCGCGAAGACCGAGGCTATCGCCGCGCTGGTGGCGGAATCAGGCATCGAGGCCGAAACTGCCGGAGCCGCCGTCATCGCGCCACGCCGCACTCGCCGCGCCGCCAGCGCCGCGCCCACCACCAAACCCATGGAGCAGATGCTGTGGGATGCCGCCTGCTCCATCCGCGGCGAGAAGGACGCCGCCAAGTTCAAGGACTACCTGCTGCCGCTACTCTTCCTCAAGCGCCTCTCGGACGTGTTCGACGACGAAATCACCCGCCTGGCCGAAGACTACGGCGACCGTGCCACGGCATTGGAGATCGCCGAATCCGACCACGAACTGCTGCGTTTCTACCTGCCCATCGAGGCGCGCTGGGGCGTGCTCAGCGGGCGCGAGGCCTACGACTGGCCGCTCGATGACAAAGGCCGCAGCACCGCCCCGCGCGACATCGGCGAGCACCTCACCCGCGCCGTGCGCGCCGTGGTCAAGCACAACCCCGATCTGTCCGGCGTGCTCGACGTGGTGGACTTCGCCGCCGAGCGCAACGGCGAGCGCGACATCAACCCCGCCAAGTTGCGCGGCGTGGTCGAGACTTTCTCCGATCCGCGCTATCGCCTCGGCTTGGCCGACGTGCAACCCGATTTTTTGGGCCGCGCCTACGAATACCTGCTGCGCAAGTTCGCCGAAGGCTCGGGCCAAAGCGCGGGCGAGTTCTTCACGCCAACTGAAGTGGGCTTCTTGATGGCGCACATCCTGCGTCCGCGCCCTGGCGAAACCTGCCACGACTACGCCTGCGGCTCGGCGGGCCTGCTGATCAAGCTGCAGCTCGTCGCCCGCGAGCTCGACCCCACCAGCCGCGTGCCCGTGAAACTCAGCGGCCAGGAACTGCAGGCCGAGAGCTACGCCGTGGCACGTATGAACGCCATCATCCACGACATGGAAGTGGAACTGGCGCGCGGCGACACCATGATCAACCCCAAGTTCCGCGACGCCGCCGGCAAGATACGCGGGCACGACATCGTGGTCGCCAACCCGATGTGGAACCAGCCGTTCGCACAAGACCTGTTCAAGAATGACCCCTTCGAGCGCTTCCAACCTGCGGGCGGCATCACCAGCGGCAAGGGCGACTGGGCCTGGCTGCAGCACACGCTCGCCTGCCTCACCAGCGATGGCCGCGCGGCGGTGGTGCTGGACACCGGCGCGGTGACGCGCGGCAGCGGCAGCAAGAACGAGGACAAGGAGCGCAACGTCCGCAAGTGGTTCGTGGACCATGACCTGATCGACGGCGTCATCCTGCTGCCCGAAAACCTGTTCTACAACACCACGGCGTCGGGCGTGATCGTGCTGCTCAACAAGCGCAAGTCCACCGCGCGCAGGGGCAGGATTTTTCTGCTCAACGCCAGCAGGCATTTCAAGAAAGGCAGGCCGAAGAACTATCTGCCGGAGGAAGACATCCGCACGCTGGCGGCGATGTATCTCAAGGGCGAGGCGGTCGAGGGTGAGCTGGCCGTCATCACCACGCAGCAGGCGGAGGAAGCGGACTACAACCTGAGTCCGAGCCGGTGGGTGGCGGGCGAGGATGGCAGTCAAACCAGAAACCTCGGCGAATTGCTCGATCACTTCGCGGCGTTACAACGCGAGGAACACGCTCTTGAAGCGGCGCTTGCTCAAACACTGGCGAAGTTGCGCTCGCTGGCATGAAACAACCTTGCGTTTACCTCATGGCAAGCAGGCGCAACGGCACACTCTATGCCGGAGTCACTTCCAATCTCATACAACGCGTTTGGCAGCACAAGTCTGGCGTCGTGGAAGGATTCACGCAGAAATACTCCGTGAAGCTGCTCGTCTGGTACGAGATGCACGAAGGAATGGAAGCCGCGATCCTGCGCGAAAAGCAGATCAAGGCGGGTAGCCGGACCAAGAAGCTGGCTTTGATTGAACGGATGAATCCAGCGTGGCGCGACCTGTATGAAGACATCACTCGCTGAAGACCGTCATTGCGAGCGCAGCGAAGCAATCCAGTGCGGTACTGGATCGCCACGGCCCTGCGGGCCTCGCGATGACGCCCCCACTCATCGCCAGCCGCACCCACCGCCCCATCGCCAGACACACCTACCTCGTCATTGCGAGCCGAAGGCGAAGCAATCCATGTCGCCGTCTGGATCGCCACGGCCCTGCGGGCCTCGCGATGACGGTTCATTTGTCGGGAGTGATTCATGATCCCCAGTGACGTTGGTCGCATACCACTCAGTGAGCTTTGCAATCTGATTTCCGTTCAATGCGACCCCGGTGATGTTCCCGACGCTACCTACCTCGGGCTGGAGCACTTGGCCTCTGGGCGTTTGCGCCAGATCGCCGCTGGTAGCGCTGCCGACGTTAAAAGCCATAAGTTCGCCTTCCAGACGAACGACGTGCTCTACGGCAAGCTGCGTCCCTATTTGGACAAGGCTGTCCTGGCGGGCGATGACGGCGTTTGCACGACCGAGCTTTTGGTTCTTCGCGCCAAGCCGGAAATCGACCCGCGCTACCTCGCTTGCGTGGTTCACGCGCCAGAGTTCATTGAGCACGCCATGTCCGGCGTTACAGGGGCGCATCATCCACGCACGTCGTGGCAACACATCGCCGAATTTGAGGCGCCGAAGTTTGACCGGCAAGAGCAGTCTGCCGTAGCTGGTTTGTTGTGGGAGGTTCAAGAGCTGCTTGTAGTTTGTGAGTCAGCAACTGAGCACGCGCAAGAACTCAAGCAAGCCGCCATGCGCGAACTGTTCACGCGCGGCCTGCGCGGCGAGGCGCAGAAGGACACCGAAATCGGGCTGGTGCCGGAAGGTTGGAACGTTGGCAGCTTTGCCGACGTGCGCGAGTGGCTGCAATACGGCACATCGGTTCATTGCAGCTTGCAGAAGAAAAGCTACCCGGTTCTTCGCATCCCGAATGTGGAGCCGGGCAAGGTCAATGACGCTGAACTCAAGTATTGCGACCTCTCCGACGCTGAAGCCGGGAAATATCTGCTTCAGAACGGCGACCTGCTTTTCATCCGCACGAATGGCGTGCTGGACCGTCTGGGTTCATGCGCCGTTTACGATGGCCAGCCAGAAAAGGCGCTTTTCGCGTCGTACCTGATTCGCGCTCGGCTCAAACCTGACATTGACCCGCGCTTCGTCGCCTACTTCTACGCATCGAGTCTTGGCACTTCGCTGGTTGCTGGCCGCGCAACACCAGCGGCAGACGGCAAATACAACTTGAATACCGGCACGATTGATTCGTTGCCGCTTCCGCTGCCCGCCACACTCGACGAACAGTGCGAAATCGTCGCCATCCTCGACGCCCTCGACCGCAAGATTGCCCTGCACCGCCAGAAGCGCACGGTGCTGGAAGAACTGTTCCAGTCCCTGCTGCACAAGCTGATGACCGGCGAAATCCGCGTCGGCGATCTTGATCTGTCGGCGCTGGCGCCCCGGCCCGCGGCCGCTTGAGGGAAAAGGAGAAATCGGCTATGGTTCGCGCATCATCCGCCCCTGGCAGTACGCCTTCCCCCGCTCATCCGGGAAGCGCCGAACCCCGGGGCTTTTCTTTTTCCGGCACCAAGTCGGACGACCTGCTGTATCACGTTGCACCGACCGTCACCGCCGTCCTGGTCGACGCCGGCTTCTACCTCACCCAGGCGCAACGGATCTTCGGCAGGCAGTCGCCCGACGAAGCGGCCGAAAAGCTGCACAAGCTGGCGCTGGACCACCTCAACGATGCCAAGGGCCGGCGCATCGCCCGCCTCTATCGCATCTTCGTTTACGACGCGCCTCCCGCCGCATGGAGAGGGCACACGCCGCTCGGGAAGAAGGCCGTCGATCTCGGCGATTCCGCGACGGCGAAATGGCGCACGGCCTTCCACGAAGCCCTGCGCGGCCTGCGCAAGGTGGCCTTGCGCATGGGGGAAATCCCCACCAGCCAAGTGCGCTGGCAGATCAAGCCCGATGCGCTGAAGGAACTCACCAACGGCAAGAAGCAGTGGGCTGAGCTGACGGACGACGATTTCCGCCTCGATCTGCGCCAGAAGGGTGTGGACATGCGGCTGGGCCTCGACATCGCTTCGCTGGCGTACAAGCAGCAGGTCAGCCAGATCGTGCTGATCTCCGGCGATGCGGACTTCGTGCCCGCCGCAAAGCTGGCCAGACGTGAGGGCATCGACTTCATCCTCGATCCGATGTGGTCAACCATCCGTCCCGACCTGTACGAACACATCGACGGTTTGCGCACCGTGTGCCCTAAGCCAATCCGGAAGTCCAATTCGGCTGAAGGATCTGTCCTGTGACGGCGGAACGGGTGCAAGCGCTGAATCATCGCTGCGAGAACCATTTTGCCTACGTCGGCAAAATGGTTGGCTGCGGCGAGAGATCGCAGTGGGGAGTGAATGATCTGGTATCCACGCATGGTGCTTCTTGCCGGATCGCCTCGACCGGCGCGCCACGCGAGGACACCCCATGAGCGAGCACCGCATCGAGGAAGGATCGCCCCTGCCTTATCTGCAAAGGCTGGCTGCGACCCCCCTTAAAATCAGCGAAGCGGGCACCGTGCAGTTCCCGATGGTGCGGCACGCGGCGGAAATCGGTTGGACAACCCTCACGCCCGACGAGGCCCGCGCCAAGCGCGGCGGCGATGCGGGCACCTTCTTGCGCGATGTGCTGGAGGCCAAGCTTGCCGCCTTCAACCCGTGGCTGACGGCGGATGCGGTGCGCGCCATCGTCGAGACGTTGGACGCGCTGCCCGCCAGCATCGACGGCAACCGCGAGCTGCTGTCGTGGCTGCGCGGCGAACGCGCGTGGTACGACGAGGCCGAAAAGCGCCACCGCGCGGTGACCCTGATCGATTTCGACCGCACGGCGGACAACGTCTTTCACGTGACCTGGGAATGGAAGATCAAGCCACCCGCGCGCAAGGGCAACCGCGCCGATGTGATGTTCGTGGTCAACGGCGTGCCGGTGGTCATCGTCGAGCACAAGAACCCCAAGGACGCCGGTGCCATCGAGCGCGCCATCAAGCAACTGCGCCGTTACGAGCTGGAAACTCCGGAACTGCTGGCGACCACGCAGTTGTTCAATGTCACGCACCTGCTCGATTACTGGTACGGCGTGACCTGGAACGCCAACCGCCGCGACATGGCGCGCTGG
This sequence comes from Pseudomonadota bacterium, assembly GCA_963205495.1. Classification (GTDB taxonomy): domain Bacteria; phylum Pseudomonadota; class Gammaproteobacteria; order Xanthomonadales; family Xanthomonadaceae; genus Denitratimonas. The sequence goes on from CAUJIN010000025.1 coordinate 18,282, forward strand.
AAGCAGGCCCCGGAGGAAAGCTACCGCTTCGCGGTGCAGGCCTTCTTCGAGCCGACCGAGTTCCTGCGCACCTTGCAGCACTGGATTCTGTTCTACGTGCAGGACGGCGAAACGCGCAAATCGGTGCTGCGCCAGCATCAGCGCCGCGCCATCGACGCCATCCTCGCGCGCTGCGTCGATCCGGCCAAGACGCGCGGGCTGGTATGGCACACGCAGGGCTCCGGCAAGACCTTCACGCTGCTGACGGCGGCGCGGCAGATTCTGGAAGACAAGGCGCGCTTCCAGAACGCCACCGTGCTGCTGGTGGTGGACCGCACCGAACTCGAAGGCCAGTTGAAGGGCTGGGTGGAGCGCCTCCTGGGCGAAATGCAGGCGCAGGACATTGCGGTGGAGCGCGCCAGCACCAAGGCGCGGCTGCAGGAACTGCTGGACGCGGATTTTCGCGGCCTGATCATTTCGATGATCCACAAGTTCGACGAAATCAAGCGGGATAGCTGCACCCGCGAAAACGTCTATGTGTTCATCGACGAGGCACACCGCTCGGTGGCGAAGGACTTGGGCACCTACCTGATGGCGGCACTGCCCAAGGCCACCCTCATCGGCTTCACCGGCACGCCGATTGCGCACAGCGCGCAGGGTGAAGGCACGTTCAAGATTTTCGGCGCGCAGGACGAGGCGGGCTATCTGGACAAGTATTCGATTGCCGAAAGCATCGCCGACGAAACCACACTGCCCATCAAGCACGTGATGGCCCCGAGCGAGATGACCGTGCCCGCCGAACGGCTGGACAAGGAATTCTTCGCGCTGGCGGAGAGCGAAGGCGTCACCGACGTGGAGGAACTCAACAAGGTGCTCGACCGCGCGGTGGGCCTGCGCACCTTCCTCACCGCCGACGACCGCATCGAGAAGGTGGCGGCTTTCGTCGCCGAACACTTCAGGGAAAACGTGCTGCCGCTTGGCTACAAGGCGTTTGTGGTGGGGGTGAACCGCGAGGCCTGCGCCAAGTACAAGCAGGCGCTGGACAAGTTGCTGCCGCCGCAATGGAGCGCGCCGGTCTATACCCAGAACGCGGCGGATGTGCTCGACCGCCCGCTGGTGGCGAAGTTGCAGCTTTCCGACGAGGCCGAGGAGCAGGTGCGCCTGCTGTTCAAGAAGCCCACTGAGAATCCGAAAATTCTGATCGTCACCGACAAGCTGCTGACCGGCTACGACGCGCCGCCGCTGTATTGCCTCTACCTCGACAAGCCCATGCGCGACCACGTGCTGCTGCAATCCATTGCGCGCGTGAACCGGCCTTATGTCGACGCCAACGGCGTGCAGAAGCGCGTTGGGCTGGTGGTGGATTTTGTCGGCGTGCTGCGCGAACTGAAGAAGGCGCTGCAATTCGACTCCAGCGATGTGGGCGGCGTGATCGAAGACCTGGACGTGCTCTTGCAGGATTTCCTGCACCGCATCGCGCAGGCCAAGCAGGAATACCTCGACGCCAATGTGGAAGGCGCACCGGACGAGCGGCTGGAAAAGCTGGTGTTCGGGCGCTTCCTCGAACCGCAGGCGCGCAAGACGTTCTTCGAGCAGTACAAGGAAATCGAGGCGCTGTGGGAAATCCTCTCGCCCTCACCCGAGCTGCGCGACCACATTGCCAGCTACAAGCAGTTGAGCCAGCTTTACGCGGCCGTGCGCAACGCCTACGCGGAGAAAGTGGGCTTCGTCGCCGATCTGGCTTACAAGACGCGGCGGCTGATCGAGGAAAGCGTCGAGCAGCAGGGCTTGGGGCGCTTGACCAAGAGCGTGACCTTCGACGTCGCCACGCTGCAATCCTTGCGCGGCGACAAGGGTAGCGACGAAGGCAAGGTGTTCAACCTCGTGCGTGGCTTGCAGCAGGAAATCGACGCGGATCCCGATGCCGCGACGGTGTTGCAGCCGCTGAAAGACCGCGCTGAGCGCATCCTGAAAGACCTGGAGGAGCGCAAGACCACGGGCTTGGCCGCGATGGATCAGTTGGCGGCACTGGCGGCAGAAAAGGAAGCGGCGATGAAGGCCGCCCGCGACAGCGGTCTCTCCACTCGCGCCTTCGGCGTATTCTGGGTGCTGCGTGAGGATGCGGCAGTCAAGTCGGCGGGTCTGGATGCGATGGCACTGGCGCAGGACATCGAGGAGCTGCTGGGCCGCTTCCCCAATGCCCAGGTCAATCCCGACGAGCAGCGGCGCTTGCGCGCGGCGATCTACAAGCCCTTGCTTGGCCTGCCGCCGGAAGAACGCGCCCGGGCCGTCGATCTGGTGCTGAAACTGCTGTTGGCCGGAGGCGAGGAATGAAGTCCTCCCTCTACCCCGTTCAAGACTTGCACCGCCGCGCGCTGGCATGGGCGCTGAAGCTCAAGGTCAACCCGCGCACGGTGCGCGTACAGGCAATGCGCCGCAAATGGGGTTCATGTTCCTCGGCAGGCACGGTCACGCTGGCCGCCGATCTGCTCGATCAGGATGCGCGCTTTCAGGATTACGTGATCGTCCACGAACTGCTGCACCTGCGCTACGCCACCCACGGGCGCGTGTTCAAGGCGCTGATGAGCGCCCATGTGCCGGGATGGCAGGCAATGGAGGCGCGGCGGATGCGGATGGCTTGAATCAACCCCTCCACTGCCGCCACCGCATCAGCGATTTGTCCAGTGCCGTCAGCAATATGGGCGCATCCGTCATCAGCCCCTACGGCGCCACCTTGCGCCGGATCGCGTGGGCGAGGACGGGCGGCAGGCTCGGCAGGGAGCGCAGCATCCACGGCAGGATGCGGCGCTTGGCCCCGCCCAAGGACTCGGGAACCATCGCCTCGATCAGGTGCGGGCCGGGCACGGCCAGCGCGTGTTCGAAAGCCTTGTTGAAGCCCTCGGCGGTGTTCACCCGCGCCGCCGGCACGCCCATGCCCTGGGCGATGTGGGTGAAGTTGAGCACCGGGCCGTGGAGGTCGAGCTGGGACTTGGCCTTGGGGCTGATCTTCGTATCCGCGCCGACGCGCTCCAGCTCCACGTTGAGCACCGAGTAGGAGGCGTTGTTGAAGATGATCGAGATGACGTGCAGCTGCTCGCGCGCCATGGTCCACAGCGCCTGGATGGTGAACATCGCTGCGCCGTCGCCGGCCAGGGCGATGACCGGGCTATCCGGGCAGGCCACCGCGGCGCCGGTCGCGCTGGGCAGGCCCTGGCCGATCGCTCCGCCCGTGAGGGTGATGAGGTCGTGGCGCGGCGCGCCCTGGGTCATCGCGGACAGCATCAGGCTGGAGGTGATGCCCTCGTCCACCACGATGGCGTTTTCCGGCATGAGATGGCCAACCGCCTTGCAAACCTTGGCGGCGGTGAGCTTGCCGCGCGGGCGCGAAGGCCGCGCCGCGGGCTGCAGCACCGGCTCGCTTTCGGTGGCGCCGAGCGCCGCCGCCAATTTCTCCAGGCTGGCCAGCGCATCCTGCGAGGGCGAGGCCAGGGTGTGGACGGTGCAGGTTTCGGGCACCAGATCGCTCTTTTTCCCCGGATAGGCGAAGAAGGACACCGGCGATTTGGCATCGACCAGCACCAGATGATCGAGCGCGGAAAGCTGTAGTGTGGCCAGTTCCGCGAGGTAGGCGATGCGCTCCACCGGCGGCAGGCCGGCGCCGCGCGCAAGGCGCGTGGGAAAGGTCTCGCAGTGCAGCTTGGCGCCGGTTTTCGCGGCGATGCGCGCGGCAACTCTCAGACCCGGCTCGCGCAGCGCGGCACCGCCGAGCAGCAGGGCGACCTTGCCGCCGGCGCGGATCGCATCGGCAATGGCCTTCACGGTCGCATCGTCCGCCGCTGCGGGCGCGGGCGGCGGCGGCGGCGGATGCGGCACACCGCCCTCGCCCCAGGACACGTCCGCCGGCAGGATCAGGGTGGCGACCTGTCCGGGCAGGCCGCGCGCGGCGGCGATCGCGTCGGCGGCGTCCCGGCACAGTTCGGCCGTGCTCCTGGAGGTGCGCACGAAGCCGGGCGAGACGTTGCGCGCCACGGTTTCGATGTCGGACTGGAGCTGGGCGTCGTACTTGACGTGGAAGGTGGCATGGTCGCCCACGATGTTGACGATGGGCACCTTGCCCTTGCGCGCGTTGTGCAGGTTCGCAAGTCCATTGCCCAGGCCGCAGCCCAGGTGCAGCAGGGTCACGGCGGGCTTGCCGGCCATGCGCGCGTAGCCGTCGGCCGCGCCGGTGGCCACGCCTTCGAACAGGGCCAGCACCGCGCGCATGCGCGGCTCGGCGTCGAGCGCGGCGACGAAGTGCATCTCGCTGGTGCCGGGGTTGGAAAAGCAGACCTCGATCCCGGCATCGGCCAGGGTCTTCATCAGGGCGTGCGCGCCGTTGGGCATGGTTCGTTCTCGCAGGTCAGTCGGTGTCGAGATGGGAAGCATTGATGTCGGCGGTGCGGGTGACGCCGGCGAGGGTCATGGTGAGCCGCAGCTCGCGCTGTACGGTGTCCAGCCAGTTGCGCAGGCCAGCCTCACCGGCGCCGGCCAGCGCCCAGATCCACGCGCGTCCGGCCAGCGCGCCGCGCGCGCCCAGCGCCAGCGCCTTGAAAAGATCCGTGCCGCTGCGCACCCCGCCGTCCACGAGGATCTCGCAGCGATCGCCCACCGCGGCGGCAATCTTCGGCAGGGCGCGGATGCCCGAGGCCACCGAGTCGAGCTGGCGGCCGCCGTGGTTGGACACCACGATCGCCTCCACGCCGGCGTCTGCCGAGGCGCACGCGTCCTCGACGTCGAGGAGGCCCTTGAGCAGGAGCTTTCCGCGCCAGCGCGCGCGCAGCCAGTCGATGTCGCGCCAGGTCACGCCCGGATCGAACTGCGTATCGATCCACGCCCGGAACTCATCCAGGCCGCGCGCGCCGGGGAGCTGGGTTTCCAGACAGCCGAAACGCAGCGGCCGCCCGCGCAGGGCCACGTCCCAGATCCAGCGCGGACGCGAGAGCACCTGCGATGCGCGCAGCAGGGAGGCGCGCAGCCCGGGCGTACCCAGCCCGTTGCGCGCGTCGCGGTGGCGCGGCCCGGGCAGGGGCAGGTCCACGGTGAACACGAGCGTCCGGCAGCCGGCCGCCCAGGCCACATCGAGGATCGCCTCCACCGCGCCGCGGTCGCGCAGCATGTAGAGCTGGAACCAGAACGGTGCGCCGCGCGCGGCGGCGACCTCCTTCAGCGGGCAGACGCCCACGGTGGACAGCGTGAACGGCACGCCGGCCTCCTCGGCCACGCGCGCGGCGCGGGCCTCGCCGCGCCGGGCCATCATCCCGGCCAGTCCGACCGGGGCGAGCGCCAGCGGCAGCGCGCAGGATTCCCCCAGCAGCAGGGCGCCGGTGTCCACCCGGCTGGCGTCCACCAGCACGCGCTGGCGGATGCGGATGGCGGCGAAGTCGCCCATGTTGGCGGCAAGCGTGCGCTCCTCGCCGGCGCCGCCGTCGAGGTAGTCGAACAGGAAGCGCGGCAGGCGACGGCGCGCCCGCGCGCGGTAGTCGGCGGCGGTCACGGGAAAGCTCATGCCCTTCCCCCGAGGATCGAGGCCGCCGCCGCGCGCGCGGTGAGGATGCAGCCGGGCAGGAAGGTGCCTTCGAGCGAGCGCTTGCCGCTGGCCCCGCCGCCGCCGAAGCCCGCCGCCTCGCCCACGCAGTAGAGCCCGCCGATGGGCGCATCCTCGCCGTCGAGCACGCGGCTTTCCAGATCGGTCACCAGCCCGCCCAGGCTCTTGCGGGTGATGATCTGGGCGTGGATCGCGATGAAGGGCCCCGCGCCCTTCTTGCGCAGCGGCGCGGGCGTGCAGGTGCGCAGCGCGTCCGGGCCCCAGCGGCGCGCGTGCTGGACGCGGCGGATCTGGTCGTCGTTGGCGAGCGCCCTGCCGGCGAAGTTGGCGTCGAAGTCGACCACGGTGGCGCGGAGCACGTCCGGATCGACGTGCGCCTCGCCGGTGAGGGCGTTCATCTTCGCAGCCAGCCCGTCGAGACTTTCATCCACCAGAAAATGCGGGCTTTCGTGCTGCATCTGGCGCAGCAGGCGGTGGTTCCCGAAAAGCGTTTCCTTGAGGAAGGAGAGGAAGCGCCTGTCGCGGATGTGCGGGTTGTGCTCGGCGCCGGAGATCGCGAACTCCTTCGCGCCGATGCGCCAGTTGAGGAGCTGCCAGGTCCAGGGCTTCTCCTGCTCGGCCACGCGCTGGCACAGCCAGTTCGTGTCGAAGCCGGTGACCAGCGGCTCGGGACCGATGCGCCGGCCGCGGTGGTCGAGCCACAGCGCCGACTTGCAGGGGATCATCGACAGCCCGTGGCCGGGGAAGTGCGGCTTGGGGTGCGGGAAGCCAGCGGCGTAGTTCCACATGTCGCCGGCGTGGGCGATGCGCGCGCCGAAGCCCTCGGCCAGATGGTGCAGGCGCCCGTCGGCGAAGGGATGCGCGCCGTTGAGCATCGTCGCCGGCATCGGACGATCTTTCGGCCAGTTGCGCCGAACTTCCTCGTGCCCGCCGTTGAGGCCGCCCGAGGCCAGCACCACGACCGGCGCTTCCAGACGCAGGTCGGCGCCCGTTTCCTCATCCAGCGCCACCGCCCCGCTGATGCGCCCGCCGCTGGAATCCAGCGCGGTGACGCGGTGCCGGTGCAGCAGGGTCAGCCGCCCGCCGTCGGCCTCGCGCAGCGCCGCGATCATGCGCCGCGCAAGCTCGCGCGAAGTGCCCCAGACGATGTGGTAGCGCGGCAGCGAGTTGCCTTCGCCAAAGCGCCCGCGCTCCACCCAGTTGACCGCCGGCATGAACTTCAGGCCGTGCGCCAGCAGCCAGTCGTGTACGTCGGGGCGCGAGCGTTCGACGTAGCGGCGCGCCCAGGCCATCGGCCAGGTGTCGTCCGGATCGAGCTCGCCGAAGCGCACCCAGTCGGCCAGCGCGCGCTCGGGCGTGTCGGGAATCCTGCGGCGCGCCTGCAGCGGCGTACCCACCAGCGCCATGCCGCCAAAGGCCCACAGCGCCAGCCCGCCGAAACGCTCGGGCGTGTCGCGATCCACCAGGGTCACGCGCAGCCCGCCGCGCCGGCATTCGAGCGCGGTGACGATCCCGGCCAGGCCACCGCCTACCACCAGCACGTCCGACTGCAGCACCGCCATGCGGCCTCCCCGATCCATCCGATCCGTACCTTGGCGGATGGTACAGGGCCTGGCGCGCGGAAGAGCGTGCGGTGCCGCGCAGTGTCCCCCACCTCACGCGTCGAACCGCTGCTCCAGCGCGTCCAGCAGTTCCGCCAGCACCCGCGCGCCGCCGCGATCGGCCGTATCCGCACGCCGCGCGCGCGCAATCCGCTCGCGCGCGGCCTCGACGTCGCCCTCCAACGCGTACCGCTCGGCGTGGAGCCATTCGCGGTGCGCCGAATGGTCGGCCAGTCCATCGGTGCACAGCGGCAGCCAGGCCGCGAGCCGCGCCGGGTCGCGCCGCAGAACGGCAATGTGGCCGGCGACCGCAAGCGCCACCGGGCCACGTACGACGGGCGGCAGCACGGGAAACATCGCCACAAGCTCGCGCGCGTGGGCTTCGGCCGACGCCGCCTCGCCGGCATCCAGCGCGAAGGCCAGGTGCAGGGCATGGATGTGCGCCCGCATCAGCGGATCTTCGACGCCATGCGTCTCGGGCATCAGCGCCGGCGGCCAGTCGCGCGGGCGGACGCCGGCATAGCTCAGGCCCAGAAGGCGCATCGCGCTGAAACGCGCGCGGCCCATCGCGTCGCCACGCAGGATCTGCAGCAGGCTCATCCCGTCGGTCGACCAGCCGTGGTGGCGGAACGGGACAAGGTTCACCACAGCCATCGCGAAGCCGGTGACGGCGGCACCGCCGAGGACAGGCGACCACGCCTGGCCCGGGGCGAAGCCATCCATCGCGATCACGCAGGCCGCGCTCGCGGCCAGATTGGCGATCACGCCGCCCAGCCCGAGGGCGCAAAACGCCGCACGCCCGAAGTCCGCGTCGCGCGGCAGCATCAGCGCAAAGCCGCCCAGGCCCAGCGCCTGCGCGCCGCGGTAGCCGCGCCATCCGCGCCCGGTGCGTTCGAGGCGCAGCCGGCCCAGGCCCAGGAGATAGGCGCGCATTCCGCCCAGCCATCCGAACGCGACGTGCCCAGCCTCGTGCACGAGCATCTGCGGCCAAATCGCGAGCATCGCGCCGATGGCTCCCAGACCGATCTGCGCACCGCTCCACGGCAGCGCGCCGCGTGCGATCGCGACGCCGATCAGCGCGCCCACGACACCGCCAACGACCATCGGCACGCGCGATCCGCCGCGCTGCGCCGGAGGCGACGCAGGCGCAGGGGCCGGCGGCGGCCAGAGGTCGGCGGCCAGATCATCCACGGACGACGCATCAGGCGCACGCTGCACGTCGGTCATGGCCGCGACTCATCAAGCGCTTTATCGAAGCGCAGCGCGTCGCAGCCGTCCTCGTAGTAGCCCGGGATCCGGCCCTGCTCGCGGTAGCCTGCGCGCCGGTAGAGCGCGATGGCGGCGACGTTGTCGGCGCGCACCTCCAGCCGCAGGATGCCGCGCCCCGCGTTCCGGGCCAGCTGCTCGACGTCGGCCAGCAGCAGCGCGCCCAGTCCCGCTCCGCGCTGTGCCGGATCGACCGCGATCGAATACAGCCGCGCCACGGCGCTGCCGCGGCGCACGAACAGCAGCGCGTAGCCGGCCAGCGCGCCGTCGAATTCGGCCACCCGCAGGCGCGCGGTGGGAGAGGAAAGATGCCGACGAAACTGGCGCGCCGAAAGCCGATCGCCGGGAAACATCGCCTCCAGCGCCAGCAGCCGTTCGAGATCGCAGGAGCGCGCATCGCGCAGGGCGACGCCGGGTTTTTCGGGAGCCATGAACGCGACGCAACTGCCTGCCAGACCGCCTCATCGCGGCCGCATGATTCTGTCAGAATCCGCCCCATTCCGCGCCCTCCGTGCGCTCCCGGGCCCGCCATGAGCCGCCTCGTCATCGTCGTCGAAAAGCCCTCCGACTGGGGCTCGTACTACCCCTCCGAAGACGTCGTTTCCGCCAACGACTACCTCCGCAACGAAGACGCGGCCGGCAGCAACGACCGCGTGCAGGTCATCAACCTGTGCAGCAGCTACAAGTATCTGGGCGTGGGCTACTACGTCTCGCTGCTGGCCGAGGCGCGCGGGCACCGCGTGATTCCCTCGGTTCGCACCCTCAACGACCTGCGTCGGCGCTCGCTCTACGGCTTCGACCTCGACGACCTCAACCAGCGCCTCGGGAAGTATCTGCGCGACCGCAAGGACTCCACCGCCTTCAGCATCGGCGTCTACTTCGGCCACACCCGGCACGAGCCGCTGGCCGAGCTGGCGCGCCAGGTATTCGAGGCCTTTCCCTGCCCGATCCTGCGCATCGAGTTCGAGCGCGAACGGGTCTGGCAGATCAGCGCGATCAAGCCGGCCAGCCTCACCTCCCTGGATCCGGAACAGGAAGACGTGTTCGCCGCCGGGCTGGACGTCTTTTCGCGCAAGATCTGGCGCAAGCCGCGCGCGCGCAAACGCTTCCGCTACGAGATCGCGATGCTGCACGATCCCGCCGAGCTCATGCCGCCTTCGAACAAGCGCGCGCTGCGCAACTTCATCGACGCCGGCAAGGCACTGGGCATTGAAGTCGATCCGATCACCCGCGCCGATTACTCGCGCCTGCCCGAATACGACGGTCTGTTCATCCGCGAAACCACTTCGCTCGACAACCACACCTACCGCTTCGCCCACCGCGCCGAGCGCGAGGGCATGGTGGTGATCGACGATCCGGTGTCGATCCTGCGCTGCACCAACAAGATCTATCTCAACGACCTGCTGCACGCGAAGAAGCTCGCCACCCCGCGCACCGAAGTCGTGTTTCGCGACAACGACGCCCAGCTCGCCGGCCTGGGAGAAACTCTGGGCTACCCGCTGGTGCTGAAGATTCCCGACGGCTCCTTCTCGCGCGGCGTGGTCAAGGTCGCCGATGAAGCCGCGCTGCGCACCGCCGCCGCCCAGCTCTTCCAGCACAGCGCCCTGCTGATCGCGCAGGAATTCATGTACACCGAATTCGACTGGCGCATCGGTGTGCTCAACGGCCAGCCGCTCTACGCCTGCCAGTACTTCATGTCTCGCGGCCATTGGCAGATCTACGACCACGCCCACGGCAGCGCCAAGGGCCAGCCGCGCGGCGGCGGTTTCAAGACCCTGCCCGTGCGCGACGCTCCGGCCGCGGTGGTGAAACTCGCGCAGAAGGCCACCGCGCCCATCGGCGACGGACTCTACGGCGTGGACATCAAGAGCGACGGCAAACGCACCGTGGTGATCGAAGTCAACGACAACCCCTCCATCGACGCCGGCGTGGAAGACCTCTATCTGGGCGAAGACCTGTACCGCCGCATCATGGCCGAGTTCCTCGATCGCCTGGAGCGCAAACGGCTGGGATTGGCGGACTGAAGCCGCGCGCGCACGGCAAAACATCTCTGCACGACACGCGAACATGCGGTCTCATACGGGTGCAAATGCTGCGCCGGCAGCAGCGTGACCTCATGCCCGAGCCGAGCAAAGCGCCGCGCCCAGGTGTGAGCGGAACCGCAGGCTTCCATCACGATGCGAAGCGGCGGCCGATTCCCCGGCAGCGCGCGAACGTCTCACGCTTGAGGCGCTTTCGCTCGACGATCCGCCCGGAGGCATCTGCAAAGGCCTGCTAGAACACGTCCTTGGCCAGGTCGATGGCAAGAAGGATGGAGGATGATTCAGCAGAAGCGGGATTCGCGGCTTGCCTCGGGTGTTTGGTGCCTCAGTAGTGATATCGCAGCTGAGCGATGAGCAGCGAGCCATCAGCGACCTTGTACACAATCCGGTGCTCATCATTGATCCGCCGTGACCAATAGCCCGACAGCGCATGCTTGAGTGGCTCCGGTTTACCCGTACCTTCGCATGGCGATCTCACGATTTCCTTGATCAGTGCATTTACCCTCTGCACCATCTTCTTGTCTGTCTTCTGCCAGAACAAGTAGTCTTCCCATGCCCGCTCAGAGAAGACGAGATTCACTCGGCAATGTCCCGCACCAGCCCTTTGCCGGACTCAAGCGCCGCAATGCTCTCCAAGAGCCGCTGCGCATTCCTGGGGCTGCGTAGCAAGTAGGACGTCTCCTCCAAGGCTTTGAAATCCTCGAGCGCCATCATCACAACAGCCTGCTGCCCGTTGCGGGTGATGATGATAGGCTCGTGGTCGTCGCACACCCGATCCATGGTGTCGGCCAGCTTTGCGCGGGCGGCGCTGTATGTGATTGCATCCATGGGTTGTTGACCTCAATTGTACATTTATTTGTACATGTGCAGCTCCGCCGTGTCAAGGCCAGATAACTGATGCAGCGCCTCACAAAGCATCAAATAAGGGCCTTGCGAAAGCGCCGGATCGGCGCGGGAGCGGATGGCTTCGAGGGACGTCATGGCGATCTCGCAACGGGAGCGGCGGATCAGTGTGCCACTCGCCTGTCTCACGCGGTGAGAGGGGCGCTTTGCAACAAGGGACGCCGCCTGCCGGCGGGCCGCATGCCGACCCGCCGGGGACAGGCCTCAAACCTGTGCCAGCGCCTGCTCCAGATCGGCGATGAGGTCATCGATGTGCTCGATGCCCACGCACAGGCGCACGGTGTCCTCGGTGACGCCGGCCTTGGCCAGTTCCTCGGGCGAGAGCTGGCGGTGGGTGGTCGAGGCCGGGTGGGTGGCGAGCGAGCGGGTGTCGCCGATGTTCACCAGGCGCAGGAAGAGCTTGAGCGCATCGAGGAACTTCTCGCCGGCCGCGCGCCCGCCGGGCAGGCCGAAGGTGAACAGGCCCGAGCCCTGGCCCTTGAGGTACTTCCGCGCCAGCGCGTGCTCGGGGTGGTCGGGCAGGCCGGCGTAGTTCACCCACGACACCTTGGCGTGGTTCTTGAGGTACTGCGCCACCTTCAGGGTGTTCCGGCAGATGCGCTCCATGCGCAGGGTGAAGGTCTCGATGCCCTGCAGGATCAGGAAGGCGTTGAACGGCGAGATCGCCGCGCCCGTGTTGCGCAGCGGCACCACGCGCGCGCGGCCGATGAAGGCCGCCGGCCCGAGGGCCTCGGT